>DEHD01000043.1:0-14672 GCA_002351725.1 Prevotella sp. UBA2809
ATCACTTGCGAAACTTTAGTTATTTAGTTCTACGTCACGTTCAGAGATCATTTGCCTTAGATTTTCATTTTCAGCTTTTAGGGCCTTATTCTGTTCATGAATATCCTTCAGTTCCTTGATTCCCGATAATTTATTAGCAACATTTATTGAAATTTGGATAATACGCTCTCTGGGCAGGTCAAATTTTTTTGCCACATCATCCGCTTTCTCGCCTCTGATGAGTGCAGAAAACATTGAGCCTTCTCGCTCACCCAAATACCCTTCACATATACTTAATAACGCTAATTGATTCGCCTTAAACGCATCTCTCGCACGTGCAGGCTCAATATATGTTCCTTTAGCTTCATTAAGTACCTCTTTCAAATCTCTGATGATATTATGATATTCTACTTTCAAGTCCTTTATCTGCTGAGCCATATCAGTCAGCTCTTTCATATCATCAAAATATTGTTCTATACTTTCTCTGTCAATCATAAGAGCACGCCCTACTACATGCCCCTTAAGGAGTCCTCTATCAACCCAGTTTTTAATAGTTTGAGGATCACAATCCAATAGTTCAGCAGCATCCTGCCTCGATATCATCCTTGCCATTATATTTAGTTTTTCTCGTAATTATTATTATATCAATCCCAATATCAGTTCTGGCGATACTTCCATTTTAGTTACAGCACACATGCCTGCACCCATATCCTTTACGCTGGCACCAAGCAGATACACATCGTCGTCGATAAACAAGAAACGCCCATTCTTTAAGATCGCAAATTGTGATCTTAAAGCGCTCCATTCTTCTTTTGTAAGCTGGAACATAAAATCATCTGGAAAGCGATTGATATTGCGCTTAACTTGCTCGTTGAGACGACTTGTAGTAACGCCATACAGCATCGCCAAGTCAGAGTCCAGCATCACCTTTTGTCCTCGAACTATATGGATAAGACTTTCGATATTTATGTTTTTGAGGTCACATTTTGTGACCGCACCATCTAACTGGTCGCAAATTGCGACCACCTCTTTTATATTTTTATTCTTATTTAAGTTACCCATTGATTAATCCTGTTATTTAAGCTCACAAAGGTACTAATAATCCCACACCTAACAAAAGATGCAGGATAGATATTAAGACTATTTAGCACAAATCATTCATACCAAGTGAAATGAAACCCAATAAGATGAAAAAGTTATATTGGGAATAATTTTTATAATTCGATGAATATTTGTACCTTTGCAGGCGAAATACAAAATTTTAGGAAAAACTAGGATATGACACAAGAACAATTTAAAGAGTTGCTGCGTAGCCAGCAGGGCGAACTCGACGCAGTATTGATGTATCAGAGACTTGCAAAAATAGTAAAGACAGACAAAGAGCGTGACGCATTCCTCCAGTTAGCGAAAGAGGAAGGCAGGCATGCCAGCGTATTCCATAGCTATACTAAAAAGGTGCTCAAGCCTAAAAAGACTATGGCTAGAATAATGCCTATACTTTATTATCTTTTGGGAAAGAACCGTCTTTACAAGATTATAGCAAAGGGCGAATACGATGCAGCTGTAGGATATGAACACCTGATAGCTGAATTTCCTGAAGTTGAGAGTGTGAAGAACGACGAGAAACGTCATGGTGACATAGTTTCTGGATTGCTTCATTAAGGCTATTGAACTTCAGATAATATAAACGGCCGCTACTCAATCACGAGTAACGGCCGTTATGTTCTATCTTAATAGAACCGTCTCGTGATTCTTTGCGAAAAAAACTCCAAAAAGTTTGGAAGGTCGCAAAAAACATTGTACTTTTGCAATGTCAGTTCAAAAACATGACACTTGACATCAGAGAAAAGAACAAAACCATTAAATTTTTAGGCGTATGAAAAAGAAAAGTATTATTATCCTGTGTTCGGTGGCAGCGGTATGCGCCATTGGGTTGATTACCTCTCGTTTTGTTGATTGGCCGGTCAATTCCAATGATACCAGTGGCGATATCGCCAAGGCTGCTCGATTCTCTCGTGAGCAAGCTTCCGAGAAACTTTCTAATATGGAAGAGCTCCTCAAGACCGACTCAGCCTACAAGGATGGTATTGTGGCTGCCCAGGTGGTGATGCAAACACGCGCAGCCCAGTTCGGCACGCTGGTTGACTTGTCAAATGAGGTAGCCGGTAACATCCCCGCATTTGCCGAGGTACTCAAGGAGATGAACGCCAACCGTGAGATGGTGAACAACGTTACTAATTCGCTGGTAGAGTCAGGTGAGAAGCTGAATGCCGCTTTGGACGGTGAGGAGAGCCCCAAACTGGCACAATCCACCATCAACGCCTCACTGGCTTACACCACCCTGCAGAAGCAGAACAAGCTGGCCAACCGTTTCATCGAGACCACTGACAAGTATCTGGAGACAGCTCAGGGTAATGATCAGCTGAAGTTCGTCCGCGACCAGTGGTTGGAGTATCAGCAGATGACTGCAGCCCTTGAGGGTGACAAGGCAAGAGCTGAGGCTTTGGCCAAGAAAGGTAACCTGCTCAGTGGCGAAAAGGCCCTTGCTGCAGTCGGTAGATGCGACCTTAACGCTAAGATGACTATTCTGCAAAGCGCCAACTTGGCTCAGAGCATGAATGTTCCCTCTGGTCTGGCTAGCGCTATTAATCCGGAAACACTCGGTCGTATCATTTCAGCCATCCGTAGTGCTGCGGAAGTTACGATGGTGAATATGACAGCTGAGGGGGCCCTGCAGAGCAATCAGGTTGAGAAGATCTTCAACAATGCCCTCGATGAGGTCATGAAGAACACTTCAGCCGACGCCATTGCCAGCATGCAGAAGCTCGGCTTGGCTAATGTCCAGAAGATGGCTAGTACCCAGAAGGAAGTCCTTGGCCTGAAAAAGCGCGGTTCGGATTTCTTCAATTCAGCAGTTAAGATGGTTGGTAGCAACAGTAATGTGATGGAGGCTTACCAAAACATGATTGGAAGTGTCGCAAATAATGTTGCGCAGAGTCAGAGCCAGAATCTCAATCTCGGTCAAAGCATTAACAATGTAATCAGTCAGACAGCAGCTGTTGCCAACAGTGAAATAATAGCTGGTAAGTTTGATATAGTCCCCCCTAATATAAAATAATTGCTTTTTCTCTCACCTATCAATAAAGCAATCGATGATAAGGAAATTTGTTTCGGTACTGATGGCGGTGATTGGGGTGAATGCGCTCCAGGCTGCTGAGAACGACTTGAAACCGCGACTTGTGGTGTGTACGGATATTGCGCCGGCGGATGTTGAGCCCGACGATATGGAGTCGATGGTGAGGCTGATGGCGTATGCCGATATGTTTGAGATTGAGGCGCTGATAACATCGGTGGGATGGAACTGCGATCCCTACCCTGCTGAATGGGCCGAGTATCTGCAGCGAGTGATAGAGGCGTACCGCAAGGATGTGCCAAAGCTGATGAAACGCTCGGGACAGCAGGAATTCATGCCTCTTGAGGATGAGAACAAACAGCAATATATAGGCTACTGGCCGAGTGCCGACTATGTGAAGAGTCGTGCGGTGATGGGCAGTATCCATGGCGGAATAAAGGCCATCGGAGCCGATAACGATTCGCCGGGCAGCGAGCTGCTGATACGACTGGCCGACGAGGACGACACACGACCAATCTACGTGGCTGCATGGGGCGGCGCCAACACCTTGGCACAGGCCATCTGGCGAGTTAAGCAAACTCGCTCGGCCGAGGAGTTGAAGAGGTTTGTGCGCAAGTTCCGTATCTACACGATTACCGATCAGGACATGCAGTACAGCATGCGCATGAACCGCAGTTACAGCTCGCACATGTGGCTGAGAAAGGAGTTTGCCGATGACCTGCAGTTTGTGTGGGACGAGGGCACCTGGCAGGAGCAGTGTGAGCTGGGCAAGCGCCACTGGCAGCAGCATAAGGACAACATACAGGTCCGAGGGGCTCTTGGCGGCGAGTATCCCACATACAAGTGGGGCGTTGAGGGCGACACACCAAGTTTTCTGTATGTGATGCCAAACGGGTTGAACAATCCCGAAGACCCGCATCAATGCGGTTGGGCTGGATATCATGAACGCGGAATGTGTGCCGACTCGCTAACCACGGCGTGGACAAGTTGGCAGGAGCCTGTGCGCAGCATCAGCGTGGGCTACAAACAGCGTTTCTATCCCGATGAGCTGAACGACTTCATGGCGCGAATGCAGTGGGCTGCCGAAGGCAAGGGCAATCTGAATCCTTATGTCGTCATTCCGAACGACACGATAAACATCACGGTTTCACTCACTCTGGATGCATCGAAATCATTCGACCCCGACGGCGACAACCTGCAATTCAGCTGGTGGCAGCAACCGGAGATTGGCAAGACGAAAGTGAAGATTGAGCAGGCCGACCAGCCTATAGCAACCCTGCGCATTCCCGCCGATGCAAAAGGCGACACAATCCACATTATCTGCGAGGTTCACGACGATGGCCCATACCATCTCCCCGCCTACCGCCGCATAATAATTAAGAATACACTTAATAGCCAGGATTCTGAGTGAGGTTCTGATTAAGTGCTCGCACCTCGGCGGGGATGGGGAAAACGGTGGTGTGACCATCCGACTCGTCGATGGCGTCAGGACCTTCGTATAGCGACTTATAGCGATGGAAACGAATCATGTCAGGGCGGCGCCAGCCCTCCCAACAGAGTTCCAGAAGGCGCTCGTCGAAGATATTGTCGAGGGTACATTCACGAGGTGATGCGCCAGCACGATTCCTTACGGCATTAAAGTCGGCACTGCCATCCTTACCTAATCGAACCTTACATTCGGCTCGCATCAGCAGCACGTCGGCATAGCGGAAGAGCACAATGTCGTTATCGACGAGTTTGCCGTCTTTGATGGCGTTCTTGTCGAACTCATATTTGTACATTCGTGCGCCAGCCGTCTCCAAATATGGCGAACCGCTGAGGTCGAGTTGCACCTTGTCGGGCTCGTACATAAGAGGCTTTCCGGTACGGTCGGTTACGGGTTTACCATCGGGGCCATTCACATTTGTGTAGTGATAGCAATCTACGATACGTGGATCAAGATCATCGGGGTATCCAAACACCTGCAATGCTTTAAGCGTGGCGCAAGCACCGTTCTCGCCGTTATATCCATAGGCTGCTGCATGACGATAGTGCAACGAGCGGATGATGTTCTGCTGCTGGTTGGAGAAGAGGTTCTTGTCCATAGGAATAGTAAAAATGTTCTCGCGCGAATACTGGTTGTAAACCAGGAAGTTAGAGCTGTAGATTGATTCAAGACTATAACCCATATAATCCAATTCGTCGCAATAGCTGATGCACTCGTCCCATCGCTCCACACCCGTGTAAACCTCCGACTGGAGCATGAGCTTAGCCAGGATGAAGAACGCCACAGGTTGGGTGATGCGGCCGTAGTAGTCGCCCTCGCGGGTGCTGTTTTCGTCGGGCAGGAAGTTAAGAACGCTACGTAGCTCGTCGACGCAGAAATTGAACACCACAGCGCGCTGCTCGCGCTTCACCTCGTTCATCGATACGCTGCTGTTGGTAACTAATGGCACATCGCCAAAGAGGTCGATGAGATACCAGTAGAACATGGCACGCAGCGCTCTCACCTCTGATGTCCAGACGAGGTGGTTATCTTCGCCAGCAAGGTCTTTGTAGGCGTCGAGAGTCTCGAGCGACCTGTTGCACAGCGTGATGACCTTATAGAGATAAAGCCACGAGTTCTTCATCAAATCGTGACCGTCTGTCCACGAGTGCTTATACATGGCCTGCCACAATCCGCCGTCGAACCAGTCGCCGCCACGAAGTGGTATCAAGGCTTCGTCGCTGCCAAAGGTCTGCAGGTCGTAGATGCCTCGGTTGGTGCCTTGCAACCCCTGACCGTCTTCGTATCCGCCTATGTAGTTATATAAGGTAGAAACGGTGTTGAGATACAGGTTCTCCTTGGATGTGTAGGCCGCGCTCTCGGGCAGCTCGCTGCTTGGAGTCTCATCGAGCGAGCACGACGCAAAAGCGATGGCGATGAAGAGGAAGATATACTTTTTCATGTTCAGAACTGTATGCTAAGTGCGAGTGAATAGGTGCGATAAGGCGGTATGGTGCGCTTGTCGTCGACACCAAGTGTAGAATCTACTACCGACGAGTTGATGATAGGCGTAAGGCCCGAATAAGAGGTGATGGTGGCGAGATTGTTTACAGAACAAGCCACGCGCAGACGGCTGATGAATCGTGAGCGTACAGGCACGTTCCAACCCAGCGTAACATAGTCGATGTTAACGTAGTCGCCGGGCTCCAGCCAGTAGTCGCTGATGTCCTGATCCTGTATGTTCATCTCGGGAGCTCCCTGCATCACGTTGTAGTTTGGCATAGACGCCATATTCATATAGGCCAGCGCCGTACCGTTGTAAATCTTATGACCGAAGGCTCCGTTTACCTGCATTGTTATGTCGAACTGCTTGTAGCGCAGGGCGAAGTTAGAACCCATCATGGCCTTTGGCGTGGCCTGTCCGCAGATGTATTTCTCTGATGTAAGGTCGTAGCGCTTCGAACCGTCTTCGGCTATCGCAAAGCCCTTGCAGTGAGGCAGATAGAACACACCCAGCGGCTGCCCTACTATCTGGAAGCACACACCGCTGGCACCATGATATCCGGCTCCGTAGAGATCGCTGATGCCCTGTATGTCGGGCGCCGTAAGGTATTGTCCCTGATAGTATCCGTTGAGGGTTTCGAGCTTGTTGCGCTCGAAGGTCCAGTTCATATTGATGTTCAGCTCTACATCCTTATTTTGCAGCGGAGTGATGCCGAAGCCTATCTCCAATCCGTGGTTGCGCATCTTGCCGAGGTTGGCCAGCAGGTGGTCGTAAGTAAATGGCGGAACGGGCACGGTGTAGTTGTAGAGCATATCGGTGGTGCGCGAGGTGTAGAAGTCGGCCGTAAGTACAATTCGGCTGTCCCAGAAGGCCATATCCAACCCCACGTTGAAGGTGCGCTTTATCTCCCACTTCAGGTCGGGATTGGCGTTGCGTATGAGGCCTAACGTGGTGGTAGGCATGCCGCCCACGCTAACCACTCCGTTGGGGCGGATGAGCTGTTGCGACTGGAATGCATCGATGCCGCCGAGGTTACCGCTCTTACCATAGCCCACACGCAGATTGAGTTTCGACACATATCGCTTAAGCCGCGCCATCCAAGGCTCATTAGTTACGTTCCAGGCAGCACTGACAGAGGGGAAGAATCCCCAGTGGTTGTTCTCGCCCACCTTAGACGAGCCATCGATACGAGTGTTGAGATTGAGTGTGTAGCGATCGTTAAAGGTGTACTGTGCCTTAACCAGATACGAAGTCAAGCTTGAGCTGTAGTTGTAGGAGTTTGTGCCTTCCCAAGGTCGGATGGCTCCTGCCGAGAGGTTGTCGTAGCCGAAGGCGTTGGTGTTGTAGTTTGACGAGGTGGCATAGAATCCCTTATCCTTTTCGCGGCTTCCCTCTATCAGTCCAAGCAGTTCCAACTGGTGGCGCTCTGCTATACGCCCCCTCCAAGTCAAGACGATATTTCCTAACAGCTCGGTGCTTTTCTTGTCGCCCTGATAGGCTTCGCCATGACTCCAAACGTAGGTGGGATAATAATGTGCGTTGCCAAAGTCGGTATACGAAAAACTGCCGAAGAGGCCCAGCGAGAGTCCGTAGCCCAAGTCGATTGTTGCCCTTGCGTGTACATTCACGTGCGAGTTCTCCTCGTCCTCCTTCATGGTGAGCAAGGCGTAGGGATTGTTTATCCACCAGGCCTCGGGCACATCGTCGTAGCCTCCTGAGGCATTGGCGCCAGCGGGGAAGGTGGGATTAAAGGTAGCAGCCGAATAGAACAGCTTCTGCCTGAATGGGATGACGTTGTTGTTCTGCAATGAGCCCAGCACGCCAAGGTCGACAGTAAGATGATTGTCGAACGCCTTCTGATGCAAGTCGAGCTTGGCGATGTAGTTGCGCAGGTTGTAGTTCTGGATGGTGGTCTTCTGGTCGGTCATACCAAGCGAGGCACGATAGTTAGCCGTTTCAGAGCCACCTCCGAATGCCAAGTGATGAGTCTGCACAAGTCCCGTACGGAGTGGCGCTTGGGTAAAATCGGTATCGGCACCTTTGTCGATGATGCTCATCCCCAGATTGGCGGCGGCCTGACGGAACTGACTAGCATTGAGCATGTGGAGATTCTTGTAGGTGTGCTCAAGACCCACGCTGCCATCGTAGGCTATGTGGAACTGCTCGGCCTTACCTTTTCGCGTCACCACTTGAATAACACCCGCAGCACCACGGCTACCATACTGCGATGTCTCGGATGCATCTTTCAGAATGGTAAAACTCTCGATATCAGCGGGATAGATGGTGCTAAGTGTGATGATGTCGGACTGCACGCCATCGATTACCACCAGAGGGTCGTTGCCACCCGTGAGCGATGTGGTACCACGCACTCGTACAGCCGACAGCATAGCCTCGTGATTGCCGCCCGACTGCACCTGAACGCCTGCGGCCTGACCGCTGAGAGCGTCGAGCGAGTTGGTTATCATACCTTTATTCATTCGCTCCTGCGTAACCGTAATCATTGCTCCAGTCACAGTCAAAGAGTCGCGCAACGACTGAGCTGTAATTGGTGCCGCAAGTGTCAGCAAGAACGCTGTTTGTATAATCTTTCTCATCTTTTCATTGGCATTATCTGGGGCAAATATACAAATTTTTCGGAAATATAATGCAATCGTTGAAAGATTTTCGTACCTTTGCGGCAGAAATTTTGGTACTAATGAGAAAGATATTACTATTATTCCTGGCCGCAGTATTATGCGGGAGCACGGTGACATTTGCATCGTGTGCAGGGTGCGATGATAATGCCGTAGTTGTAGACCAACCTACCATCGCACGGATACAGAATCGTGGCACAATCCTCATCGGAACAACAGGCGATTACCGTCCGCTGACCTTCCGCGAGGCCGACGGAACTTATTGGGGTTTCGGCATAGATATGGCGGGCGAGATAGCCAAGCGATTGGGCGTTGGCATCGAGTTTGTGCAGACATCGTGGCCTACCCTATCGGCTGATGTTCAGGCCGAGCCGCAGACGTTCGACCTTGCCATCGGTGGCATAACCATCACGGATGCCCGCCGCGAGACGATGCTGATGAGCGACGGATATCTGCATAACGGAAAGACCATTCTGTGCCGCGCATCGGAGGCCGACCGCTACAAGTCGCTGGCCGACATGGACAAGCCCGAAGTGCGTGTGATGGTGAACCCGGGCGGACTGAACGAGAAATTCGCCAACGAGAACCTAAAGCACGCCACGATAATCGTGCACGAGAAGAACGAGGAGATACCTTCGCTGATAGCCGAAGGCGAGGCCGACGTGATGATAACCGAGATTACTGAAGCACCTTATTATATACAGACGGACACACGACTTGCTGCACCGCTAATGAACGCACCGTTTACTAACGGCGAGATAGGCGTGCTGATGCGAAAGGGACAAGACGACCTGTTGCAGCTGGTGAACGATGTTATCCGCCAGATGAAATCGGACGGCACCCTCCGCCAGCTGCAACAGAAATATGGGTTAATATGAAAAAGATATTATTCCTTCATGGGTTTTATGCCAGCGGTAGTTGTGTACCAGCCTTGGCATTGAGGGAGGCTTTCGAGGGGAAAGCCATCGTACTCACACCCGACCTACCTCTCCACCCTGCCGACGCAATAAAACTTATCAGAGAAATATGTGAATCAGAAAAGCCGGATATTATTGTGGGCAACAGTTGTGGCTCATTCTACGCTCAGATGATATCAACCATCGTCGGCGTGCCGGCACTTCTTGGTAATCCTCATTTTAAAATGTCAGACTTCCTGCGCGAACGCATAGGCAGTCATCAATACAAATCGCCAAGAGCCGACGGAAATCAGAACTTTACGATTACTGAAGAACTTGTTAAAGAGTTCGAGGAAATAGAGGCACACCAGTTTGACTCCTGCAGTATAGAGAATAAGGAACGCATATGGGGTATCTTCGGTGAAGAAGATACCCTAGCCCACTTTGAGCCGCTATTCCTGCAGTATTATCTCAAATCGTACCACTTCCCTGGTGGGCATACACCGACAGCAGAACAATTCAAAACCTGGTACTGCCCACTCATCGAGAAAATGATGATGACTATCCGATAGTCTTCAAAATGATGTCAACCACCTGTTCTTCGGTCTTGCCGTCCATACTGATGACAAGGTTATAGTTGCGGGTATCGTAACGCGATGTACCTGAGAATTTCTTCACATACTCTTCGCGCATCTTGTCGACCTTCTCAATAACCTTCTTGGCATCAGCCTCACTCAATCCCTGCTTACGCATTACACGCTCCAAACGGTAAGGCATAGAAGCCTGGATGAAAATGCTGAAATGATTGGGATGATTCTTGAATACAAAAAAACCCAAACGACCTGCGATAACGCACGACTCCTCTTCGGCTATGCCAAGCAGAATCTCCTTCTCGGCCTTATATACGTTCTCGGTTGTAGGTTCCTGAGGTCCGTCTTTCCATCTCTCGTAAGGAGTGTAGCTTAGTCCATGACCAATGCTTCCTACTCGCATAAAATCTGCCCACCAACTTTCTTTCTTACCTTTAAGACGCTCTATCTCATCAATAGAGAGATTGAACTTCTCTTCTATAGCCCTGACATGTGCTTTGTCGAAAAATTCAACACCAAGTTTCTCAGCCAGCAAACGCCCAACTGTACGACCGCCACTACCTAATTCGCGATTAATAGTAATGACAAATTTCTGATTTCTATCCATAATAGTAATATTTATCTGTTATAGTTTTATTATTCCTCCATTAGTTTACGATAACGTGCACGTTTGGGCTCTTCAAGCCCAAGGCGCTGGGCTTTGTTGCTCTCGTACTCGCTGTAGTTGCCCTCGAAGTAGAACACATTACCCTCGCCCTCAAATGCAAGAATGTGTGTACAGATACGGTCGAGGAACCAACGGTCGTGACTGATGATAACAGCACAACCAGCAAAAGCCTCAAGACCTTCCTCAAGAGCACGAAGGGTGTTAACATCGATATCGTTTGTAGGCTCGTCGAGCAAAAGTACATTACCCTCTTGCTTCAGAGCAATGGCAAGATGCAGACGGTTGCGCTCACCACCCGACAGCACCCCACACTTCTTTTCCTGATCGGCTCCACTGAAGTTGAAACGACTAAGGTATGCTCGAACATTTACATCCTTGCCTCCCATACGGATGGTTTCGTTGCCCTGCGACACAACCTCGTAGACAGACTTGGTTGGGTCGATATCCTTGTGCTGCTGGTCAACATACGACAGCTTTACTGTTTCGCCCACAGCAAACGAGCCAGCATCGGCCTGCTCCAATCCCATGATAAGTCGGAACAGTGTGGTCTTACCAGCTCCGTTAGGACCAATAACACCCACGATACCATTTGGTGGCAGGTTGAAGTTAAGATCGGTAAACAGCGTTTTCTCAGGATAAGACTTTGCCACATGTTCGGCCTCGATAACCTTATTACCCAATCGTGGTCCGTTGGGAATGAATATCTCGAGTTTCTCTTCCTTCTGTTTCTGCTCCTCATTAAGCATCATCTCGTAAGAATTGAGTCGGGCCTTACCCTTAGCATGGCGTGCTTTGGGGGCCATACGAACCCACTCCAACTCGCGCTCCAGAGTCTTGCGGCGCTTAGAGGCTGATTTCTCCTCCTGGGCCAATCGCTGACTCTTCTGCTCCAGCCAGCTTGAGTAGTTACCCTTCCAGGGGATACCTTCACCACGGTCCAACTCCAGAATCCACTCAGCAACATCGTCGAGGAAATAGCGGTCGTGTGTAACAGCGATAACGGTTCCCTCATACTGCTGCAAGTGCTGCTCAAGCCAATCGATAGATTCTGCGTCCAGATGGTTAGTAGGCTCGTCAAGCAGAAGCACATCAGGCTTCTGAAGCAGCAAACGGCACAAGGCTACACGGCGGCGCTCACCACCCGAGAGGTTCTTCACGCTCCAATCGCCAGGAGGACAATTAAGTGCAGCCATAGCACGATCGAGTTTGGAATCCATGTTCCAAGCATCGGTAGAGTCGATGACGTCCTGCAACTCAGCCTGACGTTGCATCAGCTTGTCCATCTTGTCAGGATCCTCGTAATACTCGGGTAGTCCGAACTTTACGTTAATATCATCGTATTCAGCAAGTGCGTCGTAAACGTGCTGCACGCCTTCCATAACATTCTCCTTTACAGTCTTCTCCTCGTTGAGTGGCGGGTCCTGTGGCAGATATCCAACAGTGTAACCAGGGCTCCAAACAACGTTGCCTTGATACTGCTGATCCAATCCAGCAATGATCTTCATCAGTGTTGATTTACCAGCACCGTTCAATCCGATGATACCAATCTTAGCACCATAGAAGAAACTTAGGTAGATGTTTTTGAGCACTTGCTTCTGATTCTGCTGGATGGTTTTGCTCACCCCAACCATCGAGAAGATTATTTTCTTATCGTCAACTGTTGCCATATTACTATTAGTTACTATATTTTTTGCAAATATACAAAAAAACTTCAATACCGGTGCGTTTTTGAGATTTTTTCTTTGTAGTACAGATTATTTTGCGTATTTTTGCAACATTCGAATCACTAATAATAATTAAAGGTATGGTAAAGCACATTATTCTCTGGACACTGAATCCAGAACTCTCTGAAGAGGAGAAAAAGAAGGTAAAGGCAGAAATCAAGGCTGGTCTTGAGGGGTTGGTAGGTAAGGTTCCTGGTCTGCTTGATGTAAAAGTACACATCGATGGTCGCCTGGCATCGTCGAACGCCGACTTGATGCTCGACAGCACACTTGAGAGCGAGGAAGCTCTGAAGGGCTACGCTGTTCATCCTGAGCACGTGGCAGTAGCAAACGGTAAGGTTCGCCCCTACACCGTTCAGCGCTCTTGCCTCGATTTCGAGATTTAAATCATATAATAGAGACGGTGTTCTCCATATGTCTGTATTCAGAATGCAAAAGGTTATAAAAAATAAGCCCCGCCGATTGGCGAGGCTTAATTTATAATAGCTCAAGAAATAATTACTTCTTGTTCAGGGCGAGGTCGATAGCAACTGCTACAGATACAGTAGCACCAACCATTGGGTTGTTACCCATTCCAAGGAAGCCCATCATCTCTACGTGAGCAGGAACTGAAGATGAACCTGCGAACTGAGCGTCTGAGTGCATACGACCCATAGTATCAGTCATACCGTAAGAAGCAGGACCGGCTGCCATGTTGTCTGGGTGAAGTGTACGACCGGTACCACCACCAGAAGCTACTGAGAAGTAAGGCTTACCAGCGAGTACGCGCTCCTTCTTGTAAGTACCAGCTACTGGGTGCTGGAAACGGGTTGGGTTGGTAGAGTTACCAGTGATTGATACATCTACGTTCTCCTTCCACAGGATGGCTACACCCTCACGAACATCGTCAGCACCATAGCACTTAACCTTCAGACGGCTGGGGTTGTTGCCATAAGGAACCTCCTTAACAACTTTCAGCTCGCCAGTGAAGTAGTCGAACTTGGTCTGTACGTATGTGAAACCGTTGATACGGCTGATGATCTGAGCAGCGTCCTTACCAAGACCGTTCAGAATAACGCGAAGTGGCTTCTGGCGAACCTTGTTTGCCATCTCAGCAATCTTGATAGCACCCTCAGCAGCAGCGAAGCTCTCGTGACCAGCCAGGAATGCGAAGCACTCTGTCTCCTCACGGAGAAGACGAGCAGCAAGGTTACCGTGACCGATACCTACCTTACGATCGTCGGCTACTGATCCAGGGATACAGAAGCTCTGCAGACCGATACCGATAGCCTCAGCAGCCTCGGCAGCTGTCTTAACACCCTTCTTGATGGCGATAGCAGCACCACAAACATATGCCCACTTAGCGTTCTCGAAACAGATGAGCTGAGTGTCCTCACACATCTGATATGGATCGATACCAGCCTTTTCACAAATCTCATTGGCCTCCTCGATAGAGTTGATGCCATTCTCCTTCAGAGCAGCAAGAACCTGGTTGATACGGCGCTCCTGACTCTCAAACTGTACTTTTCTAATCATTGTCGTATCCTCCTATTATTCTTTACGTGGATCAATTGCCTTTACTGCACCCTGCTCCTCGGTTGTACGACCGTAAGAACCAGTGAACTTCTTCATAGCCTCGTTAGCATCCATGCCGTTCTTAATAGCCTCCATCATCTTGCCAAGGTGTACATACTCGTAACCGCATACCTCATTGTTTGCATCGAGGTACTGCTTGGTGATGTAACCCTCAGTAAGCTCCAGATAACGTGTACCCTTAGCAACGGTGCCATAGAGAGTACCAGTCTGTGAACGAAGACCCTTACCAAGATCCTCAAGACCAGCACCAATAGCCAGACCACCCTCAGAGAAGGCACTCTGTGTACGTCCGTAAACGATCTGAAGGAAAAGCTCGCGCATAGCGGTGTTGATAGCATCACATACCAGGTCGGTATTCAGAGCCTCAAGGATGGTCTTACCAGGAAGAATCTCAGAAGCCATAGCTGCTGAGTGAGTCATACCTGTACATCCGATGGTCTCAACCAGAGCCTCCTGAATCACACCGTCCTTAACGTTCAGGCTCAGCTTGCAGGCACCCTGCTGAG
>DEHD01000043.1:14733-36761 GCA_002351725.1 Prevotella sp. UBA2809
TTGCCCTCCTCGGGGATAGGTGCAGGTCCATGGTAAGCGCCCTTACAAACGCTACACATGTTCTCCACTTCTTTTGAATAAATCATTGATAATAAAACATTTAAATGTTAAACAACTTAATATCTCCTTCTTTTTGACCTACAAAATTACTCCAAAAAATTGAATTAAACATTGTTAGTCTCTATCATTTAGGAATTATTAACCAATACTACGTATTACAGACCTCTATACTTGAGGAAACCTGACGAGTCGGGGGTCTTCATTCCTGTAAAGTCGGTAAACATTTCCATCTGGTCCTTAGTGTTACCACGACTCAAGACTTTCTCACGGAATGCCTTACCTGTTTCGGGCTTCAAGGCACCCAGTTTCTGGAAGGTTTCAGCCACGTTGCAAGCAAGAACCTCAGTCCACAGATAGCTGTAGTATCCAGCAGCATATCCACCACCCCAAACATGATTGAAATAAGATGTAGAATAACGTGGAGGTATCTGATTGTCGTAAAGACCAATCTTCTTCAGAGCCTCAACCTCAAAATCAGCTGCCTCATCGGCTGTTGGAATTTCATTTGATGAGAGATGATGCCAAGCCAAATCCAGACATGTAGCTGCCAGATTCTCGCCAAGAGCATAGGCCTGTTGGAAACTGATACTCTTAAGCATCTTCTCTTTAAGGTCGGCTGGCATTGGCTCGCCTGTTACTGCGTGCTTAGCGTAGTTATCGAATATCTCAGGAATTGATGCAAAACTCTCGTTGAACTGCGAAGGCATCTCAACAAAGTCGCGTGCCACAGCTGTACCACTCAGAGTGTTGTACTTACAATTTGACAACATGCCGTGCAAGGCGTGACCAAACTCGTGGAACAATGTGGTAACCTCATCCCACGTAATAAGTGTGGGCTGCCCCTCAGGAGCCTTGGCATAGTTGGTTACATTATATATTATTGGCAACTGCTGGCGCAGACCACTCTGCTTAGCAAAAGCGCTCATCCATGCACCACCACGCTTTGTTGGACGGCGATATGGATCGCTATAGAAAAGGGCAAGCAGTTTACCATCCTTATCGTGAACCTCATACACTTTCATATCAGGATGATATGTAGGGATGTCGGTACGACGTACAAAAGTCAAACCATAAACACGATGTGCAGCATAAAAGACACCATTAACAATAACACTATCGATATTGAAATAAGGCTTAACCTCATCGTCGCTCAGATCCAGCATTTTCTTCTTCATCTTGGCCGAATAATAGAAACGATCATAAGGCTGCAACTTAAAGTCTGCCCCCATCTGTTTCTTAGCATAGTCCTCGATAGCCTTTGTCTCGGCCTGAGCCTTTGGTGTGTACTCTGCAATAAGTTGCTTAAGGAAGCTATACACATTGTCAGAGTTTTTAGCCATAGTCTTTTCAAGCGAATAAGATGCATAATTCTTATATCCCATCAGCTCTCCCATCTCCGCTCTCAACTTGGCAATCTCAACAACAATTGGGAATGTATTGAACTGACGTGTACCGTCTGCACGATGACGAGATGCCTCGTAAACACGGCGACGCAGATTACGATTATCCAGACTTGACAAGATAGCCTGCTGAGTTGTGTTTACAATAACAATTGCATAAGGGGTATAGCCACCACGACTCTCGGCATCCTTCTTACACTGGGCGATATCGGCTTCGCTCAATCCTGCCAATTCCTCCTTACTGTTCACCCAAACCACAGAGTTATTTGTTGCATTTGGCAGCAATGTGCCCCACTCCTGCTGGAGGTCGGCAATACGAAGATTTATCTGCTTCATGCGTTCCATTTTATCATCACTGAGCATTGCGCCAGAACGCACAAAACTCTTGTAGAGTTCCTCTGTCAAGCGTCTATCTTCGCCCTTTAGCTTTTTAAGTTGATGATCGTAAACATATTTCACTCTCTTAAAAAGCTCTTTATTGAAGAACACTTCGTTCTCGAGCTCAGTAAGCATCGGCATAACCTTCTTCTCGGTCTCGGCAATAACCGGAGTCTTGTGTGCACTCACTAATGCAAAGAAAACGTTACTAACACGATCAAGCTCCACTCCACTCTTCTCGTAGGCCAGAATGGTGTTCTCGAATGTTGGTTTGGCCTTGTTGGTCACAATCTGATTAATCTCCTCACGACTCTGTTTGATAGCCTTCTCGAAGGCAGGCAGATAGTCGGTTTCCTTAATCTTGCTGAAATCAGGAGCCCCAAGTGGAAGAAAATCTAATGCAAATGCAGGCATAGTCATAGCTGCAACACTTAAAGTAATTAATGCCTTTTTAAAGTTCATATTTATTATATGTTGGTTAAAACTTATTTTCGCTGTGGCAGGTGGAACTTATACTGATTGCTCATCACCTCCTTGACGGTGTTGATTTCGAGGAATTTTGTTCCTCCACCTTCACCAACGTTTCCGCTCAGGTATGCAATCTTATCACCATCCTGAACATAACCCTTCTGACGAAGCATACGTACTGCAGCATGGAAAAGCACCTCTGGATTAATATGCTCCTTTTGGTAAACAGGAATAACACCATACGACAAGTTGAGCAGACGCTGTTGTTTATCGTTATAACAGATAGCCAACACTGGGTTCGGTCCACGGAAAGCAGCCAGGTTACGAGCAGTATCGCCAGAACTTGCATCGGTAATGATACCCTTAACACCAAGTTTCTCAGTAGCCTCGATTGCTGAATGTGCCATAAACTCGCGGATATCGCAGTTAGGTGACAGAGGAACCTCGATATCGTTCTCTCTCATTTTATCTTTCTCTGCCTGTTCGGCGATGGCAGCCATTGTGCGTACAGCCTCAACAGGGTATTTACCGCTGGCAGTCTCGCCAGAAAGCATCAGGGCATCAGTACGATAGTAGATAGCATTTGCAATATCAGTAACCTCTGCGCGTGTTGGACGAGGATTATTAATCATTGTATGAAGCATCTGGGTAGCTACGATTACAGGTTTCTTGGCGCGAACACACTTACGGATAATCTGGCGCTGTATTCCTGGAATACGTTCAATTGGCACCTCAATACCCAAATCACCACGTGCGATCATAATACCATAAGAAGCCTCGATAATCTCATCGATATTATCTACGCCCTCCTGGTTTTCAATCTTCGAGATAATCTTGATATCACTATTGTAAGCATCCAATATAGCCTGCACTGCACGCACATCAGCTGCAGAACGTACGAAGCTGTGGGCGATGAAGTCGATGTCCTGATCGATAGCCAACTTGATATTCTTGCGATCCTTCTCTGTCAATGTTGGTAGTGCGATGTGAACACCAGGCACATTAACACTCTTGTGCGAACCAAGTACACCATCGTTCTGAACCTGAGCGATAACAGCAGGACCGTTGATACCTATAACCAGCATATCAAGTGCGCCATCGTCAAAGAGAATATGGCAACCTTCATGCACGTCGGCAGCAAAGTCGGCGTACGACAAGTTAATAATGTCGTGGGTAGTATCCATCTCTGGGCGACCGAATATCTTAACTACATCGCCAGTCTTATAAGCTATTGGTTGGTCGCATCCGGTAGTACGTACCTCGGGACCTTTGGTATCGATAAGTATACCAATATGGTGGCTGACGCTACGCACATTATTAATAATGTTTTTGATACCTTGCTCATCTGCATGAGCCGTATTCATTCTCACTACGTTCATTCCCGCCTCAAAGAGACTTCTAATGAAATCCTGATCACATCTTCTGTCACTAATGCTAGCTACAATTTTTGTCTGCTTCATGTTATTTTTCCTTCATTTTGTGGTGCAAAGGTACAAAAAATAGCCCAAAAACTAACGAAAATCATCATTTTTTGAAAAAAAATCTATAAATATTTTCGTAATCGGCTGAAAATTAGTAACTTTGCAGTCCGAAATCGAAGAATTCCGAGTTCACACATTATTAATATATAAATAGAAAAGTAACATAAAGAAATGACAAAGGCAGAAATCATCACCAAAATTGCCGAAGAGACAGGCTTGGCGAAGAAAGATGTAGCCATTTCGGTAGAGGCCTTCATGGAGTGCATTCGTGAGAGTCTTGCTGAGGAGAAGGATAACGTATATCTGCGTGGCTTCGGCACCTTCGTTGTTAAGCGTCGTGCTCAGAAGACAGCCCGCAACATCTCAAAGAACACAACCTTGGTAATTGAGGCTCACGACTACCCCGCTTTCAAGCCAGCCAAGAGTTTTATTGAGAAAATGAAGTAATTAACATTATAAATTATTAGTATTATGCCAAACGGAAAGAAAAAGAAGGGCCACAAGATGGCTACTCACAAGCGTAAGAAGAGACTGCGCAAGAATCGTCATAAGAGCAAGTAAATCTTGTCATCTGTGACTATAGAAGAAATGAAAGGAGTGTGCCTGCTAATCCCAAAAAGGATAGCGACACACCCTTTTTAGTACTAACGACAACCCTATGTCAAATTAAAGTAACGCAAGAAAGACAATGACAAGTGAAGTTATCATTGATGTGCAACCCAAGGACATATCCATTGCACTGCTCGAAGACAAACAACTGGTAGAATACCAGCAGGAGCAGCGCACGGCATCGTTCTCTGTGGGAAACATTTATGTGGCAAAGGTCAAAAAACTGATGCCAGGACTCAATGCTTGTTTCGTTGATGTCGGAGCAGAACGCGTGGCATTCCTGCATTACCTTGACTTGGGAACTCAATTTAATTCTTACGAGAAGTATCTGAAACAGGTAGTGAGCGACCGCAAGAAGCTCTACCCAATCCAGAAAGCCCACATCCAGCCAGAACTGAAAAAGGATGGCAGCATCGCCAACACGCTTAAGGTTGGTCAGGAAATACTGGTACAAATAGTAAAGGAACCTATCAACACCAAAGGTCCGCGCCTAACATGCGAACTCAGCTTCGCTGGCCGATACCTGGTGCTTATCCCTTTCGAGGACAGTGTTTCGGTTTCAACAAAAATCAAGAAAGGCGAAGAACGTAGCCGACTGAAACAGCTCATACAGAGCATCAAGCCCAAAAACTTCGGCGTAATTGTACGCACAGTAGCCGAAGGCAAAAGAGCCGCAGAACTTGATGCTGAGCTTAAGATTCTGTTGAAGCGTTGGGAAGATGTGATCAGCAAAGTACAGAAAACCACAGAACGACCACAACTCTGCTTTGAGGAGGAAAGCAGGGCCGTAGCACTGTTGCGCGATCTATTCAATCCCACTTACGACGGCATCCACGTTAACGACAGCGGCATCTACGACGAAATAAAGAACTACCTTGGGCTCATCGCACCAGAAAAGAAGGACATCGTTAAGCTATACAACGGAATCGTGCCCATCTTTGACAACTACGATGTAACCAAGCAGCTAAAATCGGGCTTCGGAAAGACAGTTAACTACAAGCATGGTGCATATCTGATTATAGAACACACAGAGGCCATGCATGTGGTAGATGTTAATAGCGGTACACGAATCAAGAAAGAGAACAACCAGGAGACAAATGCCCTCGAGACCAATCTGGGAGCTGCCGATGAGCTGGCTCGCCAGTTACGACTCAGAGACATGGGAGGTATCATCATCGTTGACTTTATCGATATGAAACTGCCCGAAGATCGCCAGATGCTCTACGAACGCATGTGCAAGAACATGCAAAAGGATCGTGCAAAACACAACATCCTACCTCTGTCAAAATTCGGACTTATGCAGATTACCCGCCAACGTGTACGCCCGGCAATGAGCGTAAACGTAGAGGAAACCTGCCCAACTTGTTTTGGAAAAGGAACAATCAAGTCAAGTATCCTTTTCACTGATACACTCGAGAGTAAAATCGACACCCTTGTCAACAAGATCGGTGTACACAAGTTCTATCTGCACGTTCATCCCTATGTAGCAGCCTTTATTAATAAAGGTGTATTCAGCCTTAAACTTAAATGGAAGCTTAAATATGGAATGGGCTTAAGGATTATTCCCTCGCAGAAACTGGCATTCCTTCAATATGAGTTCTACGATGCCGAAGGGCAGTACATCGACATGAAGGAAGAAATCGAAACAAAGTAAAAAAGCAAAACCTCTACCCTATGATTACACTAAAGATCCTGTTCTGGGCAACGCTGCTCATAGTATTCTACACCTACCTAGGTTACGGAATTCTATTATACATTATCATCAGGCTTAAACGGCTCTTCGTGGGTAAACCCCACGAAGCCGCAATGCCAGATGATTCACAACTTCCAACTATCACATTACTTATTTGTGCCTACAACGAAGAGGATGTTGTAGCCGAGAAAATGGCCAACACACTGGCTATCGACTATCCACGTGATAAATTCCGTATTATGTGGGTTACCGATGGCAGCACCGATAGAACAAATGAACTACTTAAGGCATACCCCGAGGTTGATGTGGTATTCAGCCCTGAGCGTAGAGGCAAAAGTGCTGCTCTAAAACACGGACTGCAGGAGCTACAAACTCGTTATGTAGCCTTTACCGACGCCAACACAATGATAAATCCTGGTGCTATGCGCGAGATAGCGCGACTATTTATGGACCCAACCGTAGGCTGTGTTTCTGGAGAGAAACGTGTGGCAGCTCGCAAGGAAGGTCAGATGGCTGCAGAGGGCGAAGGTTTGTATTGGAGATACGAGAGCACACTGAAGAAATGGGACAGCGAGCTCTATTCAGCCATGGGTGCCGCAGGCGAACTCTATGCCATAGATCCACAACTGGTCCGTCACGTACCCGACAACGCTTTACTTGACGATTTCATGATGTCAATGTATATCGTTGAGGATGGCAAGCGCATAGCTTACACCCCTGATGCATACGCTCAGGAGTATGGTTCCGCCAATATTTTCGAAGAATCGAAACGTAAACGACGCATTGCTGCGGGAGGCCTGCAGAGTATATGGTGGTTGCGCAGTCTGCTCAATCCATTCAAACAACCATTAGTTACATTCCAATACGTAAGTCATCGTGTATTACGCTGGAGTATCACTCCAATATCAATGACTATTCTACTGGTTATCAATATATTACTATCAACACTTCGCGCAGGATTATTCTTCGACATCATGCTCGCACTGCAGATTATCTTCTATCTGGCAGCCTTTGCAGGATGGGTGCTTAGTCGTCATGGAATCAAGAACAAGTTGCTTTATACAGCTTACTATTTCGTCTTCATGAATCTAAATGTTTTTCGTGGAATGAGCTATCTTTGCACCCACAACAATAGCGGAGCATGGGAAAAAGCTAAAAGAAGTTGAAAAAAATTCTTAAATTCTTTTGTATTACAAAAAAAAGCATTACCTTTGTCGCGAATTAGTGCGTTATGGAAAAAACCGAAAAGGAAATATTGCTTCAACAATATGCAGATGCAAATCGCAAGTTAACCCTTGCTCAAGAACAGCTTGCTATTGCTAACCAGAAGCTTAAGGAATACGAAGAGATGGCCCAAAAGGCAGAGAAGGCGAGTCAGATGAAATCGCTCTTCCTTGCTAACATGAGCCACGAAATCCGTACTCCTCTTAACGCCATCGAAGGTTTTTCACGTGTACTTGTTGAGACTGATTCACAGGACGACCGTATGAAGTTTTTCGAGATTATCGAAAGTAACAACAACCGTCTGCAGAGTCTTGTGAACGAGATCCTCGATCTATCGCGTGTAGAATCTGGTGAAATTGTGATGAAGAAGACGAGCACAGATCTTAACCAGCTTTGCGACAGCATCAAGAACCTGTTTAAGTTCCGCTGCCCTGAGACTCTTCAGTTGGTATGGAAAAAGCCAAACATGGCAGTAACCTTCAATACCGATGCAAACCGAATCACTCAGGTTTTCTCAAACCTCATTAGTAATGCACTTAAGCACACTCCCACAGGTAGCATCAATTATGGCTATCGTATGAAGGACGAAGGTGCTAACATAGAATTCTTTGTTCAAGATACCGGTTCTGGTATCGATCCTAAGGATATACCACATCTTTTCGAGACATACGTATCACGCGACGCAGAAACCAGCAATAACGGCTACGGCCTTGGTTTGGCGCTATGTAAGATTATTATAGAGAAACTTGGTGGACAGATATTTGTAGAGTCAGAACTTGGAAAGGGCTCATTATTCCGTTTTGTACTGCCATTCGAGGGTACAATTGGTGGTATGGTGCCAACCCGCAACACCACAACATCAAATGTTCGCACCATCCGTGTTAGTGGGCGTCCTGATGACATGAACAAGAAGGTTATACTTGTGGCAGAAGACGAGGATAGTAACTATGAGCTTGTAAAGATAGTACTCCACAAGCGCTATCGCCTAATCCGTGCCCATAATGGCATCGAGGCTGTAACCCTCAATGAGGAGGAACATCCAGACCTCATTCTTATGGATATCCGCATGCCTGAAATGAATGGTCTTGATGCCACCCGCATCATCAAGGAGGTTGACTCACATACACCAGTAATTGCACTCAGCGCCTATGCATTTGAGGAGAATATACGTGATGCAAAGAATGCAGGATGCGATGAGTTTATGGCAAAACCATTCAAAGTAGAAAATCTGATCGAGATGGTTGGTAAGTATCTCGACTAAAACAATACCTTTTTTATTTTTCAAATTATGGGAAAATTAGCTGTACAGAAGTACTTTTCATTCACCATTCTTATTCTTACAGTTTTAGTTATGATCTTTACCCTCGTAGGTCTCTACGGTGGTGACGTACAGCCTGCAGGTAATACAGCACGCGCAATGCTTGTTTATGCCCTACCTCTGCTGATAGCAGCTGATGTAGTGCTGCTTGTTTTCTGGCTTATCATGCGCCGTTGGCACTGGGCATTGATTCCACTCATCGCCATCTTGTGTTGCATACCATACTCTGGAACACTCTATCAGTTTGGTTCACTCGATCCCGCTGCCGACTCTAAACCAGGAATAAAGATTGCAACTTACAACGTTGCTATGTTCGGTCGCGAAACATCAGGATTTGTTGCAATGGACATTCTGTCGGAAATGAAGAAGCAGAAGGTCGATGTGGTTTGTTTCCAGGAGTACAACGATAATCGTGGCGACAAGAAGAACTCTGATTCATATAAAGAGTATTTCCCATATATGGCACAGGGCGAGAGCGACATGATGATATACAGCCGCTACCCAATCCGAAAGAATAAGAATTTGAATTTCGAGATGACCAACAATAGTGCTATGTGGGCCGAAATTGATGTAAAGGGCACAATTATCCGTGTCTACAATGCCCACCTTGAGACTACAGGTATCAACAGCACTATACACAAAGCTGGCAAACTGATGAATCAGGGCATGGATATAGAGAGTAATGCACTACTGCGTGCCTTCTACGGCAACTACACCCTTGGCATGATAGCACGTTCTGGTCAGGCAAATGTTCTTGCAATGGATATGCGCGAGTGTGAAGCACCTATCATTGTATGTGGTGACTTTAACGATGTACCCTACTCTTACGTCTACAACACAATGCTTGGTGATAAAGTCGACGGATTCAAAGAGTGCGGTAGCGGTTTTATGTACACCTTCCGTGGTGGCAATAAGAAGGTACGTATCGACTATATATTCCATGACAAAGGTATGCAGGGCTTAACCTACTACAAACGCGAGCTAAGCTACTCCGACCACAACCCGGTTTTCATGAAGATTGCACTTAATCAGCAATAAAATATGGCGCGGCCCCCAAAACGGATGCCGCGCTAATTTTTTAGGTATACCATATAGATGGCATTTGTTGCTGTGTACTGGATTCGACACTTTTGTTGTCGATCTTCATTTTTTCGTCTTTTACATCGTTTTTAGTTGACATACGCAGTTCCTCCGGTGATTTTTAGTTACTGCAAATATATGCAAAAAAGAAACATGATGTTTCCTAACAACGTCTTTTTTAGGGCATATTAACAATTTTATGTCCTATGTAGTATTTTTATTCAGAATAAATCCAAAGACATATTATTATCTATACTATCTTGAATCGAACACGGAAAGAATGCTCCTGTTCATCCCAGTTTGTGCCAAGAAGCTCGAAACGACCTATCTGAGAAGTAGAACGCACATGTTTACCTATACACGGACAAACATCGTAATCACCAATACGAACAAGACGGATAGTTTCTGAGGCATCATCTGGCAGACGGTCGAGCGAGACATCATCGGGAAGATTATCACGAGTTACAAATTCAAACGTTACTGGCAAATCTTCATCTATTAGCTCATTCATACGGCGCTCTATTTCGCGCTCATCTTGTCGAGAAGGTTTCTGATCAAGATGAAAACTCATCTTGCTTTTCTTACGCTCTACATGAGCATTAAAAGAACGACCACAATCGAACATGCGGATCATTGTCTGATTCAACAGATGCTCAGCTGTATGAGCAGGTGGAAACTCTTCTTTGTTATGCTCGTTAAGTATATAATCGGCCATATTTTCTTTAATTTGGGCACAAAAATACAAATTTAATAGAAAAAAAACAAATGTTTTGCAACTTTTCGGGTACTTGCGTCGTCTAATGTACAAAGATTAATCAATTAAATATATAAAATTATGAAAAAAGTATTGTTTTTAATGATGAGCGTTTTAGCTCTTACTTCGTGCAAAGTTGACTTAAAGGGATGGGACACCAACCTTATTGAGGAAAGCGGCAAAGTCATTACAAAGGAGTACAAACTGAAGCCATTCGAAGAGGTGCACATGCGCTGTGTGGGAGCTGTTGAGATTATTCAGAACGAGAAGAAAAGCGGTACTGTAGAGCTGACAGCACCTGAGAATTATATTGAGTTGTATAAGTTTGAGAACAACGGCGACGAGCTTGAAATAAACTTTGCAAAACAGCACGTAAACATACATACCCAAAATGTGAAGATTAAAGTATATACCAACGACCTGTTAGCACTGAAAAACAGTGGTGCATCGAGCATCAAGATGGACAGTCTGGACACCGATAAGATTGATATAGTAAACAGCGGTGTTGGCAGCATAACAATAGGCGGATTAGCCGACAACGTAAAACTTCAGAACAGCGGTGTTGGCAGTATTAACGCAGAAAAGCTTAAAGCACTGAATGTAAAAGCAAATGTATCGGGTGTAGGTAGCATAACATGCTATGCTTCAGAGAAGATAGAAGGCCGTGTTTCGGGTGTAGGTTCACTGAAATATGCAGGAAACCCAAAGCATAAGGATACAAAACGAACTGGCGTTGGGAGCATCGGTGAGATGTAAAAAGAAACGGGGGGATCACGAATCCCCCCGAACTTTTGTATCAGTCTTTTGTCATGCCTTGAATTTCAATACTATAGCACTAAGCGGATCTACGACCAAAGGAATCTCACTATCACGCTTAAGAGTAATCTTAAACTGAGAACCTGTAAGCAAATCAGTAGCCACAGCATTTTTCTCTTTAATACTTAGGAAGTCGAATGCGTGGGCAGGAATGGTAACATTAACTGCAGCAGTACTGTCGTCAAAATTAGACACAACAAGCAGAACTTCAGCCCCTGCCTTTCGCAAGAAAATATACTGACGATGATATTGACCATTTACATACATAAGGTCGAACATTTGGCCTTGTGACACAGCCTTCTCACTGGCGGCAATATGCATTACCTTATTATATATATCATACAGTTTTTTCTCATCGGCAGTTGATTTTCCTTTGGCTGCACGAACAACCGAAGGCACACTCCAATAGTCAAAGATAGTGGTGCGACCGTCATTACCACTGAATCCCTCCTTATCCATACCGCGCTCACCATACTCTTGTCCGAAGTAAATCATGAGTGGGTTCTGTTGAAGCAGAGCCAACACAACCAAACCTGGCACTCCCCTGCGGGCATCACCAGCAAAGAACTGGCTGGCGATACGCTGCTCGTCATGATTTTCA
The DNA here is from genome assembly GCA_002351725.1 of Prevotella sp. UBA2809. Taxonomy (GTDB): domain Bacteria; phylum Bacteroidota; class Bacteroidia; order Bacteroidales; family Bacteroidaceae; genus Prevotella. The sequence continues at coordinate 26,616 of DEHD01000043.1, forward strand.
AGGAAATATAGCATATGCTGACGGATATCATCGGTAGCCTGCCATGCACCTGTGATAGCATGAGTACTCTGCCTGCCACACATAACATCGCGAACAGTATCGTACATTCCTACTTTGTCGTAGAGATAATCGAAACCTGCACCGAGATAATTGCGATATTCGGCTGGGTTATAAACCTCACCAATAAATACAACATCCGGATAGCGGTACTTTACCTTATCTGTAGCCCAGTGCCAGAAAGCGGCAGGCACCATCTCAGCCATATCGCAACGGAAACCATCAACACCCTTTGCTGCCCAGAAAAGCAATATCTCAGTCATCTTATCCCATGTGTTCGGAATAGGATTAAAGTGCCCAATACGGCCTGCATAGTAATCAAGACCATAGTTTAATTTAACGGTCTCATACCAGTCATTCATACCTGGTGCATTGTGGAAACAGTCGTTACCTGTGGCTTTGGCAGGCTCTTCTATATATGGTTCTGCCTCACCATGATATAGGTCGAGATAAGGTGTGAATCGCTGACCTGGACAATAATAGAAGTTGTTCTGCGGATCGAAACCATTCTGTTGATTATCCTCCTCACCAAGATCCTTAACTCCCTCGGGGGCGCAGATAGAGTGATACTGTCGAGCCACATGATTAGGAACAAAGTCGATAATAACTTTTAGTCCGGCCTTATGGCTGCGGTCTATAAGAGCCTCGAACTCTGCCATACGATTAGGAACGTCTACGGCCAGATCCGGATCGATATCGTAATAATCGGTAATTGCATAAGGAGAACCAGCCTTGCCCTTAACAACAGCCGGATGTTGGCGTGGAATGCCATAAGCAGAATAATCCGTCTGTGTGGCGTGGCGGATAACACCTGTGTACCAAATATGGCTCACGCCCATCGTCCTGATTTTTTTCAGGGCAGTGGGCGTGAAGTCGTTCAGTTTTCCGCAACCGTTCTCGGCTAGTGTACCATCCTCTTTGCGGGTGGTATTCTTGTTTCCATAAAGTCGCGTGAAAACCTGATAGATTATAATCTTACTCGATGCCATGGGCAGCAACCTCTTTGTTGATCTTTACGATCATGCCCTGAAGTGCCTTACCAGGACCACACTCTGTGAAGTCATCAGCACCATCGGCAATCATATTCTGAACGCTCTGAGTCCAGCGAACTGAGCTGGTGAGCTGAGCAATGAGGTTAGCCTTGATCTCTGCAGGATCGGTATGAGGCTTAGCATCTACATTCTGATAAACAGGGCACTTTGGAGTCTTAATCTCAGTAGCCTCGATAGCTGCCTGAAGCTCATCCTTAGCAGGCTGCATGAGTGGAGAGTGGAAAGCACCACCAACCTTGAGCACAAGCGCACGCTTAGCACCAGCAGCCTTGAGCTGCTCGCAAGCCTCTTCGATAGCCTCTACATTACCTGAGATAACCAGCTGACCAGGACAGTTATAGTTAGCTGCGACAACAACACCCTTGCCCATCTTGCTAACCTCTGCACATACCTCCTCGACCTTCTCGTCAGGAAGAGCGATAATGGCAGCCATTGTTGAAGGCTGAGCCTCGCAGGCTTTCTGCATAGCCATAGCACGAGCATAAACCAGCTTCAAACCATCCTCGAAGCTAAGAGCACCAGCAGCTGTAAGAGCAGAGAACTCACCAAGAGAGTGGCCTGCAGCCATCTTTGGGTCGAAGGCATCGCCCATGCAGAGTGCTGAGATAACACTATGGAGGAATACAGCAGGCTGAGTAACCTTGGTCTGCTTGAGCTCCTCGTCGGTACCAGCAAACATAATGTCGGTGATACGATAGCCGAGAATGTCGTTAGCCTTCTCGAAAAGTTCTTTTGCGAGCGGGTTTGTATCGTAAAGATCCTTACCCATTCCTACAAACTGAGCTCCCTGTCCGGGAAAAACAAATGCTTTCATTTTATTGTTACCTTTTTATTTAATTATTAAACATTTTCACCTTATCGGTGTGCAAAATTACTAAAACTTTCTGAAAAATGCCCCTATATCACCATTTTTTTAATGAAAGTGGTGATAATATCGAAAAATCTGTGTAATTTTGCACTTAGAAAGAGAACAGATGGCAAAAATGAAGCTTATTGTAATGACGAAACCTACATTCTTCGTCGAAGAGGACAAGATACTTGCAAACCTCTTCGAAGAAGGATTGGAGAATCTTCACTTATATAAACCAGGTGCTTCGCCAATGTATTCTGAGCGACTGCTCACATTGTTGGGCGAAGACTATTGTAGCAAGATTACCGTTCATGGGCACTTCTATCTTAAAGAGGAATATCGCCTTCGTGGAATCCATATCGATGACGCATTTACCGAAGCCCCAGTTGGCTACAAAGGTAACATTAGCCGAACATGCCACGCTATAGAAGAGTTAAAGGAGACAAAGAAGAAATCGAATTACGTATTCCTGCATTCCATTTTCGACAGTCAGACCAACGCCGACGAGAAACAATCGTTTACAATGGATGAATTACGCGATGCTGCAAAACATGGACTTATTGACAAGAAAGTGTATGCTCTGGGAGGAATGAATCTTGACCGCGTTAAAGAGATTAAGGATCTGGGATTCGGCGGTATGGTGATATGTGGCGACCTGTGGAACAGGTTTAACATTCACAACGAGATTGATTATAAGGCGCTGTTGACCCATTTCGAGAAACTGCGCAAGACGATTGATTAATTGGACTAACATAATAATATAGGTATTAAAACATGAGTGATAAAAGCTCCTACATGGTATTCTCAGGTACAGCAACGAGATACCTGGCAGAAAGAATCTGCCAAAGTCTGGGTTGCCCCCTTGGACAGTTGCAAATAACAAAATTCTCGGATGGAGAATTTGCCGTATCCTACGAGGAAAGTATTCGCGGACGCGACATTTTCCTGGTACAGAGTACATTCCCCAGTAGCGACAATCTGATGGAGTTGCTGCTTATGATTGACGCTGCAAAGCGCGCATCAGCACGTACCATCAATGCTGTTATCCCCTACTTTGGATGGGCACGACAGGACCGTAAGGATAAACCACGTGTTAGCATCGGTGCAAAACTGGTTGCCGATCTGCTAAGTGCTGCAGGTGTGAATCGCGTTATTACAATGGACCTGCATGCTGACCAGATTCAGGGTTTCTTTGATGTACCAGTCGACCATCTGTATGCATCTAATGTGATTATCCCTTATCTCCAGTCGCTGAATCTCGACAATCTTGTTATTGCGTCACCTGACGTTGGTGGTTCAAAGCGCGCCAATACATACGCCAAGTATCTTGGATGTCCACTGGTATTATGCAACAAAACCCGTGCTCGTGCTAATGTTGTAGCATCTATGCAGATTATCGGTGATGTAGAGGGTAAGAACGTTGTTATCATCGACGATATGGTTGATACCGCAGGAACAATAACCAAGGCTGCAGACCTTATGAAGGAGAATGGTGCTATTACTGTACGTGCATGCGCCAGCCACTGTGTGATGAGCGGCCCAGCAAGCGACCGTGTACAAGAATCAGCTCTTGAGGAGATTGTATTTACCGATTCAATCCCTTACACCCAACGTTGTGCAAAGATTAAGCAGCTTAGTGTAGCCGATATGTTTGCAGAGGCTATACGTCGTGTTATCGACAACAAGAGCATAAGCGACCTATACATTGTATAATCGTAATGATGAATAAAACCCTTATCAGGCTGGCAGCAGCAGGCTTAGTGTTCTGCTCATGCCAGTCTGATTCATATAAGATAAATGGTTATGCCAGTCATCTACACGATGGCGACACGATAATCTTAGCACTTGAAGATTACCAAAATAAGATATTGGGACAGACAATAGTGGCTGACGGGAACTTCAGCATGAAGGGAGTAACCGATACCACCGTTTTCTGTCGTGCATATCTTAATCGTGATCCTCTTACAAGTATAAGCTTCTTTCTGGAACCAGGTATCATAACAATCGAGCTAAACCCTTACCCCACTCCATCAAGAGTTTCAGGCACATCACTAAACAATGAGTGGCAGGAACTAAACGATTCTGTACAAACACTTGGAGACAAACTGATACGACTGGCTGAGACGACGAGCAAGACAAAATCATACAATCGACAACAGTTGCAGAAATCGATTGATAGTCTTCACCGCAAGATATCAGGCTGCATAACAAACACTGGCCGGAGAAACAGAAACAACGTATTAGGGAAATACATCATTGAAAATTACAAAGAACCCGAGTTCATATGAACCCGGGTTCTTTTTTATGAGATGCCTAACCTTAGCAACTGAAGTTAGGAAGTTCCAACCACTTAATGTAGCAGAAATCCTGACGGTGAGGCAAATTCTTGTTCTTAGGATACATGCGCACAGCACTCTTGAAGTCACCAGCCTGCTGTGGAGCAAGTGTTGCCTCAAAGATGAAGTTGTTGCCATCACGGCCAACCATCTTCAAAGGCTCAACAGAGAATACGCGCTCCTCGCCCTCCTTATTGATATGTACATTTACCTTTTCGAGGGCTACAGCATCATCGAGTCCCTGCTCGTTAATAACATAACGAAGAGTGTACTTTTGAGCTGTCTCGATGCCTGTTGAAGGATAATCCCACTCGCAAGATACTACATTGATTGCATCCCAACGCTCGGCTACGGCTTCCTTCCACTGGGCAATCTCCTTTGCCAGACGATAACCGTCCTTAGAGATCTCCTTGAAACGCTTAGCCTGCTTGTTGTAGAACTTATCATAGTAATCGTCGAGCTGACGCTTCATTGTATAGTGAGGAGCAATCTGGGCGATAGAGTTCTTGATTACCTTAATCCATCCCTTTGATATACCCTTCTTATCCTTATTATAGTAAAGAGGTACTATCTCGTTCTCCAGCAGACCATAGATAGTAGCTGCATCAAGATTATCCTGATAGCCCTGGTTCTGATAGGTACGCTTCTCGGTAAGAGCCCATCCGGCACCCTCGCGATAGCCCTCAAGCCACCAACCGTCCTTTACACTGAGGTTAACAACTCCGTTCATCTCAGCTTTCTCACCTGATGTACCTGAAGCCTCAAGAGGACGTGTAGGAGTATTCATCCAGATATCAACACCTGAAACAAGACGACGAGCCAACAGGAAGTCATAGTCCTCAAGGAAGATGATACGGCCCTGGAACTCAGGACGCTGTGAGATATCGTAGATCTTCTTGATAAGTCCCTGACCAGCACCATCAGCAGGGTGAGCCTTACCAGCAAACAGGAATACTACTGGATGCTCAGGATCGTTTACAATTTTGCTGAGACGCTCAAGATCGGTAAACAGCAGGTGTGCACGCTTGTAAGTAGCAAAACGACGGCAGAATCCGATAACCAATGCATTTGGATCGAAACGCTCGAGCAACTTAACTACACGTGTAGGATCGCCCTGATTCTTCAACCATGTCTCACGGAACTGCTCCTTAATATAATCGAACAACTTTGTCTTAAGAGCCTGACGTGTAGCCCAGATTTCCTCATCTGGACAGTTATAGATACCATGCCAAATTTCCTCGTTGCTCTGATCACTCATGTGCTTTGCATCGAAGTATTTTGCATAAACTTTACGCCACTCTGTAGCACACCATGTTGGGAAATGAACACCATTGGTAACATACCCCACGTGGTTTTCCTCAGGATAGTAGCCCTTCCAAATTGGAGCAAACATCTGCTGAGAAACCCAACCATGAAGCATTGATACACCGTTAACCTCCTGACAAGTGTTGCAAGCAAAGGTACTCATACAGAACTTCTCACCATGGTCGTCTGGATTGGTACGACCCATGCCGATGAACTCATCCCATGAGATACCAAGCTTCTGAGGATAGCCACCCATGTATTTGCCGAAAAGCCCCTCGTCGAAGTAATCGTGACCAGCAGGAACTGGAGTGTGAACAGTATAAAGCGAAGAAGCGCGAACCAGCTCCAATGCCTGATTGAAGCTGAGGCCTTCCTCGATATAATCACACAGACGCTGCAGGTTGCAGAGAGCAGCGTGACCCTCGTTACAATGATAAATATCCTTCTTGATGCCCAGTTTTTTCAGCAACAGCATACCACCAATACCAAGCAGAATCTCCTGCTTCAGACGGTTCTCCCAGTCACCACCATAAAGGCTGTGGGTGATTGGCTTATCGAACTCAGAGTTCATCTCGTTGTCAGTATCAAGTAGATAGAGCTTAACACGTCCAACATTTACACGCCAAACATAAGCATGAACCTGATAGTTGGTGTAAGGAACATCGATAACCATAGGATTACCCTCGCTGTCCAACTGGCGCTCGATAGGCAGGTTGCCAAAGTTCTGGCTCTCGTAGTTAGCAATCTGCTGTCCCTCCATCGAAAGGCTCTGTGTAAAGTAGCCGAAACGATAAAGGAATCCAACTGCACACATATCAACGTTTGAGTCAGAAGCCTCCTTTACATAGTCACCAGCCAGCATACCCAGACCACCTGAATAAATCTTCAGAGCAGAGTGGATACCATACTCCATACAGAAGTAGGCCACTGATGGGCGCTTTGAATCAGGTTTAACATCGATATACTTACGGAACAAATCGTAGACACTTTTGATGCGCTTCATAAGTGCCTTGTCTTTCACAATCTCTTCTTTACGGGCAAAACTCAGGCGCTCAAGGAGCATCACTGGGTTGTGTTTTACCTCATGATAAAGCTCAGGGTCAAGGTCGCGGAACAAGTCACGTGCCTCGTAGTTCCATACCCACCACATGTTGTGGGCAATCTCGTCCAAACACTTCAGTTCTTCTGGAAGACTTGACTTAACGGTCAGCTCTTTCCACATTGGAGCATTTGCATAATCAGCTTTAATTTTCATAATCTCTCAAATTTTATTATTTGAACTTTATTTTGATTTCTCACTTATAATGATTTTTTTCGCTCTTCAGCTTTGCCAAGGGCGATATCATAAGCCTCGTAATAGTATTTTATAAACTCACTCCACAAGGCCTTCTTCGAGAGTTCGCCAGCATTCTTGCGGCAAGCATCAACCTGCTTCTTTGGCATATTCGAGAAGTCAGCAACTGTATCCTTGATGATATCAGCCACTTCTGAGTAGTTATAGTCTGTGCGATGTATCACCTTCACGCCATCCTCAATCTCTCCACTCTTTCCGAATACAGAGTTAGCCCAAAGGCCAAAACCTGCCAGATCGGTGGTGATACAAGGCACTTTGAATGCGATAGCCTCGAGCGGAGTATATCCCCAAGGCTCATAATATGATGGATAGATGCATAGGTCGTTACCCAGCACTATATCATAATATGTAAGATTTACGATACCATCATTACCATCGAGATAGCATGGCAGGAAGATTACCTTTACCTTCTCATCCTTACGATTATGCATATCATAGTACTTCATCATACCCAATACATTGTCATGACTCATGTTGTGCAACCAGTGTGTAACCTGTGGCACATCCAGCGGAGTGTCATACTTCTTTCTGCTTTTCAATCGCTCCTGCAGATCCTTACGTGGCTCACCTACCCAACCAGGCACCTCGATAAATGCAACAACCTTCTTCTTCAGGTCACGATCGCGCAGTAGACGGTTCATAGCTTCAACGAACACGTCGATACCCTTGTTGCGGAACTCATAACGGCCTGAGGTTGAAACCAGCAGAGTGTCATCGTCCAAATCCTCACCAAGCAGCGCATTTGCTACATCAAGCATCTTTCTGCGAGCAGCATTGCGCTTGCGAGTAAACTTGGCTGTACTAGGCACAAAACTATTGTCAAAACCATTTGGCAGCACAACATCCACAGGTTTATCAAGCAACTCTACACACTCCTTTGCAGTAATATCGCTAACTGTTGTAAAACAGTCTACATAGTAAGCAGTCTGCTTTTCGATAGAGTGTTTTGACTGCATGTTCAGTTCGCCAGCCATCTGGTCGCCATTGTAGGCAAACAGATAATCGTATAGAGGTTTCATGTTTCCTGCTATTGAGCGTCCGATGCTTGTGGCATGAGTCGTGAATATCGTACCAATCTGGGGCAATTTATTATTAATATAAAGAGCTCCCAGTCCGCACATCCACTCATTTGCGTGGTAAATAACCTTATCCTTCAGTGTGAGATAGTGATTGTAGAAACTCTCAACCACCAGAGCTGCTGCATACGAGAACATCGAAGCCTCGTCGTAATCGCCATAGGCGTGGAGCGAATCAACGCCGTAGTTTTCCCACAGCCATCCATATATATCGTTCTTCTTTTCGAAGTACGGATTAAAATCTACCAGAATTGCTATTGGCTCGCCAGGAACAGTCCATCGGCCCACCCTAATCTTGAGTCCTTGATTATTAGCCTCCCATTGCCAATCGGCAAAGAGGGAACTTTCCTCCTTGAAATAAGGACTCTCATTCTCTTTCCAAAAATCAGGACCGATGAAGATTATCTTATCCCGAAGTGCCTCTTGTAAAGTCTTGGCACGTGTAGAAAGTACTGTATAGATTCCTCCAACTTTATTGCAGACCTCCCAACTCGATTCAAAGATGTAGTCTGGTCTCAATTGCTTTTTTACCATGTTATACTAACTAATTGTGCGCAAAGATACTTAATTATTTTTAAATTCCATAACCTTTTTAATAAAAAATGAATGATTATAGTAAAAAAATGATTTAGATTAGTAACTTTGCCAACATATTTTAAAAAGCGTTGATTATGAATAAGTTAATAGCAATATCATTATTTTGCCTTGCAAGTATAGGTATGAAGGCCCAAAGCAATAATGGTCCCTTTCGCGCGTACCTATATAATAATGAATTTGATGTATATCTTCGCATAAATTTTTATGACCAGAATGTACGGGTTCCTGGTCAGGATCTTTTCGGAGAGGTTCCTGGCTTTCTAAGCAAGAAAAACTACACATTCGCTTGGCTCATCACCTCTGTCACTATCAAAGGCAATAAGGCACATCTGGCCCTTATCAACGATTATGGCAGCGAAGACCTTACAGCTACTCTCACCCGCAAGAACGATTCTATCTATGTACTCAAGCAAGAAGATGGCAGCAGCCTGAAAGTTCCCGCCAAAGGAGGCAAGTGGCAAAAGCTGCCTAAAACCCTCGAATTTAAACGCAAATAGTTAAACCTAATAAAAAAATATTTCATAACATGGACTTACTCCACATCATAGCAGTTATCGCCCTTGTAATTATCGGCATAGCAATCTACTTTAACAAACGCAATGGGTAAAGCACCACTAAATCCAGTAGTTAAGGATTGACAGGTTGTCCAAGCATCAGCTTGATATGAGTATCAAGAATATGGAATGCAGGATCAACCATACCAACATGTCCATGTCCGTCAATTTCATAAAGATATGTCTGTTTGTGTCCAACCAGTTTCATCATGCGCTCTAGATACTGGTTTTCGTCATATCTGCCATAAAGTTCAAGCTCACGATCGCCACAGATTAACACAAATGGTGGACAATCATTACGCACCCAATAAAGCGGTGCATACTCATCTATAGTTGGCTGCAAAGGCTTGATACCCTGCATCTTACGTACATTATAATGAGTGATAGCCTGACCGCTGAATGGAATATATTGCCAAACACTGTCAGCATCAATCTTATAGTTTTTAAGCCAAGCCTTATTCAGACAAAGCATCATAGACAAATATCCGCCAGCAGAATGACCAGTTACTACTATTTTTCGTGGATCACCACCATATTTCTTTGCATTACGGAAAGCCCAAGCTACAGCTTCGGCTGCGTCATCAATAGTTCTATCAATAGTAACCTTAGGCAGCAATCTATAGTTTGCACCAATAACTACATATCCTTTTTCCTTCAGTTGCTGAGGAATCACTTTCTGACCAGCTTCTAATCCACCACCATGAAACCACACAATAACAGGACAATCCGTCAATTTTTCAGGATAATACACGTCTAGTTTCAGCCTCTCTTTTGAATAAGCATCAGTTTTTGTAGTATAACTAATGTTACTTTCGGTTTTGTAATTTTGTGCGTTAATGGCAACCACCATCAGAAGCACAACGCATAATAATTTAAATCTCTTCATAGTTCGTTAGTGTTTTGAATAACAAAAAACCCCAGAGATCTGTATTCTCCAGGGCTTTTCTTTTAAAAAAGACGGCGGC
>DEHD01000013.1 GCA_002351725.1 Prevotella sp. UBA2809
ATATTCACTTGCGAAAGTTCAGATACTTTATTTTATGTTTATTGCCAAATGAATAAATGAAAATTATAAATAAAAAAGTCCCAAAATATTTGGAACATATTGAAAGTTTTTCTATCTTTCTTGGACAAGCCAAGCGGCAAAGCCGAGCGATCGAAATCATCCCAAAAGGCGGACTCTTCATCTTCGGAGAAGCCGCCTTTTGACATTTCCTGCAGGATAATTTGTGAACTAATTATTCTTTTAACTTTCCGCCGTTATTGGCTTTACAGTAAAAGGATGCTATGCCATGTAGCATCCTTTTATGTGTCAGGCTGTCCGCAGTCTGATTTTGGGGTTGGTTCTTGGTTTCATTATACAGATCCATCAGTTCACTATAGAGTGGTCTTTGTTTTTGGGGACAAAGCAGATAGTAATATGTGGCATCTTTATGGAGGCCGAAAATATACTGGAATGTATCCTTGACATTGAAGCCTAATGGATTAGTATATTTCATGACGAATGATTCTATATGCAAGGAATCATCGGTATATAATGTATTCTTTTGGTCTATTTCCAGCTTGGAATTTGGTGCGTGAGGATATAAAACGTCAACCACAATAGGCAAGTGTCGCTCTGCGTTTTCTGCAAAAGCATTTTTATTGACTTGTCCTTGCCTTTGGCCACAAGAAATAATTAATAACAGGCTGATAAATAATGTAATTTTTTTCATATACACTTTTTTTGCGGTGCAAAGATACTTTATTTTATGATAAAAACATTCTAATCTACAAGAAAAATGCAAATAAATAATTATCTTTTAGCCAAAATTGGCCTACGAAAAAGCCGGAAGTGGTTGAATACTTCCGGCTCTGATTTATTGATTAACTAGTGATTAGTGTGAGTCCTGCTCGGCCTGTTTGGTCTCAGGAGCATTCTCACCATAGTAGTTGTAGTAAGCGTTGTAGCGGTTGTAACCCCACTTAGCCTGGAGCATGTCGGGGTCGAGCTCCTTAGCCTTGTCGAACATCTCGATGGCCTGCTTGTAGAGCTCCTTCTTCTTAGCGGGATCCTCAACATTCTGTGCCTGAACAACATAAGCTGTACCTGCATAGGTAGCGATGATAGCGTTGTCGTTCTTAATATCGTAAGCTCTCTTGAGGTATTTAACAGCCTCCTCAGCCTTCTGAGCCTGAAGCAGTGACAGACCCTTATCAGCGAGTGCTACGAAGTTGTTAGGATCGGCAGCAAGTGCATCGTCGATAATCTTATCGGCCTCGGCAGCCTGACCTACACCAATCAGGGTGTTGTAGAGCTTCTCCATCACACCGTTGGTCTTGTGCTCTGCATAGAGTGTCTTGAGGTTCTCAACATACTTCAGTGAGTCGTCCTTGGTCTTCAGGCCGTCGCCCAGAATCTCAAGCTTGAGGTTCAGTGCGTTCTCGTACTCCTGAGGATCCTTCAGGGCTACATCAGCCAGCTCGAGGGCCTTGGCCATATCCTTGTCCTGATAAGCGAAGATAGCAGCGAAACGAGCTACCTGGCCGAAGAATGGCTTCTGCTGCTCGCGGTTCTGATCCTTGAACATTGGTGCTGCATCGCTCTCAACGAAGAGAGTCCAGTACTTACGAGCTGTAGCGTTGTCCTTAGCGGTAAGGGCGTCCTGACCTGCGTTAACCATCTGGTTACGTGGAGCGAACCACAGGCGCTGTGCGTTCTTTGAAGCGAACTTTGGAGATACCTTACCCTTCTCGTTGGGCTTCTGGTCGTACTTGTCGCACTCCAGACCAGCTACAATAGCGTTATAAGCCATATCTGACATGAGCTGCTGATCAACAGGCTTCTCTTCCTTACCCATCTGCTTTGCTACCTGGTTCTCAGTCTGAATGGTGCTCTGAGCATCGAACTGAGCAAGTGCCAGATCAACAAGCTTGTTGTAAGCCTTAGCCTTCTCGGCATCGTTAGCCAGAGAACCGAGGTTAGCCTTTACAAGGGCTTCAGCTTCGGCATAGGTCTTTGTCTTGAGGATTGCCTTCAAGGCGTCACTGTCACCGGCAAATGCGGTAGCGCTGGCTACCATCATTACTGCCATAACGAATAATTTCTTCATACTCTTTTAATTTTGGTTATACCATTAATATTGATTGATTCTTATTCTCTCTCTTTTGACGTTTGCAGAGAACCAAGGTTTAATCCTTGGTCTCTGGTTCGGTCTGCTGTACGGCCTCGTCGGCAAGCTCGGCTTCCTCGATATCCTCGTCCTCGGCCTGTGAGTGCATTACCTTACATACTGAGGCAATAACATCGTTCTTCTTAGCGAGGTTGATGAGGCGAACACCCTGAGTAGCACGGCCCATCACGCGGACATCGGCCACCTTAAGGCGGATGAGTACACCGCTCTTATTGATAATCATCAGGTCGTTCTCGTCGGTTACCACCTTGATGGCTACCAGGCGGCCTGTCTTCTCGGTGATGGCGAGTGTCTTAACACCCTTGGCACCGCGGGCTGTCTTACGATAATCCTCAACCTCTGAACGCTTACCGTATCCGTTCTCACTTACTACCATGATGGTCTCGGTGTTAGGATCGTTTACGCAAACCATTCCTACTACCTCGTCGTCGCCACCGTCGAGACGCATACCGATAACACCAGTAGAAACACGACCCATGGTGCGGACATCGTTCTCGTCGAAACGTACTGCACGACCGTTGCGGTTGGCCAGTAGCAGCTCGTTGTGGCCGTTAGTAAGACGAACGCCTACTACCTCGTCGCCCTCGTTGATGTTGATGGCGATAACACCGGCTGCACGTACATTCTTATAGGCATCGAGGCGTGTCTTCTTGATGATACCCTGCTTGGTAGCGAATACCACGTAGTGGCTCTTGAGGAACTCCTCGTCGCCGAAGTTCTTGATGCGCAGAACGGCATTGATAGAATCGTCGGGCTCGATGTTGAGCATATTCTGGATGGCGCGACCCTTAGAGTTCTTGTCGCCCTCAGGAATCTCGTAACACTTCTGCCAGTAGCAGCGGCCCTTCTGTGTGAAGAACAGCAGAGTGTTGTGCATTGTGGCAGGATAGATATACTCGGTGAAGTCGTTGTCGCGATGACGGGCTGCCTTAGAACCCATACCGCCACGGCTCTGCTCATGGAAGTCGCTAAGTGGTGTGCGCTTGATGTAACCCATGTGAGAGATGGTGATGACAACAGGATCATCGGGATAGAAGTCCTCGGCATTGAACTCGTGGTCGAATGGGATAATCTCTGTACGACGCTCGTCGCCATACTTCTCCTTAACCTCGAGCAGATCCTCCTTCATAACCTCCTTACAACGCTCGGGGTTATCGAGAATCTCCTGCAACTCAGCAATGAGCTTCTGCAAGTCGTCGAACTCCTGGTGGAGCTGATCAACACGCAGACCTGTGAGCTGAGCCAGACGCATATCAACGATAGCCTTTGACTGAAGCTCGTCGAGCTCGAAGCGCTGCTCCAGATTGCGCTGGGCATCGGTAGGAGTCTTAGAGTTGCGGATGATGTGTACTACCTCATCGATATTGTTGACTGCGATGATCAAGCCCTCGAGGATGTGTGCACGCTCCTGAGCCTTGCGCAGATCGTACTTGGTGCGGCGGATGGTTACGTCGTGACGGTGTTCAACGAAGTACTTAACACACTCCTTGAGCGAAAGCAGACGTGGACGGCCCTTTACCAGAGCAATATTGTTTACAGAGAATGAACTCTGCAGTGCTGTCATCTTGAAGAGCTTGTTGAGCAGAACGTTTGCGTTAGCGTCGCGCTTGCAGTCGACAACGATACGCATACCCTGACGACCAGACTCATCGTTAACGTTAGCCACACCCTCTATCTTGTGCTGGTTTGCCAAATCGGCAATGTAAGCCACGAGGTCGGCCTTGTTAACGCCGTAAGGAATCTCGGTTACTACAATCTTATCGTGAGTTTCGCCGCTCTCAATCTCAGCCTTGGCACGCATAACGATACGGCCACGACCAGTCTCGTAAGCGTCCTTAACACCCTGCAGACCGTAGATATATGCGCCTGTTGGGAAGTCAGGACCTGGGATGTACTGCATCAGACCATCGGTATCGATATCAGGATTGTCGATATAAGCGCAGCAGCCATCGATAACCTCGCCTAAGTTGTGGGTTGGCATATTGGTAGCCATACCTACAGCGATACCGTTACCACCGTTAACCAGCAGGTTAGGAATCTTGGTAGGCATTACTGTTGGCTCCTCGAGCGAGTCGTCGAAGTTAGGAGCCATATCAACAGTCTCCTTATCGAGGTCGTCCATGATGTGCTCACCCATCTTAGAGAGGCGGCACTCGGTGTAACGCATGGCAGCTGGTGAGTCGCCATCAACTGAACCGAAGTTACCCTGACCGTCGACGAGGGTGTAACGCATGTTCCAGTCCTGAGCCATACGCACCAGGGCTCCATATACAGAACTGTCGCCGTGTGGGTGGTACTTACCAAGCACCTCACCTACTACGCGCGCGCATTTCTTATAAGGTTGTGTAGAAACGTTGTTGATGTTCATCATACCGTAGAGGATACGGCGGTGAACAGGCTTGAAGCCGTCACGAACATCAGGAAGAGCACGTGCCACAATGACTGACATTGAGTAGTCGATGTAGCTGGATTTCATTTCTTCCTCGATGTTGATCTTAATAATTCTGTCGTTGTCGAATGTTTGATCCATCTTGATATTTTACAATTTAACTATTTACAATTTTTCGATTTTCGCGTTTAAGGCCATTTTTAAGCCCGCTGACGCGTTTTTAACCGTGCAAAGGTAGTAATTTATTTGCAACCAAACAAAGATTTTATGCTTTTTTAGAGGAAAAAATTTGGTTTTAATGGCACGATGTTTGCAAGAATTATTGTAACTTTGCAAAAAATAATTGTATATGACGACGCAATTTTCGCCAAAACTATCAGAAATACTGGCATTCTCACGAGAGGAGGCTGCCAGACTGGCCAGCCGTTCAGTTGGCCCTGAGCACTTGCTGCTGGGCATTCTGAGAACCAAGGAGGGACCGGTGATAGACCTATTTAAAAGACTTGACATAAACCTGCAGGCCGTAAAGACCGAGCTGGAACAGAGAGTACGTGAAGACGAGATAGGAACACCTATTCACACCACCGACCTGGTGCTGAACGAGAAAGCCAGCAACGTGCTGAAGCTGGCTGTGCTTGAAGCCAGAATACAGAGAGCAGCAAAAATAGACGAACAGCACCTGCTGTTGGCCATACTGCACGATATCGCCAACAACGGAGCTAAAGAAGTGTTAGAAATGAATAATATGACGTACGACGACGCAAGATCGATGCTGTTTACTCCACAGAATTCGAACGTGAGAAACGGTATCGGACTGCCTGACGACTACGAGGAGGAATACGAGCAGACTGGTAATAAGGGCCCTGCAAACAATCAGCCCAACACCACTACTGCACAGAAGAAGACGGCATCGAAGACTCCTGTGCTCGACAGCTTCGGCACCGACCTTACAAAGGCTGCTGCCGAGGGTAAGCTCGACCCATGTGTAGGTCGCGACCGCGAGATTCAGAGAATTATCGAGATTCTTGGTCGAAGAAAGAAGAATAACCCTATATTAATAGGTGAACCAGGTGTGGGAAAGAGCGCAATAGTAGAAGGACTGGCACAGCTTATTGAGAAGCGCCACACAAGTCCGATGCTGTTTGGTAAGCGTATCTATACCCTCGACATGACAGGCGTTGTGGCAGGTACAAAATATCGCGGACAGTTTGAGGAGCGCCTGAAGGCTCTGATGAAGGAGCTGGAGAGTAATCCTGACATCATAGTGTTTATCGACGAGATTCACACCATCATCGGTGCTGGTGCTACACCAGGCTCGATGGATGCTGCAAACATAATGAAGCCAGCTTTGGCACGCGGCACAATACAGTGCATTGGTGCTACAACGCTGGATGAATATCGCGAGAGCATTGAGAAAGACGGTGCACTTGAGCGCCGATTCCAGAAGGTTCAGGTTGAACCTACTACAAACGAGGAGACTCTGCAGATTCTGCATAACATCAAGGATCGCTACGAGCAGCATCACCACGTGACATATACCGACGAGGCTCTGGCGGCTTGTGTCAAATTGACAGACCGCTATATTACCGACCGCTTTATGCCAGATAAGGCCATCGACGCTCTTGATGAGACTGGCTCGAAGGTTCACTTGGGTAACGCCAAGATTCCACCCGAGATTATTGAGAAGGAGCAGGAGCTGAACGAGGTGAAGGAAAAGAAGAGTCAGGCTGTAAAGAACCAGAACTACGAACTGGCCGCAGGCTATCGCGACCGTCAGGTTCAGATAGAGCACGATCTGCAGGAGCTGAACGAGAAGTGGGCAAACGGCGAGAACGAGGCTCCACAGGTGGTAGATGCCGACCAGGTGGCTGAGGTTGTATCGATGATGACAGGCGTGCCCGCTCAGCGTATGGCAGAGCAGGAAGGTATCCGACTGAAAGGTATGGCCGTAGAGCTGAAGAACAACGTGATAGCTCAGGATGCCGCCATCGACAAGATGGTTAAGGCAATACAGCGTAACCGCGTAGGTCTGAAAGAGCCTAACCACCCAATAGGCGTGTTCATGTTCCTTGGTCCTACTGGTGTGGGTAAGACTTATCTTGCCAAGAAACTGGCTGAGTTTATGTTCGGCAGCACAGATGCGCTGATTCGTATCGACATGAGCGAATATACTGAGAGTTTCAATACTTCGCGACTGATTGGTGCGCCTCCAGGATACGTAGGCTACGGAGAGGGCGGACAGCTTACAGAGCGCGTACGTCGCCATCCCTACTCTATCGTTCTGCTCGATGAGATTGAGAAGGCTCACAGCAATGTGTTCAACCTGTTGCTGCAGGTGCTTGACGAGGGACGTATGACTGACGGAAACGGCCGATTGGTTGACTTCCGTAATACAGTAATCATTATGACATCTAACGCTGGTACGCGTCAGCTTAAGGACTTTGGTCGTGGCGTGGGATTCGGTGCTGGTTCAACAACAGGACTGATGCTTAACGACAAGGATAAGAAGAACGCACGCGACATTGTGCAGAAGGCTCTTTCGAAGCAGTTCTCACCTGAGTTCCTGAACCGACTGGATGAGATTATCACCTTCGACCAGCTTGATCTGGATGCCATTAAGCGCATTATAGATGTAGAGCTAAAGGGACTGTATAACCGCATAGAACAGATAGGTTATCACATCGACCTGAGCGACGAGGCTAAGGAGTTTGTGGCATCAAAGGGCTACGATGTTCAGTTTGGCGCACGCCCGCTGAAGCGAGCCATACAGAACTATCTGGAAGACGGAATAAGCGACATCATCGTGAATGGCGACAAAAAGCCAGGCGACACGATTCATATAGAACTTAAAGAAAATGAGTTAGCATTCAGCTAACTCATTTCTTTTTATAGACTATCGCACTCCTTAAGCCAGAGGGCGGATGATGCGTCACTTGGCATTCGCCAGTCGCCTCGTGGCGAGAGACTAACACTTCCCACCTTAGGACCATCAGGCAAGCAAGAACGCTTGAACTGCTGATTGAAGAATCGGCGGCAGAATGTGGTGAGCCATTTCTTTACGGTCTCCTCGTCGTAGAGCGCAGCCTTACCCTCGCTTGGTGTGCAGAAGGCACGCTTGGCAAGGAGGAAAATCTTCTTAGGACTGAAGCCATAACGCAGGAAGTAGTAGATGAAGAAATCGTGTAGCTCGTATGGGCCCACAAGGTCTTCGGTCTTCTGCTTTATGTTGCCTTGTTCGTCGGCAGGAATAAGTTCTGGCGAAATAGGTGTGTCTACGATATCGAGCAGAGTCTCAGTTGCCATCTCGCCAGCCACATAGCTTACTAAGTAGCGGATGAGAGTCTTGGGCACTCCAGCGTTTACACCATACATCGACATGTGGTCGCCATTATATGTGGCCCATCCGAGGGCAAGCTCCGAGAGGTCGCCTGTACCCACAACGATGGCATTCTCCTGATTGGCCACATCCATCAGAATCTGTGTGCGCTCGCGAGCCTGTGAGTTCTCGTAGGTGATATCGTGGATGGAAGCATCGTGATTGATATCGCTGAAATGCTGAGTAACAGCTGCTGCAATACTAATCTCGCGGATGGTAACACCAAGTGTCTCCATCAGCTTCAGGGCGTTGTTATAGGTGCGATCGGTGGTTCCAAATCCTGGCATTGTGATGCCCACGATGCCCTTGCGGTCGAGACCGAGCTTGTCGAACGCCTTAACGGCAACAAGCAGAGCGAGTGTAGAATCCAGTCCGCCGCTGATGCCGATAACAGCCTTCTTACCATTGATATGATACAGGCGCTTTACCAATCCCATAACCTGTATGTTGAGAATCTCCTCGCACGATGCCTGCATATTCTCGCTCTTAGGAATGAAGGGATAAGGATCGATGTTGCGAGTGAGCTTGAACTCACGCTGGGCTGTCTGCTTGCAGACTATCTCGTTGGCATGTGCGCCACGCTGTGCATTGATGAATGTGGTGTTGGTGCGGCGCTCAACATGCAGCGACTCGATGTCAATCTGGCACATCTTGAGTTGTGGCTGCAGAGAGAAGCGATCCCCCTCTTCAAGCGGTCGACCGTTCTCGAAGATGATGGCATTTCCGCCATATACAACATCCTGAGTCGACTCGCCGAAACCGCAGCTTGAATATACATATCCGCTAATCATGCGGGCACTCTGCTGAGCAAGAAGCGACTTGAGGTAGGCATGCTTTCCGATAAGCTCGTCGCTGGCAGAGAGATTGAAGATGATATCGGCTCCAGCAAGTGCAAGATTATTACTTGGTGGTGTGGGTGCCCATACATCCTCGCAGATTTCAACGCCGAACTTAACGCCATCGCGGGTTACAAATACCTGTGGCTCGGCTGACACCTTAACAGGGCTGCCTGCGAAATAGATTTCGGTTGGGTTCAGGTCCTGCGACGAAGCAAACCAGCGCTTCTCGTAGAACTCGCCGTAATTGGGCAGATATACCTTAGGCACAATGCCCAACAGTGTTCCGCTCTGCAGAACGGCAGCGCAGTTATACAGCAGACCGTTTACCACAACGGGCAGACCAACTATAACGATGGTGTTGAGCTTGCGGGTGAAATCGAGCAGTTTTACTACACCCTCCTCAGCATGGTCGAGAAGAAGCTGCTCCTTGAACAAATCCTGACAAGAATAGCCTGTGATGCAGAGCTCAGGGAACACGATAATCTCAACTCCACGATCCTCGGCCTGAGCTATCAGAGTCTCAATCTGCTGAACATTATATTCCACATCGGCCACCTTAACCGTGGGAACAGCTGCTGCAACGTTTACAAATCCGTATTTCATAGCTTTACTTTTTGAACGTCGTTTTCAATAAGTGTGTAGATAAGTGCGGGCTGCTCGAAGAAGTCGTTCTCGCGGAAGGCGTGCAGCTTGTAGAACTTAACGGTATCAACACGCACCTGGGCATTTACAGGAGTCTTGAGCAGATAAAGCTTGTCGCGCTTATATGCAATGAGCTGAATGCAGCAGTGCTCAAGATCGTTCAAGTCCTCACGACCGAACTCCTCGATAAACTCCTTGCAGTTAGGCTCAATCTCGCCCTCGGCACGAAGCTTCCATGCACTGCCCTCGGCTGTCATATAGACATAGCGTAGATAGTAGTTCGAATCGTTTATCAGATAGGTCTCGAAACGGCTCTGCGACAGTTCCTTAATCTCCATTGGCACAAAAGCGAGAAAAGCACTAAGCTTGTCGCCGCCTTTACGCTCTTCGGATTTAGCTTTAAAAGTAATCGGACGATCGGCGGGTTCTATCTCGGGTTCTTCCTCTTCATCAGCTGCCTGACGTGCCTGGTTCTTAATCTCAACCATACGGGTTGTCTCGTAGCTCTCCTCGCCTACTACCACAACCTCGTTAATCATCATCGGCATCTGGAATCCGTCTTCGTCTTCAACCAGTACGATGTTCTTTCCTTGAAAGCCGGCAACCTTTCCGCCGCCTACTTCGCTCAGGAATCTTACTTTATCTCCAATTTTCATAATCCAAATAAATTCTTCAATCCTCCGTCAACACCCGAGAAGCCCATGAACGCTAAGCTCAGCAGTCCTGCCGAGAGCATTACGATGGCCATTCCCTGCATGCCCTTTGGAATCTTAACAAGTTCGAGCTGCTCGCGCATGCCAGCAAACACGGTGAGTGCCAAGCCGAAGCCGATGGCTGTAGAGAAGGCGTAAACCACACTCTGCAGCAGGTTATAATCTTTCTGTATTACCAGAATGGCAACACCCAGCACAGCACAGTTGGTGGTGATAAGTGGCAAGAAGATGCCTAACGCCTGATAGAGCGCTGGCGATACTTTCTTGAGCACAATCTCTACAAGCTGTACCAGCGAGGCTATCACAAGGATAAAGGCGATAGTCTGCAGATACTGCAAGCCGAATACGTCGAGCACATATTTCTGTACCAGCCAGGTAACGATGGTGGCGAGTGTAAGCACAAAGGCTACAGCAGCCGACATACCCAGCGAGGTGTCAATCTTCTTTGATACGCCAAGGAAAGGACATATTCCCAAGAACTGCGACAACACGATGTTGTTCACAAATATGGCGCTAATGAAAATCAAAATGTATTCCATAACTATATTATTTTTTGGCACGGATTAACGCAGCTCTCTTTTAGAGAAACGCTGCTTTTGTGCGCAGCCAGCCGTGTTTATATTAAAAGCCGTGTAAATCTGTGCCTATAAATTAATTACTCTTTAGTTTGTTGACTATCGCGATAAGGAATCCGAGTGTGATGAATGCTCCTGGAGGGAGGACAAACAACAGGATGTTGAATGTCTCGGACAGCAGGGTTAATCCGAAGATTGAACCTGAGCCAAGCAGCTCGCGGCACATACCAAGAAGGGTAAGACCCAAGGTGAATCCGAGTCCGATACCTATTCCATCAAACAGAGAGGCTATGGGTGAGTTCTTTGCTGCAAAAGCTTCGGCTCTACCCAAGATAATACAGTTTACAACAATCAGTGGAATGAACAATCCTAACGATGCATCAACATCAGGCAGATAAGCCTTGATTACCATCTGGAGGATTGTTACAAAGGCTGCAATAACCACAATGAATACTGGGATGCGAACCTTATCGGGAGTTACCGACTTCAAGCAGCTGATAACGAAATTGGTGCAGATAAGAACCGCCATTGTGGCAAGTCCCATCGACATACCATTCAAAGCGGATGTGGTTGTGGCCAGAGTTGGACACATACCAAGCATCAGGACGAACGTTGGGTTCTCCTTTACAATGCCATTTTTTATAATCTGTATCGCGTTCATATATCTCTTAATTCTTAAATCTTAATTCTTAACTTGAGTAGAAGCTCCCGAGTGCGCATCAGCACTTCCGCCCATGTAAGCGTTATAAGCATTGTTTACAGCAAGCAGGAATGCGCGACTTGTAATGGTAGAAGCTGTGATAGCGTCAACCTGTCCGCCATCCTTCGAAACAGTGAGAGGTTCGGCTGGCGACTTGCCAATGATGTTGCCCTTGCCGTCCTTCTGGAACCACTTGTCGGCCTTAGCTCCAAGTCCTGGAGTCTCAGCGTGCTCAAGCAGTGTGTAGCCTAAGATTGTGCCCTCGGGGTCGAAACCTACCAGCACCTTAAGGTCGCCACCAAAACCGCCTGTTGTGCTCTCAACGGCAACACCTAACTTGTTTCCTTTGGCATCCTTTGTCTGATAGATGATGTATATTACTTCCTTGCCATTGGCATCGTGCTGACGAACGGTATCGGTGGCCGAAACACTAAGGTTGTCGCACACCATAACCTTCTTGATTCCATCAGACAGCGCCTTTGCTTTCTGGTCGGCAATAGGACCCTCGGTAAGGTGGTTTACAAAAGCAAGTACACCACCCATGATTACTGCTACCGATGTAAGTACCAGCACCATATTCAGTAATGATGATTCTAACTTCTTCATTTTGCTACCTCCCCGAATCTCTTTGGTTTTACATAATTGTTAATGAGCGGAGTGAACGCATTCATGATAAGAATAGCGAACGAAACGCCCTCAGGATAAGCACCCCAGTTACGGATGATAACTGTGAGAACTCCGATGGCTATACCATAGATAATCTGACCCTTTGGAGTCATAGGACTGGTAACGTAATCGGTTGCCATAAAGATGGCACCAAGCATCAGTCCACCTGTGAACAGCGCTGAGATAGGATCAGGATAAACAGGATCTGACAGATGCAGCAAACCTGCGAACACGAACACTGTGCCCAGAATAGATGCTGGGATGTGCCATGTGATGATGCGGTTGTAGAGCATGAATGCCAGACCAAACAGCAGTGCCAGTCCGCAAACCTCGCCCATAGCTCCTGCACCACCATCGGTTGAACCAAGGAACAGCTCTATTGATGATGGCAACTCGTCGAGCAGCGATACGTCACCTTGGCGGATGGCCGAGTTGATGATAGAAAGCGGTGTGGCTCCTGTCTCTGCATCGAGATATGCTCCCCACTGTCCTATCTTTGGCCATGAGGTCATCTGTGCAGGGAAGGCTACCAACAGTGCAGCACGACCCACCAGAGCGGGATTAAAGATGTTATTACCCAAACCTCCGAATGTCATCTTTGCTACACCGATGGCAAACAGCGCACCAATAAGCACTATCCATACAGGAAGGTTTGAAGGCAGATTGAACGCCAACAGCAGACCAGTAATGATGGCCGATCCGTCGTGCAGCGTGTTCTCTTTCTTCTTCAGAATATATTTATTGATAGCCCACTCGAAAAGGCAGCAGGCACCTACACTGGTTGTGGTTACAACAAGCGAACCCAAGCCAAAGAAGTAGAACGAAGCGAGCAGAGCTGGCATCAAGGCGATGATGACACCATACATGTTGCGCTCTACCGAATCGCGGCTATGGGCGTGTGGCGATAATGAAACTATTAACTTTGACATTAAACGTTAAACATTAAAGATTAAACATTTTACCTTTTTACTTTTTTACCTTTTCACCCTTTAGCAGCTCTGCTGCGGATGATGCCCATTACTGTGGCTTTTCCCTGACGGATATTGTCGAGCAGCGGACGATGAGCAGGACAAGTGTAATGGCACGAACCGCACTCAATACAACTTGTGATATCCTCGCTCTCAGCACGCTCCCAGTTCTTTACCTCCGAGAGTTTTGCCAGCAGATATGGCTCCAAGCCCATAGGACAAACACCAACACACTTGGCACAGCGGATGCAAGGCTGTGGTTCCTTGCGGCGTGCTTCTTCGTCGCTGATGATTGTAACCGAGTTGGTTCCCTTACATATGGGCACCTCAACAGATGTCAGAGCCTTACCCATCATAGGTCCGCCTGCCAGCAACTTATTGTCGCCCTCAGGCATACCGCCACAGAAGTCGATAAGGTCCTTCATAGGGGTTCCCATTCTCACCTGGAAGTTACCTGGGTTGGCAAGCTTCTTACCTGTAACTGTGGTGTAGCGCTCAAACAGAGGCTTATTCTTCATCACAGCCTCGTAAACGGCAAAGGCAGTACCCACGTTCTGCACAATAGCGCCAACGTTCACTGGGATAGCTGGAGGAGCAGGAACCTGACGCTGGATAACAGCATCAACAAGCTGCTTCTCACCTCCCTGAGGATAGCGCTGCTTCAATGGAACAACCTCAACCTGATAGTGTCGGTCGCTGAACTTCTCGGCGCATTTCTTTGTGAGCAGTTCGATAGCTGCAGGCTTGTTGGTTTCAATGCCAATATAGCCTTTAGAAACCTTAGCAGCAATCATCAGCAGTTCCAAACCTACAAGAATTTCATCAGGGCGTTCCATCATCAGGCGATAGTCGGCTGTGATATAAGGCTCGCACTCTACGGCATTGATTATTACGCATTCGGCCTTAGCTGTTGGCGGAGGTGTGAGCTTGATGAATGTTGGGAAACAAGCTCCTCCCATACCAACTACTCCAGCGTTCTTAATGCGATTCACAATCTCCTCGGGAGTAAGCTCATGATGATCGGCAACAAGTTCAAGCTTATTACTGCGGTCGATGCTCTCTTCCCACTCATCGCCCTCAACGTTGATGATGATAGCGGGTTTGCGATAGCCTGTGGCGTCGATAGCGGTATCAACCTTGAAAACTGTTCCGCTTACCGATGAGAAAATAGGAGCCGAAACAAATCCGCCAGCTTCGGCTATCAGTGTGCCCACCTTAACCTTATCGCCCTTCTGAACAACAGGTTTTGCTGGGGCTCCGATATGCTGACTCAAAGGGAAAATGGCCTGCTTTGGCAACTCGGCCACAACAGTAGGCACCTCATGTGTCAGTTTGTTTTCTTTTGGGTGAATACCACCCATGCTAAATGTCTTTATCTTCATGCTGTTGCCTCCTCTTTTTTAGGTTGTGGGAAATTAACCGCTACAATAGCCTTCTTGGGGCAAACGGCTACGCACTTGCGACACAAACGGCACTTCTGATGGTCGATGTAAGCAAGATTGTTCTCAACGGTGATAGCGCCAAACGGACACTCCTTTTCGCACTTTCCGCATCCGATACAGCTCACTGCGCAAGCCTTCATAGCAGCAGGACCCTTATCCTTATTTACGCACGATACAAATACTCTACGGTTCTTCGGCCCCTTCTTTCTGAGCTCGATAATGCCGCGTGGACAAGCCTTTACGCAGGCTCCGCACGATGTACACTTATCGTCGTCTACCTCAGGGATACCTGTCTCGGCATTAATGCTGATAGCACCAAACTGGCATGCTGCAACACAGTCGCCACAGCCCAGACAGCCGTAGCCGCAAAGCGTCTCGCCAGCACCACAAGCGTGCATGGCAGCACAACTGCGCAATCCAGAATACTCTGCTATCTTAGCACGATTCTCGCATGTTCCGTTACATCTCACTACTGCCACCATTGGCTCGGTATTGGCAATAGCCATACCCAACAAGTCGGCCACCTTACCCATAGTCTCAGCTCCGCCCACAGGACACATCAGTCCGTCAAGGCTTCCAGCATCGGCACCCTTCACAAGTGCGTCGGCCATACCACTACAACCAGGATATCCGCATCCACCACAGTTGGCTCCAGGCAGCAGTTCGCCCACCTGAGCAATACGTGGATCCTCATAGACAGCAAACTTCTTGGAGGCTGCAAACAGCACAATGGCAGCTATCAGTCCGATGGCTCCAAGCACGATTACTGCAATCAAGATATAATCCATAATTACCTGTATTTGTTTTAGTTACTACTTTTTATTAATCTTCTAAATTAAACGATATCCGCTGCTGTATTCTGTCGCGCATCAGCCACAGCGCCACGTAATATGGCACCAGCGAGGCAATCGCGGCAAGTGCCGAAACACCTTCGCTATCTGTAAGCTTCAAGGCTATCATCAGCACACATACCAGCAACAGAAACGGAACTCCGAAGCCCAACAGCAATGCCTGATTGGCAACATCCTTAGATGCCCAAACCACTACCTGCTGCCCTACCTCAAACCCCTTGGTATCATTGCGTAATACATCTACTATCTTCACTTTCGATTCGGCGGCATTGCAACTACTTGCCACTTTGCATGCTGCGCAAGCCGACGTCTGGACAATCTGCACCTTGATGCAGCCATCCTTAATACTTTGTATTACTCCCGAATGTGATATCTTATTACTCATTAACTTGCTTAGTAGACATTACACACTGCAAAGATAAGAAAAACTCCCTAATAAAACAAGCGAAAAGCGGTTTTTTCGCAAAAATAATCATAATAGTTTGCTATTACAAAAGTTTTTTTATACTTTTGTCGCGGATTAATAATAATTAGAAGATGAATACAACCGAACTGACATTCCAGCAAATCGAGCGCGCTATCCGCAAGATAGCCGACAAATTTCCTCCATCTGAGGAAGCTAACGTTATGACCGATATCCACTTCCGCGTGACACAGGAAACGGGCGAACTGATGGCTTTCGACGATAACGACGAGGAGATTAACCGTTGCATCATCGAAGACTGGATCGACAATACGGACGATAACTTCTTCGACGAAATCCCAAGCATTTTCCGCAAGTGTCTCGACAAGATGAAAGACACTGTAGAAAGCATGTCAATCCTCAAGCCATTCTCGTTTGTTCTTGAGAATGACGAGAAGGAGTCAATAGCCGAGCTCTATCTCGTGGATGACGAGACAGTAATCATCGACCCTGATCTGATGCAGGGTCTGAACGAGGACCTCGACGACTTCTTCAAGAAGCTCTTCGACGAGGATTAATCATCAAGTTCTTCACTTTTCTGTAGAAGGAAGTTTCGCGACGCGTCAAGCGTGTAAACCTCCTCAGTACGTGTTTTGTGCTTCTCTCTCGAGTAGTCCATCAGGTGTATCTCGTAGTCGCTGGTGATGGTGAAGTACTGCATGATGTCGTCTTCATCATACAGGTCAAAGTCCTCTTCATCATCAATGGCATAAAGACAAATCTTGTCAACAGGCATATAGTCATCGTCGAGCGAATAGAGCCAGAGCGAATAGCGCTCGGCCCCTTCGTTTCCCTCTTCATCCTCCTCTGCCCCTTCGTCAGCAGCTAACAGCATCAGTCGTGCGCCAATAGTTTCTGTAAGCTGTATGGCCTTCTGCTTGCCATTGCCTTCAAGCTCCAGAGCCTTAGCAATATCCTGAGGCACGGGCTTGAAGTTAGGCAGATATCTCACGAATTCATCGGTATAGGTGATAGGAAGTGGCAACAGCTCCAGACTGTCGAAGAACTGCTTCAGCGGATTGTCGGCACTCTCAAGGTTTATGCCCTGAGCAGCCAGTCGCTCAGCTACGTCTATCTTCTGGATACTGTCCAGCTTGCGCTGCATCTCCTCAGCGCTCATGCTCCTGCCGCCACAAGCGGAGAACAACACCATCACAACGATAAATCCAAGAATTCCTTTCATTATTTATACCTCCTACGGATTTTACGGATTATACGGATTTACAACTTAACCGCCTTCTTTGCAGGTTTGCTTTCATTCTGGATGCGGTTCAGAGCAGTTACCACATAAGTGAACTTCTCTTTTCCATCCTCATAAGGCAGCTTGTAGAAGAACTGGTCTGTTATTGCTACAATCTTCGACGCATCATCAGTGTTCACCTTCTCACCCTTGGCAAAGCGGTAAATCACATATTTAACTGACTGTGTGTCCCACTTCTTTCCGTTTGATGGTGTCCAGAACAGCATGTATCCGTCTTCTGTCCAAACAGGAGCTAATTTCTTCACCTTCTTTGGAGCCTTGTTGCTGATGAAGCTCATATCAGGCTGCAGCGAAGGATTCTTCCAATAAACCTCACGCAGCGATGTGCCGTAATTTCCCACATTGTCAACTGCTGCTTTGGCATACCACAACACTGTTCCCTTTACTGCGGGATAAGCCTTGTGCAACTTCATCTTTGCAGCCAACTGATGGCTGTTGGCATTCTGTGGGTCGGCATATTTCACGGTACGCTCCACATCCTCACCAATCACCAGCGGACGCTCTGATGCATGCTGACTCCACCACTTTATCAGTGTGGCGTAATCGGCTGCCTTGTTACCAATCTCCCAGTACAACTGAGGTACGCAGTAGTCGAGCCAACCGTTGTTCACCCACAGCAGGATGTCGGCATACAGATCGTCGTAGTTCTGAGTACCGTTGGTGTCGCTACCAGCAGGCGAACTCTTCTTGTTACGATAGATTCCGAATGGCGAGATACCAACCTTTACCCAGGGCTTTACAGAATGAATCTCCTTGTAGAACTGCTCGATAAACAGGTTTACATTATATCGGCGCCAGTCGTTCTGGTCCTTGATACCGTTAGAGTGATCGTGGAACAGCTCATCGTCAGGAATCGTCTGACCCTTAACTGGATATGGGTAGAAATAGTCGTCCATATGTATTCCGTCTACATCATAGCGGCTCACGATGTCCTTTGCCACCTCGCAGATATAGTCGCGGTTCTCCTCTATTCCAGGATTCAGAATAAACAGCTCGTCATAAGCGAAACAGTTTGATGGCTTGCGTATAGCCACATGACTCTTTGCCAGCTCCTTTGTCCCCTTGGTCTTAGCGCGGAAGGGGTTAATCCATGCGTGCAGCTCCATACCACGCTTGTGGCACTCCTCAATCATCCACTGCAGAGGGTCCCAGTATGGATTTGGCGCCTTACCCTGCACACCTGTAAGGAATCGGCTCCAAGGCTCAATCTTACTCTCGTAAAGAGCGTCGCACTCAGGGCGCACCTGGAAAATAATCACGTTCACACCGTCCTTCTGCAACTCGTTGAGCTGGTAGGTAAGCGTCTCTTGCATCTTCTTTGTTCCAAGGTTCTGGAACTGTCCGTTCACACATTGTATCCATGCTCCGCGCATCTCTCGCTTCTGAGCATTTACAGTCATCGCCATCATAGCAGCGATGGCCATCAAAATCAGTTTATTCTTCATATTTTGGTTTATTCTTTCTTGCTTCTTCCAGCGACACTATCTGTGCCTGTTCCTGCTGATACTCCTCACGCAGAGTCTGGTATTTCTCGTCGAGCTCATGCTCTATTGCCTCCTTGTCGGCCATCAGTTTCTGAGCCACAAGGGCATTCTGCGATGCATCCTTCATCCACACCACTGGTCCGCCGTAAACAGGCGCTATCTTCAGTGCCACATGCAGCTCGCTTGTTGTGGCTCCACCTATCATTATAGGCAGGTCCATACCAGCTTTCTTCAGCTCTTCGGCCACGTTCACCATCTCTTCAAGACTTGGCGTAATCAGTCCGCTAAGACCTATCATGTCAACGTTTTCCTCTTTGGCCTTGCGCACTATCTGGTCGGCAGGCACCATCACGCCCATATCTATCACATCGTAGCCGTTACAAGCCATCACCACGCTCACAATGTTCTTTCCAATATCGTGAACATCACCCTTTACGGTGGCCAGCAGCACTTTTCCTGCAGATGCTGTGCTCTCTGTCTTCTCGGCTTCGATGTATGGCTGCAGTATGTCAACGGCCTGTTTCATGGTGCGGGCAGTCTTTACCACTTGCGGTAGAAACATCTTTCCTTCACCAAACAGTGTGCCCACCTTATTCATTCCTGCCATCAATGGGCCTTCGATTATCTCTACCGCGTGCTGAAAATTACCCAAGGCTTCCTTCAGGTCATCTTCCAGGTATTGCCCATCGCCCTTGACAAGCGCTTCCGCCAGCCTCTCCTCCACAGGCCTCTTACTTCTTAATTCTAAGCTCTCTTCCGCCTTCTGACCAGCGGCCTCGCCAGCTTCCTTATTCGCCAGCTCAGCTGCGAGAATCTTTCCAGCAAGCTCAATCAGGTCTTCCGAAGCACCCTTGCGGCGATTCAGCACCACGTCCTCAATCACCTCAAGCTCTTCTGCAGGAATATCCGCGTAAGTAACTTTGGTAGAAGGGTTTACGATACCGAAGTCCATACCCACCTTAATGGCGTGATACAGGAATACTGCGTGCATTGCCTCGCGGATATAGTTGTTTCCGCGGAACGAGAAACTAAGGTTGCTCACACCTCCGCTCACGTGTGCTCCAGGCAGATTGTTGTGTATCCATTCTGTGGCACGTATAAAGTCGAGTGCATAAGCATCGTGCTCCTCCATACCTGTTGCTATGGCCAGCACGTTTGGGTCGAAGATTATGTCGAGTGGGTTCATTCCCACCTTTTCTGTCAGTATCTTGTACGCACGCTGAGCTATCTCTATGCGTCGCTCGTAGGTTGTGGCCTGCCCCTCTTCGTCAAAGCACATCACCACCACAGCAGCTCCGTAACGCTTCACATCCTCAGCATGCTCAATAAACTTCTGTTCGCCCTCTTTCAGCGAAATAGAGTTTACTATGCTCTTTCCCTGAACGCACTTCAGTCCAGCCTGAATCACCTCCCAGTTAGATGAGTCGATCATCACTGGAACCTTTGCTATATCAGGCTCTGCGGCAATCATGTTCAGGAATGTGGTCATCTCCTGCTTTGCATCCAGCAGTCCGTCGTCCATATTCACGTCGATAACCAGCGCACCATCGCTCACCTGCTTGCGTGCGATACTCAGAGCCTCGCTGTATTTCTTCTCCTTAATCAGTCGCAGGAACTTTCGCGAACCAGCCACGTTGCACCGCTCGCCCACATTGGTGAATGTGTTGGCAAGTGGAGCCAGCAGTTCCAATCCCGATAGCCACATGGTTGATGGCTTAGTTGCTGGAACATGAGGCTTCTTGCCCACAACCAGCGGTCCGTACAAACGGATAAACTCATCAGTAGTACCGCAGCAGCCACCAATTATGTTCACTATCCCCTCGTCTACCAGCTCGCCCATCTTTGGAGCCATACTCTCGGCAGTCTCATCATACAGTCCAAGAGCGTTTGGTAATCCTGCATTGGGGTGACAGCTTATATAATAAGGTGCCTTCTGTGCCAACTCACGTATAAACGGTTTCATCTGCGTGGCACCAAAAGAGCAGTTCAGTCCTATCGAGAATATCGGATATGTGCTTATGCTTGCCAGGAATGCGTCGAGAGTCTGACCAGAGAGTGTTCTTCCAGCCAGATCGCTCACCGTTACCGATACCATTATGGGCAGCTTCGCGCCACGTTTGTCCATCACGCGCATACAGGCGTCGATAGCACATTTCGCGTTCAGCGAGTCGAATATCGTCTCTATCAGCACAGCGTCAACACCGCCTTCCATCAGCGCGTCGGCCTGCTCCATATAGGCATCCAGCAGTTCGTCGTAAGTTATATCTCTAAGCGCAGGATTGCTTACGTCTGGCGACATCGACAGCGTTTTGTTGGTAGGACCCATCGATCCTGCCACAAATCTTGGTTTGTCGTCAGTACTGTATTTGTCGGCTTCCTCGCGAGCCATCTTAGCTCCGCGGAAGCACATCTCCCATGCTTTGTCTTGCAGATTATAGTCGGCCTGCGAAATGCGCTGACCGTTAAACGTGTTGGTAGAGATGATGTCGGCTCCGGCTTCCAGATATTTGCGATAAATGTCGCATACTATCTCAGGGCGTGTAAGGTTCAGCTCGTCGCTGTTTCCAACCTTTCCCAGCACGGCTCCCAACATGGTTCCCATCGCTCCATCGAGTATCAGAACCCTCTCGTTTATGATTTCATCTAGCTTTCTCAATTTATTTATTCTCCTACGGCCATTTACTATTTCCAAACTTTCATTGCGCGGTCCATTTCGCGGCGGTCTTCTTTCTCTTTCAGGGTCTGTCGCTTGTCAAACTCCTTTTTACCCTTACACAGCGCCACATCAACCTTTGCCCTACCCTTGTCGTCGATAAACACCAGCGTTGGCACAATGGTATATCCAGTTTGTTTTGTGGCACTCTCAAGAGCGCGTATCTCTTTCTTTGTGAGCAGCAGCTTGCGGTCGCGTTTCGATTCGTGGTTGTTGTACGAACCATAGAAGTAAGGGCTAATATTCATTCCCTTCACCCACAGCTCGCCGTTAATCACCACGCAGTATGTGTCAACCAGACTCGCTTTGCCCAGTCGGATACTTTTTATCTCAGTACCCGTAAGCACGATACCAGCCGTGTATTCCTCGATAAAGAAATACTCAAACGAGGCCTTCTTGTTTTTTATCTGTACCGGACTCTTTTTCCTTAACTGTTCCTCTGTCTTATTCATCTCTTATTCTTCAATCTTAGCGAAGCTCTCCAGGTGGTCATCAATATAGTGCGCGATGTCGTCAGTCCATTCCTCCTCGTTCTCGATGAACTGGTCGTCCAGATCCTCAAACTCAGGATACTGCTCGAACATAGCCATGAAGTCCTCGTCGCTCTTTTCCGATTCTATCTCGTCGCGATATTTCAGCCACAGTGTGTGAGCATCGTAAATCAGCTTCGATGGAGCGCGCATATCCCACAGGCGCAGCACCTTAGCCAGTGGATTCTTGAATATGAATGGTCCGTAGCCGTTGTAGATAAGCTGTACGAATCCACCGTCCATCACCTCATCGTGCAGAATCTTCCACGCCAGCAGTGTAAGCTGGTCGGCGTTCAGTTCCTGCATATTCTCGGCAGTAAGTTCACCTCCGATAGCATCGTAGATGGCCTTTACAAACACGTCGATAAACTCGTCCATTCCCTCCATCGCTGCCTTCTGCAGCTCCTGGTCCTTAACAACTACCTCTGCCATAATTTTCAATGTTCAATGTTCAATGTTCAATTCATAAACTCCCGTTGGCGTTTTGCGCTTCAGCACTTCAAGCTCTATATCCTTTCCAGGAATCACTCCATGACTACGCAGAATCTGCTCAATAGTCTTGCGCGCCAGCTCTGGGTGATTGTTCTCTTCACTCAGATGGCACAGCCAAACGTGCTTCAGCTCCTCAGTCATATTCTCTACCAGCGCCTCGCCACAAGCCACGTTACTCAGGTGTCCGCTACCGCTTGTAATGCGCTGCTTCAGATACTCAGGATATGGTCCTGTCTTCAGCATCTCCAAGTCGTGGTTAGCCTCTATCACCAAATAGTTAGCGCGACCTATCACCTCCTTAATCTCATCGGTGATGTGGCCCACATCAGTAATCACAACAAAGGTAATGCCCTCAACCACAAGCTCGTAACCTACGTTCTCGCTTGCATCGTGAGGCACCGCAAAAGGGCGCACCTTAAAGTCGCCAAGCTGTATCTCGGCACCCAGTTCTATCTCTTTCTTATGGTCGGCTGATACCTTGCGGGCAACGCAATAGTTCTGGTCTATACCCTCGTGCACTTTGCGCGTGGCATATACGGGCAGATTCATGTCATGACTTAGGGCTCCCACACTTTTTATGTGGTCAGCGTGATCGTGAGTAATCAAGATACGCTTAACGGAATTCAACTGAATACCATACTCTCTGCAATATTTCTTAAGTGTTCGTATTCCTATTCCAATATCTATTATCAGCCCGTCTGTCGCAGTGCCCAAATAATAGCAATTACCGCTGCTACCGCTTCCAAACGATATAAATCTCAACATCTCTAATTCATAATTTTCGTGCAAAAGTAATACAAAAAATCGAGAAATTAGAAATTAGAAATTAGAGATACTATACTATTTACTTTTTTTAACTATCTTAGAAAGGCAGTCCTACGGCGAAGTGGAACGCAAGGTCGCGACTCAGTTTCGGATGAATCAACGGGTAGTGGTCGTCCGAGTCAATCTCGTATGCAGGATTAACCGCCTTCATACCAAGGTCGAAACGCAATATAAAATAGTCAAAATTTAATCTCAGTCCTAATCCATAGCTCACAGCCAGGTCGTTCAGCAGTCGGTTGAACTTAAACTGTCCGCCCTCCTGTCCTTCGTATTCTCTGAAAGTCCATATATTACCTGCATCCACAAAGGCAGCACCATTAAACTTCCAGAACAGGTGTGTGCGATATTCCACATTCAGGTCAAGCTTTATATCACCCGTTTGTGTAATAAAGTTTATACGTCCGTCCTTATCCTTATAACTACCAGGACCCAGGCTTCGCACACTCCATCCGCGCACGCTGTTTGCTCCACCGCTGAAGTAGCGTTTCTCAAACGGCAGCACCTTCGAGTTTCCGTAAGGGTAAGCCAGTCCCAGTCCTATGTGGAACACCAGCTGGTCGTTAGCCCCCTTCATCAGCTCCTGCGTGTAGTCAAAGTCGCCCTTCACATACTGCGCGTAGGCTATGTTAAACAGCTTATACTGTCCAAGGTCGTTCTTGTTTCCGCCAAACAGCTTCGAGAATGCGCCAAACAGGTTTCCCGCCGTCTCCACATTTGTTCTCAGCGCCACATGTCCGTTGTTGTAGGCATAGCCGAATCCCGTACGCATAATGAAGATATCCTCGTAGTTATATCTCAGAATCACGTTCTGGTTCGTCTCGTCGTCCAAGTACTCCTTCTTGAACGTCTCGCTTATCCAAGGCATAAACACATAGTTCAGGTTCAGCAAGTCAAAGCGGAAGTTATCGTGGCGGTTAGGCTGTCGCCATTGGTAGCTCCATCCAGCGGTAAGCACTCGGCGGTGGAACTCAGGGCGATCCTGCGAGTCGTAGATCAGGCTCACGTCACTTGTTGCCAACGTGCGACGACGGAAGTCACGACTCAGGAACGGCATTATGAATCGTGGGAAACTAAGTCGTGTCTCCACGCTGTATTCCACGAAGTTCTGATTGCTGTAGCCCTCCAAGCCCTTGATAGCCTCGTAGGCACCACGCAGCTGCATGCTGAATGTCTCCGAGCCACGAAACAGGTTGCGATTCTGGTAAGTCAGCGATGCTGCAGCACCAAAGTCGCCCGCCGTGTTCGTACCTTCAGGCTGGAAACTTATCGTCGAAGGTTTGTTTGTAAGTATCTGTATCTTAGCGTCAAGCAGTGTGGTGTCAGGATGCTGCTCAAACGCTATGTTCGTATATCTCACAGCCCCTAATCGGCCAAAGTGGTTGTACGTCTTCTGTAGGTCGGCAGCACTGTAAAGCTTGCCTGCCTCCACAAATGTGTTCTCGTCAAGCACCTTCTGCCTGAGATGCATCTTCTCGTCCTCGTCGGCACCCTCGCAGTTCACCTGATTGATGGTGTACGCTTTGTGCTGCTTGCTAAGCAACAGCTTCAGGTCAACCCCCTGTTGCTCCTCGTCCTTACGCGCGTTATAGGTAATAAACTCCTTGTGGAATCGGTAGTAACCGTTGTTCTGCAGCAGCTGTGTTATCTGGTTGCGCTCCTGTTGCAGCGCCTCCACGCTAAACTGCATTCCCTGGTGCAGCACGCTCTGTCGCCTTCTCAGCACGCGCTCCACAGTGGTGTCTTCTATTTCAAAGTCAAGTCCGCGCACGTAGTAAGCCTTTCCAGGATGCAGCACATACACAGCATCAAGCTTCTTGGGTTTCTTCTGGTCGATAAACAGCTCCACCTGAGCGTCAAGATATCCCTTGTTCTGCAGCGCCTGTTGCAGGTCCTTACAAGTAAGCTCAGCCTGCATCGAGTCGTAAATCACAGGTGCCTCGCCCATCTGTCGCAGCGTACGGTTCAGCCAACTGCTGTCGCGCCCTGCCATCGAATACACACCTAACGGCAGCTTCACAGCCGAGAACCATCGCGCGTTACCCTTCTGTCGCACGTAGCTCTTAAGCTGGCTGGTATTCACGTCGCGATATTTCCCGTCGGCCACCACTTTCACCCTGTCAAGCATGTAGCTTCCTTCAGGAATGTCGCGCGTAGCCGAGCAGCCGCAAAACGTTATTGCCGCCACCGATACTAGTATATTTTTTGTGAGCTTTTTATCCATTTGTGCTGCAAAATTAAAAAAAATTCGTGTAATCCGCATATCCATACCTAATTTTTTGTATTTTTGTAACCGAATTATAGCATTTTAGATAATGATAAGTAAAAATCAGATAAAATTTGTACGCCAGTTGGAACAGAAAAAGTTCCGCAAGGCCGAGAACCTCTTCATTGCCGAGACACATAAGGTAGTAGGCGATCTGCTTGCAGCAGGTTTCCGCCCCAAGCACATCTTCGCCACCAACGAGTGGGTTTCCGAGCATCGCTCCATACTCTCCACTATCGGCTGCCCCATCACCGAGGTCTGCCTCGAAGAGCTCACCCGCCTGAGCCTCCAGCAGCACCCCCAGCAGGTCCTCGCCCTCTTCCCCATCCCTGATGCCAATCCTACATCAGCCATCAGCCATCAGACATCATCCTTGTCTCTCCTTCTTGACAACGTCCAAGACCCTGGCAATCTCGGCACCATCATCCGCATTGCCGATTGGTTTGGCATCGATACCATCTACTGCTCGCCTGGCACTGTCGACGCATGGAACCCTAAGGT
Organism: Prevotella sp. UBA2809; assembly: GCA_002351725.1. GTDB lineage: Bacteria > Bacteroidota > Bacteroidia > Bacteroidales > Bacteroidaceae > Prevotella. Next base: position 25,861 of record DEHD01000013.1, read on the forward strand.
TGTTCAGGCCACCATGGGCAGCATAGCTCGCGTACATATTATCTATATCGAACCCGATGAGCTGTTCAGCCAGCTGCCAGATGATTATCCCATCTACGGCACCTTCCTCGATGGCGAAAACATCTACACCCAGCAGCTCACCTCTCACGGACTTATCGTCATGGGCAACGAGGGCAACGGCATCTCCGATGCAGTCCGCGCCCGCGTCAGTCATAAGCTATTGATCCCTGACTTCCATAATGGCGACACTGCCGACAGTCTGAACGTGGCGATTGCCACAGCCATTACCTGTTCCGAGTTCCGCCGCCGCTCACTTTAGAGTTCATGAACATCAAGACGCTATACCACCGATTCCGTGCTTGGCAGCTCAATCCCTTCAGCTACCAGAATCACAGCCAGCATGTGGAGCGCTGTGCCAACTGCGGCACCCAGTTCCAGTCTAACTACTGCCCCGTTTGCGGTCAGAAGTCAGGCGTTGGCCCCATCTGCTGGAAAACCGTTCGCCAAGGCCTTATGGTCATCTGGGGCATGGACTCCCGCTCACTGCTCTTCACCTTAGTTCAGCTGTTGCTGCGCCCTGGCTATCTCATCAGCGATTACATCAGCGGCAAGCGCCAGGCATCGTTCCCTCCAGTCAAGATGCTTCTTATTGTGGCCATCGTGTTTATGATTGCAGCTACATTAAAAGATCCCACCCCTATTGATGAGAAAGACATACACTCGTCATTCGATTTGTTTGCCAAATGGACCGATAATAATCCCGGCTGGTCTATGATGGCCATTAGCTGTTTATTTCTGCTGCCCACATGGTTGTTGTATCGTTTCAGCCCTAAGCATCGCAAGCACACCCTCCCTGAGGGTTTCTTCATTCAGGTATTCATGGGCACCCTTCTTTCTCTCATTGGCGCTACTGCCAGAGTTACAGATAATTTATATTTTTTGTATCTATTACCGTTCTATTATCTGGTTGCCTATCGCCAACTTTTTGGTTACGGCTGGTGGGGCACATTCTGGCGCCTGTGTATATGCTTCGTGGTAGCCTCCGGCACCATCTTAAATCTGTCTGAGATAGGCGACTACCTGCTTCATTTTGAGACAGAGTCCATCAAGACTATCCTTTACGCCAATGGCACTATCCTATTCATTGTTTTGATAGGCGTCTTCTTCGAATACCGCAAAAAGAACAGAAAAAAGCATAGCTATACGACATCGAAACCATAGCTTTTACACTCAAAAAGCATAGGTTTTGCAACGTCAAAGCATAGCTTTTATTGAAAATAATATTATTTGTAAAGTAAATATAAATGACTATTATGAACGAACTGATTAAAAGAAGATTTTGGGGGCTGGTGATGGTGGTAGCACTACTGTGTGGCCCTGTGGTGTTGGCGGCTTGCGGAACGGAGGATAATCCTGCCGAGCAAACCAATGTGAGCGTTATTGCAGACCAAGTGTGGGAGTATGCAAAAGCGCATCCAGATGGATTTACACTCGACATAAGAACAATGACAGCGCCTACCCAAGGTATTGCGGTGAGCTACGCTGCAACACAGAACATTCATTCGCGCGACCAGCTTGACAAGGTGGTAAAACATGCGCTGCAGCATGATGGATATGTAGGCGGATGGCTAAATAGTGATGACCATCTTTACTACTTTGAAAGTACTCGTATATTCCCAGAAGACCAACTTGAGGAAGCTCTTAAGTTTGGAAAGGAAAACGGGCAGCATGTAGTGTTTGTTCTTTCTACAGGAACAGAACATACTATTGAGAATTAAGTAGTGAGCGGGTGTGTTGGCGGGCTTCGCGCCAGCGGGGGTAGTATTGGGTCATGAGGGTGTAGAAACGGGCGTTGTGGCTGGGCTCTAACAGGTGGCAGAGCTCGTGGACTACTATATGCTCCTGGCACCAATCGGGCAGCAAGAGCAGATAGAGGGAAAAGCATAGCTTGCGACTCTTGACATCGCACTGACCCCAGCGGGAAATCATCTTCTTATAGGTTACGGCCTCGGGCTTAACGCCCATCGCCTCGGCGTGCTTTTCAATCAGAGGCTCAACAATGGCCTTGAGCTTGGCCTTTGCTTCGTCAGTCTGGCGGCGTGTGGTTAAGGGGAGCTTATTATAAAAGGCTCGCCGCGCCTGAACCTTGGCCTCGGTACGTTTGCGGGCCTCAATGATCCAGGAGCGGTGAGCATTGAGAAAGTCGATGACTTTCTTTTTAGGAAGGCCTATCGGGGCCAAGACATGCACATCGCCGTTCTTGACGATGCGCATGGAAAGTCGGGAGGTAAAGCGGTATGTTACTTTGATACTCATTTATTAATTCGCAGCACGGGGGCTATCTTGTTGCAGGGCTGTGGGAGGTTTACTACGAGGCCATCGGCGGTTTGTGTGGCCTTGAGCTTGCCGTAGCCCAACAGATAGACGCTGGTAATGGACTTCTTGAAATCGGGGTTGCCCTTGGCAAGCGACTTGATGACGAGCTTGCCATCCTTTGGCCAGCCCATGGCTGTGGCGTAGAGGTACTTCTTGGTCTGATTGAAGCGAACGTCGCGATAGTCCATGCCGTTATACTGGCCCTCGTTGAATCCCTGTGCATTGATCTCGATGACTTTCTCGGCAACTGGACCCTCGCCAAACTTTACCCAAGGACGGGTGCCAAAGATACTCTCGCCGTTTGGTGTCATCCAGGCCTCGAGCTCGTCGAGGAACTGTGCCTCTTTCTCGTCGTAAGTGCCATCGGCCTTCAGAGGGATATTGAGCAGCAGATTGCCGTTCTTAGAAACGATGTCGACAAGCTGCTTGACGATGTTCTCGGAGGTGCGATAGCCGTGCTTGTAGACGCTGGTGTTGTAGTGCCAGTCGCCAATGCAGTTGCAGGTCTGCCAGGGCTCAGAGATAATCTGATTTGGGGCTCCGCGCTCTACATCCCATGTGAGGGCACGCTTCTGGTCATCGCTGAGAATCTTGCCGAATACCACGCCGCGTGGGTTCTTATTATAAAAATGTGTAGCAATCTTTAGTCCGCAGTCGCTAGCGGGATAGAATGGCAATACGGTTACATCGAAGTAGATGAGGTCAGGGTTGTAGCGATTGATGGCGTCGAGGGTGCGATCGTAGAAATTGGTTACGAACTCCTCAGATGGAGGACAGGCACCATTACCCCACCCCCACTGTGCGTGAATCTGACCGTTGTTCCAAGAGCGGTCGCTCATAGGGTGATTCTGGGCGTAGAGCTTCTGTGGGTCGAGTCCTTCCCACCATTTGCCCTTGCCATCGGCCTTGGTGAGCTTGCCATCGTAATAAACGCCAGCCTTAGAGCCGTTCTGGTCGTAACGCTGCGATGGCTCATACCATGTCCAGGCGTGGTCGGCATGGAATGAGATGCCGAGTGGCAGTCCGGCTTTCTTGGCGGCCTTAGCCCATCCGTCGAGGATATCGCGCTTAGGGCCGATGCGCACTGAGTTCCACTCCTGATACTGTGAATCCCAGAGGTCGAAATTGTCGTGGTGATTGCCTAATACAAAGAAGTACTGGGCGCCGCAACGCTTATAGCGCTCGACAAGCTTCTCGGGGTCCCACTTCTCGGCCTTGAAGAGTGGCAGGATATCCTTGAATCCGAACTCGGACTGATGACCGTAGTGCTTTTTGTGATACTTGTACTGGTCGCTGCCCTCGATATACATGCCGCGGGCCATCCAGTCGCCTGAACCTTCGACACACTGCGGGCCCCAGTGAGCCCAGATGCCGAACTTGGCATTACGGAACCACTCGGGGGTCTTGTGAGTCTCGAGCGACTGCCATGTGGGTTGATACTTACCCGTGAGCATCTTCTCGTGCTCTTCGGATACGGGGACTTCGTATGTTTGAGCCATAGCTGCTGACGTGCAGCAGCATATGGCTGCGGTTAAAATGCTTTTAATCATATCAGTTAGTAAAAGTAGTTGTGTTGTTTATTTAAGAATCTCGTTCATCTCCTTACGGGTTTTTGGCTTTGCCTCGTCAGCAGGATAGCCTATGGGGATGAGCACAACGGGCTCTTCGCCCTCGGCATAGCTGAACAGCTGAGAGCAGAGCTGTGCATCGAAGTTGCAAACCCAGCAGGTGCCCAAGCCTTGCTCGGTGGCTGCCAGGCAGAGGTGCTCAACGGCGATGGCAACATCGATATCGCCATGGTGTTTGCCATCGGAACGTACCCACTCCTCATCGTGAACGAGTGAGGCAATGATGTACATTGGGGCTGAGTTGAACCATGTGCGAGCGTAGCAGCGCTGCAGTTTGGCTTTATCCTCATCAGAGCTAACGATGCGGAAACGCCAAGGCTGCTTGTTTACTGCCGAAGGAGCCAGGCGTACGCACTCCATGATGTAGTCGAGCTTAGCGGGTTCTACACTTGCTGGCTGATAGCTACGGCAGCTATACCTTGATTTAATAAGTTCCTGTAGATTCATAATCTTGACACATTATTTGTTACTTAGTTTTTATAGATTGTTATAAAATGATTAATCGTCTTTGCGATAGGCTTTCTCGCCGATGGTCTCTTGCGAGCCGATAGTCATCTGGCGGAGATCGTAGTATGAGCCGTTGTAGATGTTGAAGTCTACATTACCCTTGATGCCTGGAAGACGGCCAACATCGGTGTGCTGCCAGAACTTCCATGGGCCCTGATACTCGAGCGAGTCGACATAGTAGTGAGCTATCCAATAAGGATACTCGTCGAACACGGGGTCGGACAGGTAGCGCGTCTTAAATTTAAAATAGGTATATATAATAGGTTTTACCTGATAGTGCTTCTCAACCAGACGGAGCCACTTGAGTACGGAGTTCTTGAACTCCTCATCGGATTGGCTCTTTGGCTTGTGTTCTACATCGAGCACGGGAGGAAGGTCGCCATTCTCAAGATCAACGGTCTTGATGAAGTGATAGGCCTGCTGCTCGGCTGGAGTGTGAACGCTATAGAAGTGATAGGCACCACGGGTAAATCCGTTCTCGCGAGCCTGATAGAAATTGTCGCGGAAGTTACGGTCGGTCTGTGTTGCTCCCTCGGTGGCCTTGATCATTACGAAGCGTATGGGACAATGATTGATGGTGCCATTGTCCTTTAGCTCGTCCCAATCGATCTGACCCTGATGGTGGGAGATGTCGATGCCGTGAATCTCATAGCCCTCAGGATAGCTTACGTCGCCATACAATGCGCGCCAACGGAAGCCGAACGGGCCAACAAAGAAATAGTAGAAGAAATATAAATAAACAGCGACGATGCCAGCGCCTCCCAACCAATACGACCAGCTGGGAAGTCGTTGCAATAAGCGAATCACGACTCCGGGACGCTTTTTACGCCCGGGGCCGTGATAAGTATGAGTTGTGCCGATTCCTTTTCGGCGTACTACATGTCGCTTAGTCATTTAATTTATTTAGCCTGCTCAAGAGCGAGGGTGCGGGTTGGCTGGTCGCATACCTCTGTTGGTCCCCAGTACTGGATTGGACCAGGATATACGTAAGCAGTCTCGCGAGCCCAACGATCGCGCTGTGCAGCGAATGTCTTGAATGGAGCACCATCAAGCTCAACAAGAGCCTTGCGGATAACAGGCTTCATCTCGCCGTTACGCTTCTCCATGTTCATCATCATTGTGATGGGCACACCACCAGCAATCCACTGCTCGGCAGGAGCTGTTGTGTTCTTAACGATAGCCATGTAGCCAGTCTTGCCGTTAGCAATCAGCTGAGCAGCTGAAGTACCAAGAGCGTAGCAGTAGTCGGCATCGAAGTTAGATGGAGCTGCACAACGTCCCTCGTAACCGAAGAAGTGGTGCTGAGCAGCAAACTTACCCTTGAAGGTTCCCTCCTTCTTCATGCGCTCAAGCTTCTGAGCAACCATAGTAGAGAGCAACTTCTCGGTCTCGATGAGCGATACCTGTACGTTTCCGTGTGGGTCGCGGTCGAGAGCCAGCTGACGAGCAACACCTGTAGGCAGGCTATTGAATACAGCAAGGTTCTCGTCGGTGAGGTGGCTCTTAGCAAAGTCGATAGTCTCAGTGCGGCCCATATCCTTAACCTCAGGAAGAGCCAGAACGTCGTTGAGCTGAGCGATGAGCTTCTTGATAGCTGGGATGAACTCAATAACACCCTCAGGGATGATAACGGTACCGAAGTTGTTACCATCAGCAGCACGCTGAGCAACAGCGTTAGCGATGTAAGCAACGATATCGTCAAGGCTCATTCCCTTCTCCTCGATCTCCTCTGATACGAGGCAGATGTTTGGCTGAGTCTGCAGAGCGCACTCAAGAGCGATGTGTGATGCTGAACGACCCATAACCTTGATGAAGTGCCAGTACTTGCGGGCTGAGTTACAGTCGCGCTCGATGTTACCGATGAGCTCAGAGTAAGTCTTACAAGCGGTATCGAAACCGAACGAAGTCTCAATCTGATCGTTCTTCAGGTCACCGTCGATAGTCTTAGGACAACCGATTACCTGAACGCCATAGTTCTTAGCAGCATAGTACTCAGCCAGAACACAAGCGTTAGTGTTAGAGTCGTCGCCACCGATGATAACGATAGCCTTGATGTCGAGCTGGCGGATAATCTCCAGACCCTTCTCGAACTGATCAACCTTCTCGAGCTTTGTACGACCAGAACCGATCATATCGAAACCACCAGTGTTACGATACTCGTCGATGATCTCCTTTGTGAGCTCCATGTAGTTGTGGTCTACCAGACCGCCAGGACCCAGGATGAAACCGTAAAGACGGTTCTCGGGGTTGAGTTTCTTTATCTGATCAAAAAGACCAGTGATAACATTGTGACCGCCAGGAGCCTGACCGCCTGAGAGGATGATACCTACGTTCATCTTAGTGTTGTTAGCCTCGGTAGCGGGCTCGAACTCTACGATAGGCATACCGTAAGTGTTTGGGAAGAGCTTCTTGATCTCCTCCTGGTCGCCAACACTCTGTGTGGCTGCACCCTCTTTTACTTTTACTGCACCCTGAAGCGCCTTAGGCAACTTGGGCTGATAAGCGGCTCTCGCCAGCTGCAATGCACTTTTTTCCATAATACTTTATTAATTATAAATTGAACCAATTGTTTTCTGAGGCGCAAAATTAGTGAATTTTTGTAAGAAATACGAAATAAAACAATCAATTTTGGCCTTTTTAATATTTTTTTTGTCTGAAACACTTGGAATCTCAGATTTTTTTTCTAACTTTGCTTACTGAATATAACAAAACACCCAAAATAAAGGGATTTAAAATTTAAATGAGTATGATGAACAAAAGAAGTTTGAAGAAGGCTATTAATGCCGTAAGCGACCAGTTGTTCGCTAATGCAGTTGCAGTATCACTGTACGGAACCAATCGAAATGCCGAAAATGATGAAGCACTGATCCAGTCGATCCTTTCAATGCGTGAGGATTTCGTAAGCCGCATATCACACCCAGAGCCAGGAATGAAGAAGCAGGAGTACTACAAGGACCTGCGCGAGAAGTTTATTTCACAGGCTCAGGAACTGGCCGACCAGATTAGCCTTTAATTTGCCTGCTGATGCTAGGAAAATTATGTAGCTGGCTGCTATACAAACGCCTGGGGTGGACAAAGGAAGTAACACAGCCCCACCCCGAGAAGTTCATTATCTGTTTGGCACCGCATACCAGTAACTGGGATTTTGCGCTGGGACAAATGTATAGCCGTGCTGAGGGGATGAAGATTAACTTCCTGATGAAAAAGGAATGGTTCTTCTGGCCCCTCGGTCCTATCTTTAGGAGTATAGGAGGCATACCAGTGTTCCGTCAGAAGAAGATGAGCATGACCGACGCTATGGCAGATACAGCAAAGAAGGTTGATCAGTTCAAGCTCTGCATCACACCCGAGGGCACCCGTTCGAGAGTTGAGGAGTGGAAAAAAGGTTTCTACTTCATAGCACTCAAGGCGGGCATACCTATCTTATTATACGGTGTGGACTATGAGCGAAAACTGATACAGTGTACTAAAACCATTATCCCAAGTGGAAACCTTGAGGAAGACATGAGGGAGATAAAACTGTATTTCAAAGACTTCAAAGGCCGAAAGCCCGAGAACTTTGCAATAGGAGACATTGAATGATGAAACGATGTAGCGTGATAATACCTCTGGCCCTGTGCGCCCTGCTTACAGCAATGCCAGCCGACTCTGCTCGGAAGGTAAAGGTAAAAACACCGCCAGATCCCTACAAGACACTAAAAGAGAAGATAGACAAATACTTCGTAAACTACAAATCGGACGAACAGCGAATACGAGCTACTTTCCACCTGAAGACTCTGGTGGTGAACGACTCGTTGCAGACGATTGACATTAGCGCAAACAACAGCTTAGGCGAGCAGCTGTTTAACGATGACATGGCGGAGACTATCTATCAGGAGGTGGGCGAACTGCTGCCTGATACGCTGCAGGAATACGACCTGAAGATTACCACTAACGGATGGGACTTGCGACAGCTTGTACCAAACCGACTGAGGGAGACTAAGGATAAAACCCGCACTTGGGGGCATATTGATTATCACGGACGTCCATGGGTAAAGAACGCATCGATACCCTACGAGATAACAGAGGGACTGCAGAACAGGCACATATCGCTGTGGGCAAGTCACGGAAGATACTTCAACGTGAAAGACAGCACATGGAAATGGCAGCGACCACCGCTGTTCGGAACGCGCGAAGACCTGTTTACGCAGACCATAGTAACGCCTTACTTGATTCCGATGCTGCAAAACGCTGGTGCTGTGGTATTTACACCACGCGAGCGAGACTGGCAGAGGTACGAGTATATAGTTGACAACGATACGCCCGAGAGCGGGTACAGCGAGACTAACGGCCATCACCAATGGCAGAAGAGCAACGCTATAGGATTCGCTATGCATCCTGGTGTGTATACCGACTACGAGAACCCATTCAACGAGGGTACGGCTCGTGTGGTAGCCACCACCGACAACGTGAAGCGAAAGAGCGAGATAGTATGGAAACCCATCATCACCGAGAGCGGATACTATGCCGTTTACGTGAGCTATCAGACTCTGGAAAACAGCGTTGACGACGCTCACTACACAGTGTGGCATCAGGGCATGCCTACCGAGTTCCGCGTGAACCAGCAGATGGGCGAAAAGACTTGGGTTTATCTTGGCAACTTCTATTTTGACGAAGGACAGAGCACGCGCAACTGCGTAACGCTATCGAACCTGAGTAAGCACCACCACGGAGTGGTAACTGCCGACGCTGTGAGATTCGGAGGCGGTATGGGAAACATAGACCGCGGACGAGGAACAAGCGGACTGCCACGTTGCCTTGAGGCTGCACGCTACTATGCACAGTGGGCAGGAATGCCTTACGAGGTGTACAGCACTAAGGACGGTGAGGATGATTATGGCGACGACATCAACGTGCGAAGCTATATGACAAACCATCTGGCAGGAGGTTCGATCTACGAGCCTGACACCACAGGGCTGAACGTGCCAATAGAACTGTCGCTCGCTATTCATAGTGATGCAGGTTACACCAAGGACGGAAAGAGTCATACTGGTACTCTGGCTGTTTGCACCACAACGATGAACGACTCGATATTAGGCACAGGAATGACAAGACTGGCATCGCGCGACTTTGCCGACGAGCTGCTCTACTCTATCCCTGCCGACATATCAAGGAAATACGGCAACTGGCCCACACGAGAGCTGTACGACCGAAACTACTCGGAGACACGATGCCCAATGGTGCCAAGCGCTATACTGGAGACAATGAGTCACCAGAACTTTGCCGACATGAGAATGGGTCAGGATCCTAACTTCCGTTTCGACCTGGCACGCAGCATCTACAAGGCAGTGCTGCGATACATCAGCTCAATGCATCATAAGAAATATGTGGTGCAGCCACTGGCTCCAAGGAGAGTGAGCGCAGAGCTTACAGGTAAGGGCGAAGCAAAGATAAGCTGGCGCCCAGTTTACGATGAATACGAGCCCACAGCAAAACCCACTGGATACGTGCTGTATACAGCCACAGGACGAAGCGGGTTTGACAACGGAACTTATATAAAAGGGGGCAACGAGACATCGATAACTATCCCTGTTGAGAGCGACAAGGTGTACAGCTTCCGACTGACGGCTGTGAACGAAGGAGGCGAGAGCTTCCCCACTGAGGTGGTATCGGTTTACGATGTGCCTGAGGCGCAGAAGACCGTTCTTGTGGTGAACGGATTCAGCCGACTTGCATCGCCTGCCGTTATCGACAACAAGGTGGAACAGGGATTCGACATCGAAGAGGATGCTGGTGTTACCTACGGACGCACTGCCGGATGGCTGGGATTCCAGACAAGCTTTGACAAGAGCAAGATTGGTAGCGAGCGACGCGACGGACTGGGATTCACCAACGACACGCTGATGGGACAGTTCATAGCTGGTAACGACTTCGACTACATCCGCACCCACACTCAGGCCATCGCTACTGCAAGAAAATATCGTGTGGTGAGCTGCTCGGCAGAGGCTTTGGAGTATAACGATGTGCACCCTCAGCGCTATGAGATGATGGACCTGATACTGGGACTGCAGCGCAAGGACGGCTACTCGCTTGTGCCTTACCAGGTGATGACTCCGATAATGAAAGAGCACCTGCGCCTGTTTGCTAAGAAAGGCGGAGCGCTGCTTGTGAGCGGAGCATATCTCGGTACCGACATGCAGGAGCCCGCTGACCGTCGCTATCTGGAAGACATACTGAAGATTAAATATCAAGGTAGAGATCTGGACAGTCTGCAGCGCGACTCTATTCGCGGACTCGGAACTGAGTTCACATTCCATCGCCACCTGAACGAGCGACACTATGCAGCTCAGCATCCTGAGATTCTGGAGCCTGTATATCCCGCTTTCTCGGCGATGAAGTATGCCGACGATTTCAGCGCCTGCGTGGCCTACGGCGGCACAGATTACAAAGCAATAACTATGGGATTCCCACTTGAATGCATCAAGGACGAGCCCAAGCGCAACAGCATCATGCGCGGTTTACTACAGTTTTTACTACAATCACATTAATAAAAATAACCAAAATTATGAAGATTCAATCTAATTCATCCGGAACAAGGAGCATTGAAGTGAGCGAGGCTCATCTTCAGACTATTGACCAGTACCAATTATTCAGAGACCTTATCGATTCAAACGGTTATGTTGACGAACAGGTTCTTAACAAATTAAAGCTGAACATCCGCAGTCTGCTGGAGGGAGATGCAGGTAAGGACAAGAATCTGCTGGACCTCTGTCTAGATGTTATCTATCATCAGAACATGAAGGCATTCGGATTGCAACAGCTTGTATTGTTGTATATAAACTGGAAGGATCAATGCAACGATGGACTCGGCATGACCATGAGGGCTGTGCAGGGAACACCGTTCAACTGATACAGTTGAAAATTTAAAAATTAAAAAATTTAAAAATTAATTGAAGGAATTTAGATTAACAGATTTTTTACCTACTACAAAGAAGGAGTTGGAGCTCCGAGGATGGGATTATGTTGATATAATCCTGTTCTCGGGCGACGCTTATATAGACCACCCATCATTTGGTGCGGCTGTGATAGGACGAACACTCGAGGCAGCAGGATTCCGTGTGGCCATTGTGCCACAGCCTGACTGGCACGGCGATTATCGCGACTTTAAGAAGTTGGGAAGACCGCGTTTGTTCTTCGGCATCGCACCAGGATGCATGGACTCTATGGTTAACAAATATACGGCCAACCGCCGTCTGCGCTCAGAGGATGCATACAGTCCTGACGGACGTCACGACATGCGACCAGAGTACCCAACGATAGTGTATGCCAAGATTCTTAAGGAGCTATATCCTGATGTGCCCGTAGTGCTGGGAGGCATCGAGGCTTCGCTGCGAAGAGTGACGCATTACGACTACTGGAGCGACAGCTTGAAGAAGTGCCTGCTGTGCTACTCGCCTGCTGATATGATTACCTACGGCATGGGCGAGAAGACCACCATTGAACTGGCACGTAGACTGAGCAACGGAGAGAAGATTAGCGATATTCGCGATCTGCCGCAGACGGTTTATCTGGCTCGCAAAGAGGAAATACCAGGGGGTATAAACGAACACGACATAGTGCTGCACTCGCACGAGGAGTGCATGCAGAACAAGAAGGCTCAGGCTGAGAACTTCAAGAATGTTGAGGAGCAATCGAACATGATGCACGCACAGAGATTGCTGCAGGGGGTAGACGGGCGTTATGTAGTTATCAATCCTCCCTACCCGCCTATGACTACGGAGGAGCTAGATGCTTCGTTCGACCTGCCATATACTCGTCAGCCGCACCCAAAGTACAAGGGTAAGCGAATTCCGGCTTACGACATGATTAAGTTCTCGGTGAACATCCATCGCGGATGTTTCGGAGGATGTGCCTTCTGCACCATCTCAGCCCATCAGGGAAAGTTCATCTCATGCCGCTCTAAGGAGAGCATTATGCGCGAGGTGAAACAGGTGATTGAGATGCCTGACTTTAAGGGAAACCTGAGTGACTTAGGCGGCCCATCGGCCAATATGTATGGCATGAGTGGACGCAACAAGAACGCCTGCGAGAAATGCCGCCGTCCATCGTGCGTGCATCCGCAGATATGTCCGAACCTGAATACAGACCACTCAAAGCTGCTTGATATCTATCGCTCGGTAGACGCACTGCCAGGCATCAAGCACAGCTATATAGGCAGTGGTGTGCGTTACGACCTGCTGCTGCATCGAAGTAAGGACGAGGCCAGCAACAAGGCTGCAATGGAGTACACTCGCGAGCTGATATGTCACCACGTATCAGGCCGCCTGAAGGTGGCACCTGAGCACACAAGCGACAGAGTGCTGTATCTGATGCGCAAGCCATCGTTCAGTCAGTTCTACGACTTCAAGCGCATATTCGACCGCATTAATCGTGAAGAGGGATTGCGACAGCAGATTATCCCCTACTTCATTTCGTCGCACCCAGGATGCCACGAGGAAGATATGGCTGAACTGGCTGTGATCACCAAAGGTCTTGACTTCCATCTGGAGCAGGTTCAGGACTTTACGCCAACGCCAATGACCAATGCCACAGAGACGTGGTATACAGGCTACGACCCATATACGCTCGAACCAATATTCAGCGCTAAGACTCAGAAAGAGAAGCTTGCCCAGAGGCAGTTCTTCTTCTGGTACAAGCCTGAGGAGCGAAGAGGCATTGAGCAGAGTCTGCGCCGTATTGGTCGCCCTGACTTGATAGCAAAGCTGTATAGCGGCATGCCACCTTCGCAAGGTGTTTATCGCCCATCAGCAGCAGGAGGCGGATATCAATCAGGCGGAGGTAACAAACAGAAATCGTATAATCCAAACTTCAGAAATGAAAATAATAGAGCAAAGCATCATAGCGAAAAACCCCGCGAAGAAAAGCGAGGACGGGATCGTCGTCACAGATGATTTCATAGCCGTTATCGATGGCAGCACAGCCAAGACAGAACGACGTCATTGCCCACCACTGAGCAATGGCCGTTATGCCATGATGCTCATCAGCCGCTATATACGCAAAATGCCAGCCGACATATCGTGTCATCAGTTCTGTGTGGGTGTTACCAAGGCCATACGCAAGCACTACTGGCTGCGTTTCCCCATCGACAGGATGAAGGAGCACCCTGAAGAGCGCCTTTGTGCTTCGGCAATAATCTTCAGTCGTTTGCGCAGAGAGATATGGATGGTTGGCGATTGCCAATGTCTTGTAGGCGGAGAGTATTTCGACAATCCCAAGCCCTACGAACAGGAGTTGGCCGAGATGCGTGTACAAAAGGTGCGCGAGCTATTGGCACAAGGCGTTCCGCAGAAAGAGCTGCTTCAGCCACACGACCCAGCACGCGCGGTTATGATACCTACGATGCTTGAGGTGATGCAAAACCAGAATGTGACGTATGCCGTTATCGACGGATTCAAAATACCGGAAGACAGAGTGCGTGTGATACCACTCGACTTCCAGAAATGGGAAATAGTGTTTGCCAGCGACGGATATCCCAAACTGGCTAATACCCTCGAAGAATCGGAGACGCTGCTCAACTATCAACGTGAGGTTGACCCGTTGAACATAGGAGGATTCAAGGCCACAAAGGCTTTTGTTGAGGGAAACAACTCGTTCGACGACCGCTCGTACATACGATTTGAAGTATAGACGCATGGAGAAGATAATATTAGGCATTGACCCAGGAACCAATATAATGGGATACGGACTGCTGAAGGTGGTAGACGGAAAGGCTAAGATGATTACCATGGGAGTAATCGACTTGCGAAAGTTTCCTGATGCCTACCTAAAGCTGGGCCACATCTTCGAACGCGTAACGAGCATCATCGACGGATTCCTGCCTGACGAGATGGCCATCGAGGCTCCGTTCTTCGGAAAGAACGTACAGTCGATGCTGAAACTGGGACGAGCCCAGGGAACAGCCATTGCCGCTGCTGTGAACCACGGAGTGCCCATACACGAATATGCGCCAATGAAGATTAAGATGGCGCTTACAGGAAACGGTAACGCATCGAAGGAGCAAGTGGCAGGAATGCTGCAGCGCCTGCTGAAGATACCCAACGAGGATATGGGTAAGTTCATGGATGCCACCGATGCCCTTGCAGCGGCTTATTGCCACTACCTGCAGATGGGCAAACCCGAGAGCCCTGTGAAGTACAGAGGTTGGAAGGATTTCATAAACAAGAACCAAGAAAAAGTCTCGAAACGAAAGATAAAAAATGAAGACAATTGAATTACGTAATGCGAGAGCACGAAAACCAGAATGGTGTTTGGCCGAACCAGTTAACTTCTATCTGGACGAAGGCGAGCACTTAGCCATCGTTGGTAGAAACGGTGGAGGTAAGAGTATGTTGGTAGACATGATTACAGGAAAACACCCTGTGGCGCCTGATAGTATAAGTTATTCTTTCACCGAACCTTACAACAACCTGAAAACCATAACGTTCCGCGATACGTATGGTGGCGATAACGACCGCACATACTTCCTGCAGCAGCGTTGGAACCAGACTGAGATTGATGAGGAGACTCCCACCGTGGGCGCCAAGCTTGAAGAGGCTTACATGCTGGCAGGCGAAGATACTCCTGAGCGCCGAGAGTTCCAAAAGCATCTGTACAAGCTCTTCCACATGGAAGATCTGCTTGATAAATATATCATACTTTTGAGCAGCGGTGAGTTGCGCAAATACAAGCTTGCAGCCAACCTATTTACCAAGCCGAAAGTGCTTATCATCGAGAACCCGTTTATAGGTCTTGACGCTGAGACAAGAGACCAGGTTAAGGTTCTGCTCGACTCGCTCGCTGCAGAGAAAGAGATGCAGATTATTCTGGTGCTGTCGAAGATTGACGAGGTGCCCGACTTCATTACGCGCGTAATAAAGTTGGATGCTCTGCACATTGTATCTGACATCAAGGTAAAGACTGATTTTATTATCGAACATTGTCCGTTTGCCATCCAGGTGAAGAACGAGAATCCTATTCCACCAATACCTCAAGAGGTGATAAAATTCAATCACGTAACGATACGCTACGGCGAGCGAACCATCCTGAAGGATCTTAACTGGGTTGTGCTTAAAGGCGAACACTGGTCGCTTTCTGGTCAGAACGGCTCAGGTAAGTCTACCCTACTTTCGCTTGTATGTGCCGACAACCCACAGAGCTATGCATGCGACATCTCGCTCTTTGGACAAAAGCGTGGCAGCGGAGAAAGTATTTGGGATATAAAGCGCCACATAGGCTACGTATCGCCAGAGATGCACCGTAGCTACAAGCAGAACATCCCTGCCATAGAGATAGTGGCAAGCGGACTGAAAGACACTATCGGTCTGTACTACAAGCCCAACAAAGAGGAAAAGGATAAATGCATAGAATGGATGAATCTGTTCGGCATCAAGAAGCTGGCCGGCAGGAAGTTCCATGAGATTTCGAGCGGTGAGCAGCGCCTTGTATTGCTGGCCCGTGCGTTCGTAAAGAACCCAGACCTACTGATACTCGACGAGCCTCTGCACGGACTCGATCTATGCAACCGTAATATGGTGAAGGCTATTGTTGACCGCTACATGATCGACAACCCAGAGTGCACACTCATCTACGTAACACATTACGAAAATGAGTTACCGAACTGTATCGATAACTCATTATATCTGAATAGAAACTAAATCAAAGTTTTTTATTTCTCCATCAGGGCCGCTGTTCTCACACGAGACAGCGTCTCTGGTGTCATCTGCAGGTAGCTTGCGATGTAAACCAGCGGAGCACGCAGCACAAGCTGTGGCTGATTCTTTACCAGCTTCTGGTATCTATCCTGAGCACTCTCGAAGCGCAGCATATCAGCGTGATGCTGACTGAGAATGAGGCTCTCCTCGAGAATCTTACGATACAGAATCTGAATGTTCACACTCTTCATGGCCACAGCCTCAAGTTCGGCCTTAGGCAGAGCGATAAGAATGGTAGGTTCCAGCGCCTTAATCTGCAGCTGTGATGGCACCTCGTGGAACAAACTCTCGATACACATCACGATGCTGTTCTCGGTGGCCATATACTCGGTTAATTCCTTATCGTTTTTAAAGTAAAACTGACGTACCAGTCCACGTACCACCCAATAGATATTGGTACATACCTCGCCCTCCTTGAGCACCATCTCGTTTTTAGCAAACTTCATTGGTACCAGGATGCTCTCAAGAAGATCAAGCTCTTCGTGAGTCATTGTACTGTATCTGCGGGCCAGTTCGCGGGCCACGTCGCGTGTTGTCAAACTAACATTTGCCATAGATCATTGATATGTTTTTAGTCCAATTTCAATACTGCAAGGAATGCCTTCTGAGGCACTTCCACATTTCCAATCTGTTTCATTCGTTTCTTGCCTCGTTTCTGTTTCTCAAGCAGCTTACGCTTACGGCTCACGTCACCACCATAACACTTGGCGGTTACATCCTTACGCACCTGCTTTACTGTTTCGCGGGCAATAATCTTAGCACCGATAGCAGCCTGAATAGCGATATCAAACTGCTGACGAGGGATGAGCTCCTTCAGCTTCTCGCACATACGGCGTCCAAAGGTAACGGCATTGTCCTGATGAGTAAGTGTAGACAAAGCGTCGACAGGTTCACCATTAAGCAGGATATCGAGCTTAGCAAGCTTTGAAGGACGGAATCCTGCCAGATGATAATCGAACGATGCATATCCCTTAGAAACTGATTTCAGCTTATCGTAGAAGTCGATCACAATCTCACCAAGGGGCAGCATAAAGTGCAGTTCAATACGGTTACCGCTCACATACTGCTGGTCAATCAGCTCGCCGCGCTTGTCAAGACACAGCGTCATGATAGGTCCGATATAATCGGCAGCAGTGATGATTGATGCACGGATATAAGGCTCCTCGATGTGCTCAATCATTGTCTGATCAGGCAGTCCTGAGGGGTTGTGCACCTCTTTTACCTCACCCTGCTTAGTGTAGCACATATAGCTTACGTTAGGCACGGTTGTGATAACATCCATATCAAACTCACGATCCAGTCGCTCCTGAACAATTTCCATGTGCAGAAGTCCAAGGAATCCGCAACGGAAACCGAATCCCAGAGCAACCGAAGACTCAGGCATGAATGTAAGCGAAGCATCATTCAGCTGCAGCTTCTCGAGCGATGCACGAAGGTTCTCGTAGTCTGTAGGATCGATAGGATAAACGCCTGCGAACACCATAGGCTTAACCTCCTGGAATCCCTCGATGGCAGCGCTACAAGGATTAGCAACATGAGTGATGGTATCACCCACCTTAACCTCCTTCGAGTTCTTAATACCGCTGATGATATAACCTACATCACCTGTCTTGAGCTCCTTACGTGGAATCATGTCCATCTTCAGCACTCCAATCTCGTCGGCATCGTACTCCATGCCTGTATTGAAGAACTTAACGTGATCGCCGCTCTTGATAGAGCCGTTAACAATCTTGAAGTAAGCGATGATGCCACGGAATGAGTTGAACACCGAGTCGAAGATAAGCGCCTGAAGCGGAGCCTTCTCATCGCCAACGGGATGAGGAATCTTCTCTACAACAGCGTTAAGAATCTCCTCAACGCCCTCGCCAGTCTTACCCGATGCACGTATGATGTCAGAGCGATCGCATCCGATAAGGTCGATGATCTCGTCTTCAACCTCATCAGGCATAGCACTCGGCATGTCAATCTTATTAATTACAGGGATAATCTCCAGATTATGGTCGATAGCCATGTAGAGATTAGAGATAGTCTGAGCCTGAACACCCTGAGTGGCATCAACCACCAGCAGAGCACCCTCGCAGGCAGCTATTGAGCGAGACACCTCGTAAGAGAAGTCAACGTGTCCCGGAGTGTCAATGAGGTTCAGGATATACTTCTCGCCCTGATAAGTATATTCCATCTGGATGGCGTGACTCTTGATGGTGATACCGCGCTCACGCTCCAGATCCATATCGTCAAGCATCTGTCCCTCAGTAACCTGTATGGTTTTAGTGTACTCAAGCAGTCGGTCTGCCAGAGTAGACTTGCCGTGGTCAATGTGGGCTATGATGCAGAAATTTCTTATATGATCCATTAATATATCTATGCTTTAAGGTGCAAAGTTACAAAAAAAGTCTCGAAAATCGCATTATTTTGCTTTTTTTTGTATCTTTGCAGCCAAAAAATAGCATTCATTATGAAAAAGTATTGGATAATAGCAATAATTGCTCTCATGTTTACCGCTTGTCAGGAGAGTCTTGAAGACAAGTGCGAACGCGACTCAAAAGAATACACCCGAAAGCATTGTCCCACGGCTATCGACGACTATACCATCATCGATTCGCTCACTTTCGATCGAGCCACTCACACCATACATTATTATTATCGTCTCACTGGTGTAGCCGATGAAGAGAAGGCAATAAAAGACATCGATGCTGTAGGAACGCTTAAGCAGTCGCTTAAGAATTCCACCAGTGTTAAGACCTATAAGGACAATAAGTACCGCTTTGCGTATACCTATCGTTCGGATAAGGATCCAAATAAAATTCTGTTAGAAGTGGTTTTCACAGATAAAGATTACTAAAAAGAAATCCCCGCCTTCATCAAGCGGGGATTCTTTTTATTATTCAGCTACCTCTTCAGGTTTCATGTTTGTGTAAACTGTCTGAACATCATCGAAGTCCTCCAGTTTCTCTATCATCTTGTCGATGGTCTCACGCTGCTCAGGAGTTACGTCCTTCAGATCGTTAGGAATACGAGTGAACTCAGCACCTGTCACCTCGAAACCATTCTCCTCAAGGTGCTTCTGGATAGCACCGAAGCTTGAAGGATCGCCATAGATGGTGATGCTGTTCTCCTCCTCGTCCTCGTCGAACTCGTCCTCTACTCCGTAGTCAATCAGGTCGAGAATCAACTCGTCCATATCCAGACCGTCCTTCTTCTTGAAGGTGAACACGCTCTTGTGGTCGAACAGGAAGCTCAGTGAGCCCTGTGTACCCAGGTTACCATTGAACTTGTTGAATACTGAACGAACGTCACCAACGGTACGTGTGGTGTTATCTGTCAGAGTCTCAACAAAGATAGCGATTCCGTGAGGACCGTATCCCTCGTATGTCACCTCCTTATAGTCGCTCTGGTCTTTACCCATTGCGTTCTTGATAGCACGCTCGATGTTATCCTTTGGCATGTTCTCACGCTTAGCATTAGCGATGATAGCACGCAGTGAAGGATTGTTCTCAGGCTCTGGACCACCAGCCTTCACGGCAATAGCGATCTGTTTACCAATCTTAGTAAATGTCTTGGCCATGTGGCCCCATCGCTTCAGCTTTGTAGCTTTACGATATTCAAATGCTCTTCCCATATATTATTTTAATTTAAAAATTCAAAAATTTAGAAATGTAACAATTAGCGGAGCTCAGCATTGAGTTGCTTCTTGATGTTTGCTATCAGCTTGTTCATGATAGCCTCAATCTGCTTGTCACCCATGGTCTTCTCCTCGTCCTGAAGAATGAAGTTTACAGCGTAGCTCTTCTTGCCGGCAGGCAGCTTGTCGCCCTCGTAAACGTCGAACAGCTCAACCTTCTTCAGCAATTTCTTCTCTGTCTGACGTGCTATCTGCTCAATCTGAGCAAACTCTACGCTGTTGTCAACCAGCAGAGCCAGGTCACGACTAACAGCAGGGAACTTAGGCACCTCAGTGTAGAGCACCTCGTTCTTCTTGATAACCTTCATCAGTGCTGTCCAGTTAAGCTCTGCGTAGAACACAGGAGCATCGAGTCCGAACTGCTTCTGAAGCTTCTTAGCGATGATACCCATCTCGATGAGCTTCTTACCACCACGGTTCTCGATAGTGAGACCAGCTGAGAATATATCGCTCTCGCTCTTCTTGCGAACAATCATACCTGGCTTAACACCGATACGACGAAGGATGTTCTCAACATAGGCACTCAGCTCGTAGAAGCTGCTCTCCTCGTTAGCATGCGCCCAAGAGCCCTCAACGCGCTTACCTGTAATCCACAAGCCACAGTGATACTGCTCCTTGTAAGCCTGCATAGGATCATCGAGGTTCTCCTTCTGAGGATCGAATGTGTAAACATTACCAAACTCGAAGAAACGCAGGTTACCACGCTTACGGTTCACGTTGTGCTGGATGCTCTCAAGACCACCATACAACAGTGTCTGGCGCATCACATTCAAATCGGTACTCAGTGGGTTCATAACCTTCACGCAGTTCTCTGCAGGGAATGATGCGCTGCCCTCATAATAAGCACCCTTAGTCAGCGAGTTGTTCAGAATCTCGTTGAATCCCTCGCCTACCAGCTGTTCGCTAACCAGATTAGCCAGTTTGTGCTTCTGGTCCTCGTCGCCTTTGATAACCAGACTGCTCTTCAGCTGTGTAGGAATCTCAACATTGTTATATCCGTAGATACGCAGGATGTCCTCAACCACATCGCAAGGACGGGTCACGTCAACACGATAAGCTGGAATCTCAAGTTTCAAGCCCTCTGCTGTCTCCTCGAGAACCTTCATCTCCAGACTCTCGCAGATGCTCTTGATTTTCTCTACAGGAATATCCTTACCCACCAAGTCGTGTACATATTTATATGTGAGGTCAACCACAACGTTCTTCATAGGCTCTGGATAAACATCACAAATCTCCATGCTTACCTTACCACCAGCCAGCTCCTTACACAGAATAGCAGCCTGCTGCAGGGCGTAGATGGTTCCGTTTGGATCAACGCCACGCTCAAAGCGGAAGCTTGCATCAGTGCTCAGTCCATGACGACGAGCGCTCTTGCGGATCCATGTTGGATGGAAGTAGGCACTCTCAAGCACAACGTTCTTTGTTGTCTCGTAAGTACCGCTACCCTTACCGCCAAACACACCAGCGATACACATTGGGTCCTCCTCGTTGCAGATAGCCAGATCGCGATCGCTCAGCTTGTGCTCCTCGCCATCCAGAGTCTGGAATGGAGTTCCGTCAGGCATGGTCTTAACCACAATCTTGTGGCCCTTCACCATGTCGGCATCGAATGTGTGCAGAGGCTGTCCGTAAGCCATCATCACGTAGTTAGTGATATCCACGATGTTATTGATAGGACGCAAGCCGATAGTGTTCAGCTTGTTCTTAAGCCACTCAGGACTCTCCTTAACCTCGCAGTCGGTCACGCTTACGCAAGCATAACGCTTACATGCCTCAGTATTCTCAATCTTCACCTCGATAGGCAAATCGTGATTGTCTACTGTAAATGCAGAGCAGTCAGGGCGATGCATCTTTGTCTCGTAGCCATTGCTCTTGAGCCATGCATACAGGTCGCGTGCCACACCCCAGTGACTCAGTCCGTCAGCACGGTTAGCGGTGATGTCAACCTCGATAAGCCAGTCGCTCTCCAGATTGTAGTACTCAGCAGCAGGAGTTCCTACTACTGCATCCTCAGGCAGAACAATGATACCATCGTGACTTGTGCCCACGCCAATCTCGTCTTCAGCGCAGATCATACCGTTACTCTCTACACCGCGGAGCTTCGACTTCTTGATTACAAACTCCTTATCACCATCGTAGAGCACACAGCCCAGATCAGCAACAATAACCTTCTGACCTGCAGCAACGTTAGGAGCACCACAAACAATCTGTGATGGCTCGCCCTTGCCCAGATCAACTGTTGTTACATGCAGATGGTCGCTATTTGGGTGAGCCTCGCAAGTAAGAACCTTACCTACGTACAGACCCTTCAGTCCACCTTTAATACTCTGTACTTCTTCCAATGCGTCGACCTCAAGACCTGTTGACGTAAGTGCATCAGCTACCTGCTGAGCTGTCAGGTCGAAATCAACGTATTCCTTCAACCATTTGTAGGAAATATTCATTATACCAAATCTTTAGTAATTACTATCTTTGAAATTTCAGGGTGCAAAGGTAGTAAAAAAATGGTATATCAACAAATTTTTCCCGCAAAATCTACTCAATACACTTCATTAAAAAGTCTACAGCGCCGTTTATGCCGAATTTTCGCACATCCAGACAGATATCATAGTTGCGAGCATCGGTCCAATCCTTGCCTGTAAATGTCTTAGTGTATAACTCTCTACTATAGTCGTTGTCAACCACCATAGCAGCGGCATCTCTAAGGTCGAGATCGTACTTCTGGGCTATGCGGCGCTTGCGACAATCCTCAGTGCTGTGAATGAAGATTTTCAGTGCATTAGGATGATTCTCGAAGATGTGGAATCCGCATCGTCCCACTATCACGCAGCTCTCTTTCGATGCTATCTGCCTGATAGCTTCACACTGTGCTTCAAACAGCTCGTGCGAAGTCTGATCCTGCTCAGCTCCGTCGTACTCTGCCTTAGCCATGTAGTTACGATAGAAGTTGGTGAAATCGTCACGCCACAAAGGGTTGCGTGCCTCAATCTTCTCCATTGCCTCTTCTACCACTTGGTTTCTCTTAGCCACTTCGTTAAGAATCTGCTTGTCAAGCAACTTAACGTCCAATCTTCGTGCCAGTTCAGCGCCGATCTCATGACCGCCCGTTCCGAACTGTCGGCTGATTGTAATAACAAATTTTTCCTCCCTATTCATATTCGTTCCGATTTTTAGTTAATAGATTCTTTTTACTGCTGCAAATATAAAAAAAAGATTTGGAATCTCCAAACCTTTTTTGCTTTTTTTTGCAACGGACTACAGGACTTAAGGACATTTTTGCTAATCAGTCCTTTTAGTCCTTTAGTCCGTTGCTAGAAATATATGCAGCAGCGGCTTCAGCGCAGCGTTCTCCATCAACGCCAGCCGAGACGATGCCACCTGCATATCCGGCTCCTTCGCCACAAGGGAAAAGTCCCTGAACGCTAACATGTTGCAGCGTTTCCTTATCGCGAATTATACGCACCGGACTGCTTGTTCTCGTCTCCACCGCTATCATCACAGCCTCGTTAGTCAGGAATCCGTGAGCACTCTTTCCAAAGGCCTTGAATCCCTGTTGCAGTCTGTGCGAAATCATCTTAGGCATCCAGAAGTGCAACGGACTCGAAATCAATCCAGGAGCATACGACGACTTAGGCAAATCGTAGCTCAGTTTGCCGTTCACAAAGTCCACCATTCTCTGTGCGGGAGCAGTCTGCTTCATGTTTCCCTGCTGCCAGCACATCTTCTCCAGTTCCTCCTGGAACGCCATCACCTTCAGCGCAGGTTCTGCATTATCGCATCTTTCCATTTTTGCATTGTCCAGATCCTCTGGACGCACTTCTACCACCATTCCCGAGTTGCTCCACGCTGTTCCTCGATTAGCAGGACTCATACCGTTCACCACAATCTGCTCCTTATCCGTAGCAGCAGGAATCACGAATCCACCAGGACACATACAGAACGAGTAAACGCCACGTCCGTCAACCTGTGTCACCATCGAGTACTCAGCAGCAGGCAGCCATCTGCCCCTACCTTGTTTATTATGGTATTGTATCTGGTCAATCAGCTGCGAAGGATGCTCCAGTCGCACACCTACGGCGATACCCTTTGCCTCAATCTCAATCTTAGCCTCTGCCAGATACCTATATACATCGCGCGCAGAGTGTCCCGTAGCCAGTATAACGGGGCCATTAAATTGGTGTTGGCTGTTAGGTGTTGGGCGTTGGCTAATAGCTTCTACACCTATCACCTTACATCCATCACCCAAAATCAAACGTGTCATGCGCGTTTGAAAGTGCACCTCTCCGCCACACCGTATGATGGTGTTACGCATAGCCTCGATAACCTTTGGCAATCTGTCTGTTCCGATATGCGGATGAGCATCAGCCAGAATAGCCGTAGATGCACCATGCTGACAGAACACGTTCAGAATCTTTTCGATGTTTCCACGCTTTTTCGAGCGAGTGTACAGCTTACCATCAGAGTAAGCACCTGCACCACCCTCTCCGAAGCAATAGTTACTCTCAGCATCTACCTGCTGCGTCCTACTGATGTTTGCCAGATCCTTTTTGCGCTCGTGCACGTCCTTACCACGCTCCAGCACAATAGGACGCAGTCCAAGCTCGATAAGTCGCAGAGCAGCAAACAGTCCACCAGGACCTGCACCCACAACTATCACCTGCGGCTTACCCTCCACATTTGGGTATTCCGTATGCTGATATACATCGTCGGTAGGCATCTCGTTTACGTATGCGTGTACCTTAAGATTAACAAAAATCTGTCGCTGTCTGGCATCGATACTTCGTTTCAGTATTCTTATGTCGTTGATGGTCCTTGCGTCCAGCCCGTCTTCATCAGCCAGGTAAGCTTTTAGTCTGTCTTCCTGTGCTGCCACTTCGGGCCTTACTCTTATCTGATATTCTTTAATCATGGTGCAAAGGTAATCACTTTCTGATAATAATGCAAGAAAAAAAGCATATTTTTGATGCAATCACTTGATATGAATCAAGCAGATTGTAAGAAACTCAGAAAAATATGCATTTAGAGTGAAAAAACTACAATAAAAATTTGGTGGGCTCGAATAAAACTACTACCTTTGCACCCGCAAAACCAAAAACGATGCACCCGTAGCTCAGTTGGTAGAGCACCTGACTCTTAATCAGGGTGTCCAGAGTTCGAGCCTCTGCGGGTGTACCAAAAGCAAAAGAGATAAGCCGAAAAACTTATCTCTTTTTTTGTTTTAAACAAATTAAACAATCATGTATATGTCCATACTCTTTAATATACTATCATACATCTGAGGTACCCAACGGATTATTGAAGCCATGATTCCTATAGTATTCTTCATAGTTCAATTTATTTCCCTCTGTCGTATGAAAGATGTTCATTATGAAAGGCATAGCCAAACTGATTGCAGATGCATTGAGTAGTGCCAATAGTCCTGTCAATATTACGATGTGAGTGACCGTAAATCCAATATTCGATATCACTATTCTTAATATAGTCGGCAAGTTCCACCGTAAACGCCCCATTAAGACGGCTTCCCTGAAACTCTGGCGACATAAGCTGGAATGACGGAACGTGATGGGTAACTACAATCTTGTGCATTGCGCAACTTTCACTAACCGACTCCTTGATAAAATCAAGGCAACGCTGATGCTCCCTATTAAAATCAGTATACGTCAATACATCTTCACCATAGAGGATACGCCGGAAGTCTGTTACGCCGTGCTCCGCCGCATAGGCATCTTCCAAATCGATATGCGACCACAATGTAGAGACGATAAAATCGATATCATCAATGTGAACTACGCTATTGTAATAGTAATGCACATTGGGACGGATTTCACCCACAAAGCCGTCACGTAGAGAGGACAGGTCAAAGAACTTATAGAACTCATGATTGCCCAAAGCAACGATTACCTGGCGATAGTTTTCTGATGCCCAGTCCCAAAAGGGATGGGTGACATAATTATCATCGCCAAGATAACCTATGTCTCCAGCCAACACAAGTATATAACCACAAACATCCATAGGCCCATCTTGTCTTAGAATGCGCCAGTTTTCACGAAACTCCAGATGTAAGTCGGATGCGTATTGTATTCTCATTACTCTTTGACGATGAACGATTCTTTCAACGTATCAACAAAAGCTTGTATAACTTCACTGTCCCTATCCAAAGCGTCCTGCAAAGACCTACTTGGAAGATCACTTTCGATGGCAGCAGCATATTCCATCACGCAGTCATAAACTGCCTTCGAAACAGCAACTGGCTCAGGAATTGAGGCTGTGGCAATAAGTTTCAACACATCGGTCTTGTGTTTTCTGATGTCTTTAGAGTTTACCTGTCGACCAGCAGCTCTCTCACTTAGTAGATTAAGATAGGCCCTTGCTTTCAAGCAGATCAAAGCTACAGGTGTTGCAACACGAACACTATCTTCCACCGCACTGTTAGTAACTGTCAGGTCATAGAAGTCATCATCCATCATAATAGCCGAGAGACTAGAGAGGTGATCAGATAATGGAATAGGCTCGATATGGAATCCTGATGGTTCTCCCAATACATCGGAATGACGCGAGAGCAGTTCTATCTGTACAGGATAGCCAGCCTTCTCGGTAGTAAATCGATATAGCGTGTAGGCTGGCGACATATCATCCTTTTTTCTTTTTCCGGCCTTGTACTCTCCATCGCGAATAAACTGCCAGAAAGCTTCGCCATATTCCTTGGTGACTTTCTCTACGATTAAAATCATATCTATATCGTCTGTGGCTCGCGGTCTCATGTCAGTATCACTCAAGGCAATATCGCATGCTGTTCCGCCAATAATCACATAGTTGTCTGTAAAGCCAGCAAAGGCTTCACGAAATTTATCTAATCCTGCTACCATATTTTACTAATCATTAATTCTAATTCTTTTTCTACTCTTGGGTCTTTTTCATCTTTCAACGTGAGATAAAGGGATATTGGGTCTGCATAATCCTGACTGAGAGATGGGTAATTCCATACTTCCAAACGGATGATGCCCTCTGATTCATTCAGATTTTTAAATGCACCAGCAGATTGCAATTCCCTATATCGTTTTGTATCAATAATACAAGTACACACCTCGTCTGGATTCAAATGCGTGTAATGTGATAAAGCCGTAATTCCCCCATAGGTCATATTAATCCCGTCTGCAATGGAATCTAAGTAAAGAACACGATTGACAGGACTCTTCAAATAAGGCTGTATGTGCTCCCATTGTTCCTTAGGAGATTTTTCAAAATGCAAACGTTTTATACGGTTTTCATCTGCCCATATCATACAAAGTTTCAGATCGCCTAACGTTTTAAATGCTCTCGAAATGGTGACATATGTATAAGGTAACTTCTTTTCAAGTTCTACCATAGATGCACCTTCAAGGCTTTCCACCTGTAAATGATAGAGCAGTATATACTGTGCAACAGCAGAGAGCTTTTCTGATTTCTTTTGTTCCTTTTCTCTGGTGTTTAATACCAAGAATGGAAGAAAGGCATACTTGCTCGAAACAATAAAATAGACTCCCCGATCAATAAGCCTATTCCGCTCAACGAACTGTAGCCCTTGAAAAAGGTAAACGATAGGTAATCCAATCATCGATTCCAATCTCGTAGCCAAATTGAGACATTCTGTTGAAGCATGATTCTCGTCCTTTTTTGCTTCCAAAAGACAGAACTCATAGTCATTGAATCTAGACCTATAGAACTGAAAACGTAACTTCGTGTCTATAGGAACACTTTTTAGCTCTTCTTTCTTCATCAAAGAAAGCTCCAATTCCTTACCTGCTACTATTATTTTCTCCATTTCAAAATCTTTGTACTATTATCACATATTATGAAAACGGTACAAAAGTAATGAAAATAATCGAAACACAAAAGAAAAAACACTTTTTTTTCGCGCATTGTTTTTTTATAATCTTCATTTTTTAAGGTTACCGATTCCAATTGGTAACATATACAGGGTCTAAGTGCCTGATATTCAAGAAGGGTTCGACACTCTGCGGGTGTACCAAAAGCAAAAGAGATAAGTCGAAAAACTTATCTCTTTTTTGTTTTTATTCAAGTTTTCGTCCTCATTTCCTTGAATGTAGCTGCAGTTGCGTCTATCTTTTTTCCATCATAGTAAACATTAAAGTCTGATTTGTAATAGCAATCATGGCGTCTGTCGTAATCGCGGTGTTCCATTGGTTCACGATAATGCGACTATCGTATTAACAATCGCTGGGCCATAGGTTTGTCTCTATAGGTTCTCGGCCTCTAGGAAACGTAACTCAGCCTCCAGCATCTCAAGCTTGCGCATAGGGAATCCAGCCACGCGGGCTATCTCCAGCGGACGTGTGTAGAGATAGTATATCTCCATCGGGCGATGGAAGTCGTAGTCCAGTCGCATCGATGGCGAGTAAGGCGTCATCTCGTCAGTCATTGTTATCATCTTCTCAACAAACGTCTCGTCAAGGTTCTTCACGCCCAGATGCTGCGCAGCACCTACCACCTCCATCATCTGCTCGCGTATCAGCAGACGTGTAGAGGGGTTCTTCAGCAGCTTGTCGGTCTGCGTATGCAGTGCCACCGTCATACCGTTAAACGGCATGTTCCACACCGCCTTTTTCCATCGCGCCTCGTTATACTCCACCAGCCCAGTCTCGATGCCAGCTGCGCGGAACTCATCCACCACCGCCTGCATCTTCGCCTCGTCGCGGCATGAGTAGTTGGCCAGGTTTATGCTGCCGTAGCACTGATGATTCACCACTCCCGGCTCAGTCTTTGCCGAACAGATAAACGCCAGTCCTGCAGCCAGCTGCACCCCGGGAAACATCTTC
The DNA here is from genome assembly GCA_002351725.1 of Prevotella sp. UBA2809. Classification (GTDB taxonomy): domain Bacteria; phylum Bacteroidota; class Bacteroidia; order Bacteroidales; family Bacteroidaceae; genus Prevotella. The sequence continues at coordinate 54,599 of DEHD01000013.1, forward strand.
TGCACATCGTCCTCCACACCTATGCCGTTCTGTATCAGCACCACCAGTGTGTCAGCGCCTACCAATGGAGTCAGCAGCTCCTTCAGCATGCCGTTGTTAACCGATTTCAGGCCCACCAGCACCACGTCGCACTTAGGCATGTCGCTCGAGTGCTGATACACGTTCACGTTGTCCAGATGGAACGATCCGTCGCACGAGTCAACCTGCAGTCCGTTCTGCTTCACATATTCATAGTCGCGATGCAGCAAGAAGTGCACCTCCTGCCCACCATGAGCCAGTTTTGCACCGTAATATCCTCCAATGGCACCAGTGCCAATTATTCCGTATTTCATATCATTTTTCCATTTTTCTGGGGCAAAGGTACAAATTTTCCGGGTAAAGCTACAACATTAATTCGCTTATTTGTATTTAATACTATCCGAAATGTTTCCGAGGCCCATTTTCTAATGATTTTTTAACTAATTAGTACTCAAACCCCTTTTAAATAAACGATTTATGTATTACCTTTGCAACACCAACACAGAAATACCAATTATATTAGTAAACAATTTGGTTCAAAGTTTTATAGTTGATTAATTAGTTAAATTAACCTGTTGGCGGAAT
>DEHD01000016.1 GCA_002351725.1 Prevotella sp. UBA2809
ATTAATTCCGCCAACGGGTAAGTTATTGTTTTTTTTATTTTCTTTGCAGAAAATTTTACCAATATGAAACATTTCTATTTATGCACCATGATGCTGGCGGCCTTTGTAAGTGCCACAGCTCAAACAAAACAGTTATTCGACAATGGATGGAAGTTTACCCACGAGGGTAAGACCGTAAGTGTAGATCTGCCTCACGACTGGGCCATATCGTATGCTTCTGATCCAACAGCTGAAGCAACCAATGGTACCGATGGCGGTTGGTATCCTGGCGGCAAGGGCGAGTATCGCAAGATGTTTGCCACACCCAAGGGCGAAGTGACAAAGTTGCACTTTGAGGGCGTGTATCAGAAGGCTGAGGTTTTTATCAACGGACAGAAAGCGGGGCAGCACGCCTATGGCTACACACCGTTCACAATCGACATTACACCTTACCTATATAGAGACAAGCGCCTGAATGAGGTGCTGGTAAAGGTAGATAACTCTGAACTGCCCAACTGCCGCTGGTATACCGGCTCGGGTATATATCGCCACGTTTGGATTGAATCTACGCCCGCCCTGCACATTGCCGAGAACGGTGTGGTTGTAACTACCCCTGAGGTTTCGGCAGACAAGGCTGTGGTGAAGGTTGAAACAACCATCAGCAACGAGTCTGATAGCGAAAGAAATGCAGTGGTAGCCATTGGCGCGGGGCAGATGATGGTGAGTGTACCTGCCCATCAGCAGAAGTCGGTTTCTACTTCGTTTATCATCAATCATCCGCATCTGTGGTCGCCTGATGATCCTTACTGCTACGAGGTGAAGGCTGAACTTAAAGAGGCTGGAAATGTTATCCATAAGCAGACAGTCAGCTATGGTGTCCGCTGGTTTACCTACGATGCTGAAAACGGTTTTGTGCTGAATGGCAAACCTCTGCTCCTTAATGGTGCCTGCGTGCATCACGACGATGGTGTACTGGGCGCTATGGCCTTCGACGCTGCCGAAATCAGAAAGGTGCGTCAGATGAAGGATGCTGGTTTTAATCTCATCCGAACATCGCACAATCCCACCACACGTGCCTTCCTCGATGCCTGCGACTCTATCGGAATGCTGGTCATTGGTGAGGCCTTCGACGGATGGCGCACTGCTAAGAAACCATACGACTATTCTACGCTTATAGACTCATGCTATCGGGAGGATATCCGTGCGATGGTAGAGCGCGACCGCAATCACCCCAGCATCATCTGTTGGAGCATCGGCAATGAGGTGATAGAGCGTAAAGACATCCGCGTGATACACACCGCAAAGATGTTGAAGCAGGCCGTTCTGGATTACGACGCCACACGCCCCGTAACCGAGGCTCTTTGTGCCTGGGACAGAGACTGGGAAATATACGATCCACACTTTGACGTGCTCGATATCGGCGGATATAACTATATGATATTCAAACACGCCAGCGATCATCAGCGCAATCCAAAACGCGTAATGTGGCAGACCGAGAGCTATCCGCGCGATGCTTTCAGAAACTGGAAGGTTGTAAGTGATTATCCATACGTTATTGGCGACATTGTATGGACAGGTCTCGACTACCTTGGCGAGTCTGGTATCGGCCGAAACTATTACGACGGAGAGACACCAGGCGAAAGCTGGCGCGAAGGAGGTGTGCCCGAGTGGCATGGTGCCTATTGCGGCGATGTGGACATTACTGGCTGGCGCAAGCCCATCAGTCATTATCGAGAGATGTTGTGGAAGGATTCTAAGGATTTGTACATGGCTGTGAAGGAGCCCGATGGCTATCGTGGCAAGATTAACACTACATCATGGAGCGTATGGCCCACTTGGGAGAGCTGGAACTGGCAGGGATGGGAAGGCAAGCCCGTAGAGGTAGAGGTTTACACCAAGGCACCCGAGGTGACACTGTATCTGAACGACAAACAAATAGGTAAAAAGAGTGTTGACATCAGCACAGAGTTCAAGGCTGTGTTCAGCGTACCTTACCAGGCAGGAACACTGCGTGCTGAGGCAGGAGGCAAGAGCGTGACGCTGAGCACTGCCGGAGAGCCTGCCAAACTGCGTCTCACTGCCGACAGGCCTGCACTCAAAGCCGATGGTCAGGATCTGGCTTATATCACTATCGAGGTAGTTGATGCCCAGGGGCGTGTATGTCCCGATGCAGCAATCCCCTGCGAGGCCATCGTTCTGGGACAAGGCCGACTGATGGCCTTTGCTACAGCCGATCTGCAAGACAGCGAGCCAAAGACTTCACCCCGTGTTACCACATGGAAGGGGCGCGCCCTGCTGGTGGTACGCAGCTCGCAAAAGAAGGGCAAGGTAACAGTAAGCGTCAAAGGCAGTCTGCCCACAGCTAACCTAATCATCAATTCGAAATAATAATGAAAATAGCGCCACTCATCACGAGCGGCGCCTTTTCTTTTACTTTACCAACTAATAAACCTAAAACCAATTACTACAAAAATAAAACCTAAATCAATTACTCTAACTAAAAACAATATATATAACGTATCCCAAATTTTCTACGGCAAAGGTACGATAGTTTCAATAGGAAGACGATAAAAAATGATTCAAAAAATTAAAAAAATCGTTCATTGTAACAATAATACATGCAATGAACGATTTTTTATTGTGACTGATAATATTACCAGATTCTGCTGAGCTGACGGACTTGAGCCTCGTAATCAGCACCAGACACTGTCAGAGTGTTATAAATGCTCTGGGGGAAGATGAGGTTGGTCATCGACATGGTGCCATTTTCTGTAAAGAGCTCTACCGACGACTGATCAACGTAGATGTCGAGCGTTACAGTAGTACCTGAAACATTCAGAGGGGCTCGCATTGAAGGAACTGAGAATGTTCCGTTGAAATTGGTCTTACCTGTAGCAGAGGTGCGATGAACAGTAAGCATGCTGGATGAAGCATTAATATCGATGACGAATTTCTCATCGAACGAATTACCCAGCGTGATGGTAGAGTTCTTATCAAGATTGAGCTTGATTCTGAGCTGGTAGGCATCTTTTACATCAAGACTTGCGCCTGCCGACAGCCAACTACCGGCTATCTTATCGATTTCGCTAACCACAGTGTTTGTCAACAAAGGAGTGCCGTTGTAGTTGATAAGTTTCAACTCGCGAGGCAAAGTCATTGCCGAACGCCAAGGCGAACAAGGCACATCGCCAGCATAGCTCCAGTTGTTCATCCAACCAATCAGCAGTTTTCTATCGCCGGTATTGCTCCAGGTAACGCCAGCATAGTTGTCCATACCATAGTCGAGCCAGAGCGGATAGTCGAGTGCATCGGCCTTGAATTCCTTGCCATCGAACTGACCAACAAAGTACATGGTGCCTGAGCCCAATACGGGGCCGCCTGGGTTAACACTTACTATCAGCACCCACTTATCGCCAAACTGCAGCAAATCGGGGCACTCCCACTGCAAGTCGGGACGACCAGGCAGGTCGACTACAAACGTGCTTAGCTTGGTCCAGGTCTTCATATCGGTAGAACCGAAGAACTCTATGCCCTTGCTCCAACCTTTGGCCAGCGACATAATCCATTGCTGGGAATCGGCATGCCAGAACACCTTGGGGTCGCGCTGGCGGTCGTCATTATTCTTAATAACGGGGTTGGCGGTGTAGCGTGTAAAATTCTTACCTCCATCTGTAGAATAGGCCATACTTTGCTGCTGTCCGGCATCGCCTGCCGAGGTATAGAATACCACCATAGCGCCTGCACCGAAACCAGCGGTGTTGTTATGATCGATGACAGCCGAACCAGAGAAGATATCGCCTAATTCATCGCGTGTCAGGGCTACGGTCTGCTCTGTCCAATGAATCAGATCGGTGCTGGTGGCATGGCCCCACGACATATTACCCCAGCTGTTGCCTTGGGGATTATATTGGTAGAACAGATGATAAACGCCATCAACGTACACCATACCGTTGGGATCATTCATCCAGTTCTTAGCCGGCGTGAAGTGTATCTGCGGGCGATACAATTCGGTGTAGCTACCTGGTGTTGGCGTAGGTGCAGGAGGATCAACAGGCTCCACTGGCGTGGGGGGCTCGGGAGCTGGTTGTTCCTTCTTGGGATCATCACTTGTACAACCAAGAATGGTAACCGCCATTGTAGCGGTTACCATCATTGCAGAAAAGAAATTCCAGAATTTCTTCATATAACTCGAAAAACCAATGCCATCTATTATCTTGTCTTCAGATATTCAAGAGAATTCTTGGCGAGAGTAAGGACATTGTCCTGATAGATATTGTTCTTTGGATGAGCGCTCTTGTCGGGAGTACCGTCGGCATTCTTCATAGAGAACTCGCAACCACCGTTACCGATGCAAAGCAGTGTGCCCTTGAATTCGGTATTGCCCTGCTGAGCCTCCCAAACGTTCATCTGGCTAACCCACCATATCTGGCTGTCCCATGTGCCGAGTGGATATACACCGTAGGTCTGTGTGCACTGTGTGTAGCAGGCTTCCTCGGTATTACCAATACCTGTCCAGAGTGAAGGAAGATTGAAGAACAGACAGTTGTGGTCTTCAGTCCAACCTGGACCCTTGAAGGCGATAAGCTTGGTATCGGCATTAGTCTCAACCTCAAGACCCTTATAGATAGGATGTGATGAGTGATCCTTCTTGAACTTATGGTCAGGATACAGCTCTACAGCCATCTTCCATACATCATTGTTGATGCCACCAAAGCCTGTTCCGATAGCGCGGTCGTTACTCTTCATCTCATCAAGACTGATACGGCCGAGATGTCCTGCATAAACTGTAGCATGGCTCCACAGCAGCAGGCTTCCACCTTCCTTATACCACTCCTTGATAAATGGTGTAGCAGCCTCTACAACCTCTGGCATTGCAAATACTTCACCTTCGCCAACACCTTCGAGGTCGCGCAGCCAGAACAGAACACGGTATGGATCGATATCGTCGGTGCTCTTTATATCGCCGAAGTAAACGTACTTAGCGGTTGGATAGGTCTCGTGCAGCCACAGCCAAGCCGAAGCCTCATCATCATCACCATTCTCTACCAACTCCTCAGGTGTTGCATAAACGCTCAGGAATCCAATAGCGGTCTTACCAATACGGAGTGAAGACTTGGTTGACAGAGAGGTACCCTTCTCGTTTTGGGCAACCAGTGTTACATCCCATGTGTCGCCTGTTTCTACATCGCTGATGGTATAGCTGGTTGCAGAACCGCTAAGCGTCTCATTGATGGTGCGCACACCATTGGTTGCTGTCAGTAAGATAGAAGTTGCATCTACAGCCTTGTTCCATTCAACAAGTGCATCGTAACCACCATCCTTATCAACCTGACTCATCTGTAAGCCTGTAATGCTTGTGGCGCCCTCGCGAAGATAACTCTTGATGACACCTGTTGAGAAGTTTGTACCATCAGTAAGTTTGAACACATACTCAAAAGGTACATTGGTTGGTACATTCTTATGGGTATAGCTACTACCGCTAACCATCTCGCTTGAAGAGAGTGTGCCATTACGATAGACCGACACCAACATCTGCGTTACCTGCGCATTGGGTGATGGCCATGTCCAAATATAATCGTCGCCAGAAAGCGAACCTGTTATCTGTGATGCATCGGGAGCGCTGAGCTTCATTGCCTCGCGGTCGATGTCCTTGTCCTGACATGCTGTCAGGACTAAGGCTACCATCGCCAATATAATGAATGATATTTTTTTCATAACTGTATTAATTATCTTCTGAACTTTCGCAAGTGAATAT
>DEHD01000017.1 GCA_002351725.1 Prevotella sp. UBA2809
GTAGAATTGAAGAAGCAGGAAGCATGGGAATCGGTACAAAGGCTTGACAGTGTTGAAACACTACTGGCGGAGGAAAAGAAAGAGTATGATGCTGAGGCATCCGCTTCCGACAAACCTGCGAGACAATACAGCGAGCATGAGTTGAACGCCATCATGGACACGATTGGGCAGCGGCTCAGCAAGTGCAAAGAACTGTCTAGCTGCATCAGCAGTTATTGTGTGGTGGCTAACGGCATAGAGGTGAATTTCATCTATAACACCGCAGAACGCCGTCGGCTGTTCCGCCAGAAAGTCTACAATGCACCCATTCTGAAATTTGTAGGGCCAGAATCTCCCATACGGATGTCAAAGACAGGTGTAAGCGATACGCTGGGCATCAGTATTCGTCCCACCAAAGAAGTTTTTCCTCTTATAGCCGAGACCGTCACCTTTATACTCAGGAACAACAGCTGCAGTGAATTGACTTGTGGCGAACATTGCGAGATAGCATTCCTTGATTCGGAAGGAGTCTGGCGCAAACTGCCCCGAAACGAGATGTTCAATGACATTGGCTATGAGGTGGACCCCAATGGAAGCAGGAAGGTCAGCGGCAGACTCAATCCCAAGGTATTTCCCACGCCAGCCACCCGCTACCGATTCTTCTATCCCATCACACATAACGGGAAGAACATCACCCTTATGGCAGAATATGAAATGAGATAATATGTGCAATGTATTGAAGCTGTATTTCGGACTTAAGGCAAAACGCCTGTGGCGGATGCTTAAGGATTTGGGAGTCATGGCTGCACCCGCCTTATTTCTTTTTTTGCTCATGGGCATACTTACTGTAACAGGATTAGTTTCTGCTCCTATATATTACAGTGTATCGCTCTATGTCTTCCTGTTGCTGGCTTATCATTTCACGCGCGGCGACTCTGCATTTCTCTTCTCGGTTTTTGGAAAGAGATACACGAAGATGTTGTTTGTTGTAGAATACATGCTTCTTTCAATCCCTTTTCTATGCATCTTCCTCTATCGCGGCGAACTTTGCGGCGTTGTGCTCGTTCCGCTTTCTTCGGTACTCGTAAGCATTATTCCTTGTGGAGGCTATTCCTTGCGCTTGCCCACTTTCCCGTTCTTGGCTTCTGGCAGCTATGAGTATCACCGTGCAGGACGTTTGACTATGCTTCTGTTACTGCCGCTAATGGCAGGAGGAGCGATAGGCGTGTACGTAGGGAATCGTAATCTTGTTGTCGTAGCCTGTATGATTGCGGTTTCCGTCTTTAGCATGCTGCTGATGCGTGAGTGGCATGTGGAGTACTTGTTTAATTACAGGAGTGCTGCGAGGTTTCTAAAACTTAAACTCCTGTATGCCTTGAGGAATGTGTGTGTAATCTTTCTTCCGTTTATAGTATGCCTGATAATTGTCGATTCATGCCTGCCTCAGTTGCTTTTGGCAGCATCGTACTATCTTTGCGCAAGCCTCTTGTTGTTTCAAGTGGAAATGCTTTGCGTCGTAAGCGGTGGTACCAACAGCGGAGATGACATCTTACAAGTGATTGCTTTTATGGTCTTGAATGCCATATTCTTTGTGTCGTTAATTGTGCCACAGGCCATGCCGTTCTCCATAATAGCATCAGGCGTCTTGGCTTTTCAGGCCTATTCAATAGTAAGGAAATACAAATTATGATAGAGGTTAGGAATCTTACCAAGAAATATCGTGAGTTGCTTGTTATAGACAACTTCAGCCATTCCTTTGAAGAAGGGAAGGTATATGGAATCATGGGAGAGAATGGAGCAGGCAAAAGTACATTGTTCAGATGCATTGCCGGGATAGAATCTTATGAAGGCTCTGTCTTTGTCAGCGAGAACAGGCAGATTGGTTACATGAACGATACACCCTTCTATTACTCATACGTCACAGGCATGGAATACATTGAGTTCAGTCTTCGTGCAAAAGGAAAGAATGTCAGCAGAGAGGTGATAGAAAAGCTTAATGAGAAGTTCGCCTTGCCTCTCAACAGATATGCCAGCAGATACTCCTTAGGCATGAAAAAGCGGCTGATGCTACTAACGCTCATGCTTCAGGACAATGACATCGTCATCATGGACGAACCTTTCAACGGTATAGATCTTGCTGGGACAATTGCTCTCAGGCATTGGCTAAAGAAGATGAAGACCAAGAGGAAATGCGTCATACTTTCCTCACACATCGTTTCTGCAATATCTGATATATGCGATGAGATTACGTATATTCACAAAGGCAAAGTCGTGGCTGATTTCTCAGGTATGTCAGCAGAGTCTATTGAGCATTATATTCTTGAAGAATTCCTTTCACCTGTGTCCATAAAAGCGAAATGAAACAAGCAAAACTTCTCTTCCTCCTGATTGCCACCCTCGCATTCGCCTCTTGTCGTCCAACGGCACGGCAGGCGGTGGCAGATGTGGTACAGCCGACGGACAGTACTGAGGCCGTAACCAGTGCAGATACCCTGCGCCTCGTCATCACCGACAAAAGTCTCTCGCAAACCGACTCCCTTATACGGAGGATACTGAAACTTCCATTAGACTCTATTGTCGTGGAAATGGTTAATAATACCGACAGCACTTGTATGACAGGCGAGGCATACACCATCGAACAACGGATAAATAAAGAGTGGAAGGCATTGCCTATCAAGCCGAGAAAAGACGGAGCCGTCTATGCCTTTAACGATATTGGCTACGAACTCGCCCCACATAGTTCCCGCCAGTTCAGTATCCACGTGGAGCCGGACAAATATGACTTCGAGCGTGGAAAGGAATTCCGCATCGCCAAGGATTTTCTCAAATCAGGGCAAAGCAATCCGCAAAGCGTCTATTGCTATTTTACAATTGAATGAGCATACCCGTCCACCGCTCGGCTTTGCCGCTTCGCTCGTCGAAGAACTAAAGCAGGGCGAGAGTCAAACGCCAAGAGCATTATTAAATCAAATCTGTTTGCCTATCATTTTGCAAACTAATACAATTCAATTCAGTATAAATGGAGCGATAGCTCGTTAAATAATGTTATCACGCCAAAAACACGCCAAAAATTTCGTGAACGCCAAAAAGAAAAGGTGGCCGATTACTCGACCACCATGCTTTACAACGTACTGACTGTCAAGAACTTATTGCCAGTTTGTTTTAAGCGGTTGCAGGGCCAACTCCTGCGATTGACAACCTTGCGTTGTCGGGATGAGGCGACTCGAACGCCCGACCCCTACGTCCCGAACGTAGTGCGCTACCAACTGCGCTACATCCCGATTTTGCGGGTGCAAAGTTACTGCTATTTTTTGAAATACGTGCAGAAAAGAAGATTTTTTTTACTTTTTATGCTGACGGTAGTATTTGCGGAATTGCTTGAATTCATCGCACTTGCTAACAAACATCGGCTCTTCTGGTGCATCGTCTACAATATCGAACAAGCCTTGGAACGCACGGAACTGAGGCGACTGGCGATAATACTTTCTCACGTAGTCGGATGTCTGTTCGTCCCACTCGTTGGCGGTCCACAGCTTGGTGGCTGATGTCGTGGTGTAAAGTTCCTGATATCCCATAGCAAAGAGGGCTTTTATCTTCAAATCGGTATCATTGGTAGCAGCAGCCTTCTGTAGCAGTTCGGCAGCCTTTGCTCCGAAGTCGACCTCGTTTACTCTAATGGTATCGTAGACGCTCTTGCTTTCGTGGAGCAACCACCAGCAGTCGCCCTTGATGCTGGCTTGGGCATAGCGTACAGCCAGATTGTAGCAACGCTGTTCCAGAGCCTTGCCTCTGAGCAGGTTGAGTGAGCTCTCCATCATCTGCATCTCTTTACAGAAGTCGAGTTTGATATTCTTATACCACTTGAGCTTTGTTTCCCATGCCTTGCTGCTGTCTAACCACTGTCGCTTAATCCAAGGCTCAACCTCGTAGCTGCGCATGCGTGAATAATATAAGTATTCAGTGGTGCGATGCTCGTTGTAGTAGCTTACGGGTATGTCCTTTAGCCACTGTATGGCTCTATCCCACTGGGCAATACGCATATACTTGGTTCCGATGAGCTCGATGAGGGCTGAATCGTTGGTTTGAATCTGGCTCTTCAGGAACTTGTCGAATGATTTTGTTCCTGGAGTCTTGGTGTAGAAATAGAACTTCTCAAGACGGTCAACACTCATGGTGTCTATGCGAAGATCGTAGCCGTAGTTATGTGTGATGTTCAAAAGTGCCAGCTGCTGTTCGGGCTTGTTCTGATAGTGGGGAACGATAGCCTGATTCATAGTACGCCTCAATGCTTCTGTGAAGAAATAGTCATTCTTTCCTTTGAGCCATGTGAGTTCTTCAGCCAGATAGTTATCGAACTTGTCGCTTGGCTTTGCTGTTGAAGCTGTGATGTAGAGCTTGAGTACACGGGCATTGTCCTTCATTCGGTCGGTACCTTCAAGTGTCATAGCTGCATCAATATCCTTAATAGCCTCCTGCTTCTTGCCACTCAGATACTCAAGCCATGCTTTGGCGCACTTCCACATGATAGGAGTCTCGGTCTTGCCTTCGCGAATTACCAACTCGCAGAACTGCTGCATCTGCCATGACTCTTGCTGGTTGATATCGCGGATGAAAAGCTTACCGCCATAGTAGCCGTCACTGTTGTAGTCTACAGCCTCCTGGGCATTATTCACAAAGTCCTGAAGCAGGAATGGCAGTACTTTTGAGTTAGGGTTCTGCTTGTAGTGCTGACTGATGGCGAGATACGAGCGCTTCTTATAATAGATTGTCATAAGACTCTCGTAATCGTCCATTTCGGCAAACATCTGACCGGCTTCAGCCTCACGGCCTGTCTTATAGAGAGCTCCGGCATAGATGTTCTTCATCATGTCTTTGTATACAGTCTCTATGAACTGACTGGCAGTTTGCTGCCAGAAGTTTATGTTGTCTTGATGGCGCCCCAGCATCATATTGCAGCGCATATAGAGCAATGCGTGCTGTGAGCGCAGCTTGGTCTTAATCTTACTGAAGGCGTATGTGCGTACAGCCTGCAGATTGCGTTGCTGGTTGGCTAATTCCTGCTTGGTGGGGTAGATCCACTCGTATTGCTTGCTTTGTTCTACACCTACGCAATCAAGATACTTCTTAAGGTTCTGCACATAGCTAACCATCAAAGCATCACCCTTCTGGCGGGCTGCCTTGATAACATCGTCGGCATTGAACCAGAAGTACTCTTCGGTCGAGCCGAGGTAAGCTTTCCAGTTGTCGTTGCAGATTCGTTCTACACGGGTCTTGAAGTTGTCTTGTACGTACATGCTAAACAGGTACGGGTTTTCGGGCTCGCCCCAAGCACAGGCAAATGAGGGCAGCGTAATGGCTGTCAACAGGCTAATGACGATAAATTTCTTCATAGGTCTCTGGTTTGTATCTGTTAATATTATCTGTTTCCAGGTGATATGTGATGATAGAGCGGCTAAGGCCTGGGCGCTCTTTCTCCATCACATGTTTTACTTTCAGTATTTCCTCGGCTTCAACAGTATGCTCAACTCTCACATTCTGTATGTTCCTTATCCATTGGTATACGGGATAGGCTGTAGCAAGAGGAAGTGGGTAATCTTCGAGTCGGCTGAGATACGGATATACATCACGATAGTCGAGTATCGGGTTACGCTCTTGCCACTTTAGCGGATTGCCGGTATTGTATACCATAAGTACACCATAGTCTGCAGGAGGAGCGGGCATAGACAGCTGATGCAGACGGATAGTAGTGGATAGTTGATATTTCTTGGACGATAGTTGATGGCGTACTTCCTCCAGGAACTTGTAATACGTTTGGCGGCTCTTAGAGGTATAGTCGCAGTCTATCTGAATCTCGCGTACATTGCTGATATCGTTTGTTTCGTTCATCTGCAATATGCGGTCTACTATCTTCTTTGCCAAGTCCTTGTGGGGCTTGTGCATACAGTCTTCGGTAATATAGATGGTGGGGATTAGCTCGATGCCTGCAGGCAGAGTGTCGGAGAATGATATGGTGGCATTGGGCGATGGCTCTGTGTCGTCGTCGTTCATCACCACATCAAAGTATCTGCAATATACCTTGTTGATATTATATTGGCTGAGAAACGCCCTTTCGGTAGAGTCGAACCTGAGGTCAGTACGCCAGTAGTAAACACTATTGCACTGCTCAAGGCTTTCGTCCTGAGACTTCTGCTTGTCACAGCCCGTCATCAGCAGTGAAAGCAAGAAGAATACTATCGCTAATCTCTCGCCTCTCATCACTTACAACAGTTCTGGCAGTTGATATAGTTTGGTGCTGTTAGAGCCCTTGATTAGGATATAATGACCTTCGGGCTTTTCGGCTGCAATAGCGGCTTTAACCTCTTCTACATCTTTGAACTTGCGATAGTCGCACTTGGCATCATTAAATTCCTCGCCTACCAGCCATACTGTCTCTACATCAGTAGCTTTCAGATAGTCAACCACATGTTGGTGCTCTTCGGCTGAAACCTCACCAAGCTCTCGCATGGCACCAAGGATAACCATCTTATGCTCGGCCTGCATCAACTTGAAGTTCTCAAGTGCAGCCTGCATCGACGATGGATTAGCATTATAGGCATCTACTATAAGGTGGTTCTTCTCGGTAACAGTCATCTGACTGCGATTGTTTGATGGCTCGTATTCCTCGAGTGCGGCACAAATCTTCTTGCGGTCTACACCGAAGTTGATGCCTACGGCGATGGCTGCAAGCAGGTTGTCGATGTTGTATGAACCAATAAGCTTGGTCTGGACCTTATGCCACTTTGTGCTGCGACCTTCCTCTTCGAGTATCATCAACGGCTCACGCCAGCGGAACTTCAGGAATGGGTTACACTCTATAATCTCGCCCGAGATGCATGAGTACTGATTCTCAGGGTCGGTAGAGTAGGGCGACATCCAGATGTCTTCATCCTCACTTATCTGGTCCATCAGATACTCATTATCAGCATTGATGAAGATAAGGCTATCTTCGCGGCTACGCAGGAAATCGTAGAGTTCACACTTGGTCTTGATAACGCCTTCGAAAGAACCGAAGCCCTGAAGGTGTGCGCGACCCACGTTGGTGATAAGTCCACATGTAGGCTCGGCAGTCTCGGCCAGTGTCTTGATGTCTCCAGGATGGCTGGCTCCCATCTCTATCACAGCAATCTCGTGCTCCTTATTGAGGCGGAACAAAGTCTTTGGTACACCAACATCGTTATTGAAGTTGCCCTGTGTATAGAGTACGTTGTATTTCTTTGAAAGTACTGCAGCAATGAGCTCTTTGGTTGTTGTCTTGCCATTTGTACCTGTTATTCCGATTACGGGGATGTCGAACTGGCGGCGATGCTCGCGGGCCAGATCCTTGAAAGTCTGCAGACAGTCATCTACTTTTATAATGCGTGGGTCGTTAGCCACGTCCTCGTCAACAATAGCATAACTGCATCCCTTTTCAAGGGCCTGCATGGCGAACTTATTACCATTAAACGACTCACCTTTCAGTGCAAGAAAGATGCTTCCCTCAGGGCAGTCACGACTATCAGTTGTGATGCACTGATGTTGCTGATATAGCTTGTATAGTTCCTTAATATCCATAAACTTTGTGAATTTTGCTGCAAAGATAGTGAAAAATCTAATTTATTAGCTCGGCTTTGCCGCTTTTTCTTAAAAAAGAATTCCTAATTCTTATTTTTTTTGTATCTTTGTGGGCGAAATGAGCTATACTATTAATATTAAAGGTAGATTGTTGGATCTCAGCACCCCTCAGGTGATGGGTATCCTGAACGTAACGCCCGACTCTTTTTATGCAGGGAGTAGGGTGCAGACAGAGGACGAAATAATTAGACGTTGCCATAAGATAGTAGACGAAGGTGCAAGTATGATTGATGTGGGCGGATATTCAACGCGCCCTGGTGGTACTGAAGTTTCTGAGGCTGAGGAGATGGAGCGTTTGCGTTTTGGCTTGGGCATTATCCGCCGCGAATTGCCCGATGCTATAATCTCTGTTGATACTTTCAGGACAGATGTGGCCAGAATGACTGTAGAAGAGTTCGGCGCTGATATAATAAACGATGTGAGCGAAGGCAACGAGGCAATGTACAGAATGGTGTCACGCTTACGCGTACCTTATATATTAATGTCTACACAGCCCACTTTAAAGCAGATGCTAATGTCGTTTGCACATCAGGTTCAGCAGCTGCGCGATTTCGGTGCTTGCGACATCATCTTGGATCCTGGTTTCGGATTCGGTAAAACTCTGCAGCAGAATTATGAGATAATGAACTGTATGGAGCGCTTGCATGTGATGGAGCTGCCTCTGCTGGTGGGCATATCACGCAAGTCGATGATATATAAACTTATGGGAATAACTCCCGAGGAGTCTCTGAATGGAACGACAGTGCTTAACACCATCTCTCTCATGAAGGGCGCACACATCCTGCGAGTTCACGATGTGAAACAGGCTGTGGAGTGCGTTAAGATGATGGAAGCATTGAAGAGTAAATAGTAAATCGTCAAATAGAAAATAGTATAAGGTGTTCTTCGAATTCGGAATCAAGGATTTTGTCGACATACTGCTTGTAGCGATGATTCTCTACTACATCTACAGGCTTATGCGCGAGTCACGTTCACTGAATGTGTTTATTGGCATTATGGTGTTCGTGATTACGTGGCTGTTCGTGTCGCAAATTATTGAGATGCGTTTGCTGGGCTCTATTCTGGATAAGTTGGTTAGTGTGGGAGTTATCGCACTCATCGTACTTTTCCAAGAGGAAATCCGTCGATTCCTGTATAATGTGGGTGCTCATCGTCGTATGAGAGCTTTCGTACGTCTGTTCACATCCAAGCATGATGACGGTGAAAGCAAGAAAGCACTCAAGGAAACTATTATGCCTATAGTTATGGCATCGATGAATATGAGTCGTGGCAAGGTTGGTGCACTCATTGTTATTGAGCGTACTATGCCACTTGACGAGATAGCTATCACAGGCGATCAGATTGATTCGAATATCAATCAGCGACTGATTGAGAACATCTTCTTTAAGAACTCTCCGTTACACGATGGAGCTATGATAATTTCAAAGAAGCGTATCAAGGCTGCAGGATGTATTCTGCCTGTAAGTCATGATATGGATATTCCTAAGGAGTTAGGACTTCGCCATCGTGCAGCTATGGGCGTATCGCAGGAGAGTGATGCTGTAGCTGTTGTAGTGTCGGAGGAGACAGGTGCTATATCGGTGGCCGTGAACGGTCAGTTCAACCTGCGACTCTCGGCAGAGGAGTTAGAGAGTATTCTGACAAAGGCGCTTGAATAAAAGAGAAATAGTATTAACAATTTTGTAATAAAAACAGATTATGGATCTATTAAGTCAAATTGTAGCGCGTGCTAAGAGTAACAAGCAGCGCATCGTGCTCCCTGAAGCTGAAGAGGAGCGTACTCTGTGTGCAGCCGATAGAGCTCTGGCTGATGACCTTGCAGACATTATTCTGATTGGTAACCCAGCAAAGGTTGAGGCTCTGGCTAAGGAAAAGGGACTTACTAACATTGGTAAGGCAACTCTTATCGACCCTGAGAACTATGACAAGAGCGAGGAGCTGGCTGAGAAGTTGGCTGAAATCCGCAAGTCAAAGGGTATGACCATCGAGGAGGCTCGCAAGCTTATCAAGAATCCTCTGTATCTTGGTTGTATGATTATCAAGACCGAGGGCGCTGATGGTCAGATCAGTGGTGCTCTCTCAACAACTGGCGACACTCTGCGTCCAGCTCTTCAGATTATCAAGTGTGCTCCTGGCATCACATGCGTAAGTGGTGGCCTGCTGCTCATCTCTAAGCAGAAGCAGTTTGGTGAGAACGGTGTACTCGTAGTAGCCGACGTTGCTGTTACCCCAATGCCTGATGCTGCTCAGCTGTCACAGATTGCTGTTTGCACAGCTCAGATGGCTAAGGCTGTAGCAGGTTTCGAGGATCCTCGCGTTGCAATGCTCAGCTTCTCTACAAAGGGTTCTGCTAAGCACGAGGTTGTAGATAAGGTAGTTGAGGCTACCCGCCTGGCTAAGGAGCTCGATCCTACACTTAAGATTGATGGTGAGCTTCAGGCTGATGCTGCACTTGTTCCAAGTGTTGGTGCTAAGAAGGCTCCTGGTTCAGAGATCGCTGGTAAGGCTAACGTACTTGTATTCCCTAACCTCGAGGTTGGAAACATTGGTTATAAGCTGGTTCAGCGTCTGGGTGACGCTATCGCTATCGGTCCTGTTCTTCAGGGTATCGCCCGTCCTGTAAACGACCTGTCTCGTGGTTGCTCAGTTGATGACATCTACTACATGATTGCCATCACCTCTTGCCAGGCAATGGATGCAAAGAAGTAATTGATAATTGACAATTAATAATTAATAATTAACATGAAAATCCTTGTATTGAATTGTGGTTCGTCGTCAATCAAGTACGCACTGTACAATATGGACGACAAGAGTGTTATGACCAGTGGTGGTGCTGAGCGTGTGGGCTTGGACAATGCCTTTGTAAAGGTAAAGCTGGCCAATGGCGAGAAGAAGCAGATTATGCACGACATCCCCGAGCATACCGAGGGTGTGAAGTTTATCTTCTCTCTGCTCACCGATCCTGAGATTGGTGTTATCAAGAGTCTCGACGAGATCGACGCTGTAGGTCATCGTATGGTACATGGCGGCGAAAAGTTCAATAAGTCAGTTATCCTCACCGATGAGGTTCTGAAGACTTTCGAGGAGTGCTCTGATCTGGCTCCACTGCATAACCCTGCAAACCTTAAGGGTGTAAACGCCGTTAAGGAGCTTATGCCTGGTCTGCCTCAGGTAGGTGTATTTGATACTGCCTTCCATCAGACAATGCCAGCTAAGGCTTATATGTACGCTATCCCTTACGAGCTGTACGAGAAGTACGGTGTTCGTCGCTATGGTTTCCATGGAACATCTCACCGCTATGTTTCAGCTCGCGCTTGTGAGTTCCTTGGTATCAAGGCTGAGGGTACAAAGATGATTACCTGCCATATTGGTAATGGTGGTTCTATTGCTGCTGTTCTTGATGGTAAGTGTATCGATACCTCTATGGGGCTTACTCCACTTGAGGGCTTGGTAATGGGTACACGCTCTGGTGATATCGACGGTGGTGCTGTTACCTTCCTTGAGAAGAAACTCAATCTCGATGCCGATGGCATGAGCAACCTGCTCAATAAGAAGAGTGGTGTAGCTGGTATCACAGGTGGTTCAAGCGATATGCGCGACGTAGAGAACGCTGCTAAGGCTGGTGAACCTAAGGCTGTACTGGCTCAGCAGATGTATTTCTATCGTATTAAGAAGTATATCGGTGCTTATGCTGCTGCTATGGGTGGTGTTGATGTGATTGTCTTCACTGCTGGTGTTGGCGAGAACCAGGTTTCTATGCGTTCTGCAGTTTGTGAGGGCCTTGAGTTCCTTGGCGTAAAATTCGACGAGGAGAAGAACAAGGTTCGTGGCGAGGAGGCTGTCATCTCTGCTGATGACTCAAAGGTGAAGGTGGTTGTTATCCCAACCGATGAGGAGCTGATGATTGCTACCGACACAATGAATCTGCTGAAATAAGCATTAGCAATATCATTCATTTTTCTTGGGAGGTGCTTTTAGCGCCTCCCATTTTTCTTCATATTCCTGCTCTTGTTCTCTAACTTTCTTCAGTGCCTGTTTGCGTCTGTGTCTGGCTTCTATCTTCGGACCGAATGTGTGGTCCCATGTCCACATCAATAACGCTATTACATCTGGACCTGCCGATACCGCTTGTGGCAGTTCTGGTACCTTTGGTGTGGCTGGACGCATAATGCCGGCCATCATGTCTTTGCGACGATCCTTTCCGTATATCACAACTTCGTCAATAGCGTGACGTATAGGTATCAGATAGATAGTGTCGCCCCTTACTTCATTATGCAACACATATCGTCGCTGAAACTTAGGATGGCTGAAGTCGATTCGTTTAAAACTATCGGGCACCTCAAACTCTCCATTCCAGGGCGTGGTTATCTCGGGGCCGTTGTCTATGCGTACCTTTATATCTCGCTGTGGGGTTTTTGTTTCCAGACTGGCCACTGTCAGTTTGCGTTGGGCTATAATCCCAACACTCCATAGCATAAACAAACCTATGAATAATAGTCGATACATCACTTAGTCTTTTCAATACTGCTGCAAATGTAATACTTTTCTGCATATCTTTCCAAAATGGAATCTTATATTATCTTACAGATATAAAAAATAATGTAACATTAAGTCTTTTTGAATTAAAATATGTATCTTTGCAGAAAATTTAAAGAGAGAATACCAACATGAACGGAAAAAAGATTGTGACTTTTGGTGAGCTGTTGCTCAGGTTTTCAAAACCAGGACAACTGCGACTGACTCAGGGCGACTTGTTTACAAGTAAGTATGGCGGTAGCGAGGCTAATGTAGCTGTGTCGCTGGCCATTCAGGGCGAAGATGTAACTTATATAACACGATTGCCCGATACGCCGGTAGGACATGCTGGAGCTATGAACCTTGCCCAGTTAGGTGTGAATACCAACCATGTTCTCTACGGCGGACAACGCATAGGAACTTACTACTTTGAACCGGCTGCCGGCATGCGTGCTGCAAAGGTTATCTACGACCGTTCTGGATCGGCATATTACGATTTGAAACCAGGTATGATTCCCTGGCGCGAGATTCTTAAGGACTGTGACTACTTCCATGTTTCGGGTATCACGGCAGCCATCTCTCCTCAAGCTGCTGAGGCTACTTTCGAGGCTCTCGATATTGCTGATGAGCTGGGTGTTACCGTTTGTTTTGATATTAACTACCGAAAGAATCTGTGGAAGTATGAAGGCGCTCAGCCACGTGAAACTCTGAGCCGTATGCTGTCACGATGTGATATGATGTTTGGCGATGCCATTGAGTTCGACTGGTTGTCGCAGCATCCTCAGCCACCTTTCACTGCAATCGACTCTAACTTTGAGATGCAGATGAAGGAATATGGCGAGTGGTTCGACGAATTGCATGCCAACTATCCGCGAGTAAAGCACTGGATGATGGGAATGCGTAATATCGTAAGCTCTAACCATCACACACTTACTGCGCTGCTCTGGACAGAGGGAAAACTGCTTCAGGCACCAATCATAGATATTCCCGATGTGATAGACCCTGTAGGTGTAGGCGATGCATTTATGGGAGGATGGCTGCATGCCATCAGTCTATTCCCTGATGACAAGCAGAAGCAGCTTAACTATTCTCTTGCAGCAGCTGCCCTAAAGAATACCATTCCTGGCGACTTCAACTTGTCAACTGAGGATGAAATTCTGGAGACAATGAAAGGCCGACATAATATGTCGACCCTTTATAAAACATTTGGATAATCTTTCTTACGGTTTGCTTTCGCCTTCGATGTACTGTGACAGCAGAAGGTGTTCGCCGTCGTAAACCACGTAGGAGAACTGGGTTATCCAGTCGCCTAGGATAATCATACGTGCTTTTTTGGTTAGCTGCAGGTCTACCTCAATATGGCGATGTCCATAGATGAAGTAATCAACATTGGAATGATACTGGATATACTTCTTGGTGAACAGCACCAGGTGCTCGCGGTTCTCACCCATATAGGCAGGCTCTTCGCCGTTAGGACGCTTCATGCGACTGTGCTTGGCCCAGTTCAAACCAAACCACATACCCCAGCGTGGATGTAGTGCTGAGAATGCCCACTGACATGCCTTATTGTGGAAGATGCTTTTAATAAGCTTAAAGCTCTTGTTGGGATCGCCAAGTCCATCACCATGAGCCAGATAGAACATCTTTCCGTATATCTCTGTTGTCTCTGGTTTCTTGTGAAGTATCACTCCACATTCCTTTTCAAGATATTCGTATGCCCATATGTCGTGGTTGCCGGTAAAATAATGCACTTCTACGCCCATGTCGGTAAGTTCCGACAGCTTGCCTAAGAAGCGGGTGTAGCCTTTTGGTATCACATATTTATATTCGTACCAGAAGTCGAACATGTCGCCAAGCAGATAGATGGCAGCAGCTTTCTCCTTGATGCTGTCTAGAAAACGAACCAGTCGGCGTTCCTGCATTCTCTGATGAGGAATGGCCAACGACCCAAGGTGGGCATCGGAAAGAAAATATACGTTCTTCATATTAATCGAATCCAAGTTCTACTCGTGCTTCTTCACTCATCATCGACTGATCCCATGCGGGCTCGAACACTAGGTTTACATTTGAACCCTTTACGCCCTCTACGCTCTCAATCTTTGTGCGTACGTCTTCAAGAATAAAGTCGGCAGCGGGACAGTTTGGAGCTGTAAAAGTCATATCGAGGTCCACGGTATAATCGTCTTTTACATCAATCTTATATATCATTCCCAAGTCGTAGATGTTTACGGGAATCTCTGGATCGTAGACTGTCTTTAGTACATCAACGATTCTCTCTTCTATCTGCGTCTTCTCTTCTTGTGTCATAATTATATATTTTGTATGTTAGCATTTCTTGTTTTCGTGATAGCTGTAGTAGTGACCGTCGGAAACTATTACGTGATCAGCAAAGTGGATGTCCATCAACTTGCATGCGTTCATCAGGCCGATGGTTAACTCGTCGTCTTGTTTGCTTGGCGTGATATTGCCCGATGGATGGTTGTGGCATGCCACCAGTTGTGTGGCATTGCAGAGTACTGCTTCGCGCATAATAACGCGGATGTCAACGGTTGTTGCTGTGATTCCGCCATGAGCAATGCGCACCTTTTTTATCAGTCGGTGGTGCTGATTCAACAACAGCACCCAAAACTCTTCTACGCCAAGGTCCTGCATTATAGGATGCATGTGGTTGTAGACTCTTGTTGCTGTACCAAGGTCTGGTCGTTCTTCGGGCGATTCCATCTGCCTGCGCTTGCCAAGTTCGCATGCTGCAAGTATGGTGATGGCTTTGGCTGGGCCAACGCCGTTATATTGGCTTAGGTCGTGGATAGATTTCTTGCCTAATGTGTTTAGACTGTTGTTGCAGTCATTAAGAATGCGCTTCATCAAGTCAACAGCACTCTCTTTAGTAGAGCCCGAACCGATAAGAATAGCCAATAGTTCTGCACTGCTAAGTGCCTCGGCACCCAGCGAAGCCATCTTTTCGCGAGGTCTATCCTCTTCGGCCCACTGATTGATGTTCAGTTTATCGCTCATTTGTAGAAGTTTTTTTCGAATGCCGTAAATTCATCCTGCTTTAGTACACAGCGTTTCCACCACGACTCAATGAATCCGAATCCGTAACCCATCAGCTGGACAAATGCGGCTGGGATGCTCAGCAGTCCAACCCACAGACTCTTGTTCTTTATACTAGAGTCGATAAAGATTATAGCGCTGTATAATATAATAGGTACGCACGCGTAAGTGAAGATAAACGTGATAAGCAGCAAACCTATTACACCCAATGTAAATACAGTTGGTAAGAGATGAACCAGTTTCATAGTTCCTGGATGGCGTTTCTCGAGATTGATACGCGCTATGCCACTGTTATATACCTGACGGAAGAATTTTCTGAAGTCAGTACGGCGCTTATGCCAAACCCAAGCCTCAGGGAATAGGCGTGGCATATAACCTGCCTCAACTATGCGATACGAGAAGTCGATGTCTTCGCCAAAACGCATCTTTGTAAATCCCTCAAGCTTCAGATAGACATCACGACGTATGCCCATATTGAATGAGCGTGGATAGAACTTGTCGAGTTTTGCCTTTCCGCCTCTGATGCCACCGGTTGTAAAGAACGATGTCATAGAATAGCTGATAGCTTTCTGTACAGGCGTGAATGATGGATGTGCTGCATCAGGACCGCCCCAAGCTGCTATAGAGGTGGAAGATGCGAGAGATTTCTCTACTGCTTCCAAATAGCCCTCGGGTAGGACTACATCAGAGTCCAAGATGATGAGCCACTCGCCGTTGGAACGTTCTGCGCCGTAGTTGCGACTCTGACCAGGACCGCTGTTCTCTTTTGCATAATAATGCAAATCAAGGATGTTCGCGTATTTCTCGCAAACATCCTTGCATGGTTTTATAGATCCGTCTTCAACAATAATTACTTCGAAATCCTTAAGAGTTTGTTTTGTCAGGCTCTCGAGTAATTCGTCCACTTCGTCGGGACGGTTATAGACGGGGACAATGATCGAATACTTCAAAGTTCAATCTTCAATGTTCAATAGAAGAATTACTCCTTCACTCTCTGCAGGTAAGAACCGTCGCGAGTGTCAACCTGAATCAGGTCGCCTTCGTTGATGAACAGAGGAACGCGAACCTCAACACCAGTCTCCAGAGTTGCAGGCTTCAGAGTGTTTGTAGCTGTATCGCCCTTAACACCTGGCTCAGAGTGAGTAACGCGGAGAACGGTCTTAACAGGCATCTCGGCGTAAAGGATAGTACCGTCGGTAGTATCAGAAACAACCTCCACGATGTCGCTCTCCTTCATGTACTCGTGACCGATTACGAGCTCGTTGTCGATGGGAATCTGCTCGAAAGTCTCCTGATTCATGAAGATACGACCTGACTGGTCCTCATAGAGATACTGGTAAGGACGACGCTCAATGATAACGTCCTCGAGCTTCTCACCAATGTTGAAACGACGCTCCAGTACGCGACCGTCTGATACGTTCTTAACCTTGATGATCATGATGGTGTTACCCTTACCTGGCTTGCGGTGCTGGAAATCGATGCACACCCAGATGCCACCGTCCATGCGAATGGCGGTGCCTTTCTTAATGTCTTGTGAATTAATCATAAACCTTTAAAATGTTACTTTTATATCGTTTTCGGGTGCAAAGGTACTGCTTTTTTGGAAAAAAACATAAAAAGTTTAGCTAAAAATCGTATAAAATTTGCGTAATTCAAAAGAAATGAGTACTTTTGCACCCCAAATCGGTAAATAAATAACAAAATTAAATAAGTATTTCACAATGAAGAGAACATTTCAGCCACACAATCGCCGTCGCGTAAACAAGCACGGCTTCCGTGAGAGAATGGCCACCAAGAACGGTCGTCGAGTACTGGCTGCTCGTCGTGCTAAGGGCCGCAAGAAGTTGACAGTTTCTGACGAGAATCACGGAAAGTAATCCGAGAGGAACTTAGAAAATGAGTTAAAATAGAAAGAAGTAGAGTGAAATCTTTGCTTCTTTCTGTTTTTTTATATAACTTTGCGTCCGAAAAGTGAAGTTAAGATGAAAACAAGGGAATTCTTCGGTAAATTCTGTAGCAAGTTTCTTGTTGGAAACTTGATAGCTATGATATTGGTGATAATCGTTTTGGCGGTAGGTGTTAACTATGGCCTCGATTGGTACACCCATCATGGCGAGGAGATCAAGGTTCCTAACATAGAGGGTATGGAAATCTCTAAAGCCCGAGCTATGCTCGAGGAAAAAGGGTTGATAGTGGTTGTTACCGATTCAGGATACAATAAGCGTTTGCCTGCTGATTGCGTGCTGGCTCAGAATCCTGATGCTGGGCTTATGGTCAAGACGGGGCATACCATATATATAATTGTAAATTCTGCCAGTTCGCCAACGGTGGCAATACCCGATGTGGTTGATAATTGTAGCTATCGTGAGGCCGAGGCTAAGCTTGTGTCGCTTGGATTCAAGGTGCTGCCACCTCAGTATGTTACAGGCGAGAAGGATTGGGTTTATGGTGTGTCATGCAATGGCCGCAAGGTTTCTGTTGGTGAACGTATATCTATAGAACAGCCTTTGACACTGCTTGTTGGCAGTGGCCAGTATGGTATGGATGATGTTAGCGTGGTTGAGCCTGAAGTGGAGATGCCTGAAGGTGGTGGCGACGATGTTGATGAATTCGTAGAGGTAAAAGAATGATTGACGATACAAACGATTTCGAGGAACAGGAGCAAGAACAGGAAGATTTGCTTTACGAACACTTCCGTATGGAGGTTGATAAGGGACAGGTGCCTATTCGTATCGATAAGTATCTGTCTGAACATCAGCCTCACTCAAGTCGTAACCGTATTCAAAAGGCAGCTGATGCCGGCTTTATACATGTAAACGACAAACCGGTCAAGAGCAATTATAAGGTTCGCCCTGGTGATATTGTTACACTCATGCTCGATCGTCCGCATTACGATACAACAATTGAACCAGAGGATATTCCGCTTGAGGTGGTCTACGAGGACGACGACCTGATGGTTATTAACAAACCTGCAGGTATGGTTGTTCATCCAGGTTGTGGAAATTTTAACGGCACTTTAGTTAATGCCATCGCATGGCATCTTAAGGATCTTGCCAGCTACGATCCTAATGACCCAGAAGTTGGTTTGGTGCATCGTATAGATAAAGATACCAGTGGACTGCTTGTTGTTGCAAAGACTCCTGATGCCAAGACTTCACTGGGCAAGCAGTTCTTCAACAAAACGACCCATCGCAGCTATAATGCCTTGGTTTGGGGAAACTTTGTAGAAGACGAGGGTAGGATAGAAGGTAACATCGGCCGTGACCCAAAAGATAGGCTGCGTATGGAGGTGTTCCCTCCCGACTCAGAGATAGGTAAGCCGGCCGTTACCCATTACAAGGTGATGGAGCGTTATGGATATGTTACATTGGTAGAATGCATACTTGAAACAGGACGTACCCACCAGATTCGTGCCCATATGAAGCATATAGGTCATCCACTTTTTGCCGATGAGCGCTATGGCGGTACCGAACTGCTTAGAGGTGAGCGCACAGCCAGCTATAAGGCCTATATACAGAACTGCTTTAAGATCTGTCCGCGTCAGGTGCTTCATGCCAAGACGCTGGGCTTTGTTCATCCCACTACTGGCAAGCAGATGGACTTTACTTCAGAGTGGCCTGAGGATATGACAGATCTGATTGACAAATGGAGAAACTATATTAAATTTAAGAATTAAGATTTAAGAATAAAGAGATATAAAATGAAGAATTTGAAGAGAACTATTGCCATCGTTTGTGGTGGTGACTCATCAGAACATGACGTTTCTCTGCGCTCTGCGCAGGGACTATACTCCTTCTTTGATAAGGAGCGCTACAATGTGTATATTGTTGACGTAAAGGGCCAGGATTGGCACGTTGAATTGCCAGACGGTACAACTGCTAAGATAGACCGCAATGACTTCTCGTTTATAGAGAATGGTGAAGCCAAGCTTTTTGACTATGCTTATATCACTATCCACGGCACCCCGGGCGAGAATGGACTTCTTCAGGGATATTTCGACCTTATCGGTCTGCCTTATAGCACCAGTGGTGTATTGGTTGAGGCAATGACATTTGATAAGTTTGTTCTTAACCAGTATCTTCGCGGTTATGGTGTTTGCGTAGCTGACTCTCTGCTTATCCGTAAGGGATACGAAGAGCTTGTAGGCGATGATGAGATTGAGGAGCGTATCGGTATGCCTTGTTTCGTAAAGCCTGCTGCCGACGGTTCTTCGTTCGGTGTATCTAAGGTTAAGAACAAGGACCAGTTGGCTCCTGCCATCCGTAAGGCAATGCTCGAGAGTCCTGAGATTATGGTAGAGAGCTTCCTTGAGGGAACCGAGATTTCAATTGGTGTTTATAAAACCAGGGAGAAGTCGGTTGTCCTGCCTGCTACTGAAGTAGTAACAACCAATGAGTTCTTTGATTACGATGCTAAGTACAACGGTCAGGTTCAGGAGATTACTCCAGCCCGCTTGTCAGAGGATGTAACCGAGCGTGTTCGCCAGATTACTTCTCATATCTATGACATCCTGCATTGTAATGGTATTATCCGAATAGACTATATCATCTCTAAGGAGGGTAAGATTTCTATGCTCGAGGTTAATACAACACCAGGTATGACTGCCACAAGCTTTATCCCGCAGCAGGTTAAAGCCGCTGGTCTGTCAATGACTGATGTGCTTACAGAGATTGTAGAAAACCAGTTTATATAATCTATGAAAGAAGAGTTTGATGAGATCCGGCCATATGAGGCGGAGGAGATGAAGCAGGCGTTCGATGAACTTTTGAACGACCGTCAGTTTCAGTTGGTGCTTAAGGGCTTTGCCCCTTGGTTGCCTAAGTCTTTGCGTAACGCATTGTTATGTTTGGCGTTTACTGGCGTAAAGACACCGCTCGATTTCCAGAAGCGTTTCATGAAGCCTGTGGTTAAATATATCATGCGTAAGCATACCGACGGCTGCAGTTTTATCGACTCTTCTATTTCTGCATATGATAAGAGCGAGCGCTACACGTTTGTATCTAACCATCGTGACATAGTGCTCGACTCTGCATTCTTGGATGTTCTGCTCGTTGATGCCGGCTATCCCACTACTGTTGAGATAGGCATCGGCGACAACCTACTCATCTATCCTTGGATAAAGCGACTGGTACGTATGAACAAGGCTTTTACTGTTCGCCGTGGTCTCTCACTCCGCGAAACATTACCCGCATCTCAGTTGATGAGCCGTTATATCCACTATGCAGTTACTGCAAAGCGTGAGAATATCTGGATAGCCCAGCGCGAGGGACGTGCCAAAGATTCAAGTGACCACACTCAGGATGCCGTGCTTAAGATGCTGGCTATGGGAGGCGACCTTAAGGAGCTTAACATTGTTCCGCTCACTATCAGCTATGAGTTCGACCCCTGCGACTATCTTAAGGCTCAGGAGTTCCAGCAGAAGCGTGATAATCCATCATTCAAGAAGTCACGCCAGGACGATCTGGATAACATGAAGACTGGTATCTTCGGATATAAAGGTAGGGTGGTATATCGCCCTGCGGCACCTATCAATACTTGGATTGATGAACTCTCCGATCTGCCTAAGACAGAGTGGTTCAAGGCTCTGGCCGAGCGTATGGACCGTGAGATTCATAGTGGCTACGAGCTTTATCCCTGCAATTATATAGCCCTCGACGAGCTTAATGGCGATAACGCCAATGCTGCTCATTATAACGATGCCGACAAAAAGCGCTTTGAGCAGTATCTTGCTGGTCAGATGGCTAAGATTCTGCTCCCCAATAAGGACGAGGCTTTCCTCCGCGAGCGTATGCTAACCATGTATGCCAACCCCGTTAGAAATAAACTTGCCACACTATGAAGAAGTTCCAGCTGCTCATCTTAATTATTGCTCTCACCATCTCGCTTTCTCCTCTTCTCATCTCTTGTACTAAAGATGCTTACGAGAAGGGCGAGGGAAAATACTCTCTTATGCGTGGTGATTTCGCTGAGGCCATAGTTAATAGTAGTAAGCAGGTAACCAGTATTATCACCGACGATGGCGATGAGTTTATTCTTACCTCACCCTATACCGCCAAGTGGGTATCAAAGGCTGATACCACCTATCGTTGTATGTTGTATTATAATAAGGTGGATAGTAAAGCTGAGATATTATCGATGGGCCAGGTGCCTTGTGTTGGTGTAACTCCGTTGTCACAGTTCGATCGTCGTTTGGTTACCGATCCAGTTAAGTTCGAGAGTACCTGGATGAGTAAGACTGGGCGTTATCTCAACCTTAGTCTTCTTGTGAAGACGGGTATTACCGATGATTCCACTGCTGTTCAGAAACTGGCTATTGTAAGCGATACTCTAATAACGCATGCAGACAACAAACGGATCCGTCATCTTATCCTCCATCATGAGCAGGGCAATGTGCCAGAGTATTATTCTACTCAGGTTTACATCAGCATTCCTACAAAATTAATTGATGCCGATTCTGTTCGAATCAGCGTCAATTCATACGACGGCGAGATCGTTGTCAAGCACCGTATCCGTTAATTTGCTTTGTATTCCTTATTCACAACAGCATTCCAGTCTATCTGGTCTGTTCGTTGGGCAAGTGGTGCGTGTGGTATCACGCTGCCATCCTTTACCAGTATTATGGCTGGAATTTTGCCTGCCTCGATAGTTTGATAGCCACCCTCGTAAACCTTACCATTCTGATAGTCAATCCATTTTCCCTTTGGCAGATAAACGTTGCGGCTGTTGCCACTCTCCAGTAGAGGTGCAACCAGTATCTTCGAACCGAACATATATTCATCCTCTACATACCACGCTCCCTGGTCGTGCGGGAACTCTACCAGCAATGCGCGCACCATTGGCAGACCCAGCTTCGAGCACTCTTTGGCCTGTTCCCAGATGTATGGCATTAGCTTATATTTCATCTCGGCACAGTCGCGGAAAGCATCAGTAAATGATTCTGAAATCAGCCATGGTTCTGTTGGAGGTGCTCCATGGGCTCGGGTATGACTGCTAAGGAATCCGAATGGCAGCCAGCGGCGATAGATATCCTCAGGCGAAGCAGTTACAAATCCGCCCATATCGTGGCTCCAGAACGAGAAACCGCTCAGTCCGAAACTTAGTCCGCCTCGCAGGTCGCCCAGCATTCCGGTGTTTGTGGTGGCTGCATCGCCTCCCCAGTGCAGGGCATAGCGCTGACTGCCTGCCCATGCAGAGCGAGCCCAGATGATTCCCTCGCCCGGATGGTTGCGCTCTACTACTTCCCATAAGGCTTTGTTGTAGCGGAGTGGATAGAGGTTGTGTTCGTACATTCCGCCCTTGCCGCTATAGTAGAAACCATTGTAAGGCGCAGCCTCACCAAAGTCGCATTTTATTGTCGACACACCTTGCTTCATCAGTCCCTCTATCTTCTGCTGATACCAGCTAACTGTCTCTGGGTTCGAGAAGTCGAGTATAGCATCCTCCACAGGCATTCCACCTGCGGCATTCTTTACGTTCAATCCCTTCTCGATGATCTCGTTGAAGAATCGGTTCTTCGGTGTAAAGTATGGCAACTGCCACAAGCAGGTGTGGAAACCGTCCTTTGCCAATTGTTTCAGCATCTTTACAGGATTCTCGAAACGGTCTTTGGCAAACTGGTAGTCGCACTGCCAATCGGTACCAAACCAGCCTGTGTCAAAGTGTATCACGTCGGCAGGTATGCGGTTTGCTCTCAGTTGGCGAGCTATCTCCAATCCTTCCTGTTGTGAGAAGTAGGTAATACGGCTCATCCATGTGCCAAAGCTCCATAGTGGGGGAAGGGGCGACTTTCCTGTTATCTCGGTGTACTCGAAAAGAATATCCTTAGGCTCTCCAAAGAAAACAAAGAAGTCCATCTGTTCGTCGGCCATGAACAGACGGTCGGCTCCGATGTACGATGCTCCGAAGTCGCAGGTTACGGGTGCCGATGTGTGCATGAAGATACCATAGCCGCGATTCGAGAAGAAGAACGGCACGGGCTTATACTGCCCGTCGGTTTCAGGTCCTTGCGGGTCGGTCACACTTAGATGCACCTTCTGTCCAACCTTGTTCAGTGATGTAAACGATTCTCCGCAACCATATATACGTTCACCAGGCGCCAGTGTGAGCACTGGGTTTATGCTGCGTGAGTTGTCTGATCCTCGCTTGATAAACGAGAATGGCTGCAACTTCACCTGACTCGAGTCATTGTCGATGATGTGTCGTGTCTGTGTCAGCACTTTTCCTTTTGCATCCTTGATAACTATTCGCCAAGGATACTTCTTTATCTCTATGCTGCCGAAATCGGAACTGTAACTGATGGCATCGCCGCTCTGTGCTGTGCGCCACATCTGTCCATTACCTTTTGCCTTGAAACCATCGCAGAACATCACATCCTCCTTATCCGTATTCTTAGGCTCTACGGGAGTGGTCAGCATACGTATGCGTGCTGTTCTTGGGGTGATGAACTCAATCTTTATCTTCAGGTTTGGGTCGTTGTCGTAGGCAGCATCAGGGAAGTCAAGCTGTTGCATCTTTACCGGCCAGTAGCCGTTCAGGTTGAAAGCCTGTCGTGGCGACATTCTGTAGCGTTTCCACTGTACCTGTCCTTCGCCTTTTGCAGCGTTGAAGCTAACCAACGAGTCGGCAAAGAAATAGGTGTTCGACAAGTCGTAGAAGTCTGTCGACATGTCTTTTTGCATACACTGCAGGTATTGTACCCCTGCGTTGGTCTGGATTTGTGCTGCAGCGAATCCCGTCCACAATGTAGCACACATGATTGATATAATTCGTTTCATATTGATTAGTATAATATCTGCTGCAAAAATACACATAATCAACGAGATAACAAAATATAAATGTAAATTTTTGGCATTATGACTTGGTTGTTTCACAAGAATTATTTATCTTTGCAGCCATAACCTAATGAAATAGAAATTTAAAAACAATCTGACAATGAAAAAAATTTTGAATTTTGTGTTGGCCGCTACTATGGTTTGTGGCGCAGCAGTATCATTAACCTCTTGCAATCAGGCTCAAGCACAGAAAGACAACCCCGCACAGCAAGTTGTGTCAACCGAACTTATACGCACCAGCCAGAGTTGGGATGGCGTTGAGTTGCCCGACTATCTTCAGGGTCGCCCTGAGCTTGTAGCAGTGAAGTATGTATTCCCCGCTGGTCAGAAGTTGGGCTGGCATCATCATCCCGTTATGAACTACGGTATCCTGGTTCAGGGTGAGCTCACCATCATCGGACAGGACGGCAAGGAGAAAGTTGTGCATGAGGGCGAGGCCGTTGTTGAGATGGTGAACACTATCCATCACGGCGAGAATAGAGGCACCAAGCCTGTTATTCTCTACATGTTCTACCTCTCACAGGATGGTATGCAGCTGGCTGTTCAGCACCCGGAGATACCATTGGAGTAGTTATAGAACATTTACCCCCAAACAATAATAAAGCCTCGCGTCATCATGACGAGAGGCTTTATTTTATGTTCGTTGTTTCTTATCTAATGGCGTATAGGTAAGCCAGAAGGGCCATTTTTCCACGCATAGTCTCGCGGGGAGTGAACTCACCGTTAACCCAGAAGTAACGCTGGTTGAAGTATGACTCCTGACGTGGCCAGCCGCCATCAGTCCACGATGGATACATTTGGTTGAGCAGAATGCGGGCATCGCCGCCATTATGACCGGGCGACCATGTCTCAGTGCCGTTGAACGGAGTCTGACCAGGGTGACTTTCGGGGGTGCCGTCGTTGCGACCTGTGGTGTACACATCGGTGATGTGACGCTCTCCAAGACCAGTCATCTCTACAATGTTACCGGGGTTGCGTCCCATGGCCCAACCTGCTTCTGTATACATGATGTGCTCAAGCTGCTGTCGGCGTGCCTTGTCGCCGATGTAGTGAGCCAGCATCACCAACTGCAGGTTCTGCGATGTCTGCCAGCGACTGTCGTTGGCGGCGCGACGCGATGGGCGGTTGGCTACATGACCGTAATTATATGCCTCGGCTTGAGCGTTTACACAAGCCTTGAGGTTCTGATAGAGTTCACTATAGTGACGTGGATGTGGACAGGTAAGGTAAGCTGCGGCTGCCCAGTGCTGACAGAATGGAACATCACTCTTGTCGAACTGGTTTGTAACACCGATGCCGAAGAATCCCTGACGCCCCTTACTGAAGAGCATCGACTTAGGACTCTTGATCATACTCTCTTCGGCGAAAATCTTCTCCCATGCTTCGTCGCCAGTTAGGTTATAAAGGAACAATGAAGAGCATGTGAATGAGATATTCCATGACTTGCAGAACAAGTATATCGCCAAGAACATACCTGTCTATATCGGCGAGTACGGTTGTGTGATGCATAAGTCAGATTGCTCTAATCTGTTCCGCAACTACTATCTCGAGTACGTATGTCGTGCGGCCTATACCTATCACATGCCGCTCTGTATCTGGGATAACAATCAGACTGGTGGCGGCAACGAGCATCATGGCTACTTTAACCACAACGACGGCTCATACCTTAACGGAATGGAGTCGCTGGTAAAGACGATGATTAAAGCGGCGACAGTTGATGACGCCAGCTACACATTGGAGATGATATATAACAACGCTCCGAAATAAAAGAAAGAATGCCGATCCTCAATAGATCGGCATTCTTTCTTAAAAGGTATCAATACGGAGGTTCCCCGTTTTTAGTTTTTCTGAGGTGCAGCTGAGTGTGATGGTCGATGGAGCGTGACCACTCTGGATGATGAACTGCGCCAGACCGTTAAAGGCTGGGATGCTGAACGCGCGGCATCGCTGACTCTTGGGGTGGTCTTCGCCGTTATACGACGGATCGCCATTACCGGCCCCAAGTATGCGGGCATCGCCATCGAGATGCATAGTAAGCATCTGACAGGCATCGGGCACTACGCGCCCCTTTTGATCCTGAATCTCTACAGCTACAATTGTTACGTCGCGACCGTCGGCTGTCATGGCACTGCGGTCGGCTTTCAGCACAATCTTGTAGGCAGGCTTAGTGGTCTCAATGGTTTCGGTGAGGATACGCTTACCTTTTTTGTAGCCTGTTGCTACCACCTTGCCTGGCTGATAAACGGCCTTCCACTTCAGGTGACCATTCTTAGGCATGGGCTGACGGCCCAGTCTCTTGCCGTTTACAGTGAGTTCCACCTCGTCGCAGTTACTATAGGCCCACAGCTCTATCTCTTCGCCTTCATGACCCTTCAGGTTCCAGTGGGGGAAGATGTGGAGCGTGGGTTCATCGGTCCACCACGATTTAAGATACCACGCCTCGTCTTTCCAGAATCCGCAGTAGTCGAGAATGCCAAATTCAGAGTCGGTTGCAGGATAACTGAGTGGATTAGGTTCGCCTCGATAGTCGAAACCGGTCCAGTAGAACAGACCTGCTGCCCAAGGTCGTTCAGCATAGAATTTCCAACCGCGCTCAATCACGTTCTCTATGTGATGGTGGGTGGTGTCGCGGTTCATGCTTACCATACGGCCAGGCTGTTGAGGTGAGTTGAAATAAACGCCGCGTGTGCCGCAGCCGGTGGTTTCTTCTGTTCCCACAATCTTCCACGAAGGGTTAGCTTTCTTGCGGTTGTCTACATCATTCTGCACAATGTAGTTGAATCCTACCACGTCGAGTCCCTTTATCATTTCTGTACCTCCAGCATTGGCGATGGTAGAAGGGCGTGTGGGGTCGAGTAGACGGGTGTATTCACGCATGGCAGCTGCTATACGTGTGCCTTGGATGGTGTTCTCTATACCCCATTCTTCGTTACCATCACTCCAAAGGATGATGCTGGGATGATTACGGTCGCGCTTAATCATGTTTGCCAAGAGGCGCTGATGCTCGGTGTTGATACCGGTTAGGCGGTTCTCGTCGATGACGAGTATGCCCTCGCGATCGCAGATGTCGAGTAGAGCAGGTGTCATGGGGTTATGCGACGCACGGTAGGCATTGCAGCCTAACTGCTTGAGTTGCTTGATGCGCCATGCCTGTAGAGCATCGGGAATGGCTGCTCCCACGCCGGCATGATCCTGATGCATGTTTACACCCTTCAGCTTCAGGGGGTGCCCGTTGAGCAAGAAACCTCTGTCGGCATCGAAGGCAATATCTCGGATACCAGTGGTTGTCTCATACACATCAGTCACATGGCCATCCACCTTAACGGTTGTCTCTACCTTGTATAGATACGGATCGGTGGTACTCCACAGATGTGGCGCCTGCAGCGATAGAGTCTGTTTGCAGTCGCTGGTCTCTTTTGGTCTTAAAGTGATGGTGGCTATGGTGGTCTTGCCTACCTCATGTCCCTCAGCATCCAAGAGTCGCTGCTCTACCTCGCAGGTCGTTGCTTTCAGCGAGTGGTTGTTTACCTCGGTATCGATGTGGATGGTGGCTGAGGTATAGGGTTGTTTGATGTCGGCATAGACAAATGTGCCGAAGGGTGCCACGCTGACGGCGGAAGTCTTGGTAAGCCAGGCATCGCGATAGATACCTGCACCCTCGTAGAACCAACCCTCTTCGAGGGTAGCATCGGCACGCACACAAATCAGGTTCTGACCACCGTAATTAACATACTCAGTTACATCGTATATCTGGGTGGCATAGCCGCTGGGCTCTGTGCCCATATAAAAGCCGTTGAACCACACACGTGCATTGCGGAAAATGCCATCGAACCTCAGGGAGATATGCTTGCCCTCATCATTGGCAGGGATGATGATAACCTTACGATACCAGCCAACACTGGTCTCAGGATATTTATACCCCACGGTCTTATAGCCATGCGAGTGACTGGCTTCAGGGGCATAGGATAGAGTAGTAGCCCAGTCGTGGGGAATGCTTACCTCTTGCCAGTCTGCATCATTGAACTTCATGGCGTAAGGCCCCTCGTTGTGTATTGAGTTGGCTTTGGTGAGGTAGTTAAAATACTCGGTACCACATCCGAAATCCTTTTTCGGGTCGGCGGCATTTCCGAAGGCAAATTTCCATCCCTGATCCAGTCGGATGGTCTCACGTACACTTGTCTGAGCCGTGATGCCCAGTGTCAGCATCACCAGCATGCTGCATGCAAGGGCTAATCTCTTAAGATTCTTCATTTTTTTCTTAGCTTTATTTTAGTATTTTACATCATCTCTTGATAACACGTAATCGCTATTGAATGCATCTTTCCACCAACTGATGGATGCATTGCTATGTGACTGTTCGTTGAAGGCTGCTGACTGCGGGTCGGACGTACGACCATAGTCGTACCAAGGCATGAAGAAAAGCCACTTAGCACCGGCGTTCCATTGGCTCGATATGGTTGCCACATTGCCACATTCGGTAAGGGCAGCCAGCTTCTCGGGTTTCTGAGTCTGCAGGAACTTGAAGTCGAGCGTATAGCAATCGCTTGCACTTGACTGGTTGTACACGTCCATACCTACAATATCCACGTACTCATCGCCGGGATACCAGTCGAACCCTTTGCTATAGGGCTCCTGCCAGGCTGCTGCAGGTGTGAATGCCCAGATAAGATTGTTAATACCAGCTTCGGCAAAGCGCTTATACATCACCTTCCAGAGCTGTTGGCATGCAGCAGCATCCATACCCCACCAGAACCAGCGGCCGCCTGCTTCGTGCAATGGGCGCCAAATGACTGGAATTCCTTTGTCCTTTAGCGTTTTGAGATATGATCCTACCAGGTCTATATCCTTAATCATACGTTTGTATTCTAAGGAACTCTCATCGAAAATTTTACGTACGTCAAATTTCGTTTTGTCGGTCTCATTACCATAGTAGAACGACCAGTCGCTGCCGTTGTTTGCAGGTACATTCCAATGCCACATAATGGCTACTATTCCTCCTGCCTGATGCCACTCCTCAACCACTTCTAGATTAGAATAGTCAATCCATCCGCCAGGCTGAGAGAATGGCAGATGGATAAAGTCGAAACAGTTGATGGCAGGCCATTTTCCTGTATGCTTGTAAACCCATTGTGCCTCATTGGTATTCCAGTTCACGTTGGTGCAAGCCCCAGAGAGTATCTTTTCTCCATAAATGCTCTTGAGGTAGTCAAGCAGTTTCACAGCTTCTGGCGAACGCTCATTGGTGGCTTCTGAAGGATCCTCTTCTGGCTTTTGGGGAGCTTCTGGTTCTACGGGTGAAACTGGTACTTCTGGTTTTTCTGGTTCTTTTTCTATCTTATCTTCGGTCTTTGAACACGATATGCCTGCCAGCACAAGCATGATAGCAAGTAGGAATTTAAGTTTCATATTCATCGTTTTCTTATTTAATTGTTATCTCATCCCTTGTAAGAATAGTATCTGAATTCAGGAAAGTCTTCCAAAACTCAGGGGTGTTATTACTTCCAAATACAAAAGGTATGGTCCACGGAGCTGCATAGAGCCACATCGCCTCTTCTGCAACCATCTCCTTGGCTCCTGGCATGCAGTCGCACTCGGCCAACGCCAGCATCTTGTTGGGATAATTTTTCTTCAGTATATTAAATTGTTCCTTGTAGGCACTATGATTGTTGTTGGCACGATATTGGTCACGTGCCACAATATCTACATACGCATCACCAGGGTACCAATTGTCATCGTCGAGTTCCGATGTCCATACATAAATGAGATTGTGTACACCATGATCCATGAGGTACTTCTGCATATACAGGTAGAGCTGTTTGAAAGCTTCGGCACCATCATTGCCCCACCAGAACCAGGCGGTACCGCCACGGTTACTGTTGCCTGCAGCTTCGTGTAGAGGACGCCAGATGATGGGGATGCCCTGACTCTGGTAATGCAGTAATAGCTTGGTAATGGCTTCTAAGTCACGGTGTATCTGCTTATTCTCGGGAGTGCCTTCCTGTAGTGCCTTTTGGGGTGAGAAAGTAGTGCCTTTCTTTTGTGGTCCTGCGGCCGATGGCAGATAGAAAGAGTAACCTTGCTGCAGATCAAAACCGGGATCTACGGGTACACTCCAATGCCAAATAAAACCTACGAGCCCGCCCGATTTATGCCATTGTAGGGCTGTATCGGCCATATAGTCGATATGATCCATACGGAAGTGCTGGAAGTCAAAGATGTTAAGTGCAGGATATTTTCCTGCAGTATTGTAAATTTCCTGAGCGTCGGTTGTATTGTAATCCCATCGGGCTTGGCATCCAGAAATGACTTTCTTACCCCATACGTCTTTACGCAAGTAGTCGTAAAGCTGCAAGGCTTCTTTTGTCGCTTTCTTATCAATGGGGTTAGGTGCAACCTGCGCAAAACCACAGGTAAACAGCGATAGGAATAAGGTAGCTACGAATGCTCTTTTCATATTGTTGAATTTATTTTGCTACAAAGTTAATAAAAAAAAGATATAATTGACATATATGTGCGTATTATTTTTAAAAAGAGGGTGCTACCAATACAGGGCGCACCCTCTTCCACGAAATACTAACTAATAAACCAATTATACATTTATGAACTTTAAAGTATGATGATTATATTGATATGAGTACCACCTTAGTGGCTGTATAGTTGCAACCACTGATAATCAGACCAGCCTCCTGCAGTAGTGGCAGTGTCACCTCGTCGATGGTCATCTCGTAATAGCCACGTTCAAAATCTTCGCTTGTTAGGTTAATGACACCAAGTTCATCGGTAAGGCCACCCCAGGTAGAGCCGTGCTTGAATGAACCTTGCTGCCAACCTTCGGTCTGATCCTTGATATACACTCTGATGATATCGCCTATCTTTGCTTCGGCAAAGGCGTCGGCATAGATGGTATTGATATA
The DNA here is from genome assembly GCA_002351725.1 of Prevotella sp. UBA2809. Taxonomy (GTDB): domain Bacteria; phylum Bacteroidota; class Bacteroidia; order Bacteroidales; family Bacteroidaceae; genus Prevotella. The sequence continues at coordinate 30,944 of DEHD01000017.1, forward strand.
ACCGCTCCATCCGCCCATTTCTACGTCGCCGCCGTTATAAAGGTCGATTTCCTTTTCTACCCATTTTCCGCCTGGCTGTACACCTTTCTCTATACTCAGGCTACCAAGTTTCTGCACATCACCATTCTCAAAGTAGCTCTTTATAGCTATATTGTCGCCAACGGGTGTCTTCCCAGGAAGTGTAAGTGTGATGTTGGTATTTGACTTGCGCTTAAAGTCAAATGCGTCTATCTTTATAGCCTTCTCGCCTTCGCCAATCTCTACCGACTTGATCAACAGAAAGTCGTTTCCCTCAATCTGTAAGTCTTCGTAGGTTTTGACAACGTCAGCGGGGTTGAAATATCTTAAGGCTGTGTGAGCCTTACGGATGGTTTGGCGACTCTTTATGATATCCCCATCAGTTACTATGGTCAGAACGTCTTCTGTTTCAGCAATGTTGGCGGGTACAGTTGCTATAATCCTGTTATCATCTATAACTTTAACCGTTTGAGCAGAAAAGCCTCCAGGGAACAGTACGTCGGTAGTATGTGATAGCCCATTACCTGTTATCTCCACTTCGGTTCCACTCATAACGATGGTGGGATAAAATGCTGCTACCGACAGGTCTGCTGCACTCTCGTTGTCTTCGTCTGAGCACGATGTCAGTACTATTGCCATTGTCAGCATGATTGCCCAGACTGCATTTATTATTTTATTCATGTTATTCCGTGTTTAATATTTATTGATTACTCCATCCTGGGTTTTGGGCCAGATTCTCATTCTTATTCAGTTCTGTGAAAGGGATGGGGAAGAAGTAGAACTTATCGTTCCATCCTCGGTTCAATGTCGAACGGGTCATGATCACATCACCATTGATGTCTTTGTTCAGACGTATCACACTGATCTGTTTCTGACTGTCGCCTTGTTTCCAGCGGCGGATGTCCCAAAAGCGATGGTCTTCGAAGGCAAGTTCGACCATTCGTTCGCGCTCATAGCGGGTTTTCCAGTCAGTATTATCGGTCCAATGTGGCATCTGCACATCTTCGCGGTCAAGAATCTTGTTCACTGCATCGTTGGCACTCATTGTGAATTCGCCCTTGACATTGGCATCGCCATAATAGTTGAACATGGCCTCTGCATAGTTCAGATAGAACTCGCCAAGTCGCATCAGAATCCAGGCATGCTGTGTCTCGGTAGCGTCGTTGGTAGATATGTTCACGTTGGGGTCGCAGTATTTTTTCAGATAATAACCCGTCTGTGTGGCGTTGGTTAGAGGTGAAGCATTCAGACCACCCTCAAAGATCTCGATAGGATTGACATTGTAGTTGGGCCAGATATCGCCATTTTTCACAATGGTCATAGCAAAACGGGGATCCAGACCCTCATAAATAAGGGTTGACGGTGTTTAGATTGATAGTCTGGCCTGCATGGCGGCTGCCAAAGGTCTCGCGACTATCCTGATATTCATAGGCATCAACCAATGTCTGTGTGGGGCACATGCCCGACTGCCCGTTCTCTACACCTACGGGATAGTTGTATTTCTCCCAACTGCTGAGAGCACCTTGCTTCTCTGCAAAGATCACCTCAGTGCCGTCGCCATTGTCGGGGCCCCATATATCAGCATATCGTCCTAACTTGATACCCCAGCCATCAGCTCTAACCAGTAGATCGTGATTGGCGCGGGCTGCATCGAGCCACCACTGCTTGTTGTTGTTTGTATTGAATAGTGGCGATGCTTTGTATAGCAGGGTGCGTGCTTTAAGAGCCAGACACATAGGTTTGGTAGCACGCCCTATATCGGTGTTCAGCTCTGTGACGTAAGTAATCGGCAGAAATTCTGCAATACGATTCATTTCGGCTACAATCCAGTCCATAATCTCGATGGCTGGTGTACGCTTTAGCTGATTGGCCTCATCATTGGTGAGCGATTTCAAAGTGAATGGTACGTCGCCGTAGGTACGAACCAGTTCGAAATAGAACCAGGCACGCAGAAACCGGGCTTCGTATTCAAACAGCTCAAACTTGTTCTTCATGGCCTGGAAATCGTTATTGTATTCGTAAGCCGAAAGGTCAATCTTATCAAGCTTTTCCAGGAAGTTATTTGCTTCGGCAATGGCCTTGTAGCTATTCTCCCATGTATATGAGAACGGATTGATGGGGCTCCAGCCGCCATTGTAGAACTTGCGAACATTTGAATTGGATAAGGCACAGTCGGCCTCGTCGCAGGCAGTTGCGAATGTTGCACCGCTACCACCTTCGAAATTCTTGTCAATGCCATTGGGAATACGTGCATAAAGACTTGTTACCAATCTTTGAATGCCATAATTAGGACTCTGGTATACCCATTCCTCGTTGTTCGTGGTTACCTCGCTGTAATCGAGGTCGACGCAACTGGTTAGCGATGCTGTTGCCAGTGCTGATATAATGATATTCTTAATTTTCATATCTGTTCTGATGTTTAGAATGTTAATGATACACCAACATTAATGCCCTTCAGCGTGGGATAGCCTGTTCCGATGTTTTCTGGATCAAGTCCCTTCACATTTGTAAAGGTTAGAAGGTTGTCGCCCTTCACAAACACCTTGCACTCACGCATATTAATATGTGATATGAGCCTTTCTGGAAGTTGGTAATATAACTCTATGTTGCGGAGCTTCAGGAAGTTCACGTTTTTCCACCATACACTGCTGGCGCGGTAGTTGTTATGGTTTGTCTGCGACGTGAGTCGTGGATAGATGGGTGTACTGCTCACATCCCAGCAGTTGTCGTAGTATTCCTGCGACAGGTTGGCACCGCCAATCATGGGTGTCCAAACGCCTGTAGTACTCTGAGTGAACATAGCTGCTCCCTGTAGTAAGGCGTTGAAACCAAAATGCTTGTATTTGAAACCAATATTCAATGCATAATTCAGTTCTGGCGATGTGGTGTCATATCCCATCTTCACGACATCGTTCTCGTTGATGACTCCATCGTTATTCTGGTCTTTGTATTTGAGGTCGCCGGGCTGGCAGGTGTCGAACTCCTGAACGGGTGAGTTCGCAATGTCGGCTTCGTCGCTGAAGAAACCGATGGCCTCCAGTCCCCAAGCCTGATTAACGCGTCCGTCGACAGCCGAAAGATAGTCATAAGCCACGTTCTCGATGGTGCGACTGATGCTGTTGCGGCCCCAAGTAAAGTGTCCGCCAATGTTGAAGGCTATATCATGTTTTAACTGTTTTACCCAGTTTATGCCTAACTCTACGCCATAGCTGGCCACACGGCCCCAGTTGACATAGCCCGAAGGAATACCCATCACAGTAGAGTTCAATCCATTGGCCGACATCAGAATCTTGTCACGCAGCTGGTAGTAGGCATCCAGTGTTATATCAATGCTCTTGGCAAGGCGCAGATCGGTGCCAAGGTTCAGCTTATAAGCTGTCTCAAGGTTGAAGTGGCGCGTTGGTTGATACGATATGAAGGTTCCCCAGGTTTGTGAACCACGACCAGCCCCGAAGTAATAGTCGCCACCACCACCGTCATAGTTCTCCAGCCAGATGCCATTGATGGGCACATAGTCGAGATGCTGTATGGCACCCGAAAGGCGCAACTTTCCAAAGTTAAGCAGTCCCTCGTCATGATTGGCATAGATATAACCCAATGAGAGTGCGGGTGAGAAAGCCCACTTTTCAGGGTATGAACGATTGGAACCGTTGAAGCCTAGTACCAAGTCGGCCACATATCTTTCTTTTAAGTCGTAATGCAGGTTCAGTAACCAGTTCATACGGTTGAATGTCTGATATTTACCATCCGATGTGATGTTCTTCTGGTTCCATATCAGCGATGCATTGAAGTGGTCCTGGTTGGTGAACTGTGTCTGATAGTGGGCTGCCACAGAGAGATAGGAAGAACGTGAATGGTGGTTCTGCCAGTAGTTGAATGACAGATTATCGGTCTTATCTCCTGCAGAATAAGAGGTCAGTCCAATACGGTTGCCACTGGCATCGAATGTGTAGCGTTCATAGCCATACATAAATCCCATCGTATTTCCTTCATAAATCTCGGAATAGTTGTTGTAACCGAAACGCGCTTTCAGTGAAAAACCTCTCAGCAAGTTCGAGAGATCCTGCTCCAGTGTCAGGTCGCCTTGGAACAAACGGGCGTGGCTCTTTTGGAATCCAGAAGCCTGAATCTGTGCTATCACATTGTCGCTTCCATAGGTGGTGTTACCACCCCAAATACCAGCCAGCTCTCCTTCGGGGTCGTTGGTTACGGGAAAGGCCGATGATGGTACACGATAAAACATGTCGAATACACCGTCGGCTGTTATACCTGCCGGACGATTGGTCTCAATGAAGGAACCAAGCAAATTAACCTGCATTTTGGTGGTCTTGGTAAGCATCGCATCGATGTTGGTTCTGACATTGGCTTTCGAGAACTTTAATTGTGAATTATAGTCACCCTGATTGGTGCCTTTCAGCAGTCCGCGACTGTCAGTGTAATCGAGTAGCGTAAAGAACTGCAGGCGTTCATTACCACCTTTAAGAGAAAGATTAATCTGATTTTCAGAGCCCATATTCTTCAAAGCCTCTTTTTGCCAGTCTACGTTAGGGTAGTAGTAGGGCGTACTGCCATCAGCAAATGCTTCAAGTTCGCTCTGATTGTACATGGGTGTCAGACCATCATTCTGTCGCGCCTTATTCATGGCCTTTGCATAGGTGGTGGCATCTACAAACTTTGCTACTTGAGGGCTGAAAGTGAACTTATGGTCGTAGCCAACGTTGACCGACAGTTTCTGGGGCACGCCACGCTTGGTCTTTACGAGTATGGCGCCATTGATACCTTCGTAACCATAGAGTACAGTGGCAGCACCATCGCGGAGTACGGTTACCGACTCTATTTCGTCAAGGGTCAGGTAGTCTATGGAACGCTCTATACCGTCTACCAGTATGAGTAGCTTGTTCTCACTGGTGGTTTGCGCTCCACGCACATTCATACGTGCACCAAAGTCGTTATCGCCTTCAAATTTACCATTCTTGAGGGCTGTAAGACCTAACAGACGGCCATAGAGCGCATCTTTCAGTGTGATGGCAGCAGTCTTCTGCAGCTCTTCGCCCGAAATGGTTTGGGTGGCAGCTGTTGACAGTTTTTGGCTTTGGGTAATGCCCATGCCTAAATCTACTGTACCGCTCTCATAGTTTACCAGTGTGCTTTGGGCTCTGGTTCCCGTCGTGACGGTCAGCAGTCCTGCCGTCACTATCATTGTCTTGAGCAATATCTTGTTATTCATATTGATTCTTATAAGTTGTTTGTTCTGTTTTTTAGTTCCATCCTGGATTCTGTGTCAATCCGTAATTCTTATTAATCTCATCTGGTGGCAGCGGTGCCAGGATCCACTTGTTAGACCAGTTTTCTGGGTGCTTCCATACGAAACGTGGGTTACCGGTCTTCTCGCTGATCTCGTAAGCCTCATATTCAAATCGGGTAGGAAAGGCCTCGGTGTCAGGGTTCCATTTGCGCTCTACACGTTCTCCATTGGCATCAATCCAGTAGATGCGCATGCCACGAAGCGGTTTCTTAAAGTCATCGAACATTAAACGACGGTTCATGTCGTGGAAACGGTTCTCAAATTCGAATCCTAATTCACAGGCTCGCTCGCGCATAATCTCCTTTATCAGGTTGTCCTTATTTGCTGTAAGTGACAAGCCTGGATTGGCGGTTTCTATTTTGGGCAGACCAACACGTGCTCTCACGATATTAACTTGTTCGAGGGCCTTGGCTTGCTGGCCTGTCTCAGCTAATGCCTCTGCGTAGATGAGATAGAGCTCGGCTAAACGAATATAAGCGTATTGTACGGGCTCGTCATCAATTATACCTTGTCCACCCTGGTCGTCAGAACCTAAGTCGAGTACATATTTGTATGTAGGGAATCCGTGTGGACGACAAGTTCCTGCGGCCCATGTTCCACCACTGATGGCAAATTCACCACCTTCCCATAGCTGTACAGGATTGCCCTGGCCGTAAATCTGCCACTTGTAATCCTGCTTCTGTACCAGCATCGACTCATAAAGACGTGGGTCGCGATTTGCGAAGATATCCTTCTGTGCCGGCTTTTGGTTGTAGTATTTCTGACCGTCGAAGTTCTTACCGTCAGCCCATGGAAACATCTCCATCCAGTCGAGAGTAGCAGCAACAGCACCAGAATGCCATACGTTAGCCGGACACTGATCCCACTCCAACATATAAACACGATCGTGTACAGCCAGAAGTGTCTCACGGTTGTTGCGGCTGCGGTAAGCCTTTCGGAATGCCAAACGGTAGCCTTCTTCGTTGGCCGATGTGGGTTGTATGAGTTGATAGTAATTTCCGTTTTGGCTGTTCATGGTGAAGAACTGCTCGCAGGCATCTACGACTGCTTGCCAACGTTTTACGTCGTAGTTACCATACCACACCTGACGTGCTTCAACAGCATCTTGAGGATCTTCACTACAGTAAGGTTTGTCGCTGTTGAAAATAGGACTTGCAGCGTAGTCGAGCAACTTCGCTTTTAGGGCAATAGCCGATGCTTTGGTGACGCGGCCTTCCCATGTTGCAATCTCATTGTCGGGCAGATTCCATGGTAGATTTGGTTCTGCAATGGCTTCGTCGAGCTGACCTACAGCAAAGTTTACGGTCTGTTCTATAGTGGCTCGCCCTTCCTCTAACTGGTCATCGCCTTTAAAGGCATGGTCAACGATGGGTAATCCGCCGAAATGACGTATGCCATCTAGATATTTCGATGCCAGAATGATGCGTGCCTCAGCCTTGAAACGAGCTTTTTCGGCATCGGTCATGTCGGGCACACGGTCCACATTGTCTATCAACAACTCGCAGTCGCGTACACAGTTCCAGATACTGCGTTTCGAGGTGTTGCTCATGTTCTGGATACCGCCTTGTGATATAAAAGCAAAGCGGCTCTGGCACCAACCAGGGTTTGCATTGGCTGCTGTTAGGTTGCCGGTATAGAACATACGGCCAATATCATCCCAACCAAGTTCTGAGTGCATGATATCCGATAGTGCCTCCATGACGCCTGCATTCAGACTGTAGCAGCTCTTGAACGGACAGTAGAGACCTTCATAGCATTGCCAAAGCAAGTATTCGGTATATACTTTTTTCGAGAATATCAGATCCTCATTAACATCCTCACCTTTTGCCTTGTCTAGGAAGTTGTCACCGAACTTTACGTCGTCAACACACGATAGTGTTAACAGCTGACATGTGGCAAGTATGATGCATAGTATGATTGAATAAATTTTCTTCATTATCTTAGAAATTTAATTTAACACCTAAGTTAAAGATTCTCGTTACTGGATACTTGATGTACTGCATGTATCCGCCGCCCATGTTCTCAGGATCGTTTGCCTCCAATGGGGTAAAAGTAAGCAGATTTGAGCCGTTCAGGTAGATACGCATACTTTCAAGTTGGCGGAACCATTTTGGATGACGTATGTTATAGCCTATCTCCATGTTTTTCAGTCGCAGGTATTTTGCATCGTAATCCCAGATGTCTGAGTGTGCCTGATATTGCTTTTCGTTTGTGAACGTAAGGCGAGGCAACTGCGCATTTGGATTATCCTCGGTCCAGATATTATCTACTACCCACTGTAGTAAAGAAGAGTGATATTGCTGGCCGAAGGCATGGCGATACACACCATCGAGGCTTCGTGCCACATTGAAAGCACCTGCCCAAAGCATGGTCAAATCGAAATTCTTATACTCCAGATAAAGGTTTAGCGAGAAGGTATAGTCAGGACGGTCGGTTTTGCCCAGGAACATCTGGTCGTACTCTTCCGTCACACGACCGTCGCCATCGAGGTCGATATATACAGCATCACCGTTTCGGAGATCGCTTACCAACTGAGTGGGTAGCTGCTGTCCATAGGTGGCCATATAGCGCTCCTCTGTTTTACCCTGCTCGTAAAATTCAAAGAACTTATAACCCTTGCGCTCACCGATTGAGTGCCCTGTATAGTATGTCCAGTCTGGCGATACGACAGCATCTTCTGTCAATCCAAGTTGCTTGCCCATATAGCTGTTGGCTTTCACCAACTTGTCGGCACGTTTGATTTCTGCCTGCTCCACAATTTTGTTCTTTGAATAAGCAATTGATGGCGCTATCTCAAAACGGAAGTTATCACCAATCTTGTCGGCATACTTAAAGGTTAGCTCATAGCCGTGATTCTTTACACGGCCATAGTTAATATACGATGGGCGCAGGGCTGTTGGAGCCTTAATCATCGACTCGTTGTTGATAAGAATATCCTTACGGTTTTCGTGGAAATAGTCGAAACTAACGCTGATACGATCCTTCCAGAGTCGCATGTCGATACCATAATTCTGTTTTACGGCAGTTTCCCAGGTTACATCGGGTGATGCTGATGAATACTCGCGGGCTACATTCAAGAATGTGGTGTTGGTAGTTCCGAAGTTATAGCCTCCGAAGCTGTCGGGATGATTGTAGAATCCCTCTGTTATCTGCCAGGCTGCTGGTAAGTATAAGAAGCGGTAACCTTGACAGTTGTCGTTTCCCACTGTTCCTATAGAGAAACGCAGTTTAAGGTAAGAAATGGCAGGCAACAGGGGCTTCCAGAATTTCTCTTCGGATGGTGACCAACCGATAGAGGCCGATGGAAACAGACCATAGCGTTTACCCTTGGCAAAGTTCTCAGAACCGTTGTAGCCCATGTTCAGATCGAGCATATAACGGTGATTGTAATCATAGGTGGCACGGGCCACAAGTCCTACATATCCTTTAGGGATAGAGGTATAAGCACTACTCTGGTTATCCCAAGGATAATATGTTTTCGACTGATTATAGAGCAACAGGCCCGACACGTTATGCCCTCCGAAACTACGTGTGTAGTTCAGACTAGCCTCTGCATACCAATTACGGTCAGGCCAGCTTGATTCGTTATAGCCCAGATTCCAGTAGTCGCCCTTGCGCTGTAAAGCTATCGTGCCGTCTTCCTGTATAATCGGAGTGTATTGTGCTGGCTGTCCTGCCGTGCGGTCCTTAGAATGATAGTAGGTTGAGTTGTAGGACCCTTTCAGTCGCAAGTCGAGACCTTTGGTGATGAAGCCAAGGTCGAGCTTGTAAATCAGGTCGGCTGTCAGCACATTAGTTGTTCGTTGCTGGTAGCCCTGTCCGTAAAAGGTGTCAAGACCATCACGTGTACTTACAGCATCTTCTGTAGCAATATACTGTGGGTTGGTCTTTATCCATTTGCCGTCTACAATGCCTGGGCCTGAGAAGGGTTGTGAATCCATCAGATTACTAAATAGATTCATCTCCCCCCCACCGATAGAGCGCTTGTTCTCTACACGTCCGCCAATATTGACCGACAGTTGATGCCATTTGCCTAAGTTTAGGTCGAGGTTGGCACGGAAGTTGTAGCGCTGGTATGAGAAGTTCGACTTTGGATCAGAGCCAAGGGTCTTGAACAGACCATCCTGGTCGAGCATACCCAGCGATACGAAGTAGCGGGCAACTTTATTACCCCCCGACACGCTGATATTGTGCTGACTCTGTAGGGCCACATCTTTCATCATATAGTCTATCCAATTTACATCAGGATAAATCAGAGGTTGGTCGTGGTTCTTAAAATGCTCAAGTGTCTCATCCGAGAAACGTGGGTTGTTACCATCGGTGATACGTGCCTGATTAAAGGTCTTGGCATAGGTATATGAGTCGGCAAACTCGATAAACTTGGTCACAGCCTGTAAGCCCCATGAAGTTGAGGCTGAGATGTGAGTTTTACCCTCCTCACCGCGCTTTGTAGTGACAAGGATGACGCCATTGGCTCCACGTACACCATAAACAGCAGTGGCTGACGCATCTTTCAGCACCGTAATATCAGCAACTTCGTTTGGATCAATCTGAGTGAAGCTACGCTCTACGCCATCAACCAACACAAGCGGATTTGACCCGTTCAACGATGCCTGACCACGAATGAAGATGTTGGGGTCATCGGCACCTGGTGCACCAGAGTATTGTACCGTACTAACACCTGGTAGCTTTCCTGCCAGTGCATTTCCCAACGATGCTACAGGCGATTTGAGCAGCTCCTTACCGCTGACGTTTGAGATAGAACCTGTAACAGTTACTTTCTTTTGTTGACCATAGGCGATAACCACCACCTCGTCGACTGTCTTTGAATCGGGGTCCAATTCGATTCTGAGATTGGTCGTTGATGTCACCGTTACCTCTTTGGTTTGGTAACCCACATACGACACTGTCAGCATCTTGTGTCCCGACAGCTCCAGAGAAAAGTTACCGTTAATGTCGGTTACTGTTCCCGTGGATGCTCCTTTCACTAACACCGAGGCACCTATCAGTGCCTCTCCCGTTGATGCATCTGCAACACTACCTCTTACCACCTTCGTCTGAGCGTTGACGAAAGATGGCAATAGCAGCATCAGGCTAAAGATACACCATTGGCAGAATTTTGATTTAGAGTTCATGTTAAATTAATATTAAAATTAGAGTATAATAATGTCAGTAGAAATTCTGGTTGCAAAATTATATGCTTTAGTTAACTCTTTGGCGCCCTTATAAATCATAAAACTTCCCGAATGTGTCGTGATACATTCGGGAAGCTAAAGAATACAAAATCATTATTTATTACTTGGTGATACTAAGTAGGTAGGATACTACATCGCGACTCTTAATAGTCAGCTTGCGTTCAACCTTATTCTTTGTTGAGGTCTTCCCCTCCAGTTTGTGAGTCCAAAGATTGTATACCTTATAAACTTGTGTATTGAACAGGGTGGCTCGACCACTCACCTCGCTGTCGGTTAGGTTAAAGTCTTGCCAGTTGATTGTAAAGGATATATCTTGTCGTGTTGGGTTGAGAATGGTAAATGCCCAGTTTCCACCGGCAAGTGGCTTGAACCAAAATTGCAGTCCGCCTCGGTCGGTGTAGTGGAAACCTTGAATACCCAGTGTATCTTGGTCGATAGCAATCATTTCCTTATTCATGATGATGTTGCGTGTGGCTTCGCTCATGTTTCTGAGGTCGTTACCAAGAATGAGTGGGCTTGCCATCATGCACCACATAGTGAAGTGGGCACGGTCTTCATTCTCTGTCATGCCATTCCCTACTTCTAACATATCGGGGTCGTTCCAATATCCGCGTCCTGCATAGCGGCGTAGTGTGTCGTTATACTGTATGCACTGCATCACACCAAACTGACTGTAACCGGCAGGAAATACGCGCAGCGAGTCGAAGTTGCACCAAATGTCGGGGGTGGTGCGCCAAGAGTGCCCAACCTCGCGTGCCCATTTCCAAGGTTTGCTGCTGCCCCATTCGCACATGCTAAAGAAGATAGGGCGTCCTGCCGAACGCAAGGCATCACTCATGAGCTGATAAGCACCTTGTGGGTTTACATTGGTGGTATTACACCAATCGTACTTCAAATAGTCAACTCCCCAGCGGGCATATTGGATAGCATCCTGATACTCATGCCCCAAAGAACCTGGCATGCCTGCACATGTGGCAGAACCGGCATCACTGTAGATACCAAGTTTTAGCCCTTTGCTATGCAGATAATCGGCTACCGATTTCATCCCGTTGGGAAATTTCTTAGGGTCTTCCTGTATAAAGCCTTCTGCGTCACGCTCCCCATGCCAGCAATCATCTATATTAATATAGGTATAACCGGCATCACGCAGTCCTGTTTCCACCATGGCATCGGCTATGCCTTTGATGATTTCCTCAGAGATGTCGCCCTGAAACTTGTTCCATGTGCTCCAGCCCATTTGTGGGGTGTCGGCTAAATGCTCCCATTTTTGCGCAGATACCGATAACGAGCTACAGCACAGTGCCATTGCCATAAAGATGCCTCTACAGAGCGTAGGGCGTTTTTTACTCATTTTCTTTTGATTTCTCTTCATAACGTTTCTAGATTTTATTTATAGGGTTTAACGAGTTTCTATAACAATATCCCAAAAACAATCTTTTTGACCGACGAATTTTCAATTCATTACTAATTAAAAATAAACTACTAATAACATTTCCCAATTAACTCATATACTAACGTCCTTACTATTTAACTATAATTTTTGGTTGCAAAGGTAGTATTTTATTCATAAAAGATGCTATTTGGATGAATTATAGATGTGCCTAGATGTACCATTGAAACATTTGGGCATCAGAAAGATACAAAACGGAAGGAAGAAGTGGAAAAAGAGCAGATAGAATGAAAAAAATACAAAGATTCATATGATAACCAAACTTATTTTTGTAAATTTGTGCCGAAATCAATAATCCATGCGATAATGAAGAAACTGTTATGTTCTATACTTTTCTGTATGACCTTGCAACTGGCTATGGCTACAGAGTATCCTATCTTTAGGACTCTGGATGTAAGGACTGGCTTGTCGGATAATTATGTGAAAGACATTCTGCGCGACCAGTATGGATTTATGTGGTTGGCTACCAGCAATGGACTCAATCGTTACGATGGCTATCAGTTTAAAAAATATACGATTACTCAGTTGGGTAATTATAATGACGACATCATGCGTATTATGGAGGACGGCGATGGGACACTTTGGATTCAGACGATAGAGCATACTTATATTTATAATCGAGCACTTGACAGGATTACCGACGAAGCCAAACAGCTGCTCAATAATTTTGGAATCACAGGTAGCTATAAACGAATTTTCACTGACGAGGCCAAGAATCTATGGGTTAATACCGATAAGATGTTGTTTCGCTACAACTTTGAACAGAAGAAACTCTCAACCATTGCCCATGTTTCTGCTGGCGATATTGTTGACTTGACGGTCAGGGGGGATAGAGCTTATGTGCTTACTCAGAATGGCGACTTCTATCGGGTAGATATTGCCAATGGCATTATGAAACATGAGGGGCATTTCAACTTTTTGTCTACTAGCTGGCATCAGCTATACCTCGATTCGCAAGGCTGGTTGTGGTTCTTCTCTGCCCATTCGCCTAACGATGGGTTGAACCGTTACGACACATCAACCCGGCAATGGGATAATCATCCTATATTAGGAACATTTCAGCATACCATCCTGGTTTCGATGCTCGACGATGGTATTGGTAATATGTGGATAGGAACAGAGAATGAAGGCATATATGTGTTAAACACTAACAGTATGCAACTTACCAAACTGGCAAGGAGCGACAACTCGCTGTTTTCGTTGCCTAGTAATCATATCTCTTGTTTTTTTAAAGACGTGCAAGATGTGATTTGGATTGGAACAAGTAAGTGGGGGGCAGCCTATGCCGATTTGACTCCACATTTCTTCGATCTTACAAGACTTCAAGGTAACGAAGACATTAGCTGTATTGCTGAAGATTCGAAAGGAAACCTTTGGATAGGATTCGATGGCGAAGGAATAGCCATGATGACAATGACGGGCAGCCTCACCTACTATAATAAAGCGAAGGGTAATCTTGCTTCTAATTTGGTGACATGTTCGTTGACCGATCATGCAGGTCGCCTGTGGATCGGTACCTATGGAGATGGTATCTTGTATTTCGATGGACGGCAATTCGTGAAATATCAGACTGCAGGTGCTGCAGCAACATTCATGCGCTGTATGGCCGAGGATGAATATGGGAATCTATGGTTGGGTACTATCAATAACGGCATCGTTTGTTTGTGTTCAGATGGTACTACGGCATATTACACCATGGATAACTCAGTGCTGCGTACAAGCAGTATTACCAGTCTGCACTGTGACAATCATAACAACCTGTATGTAGGCACAAGTACAGGCTTTTATGTCTTCGATATCAAAGCAAAGGCTTTTCGTGAGCAGAACAGCAGCACGCAGAAGCTGACAGATGATTTTATTACTTCGCTCGACAAGGATGAAAGGGGATTGGTATGGATCGGCACCCGTACTGGTCTGAAAATATATGATGAACCTCGCGATACACTGTTCTCACTTACTGAGGAGGATGGCCTGTCGAATTCCTTTGTCAGGGCTGTTCTAGGTGATAGGGAGCTGAATATGTGGGTTAGTACTGATAATGGCTTAACACTTGTCAAAACCACTAAATCTGATGATGGGGGCTATTCCTTTGTGTGTATACCCTTTTTCGAGGAAGATGGGTTGGAAAAAGCGGCGTTCAACAACGATGCTGTGTGCCTGACATCAACAGGTGTGTGCCTGATTGGAAGCAATAATGGTCTTATAAGAATCAAAAATAATTTGTTGCCTACCGACTATCCTCTTACGCATATCATGTTTACAGCGCTTATTGTTGGAAATCAGCCGATAGAGGTTGGTGATAAGAGTGGCATTTTGAATCGTAATCTACAATTGTCAAATAGCATAACGCTTAGCTACGATCAGAATAATATCTCTATTGATGTGTCGGCCATGAACTATAACAAGAAGCACAAGATACGCTATCTGTACCGTCTGCGAGAGGTGAACGACCGTTGGATAGCTCTGCCAGGCAATCGTATCAACTTTAATGCGTTGGCTCCAGGAACCTATACGCTCGAAGTGAAGGCTACCGACCTGAGCGGTTGGACCAGCGAGCCATCGGTGCTATGCATTCATGTAAAACCGCCTTTCTGGCGCTCTATGTCTGCTTATATCTGCTACCTACTGCTGATAATCATCGGTGTGTATCTATATCTTCGTCAGCTACAAAAGAAGCATCAGAGGATGCTCGCACAGCAGAAGTTGGAAATGGAGCTGGAGCAGCAACACCTGATGGAGGCCAACAAGATGAGGTTCTTTACCAATATCAGTCATGACTTGAAGACGCCGTTGTCGCTTATCATCACCCCCCTGGAGAAACTACTGGCAGGCCAGCTGGAGAAATCTATAAGGGTAGAGTTGGATTTGGTGTGGCGCAATGCGCGCATGTTGATGGACGAGGTAACACAACTGCTCGATATGCGAAAGCTTGATGCAGGCAATGAGAAACTGCATCTGTCGCATGGTGACTTCATCGAGTTCCTGCGTAAGATTGTCGAAAGTTTCAAGTATTATGCAGAGAGTCGGGGGATGGTGATGAATCTGAAAATCAATTCACCCAGCATCGAGATGGATTTTGACCAAAGTAAGATGCGCAGGGTGGTGATGAATATGCTTTCGAATGCTTTCAAATACAACTCTGTAAGAGGCAGTATTTCTGTGACTGTAGGTCGGGAGGGGCAGAACATGGTACTGCAGATAGCTGATACGGGCATCGGTATTAAAGATGAGAATAAACATCGTATTTTCGATCGTTTTTATCAAGAGTCAAACGACACAGAGTATATTGGTAGTGGTATCGGACTGCATATCGTAAAAGAGTATGTTGCCATGCATCAAGGCGAGATTGCTGTAGCGGATAATCATCCGCAAGGAACGGTATTTACCATAACGATACCAGTAGGAAATACTCATGCAGAAAGCAACTCTATTGTGCCAACTGGTGCATCAGATGTCAAAGGCGAGATTGTAAAACCAGAAGACAAGACCACCATTCTAATTGTTGAGGATAACCATGATTTCTGCATGTTCTTGGAGCGATGTCTTAACGATCAGTATCATGTTCTGACGGCAGCCAATGGCAAAGATGCACTTGAAGTACTGGCTGTCAGCCATGTCAACATCGTTATCAGCGATATTATGATGCCTGAGATGAATGGTCTTGAACTCTGTAATAGAATCAAGACCGACATCAGTTTCTCGCATATTCCAGTTATCCTGCTCACGGCTAAGTCGACTGAGGATAATATTATCACAGGTTTGAAGGATGGAGCAGATGATTATATCACCAAACCTTTCAATCTCAGTATATTGAAGCTGCGTATTCAAAAAATTCTGGAGTGGACTGCCAACAGTCATCGTGCTTTCAGCGATAAGCCGGAGATAGCCCCCAGTGAGATAACTGTCAGCTCGCTTGATGAGGAGCTGATTGAGAAAGCAATCAAGGCTGTTGAAGAGCAGATGAACAATTCGGAGTTCTCGGTTGAGGAGTTTGGTGCAGCTGTTGGTTTGTCTCGTGGTCATCTTTACAAGAAGCTGATGGCCATTACAGGCAAATCGCCTATCGAGTTCATTCGTACTATCCGTATCAAACGAGGCAAAGCCTTGCTGGATCAAGGACGTACCAACGTCTCTGAGGTGGCCTATACTGTCGGGTTCTCACCTAAGCAGTTCTCTAAATACTTTAAGGATGAGTATGGATGTCTACCTTCAGAATATATCAGAAAATAAGCTCCAATAAACAATGAAGAAACTAATGATTTTTATGTTCTGTCTCACTGCTATGAGTGCATGGGCCGGAAGCTATGAGGTGAGTTCGCCTAATGGTAAAGTGAAAGTAACTGTTGAGGCTGGCAGCATGGTAAACTGGTCGGTTAGCTACGATGGAAAGGCTGTACTACAACCGTCTGTTATAGACATCAGAGTGCAGCAAGGTAAGAAAACTGCTGGTTTGGGCAAGGTGGGCAAGGTGAGCAAGAAATTTGTCACGGGCAGTTTCAAAACCCCTTTCTATAAGAAGGCCGAAGTGGCCAACAGCTATGGTCAGCTTGTACTCTACACCAATCAGAAATGGTCTATCGAGGTACGTGCCTACGATGATGGCGCTGCCTATCGACTCATCACCTCATCAGCACAGCCTATGTTGGTGAATAACGAGACGGCAGAGTTCCGGTTCGCAGCCGATTATCCTGTCTTTGTGCCTTATGTCAACGATAACCGTTCGGGTGAGCGCTACTGCTATTCGTTCGAGTCGTATTACGACGAACAGAAACTCTCGAGCATGTTTGCCGACTCGTTGACCATCACTCCATTGGCAGTGTGCATGCCTGGCGGTATGAAAGCTATCGTGATGGATGCAGGCGTGGATAACTATCCTGGCATGATGCTCATCAAGGGCGATGGCAACTCGCTTAAGGCTGAGTTCGCACCTTATCCTTTGGAAAACATGATTGGTGGCTACGACCGTCTGAACCTTGTGCCTACCAAGCGTGCCAGCTTCATCGCCAAACTCGCAGCCAAACAGGCACTGCCTTGGCGCGCAGTGGTGATAACCGAGAATGATGCCGATATTCTGAACTGCGATATGGCACAGCGCTTGGCACCAGCCTGTCGCATTGCCGACACTTCGTGGATCAAACCAGGCAAGGTGGCTTGGGACTGGTGGAACAACTGTAACATCACAGGTGTAGATTTCGCCTCGGGCATGAACACCAATACCTATCTTTATTATATCGATTTCGCCTCGCGCAACAACATCGAGTATATCATCATCGATGAGGGCTGGAGTGGTAAAGAGTCATTGATGGAGGGCCTAAGCCCAGAAATTGACCTCTCCCGACTGGTCGCCTATGGAAAAGAGAAAGGCGTGGGTATAATTCTCTGGTCTAGTTGGCGTAACCTGATTGGCAACAACCCCGAGGGTGGCATCAAGGTTACCGAGACGGTGATGAAGCATTATGCTGATATGGGCATTAAAGGCTTTAAGGTCGACTTTTTCGATCGCGACGACCAGCAGGTGATAGCTTCTGCCTATCAGGTGGCCGCCTGTGCCGCCAAGCATCATCTCTACCTCGACTACCACGGTCTGAAGCCTTGCGGTATTCAGCGTGCCTATCCCAATATCTTCAATTTTGAGGGCGTAAAAGGTCTGGAGAACTCTAAATGGGAACCACGAGTAGGTGATGGCCCACTGCATAATCAGCCACGTTATGATGTCACAGCTCCCTATCTGCGCATGCTGGCTGGTCCTATGGATTATACTCCTGGTGCTATGACGAACGCTATGAAAGATAGTTTCTTTGGCAATAACAATCACCCGATGAGTCAGGGTACCCGTGTGCACCAGATGGCCATGTACACTATCTTTGAGGCGCCGTTGCAGATGCTGGCCGATAGTCCTACCAAATACATGCAGAATCAGGAGTGTACCGATTTCATTGCACAGGTGCCTACTACCTTCGATGAGACCGTGGTGTTGGCTGGTGAATTGGGAGAATATATTGCCATTGCTCGTCGCAAGGACTCTACCTGGTATGTGGCTGCGATGACCGATTGGACACCGCGTGAGCTCACCATCAGTCTCGACTTTCTGACTCCAGGTCAGCATCAGGCCACCATCTTTGCCGATGGGGTGAATGCTCAGAAGGATGCTACTGACTATCAGTGCATCCGAAAGACTGTGACCTCAACCGACCGCCTTGCCATTCGTCTGAGTAGTGGCGGAGGTTGGACTGCTATCATTTATTAATACTAATAATCCCCGCCAAAAAGCGGGGATTATTTATTTAAGCGTCAGAATGGCCTTTCTTAAATGAGGAAGACTGCTATCTGGTCCTATCATTATCTCAAAGTCGCCAGGTTCTACAACATAGCCGTTAGGGCCATAAAACCGTAGCAGGTCATCGGTGATTTCAAACGTTACTACTTGGCTTTCGCCTTTTTTCAGGTGTATGCGCTTGAATCCTTTCAGTTCTCTTATAGGGCGACTGATGCTGGCTACAACATCGTGGATGTACAATTGCACGATTTCATCGGCATCGTAATTGCCTGTATTCTTTACTGTAACACTGGCTGTTCTGCCATCAAGAGTAATATCACTATAATCGAAAGTGGTATAGCTCAGTCCGTAGCCAAAGGGGTAGAGCGGATCGTTGCGTATATCCAGGTAGTTGCTGCTGAACTTAGAAAATGTTTTAGCACCCTCGGCTACCGGACGACCTGTTGGCAGATGGTTATAGTAAAGCGGCTCCTGACCTGTGGCCTGTGGCATGGAAGTTGTGAGCTTCCCGCTGGGTACTTTGTCGCCAAATAATACGTCGCAGATGGCATTGCCAGCCTCGCTACCTCCAAACCATACTTGCAGAATAGCTGGCACGTGAGTTTGCTCCCATGTCATCACTGTGGGGCGGCCTGCAAAATTGAGCAATACCAGAGGCTTACCGAGTGCCAATAGTGCCTCAAGTAGCTCTTTCTGTGCGTCAAACATTTCCAATGTCGCCCTGCTACTGCTTTCACCTGTCATCTCGGCCGATTCGCCCATAGCGCAGACAATGACATCTGCCTGACTGGCGATGGTCAGAGCCTCGCGCTTAAGTTGTTCGGCATCGCCAAATGGCGTGGGGCGATAAAAGCCGCCGTCCATCTGCAAGATAGAATCGTTGGTGAAGTTACAACCCTGTGCATAACTCAGTGTAGCCTTGCCTTGAAGGGCTTGTTGCATGGCTTCTTTGAGTGTGGCATATTTGGTGTTATCTGCTGTAGGAGCCCAAGTTCCTGTCATATTGTCGCGGTTGTGGGCCATAGGGCCTATCAGGGCAATCTTGCCCAGTTTCTTCAATGGTAGCAAGTGGTTGTCGTTTTTCAACAGTACAAAACTCTTGGCTGCTATCTCGCGTGCGGCTTGTCGGTGGGCTGGGGTATAGATATCCTGGACATGGCGCTTCTTGTCGAGGAAACGATAGGGATTGTCAAACAGTCCCAGTTTGTATTTCGCTTCTAAAATACGGCGGCATGCCTGATTGATTTCTGCCATTGATACACGGCCATCTTTCAGTGATTGTGCTAATGTGTTGATAAACCCCTCAGAGCACATGTCCATATCTGTTCCAGCCTTCAGTGCCATTGCCGAAGCTTGGTCCAGATTACCTAGGCCATGCTTGATAATCTCACCGATAGCGCCATAATCGGTCACCACGAATCCGTTCCAGTTCCACTCTCCTCGCAACACATCATCGATGAGCCATTTGTTGGCGGTAGCTGGTATGTAGTCTACAACATTGAATGATGTCATAACCGACCCTGCACCGGCTTTTACTGCAGCCTCGTATGGCGGGAAGTATTGGTTATACATACGTGTATGACTCATGTCTACCGTGTTATAGTCGCGTCCTGCCTCTGCTGCACCATATAGGGCATAATGCTTCACACAAGCCATCATGTTCTCTGGGCCGTAATTACCTTGGTAGCCCTTTACCATTGCCTCGGCAATGCGACTGCCTAGAAACGGGTCTTCGCCATTACCCTCGGCAATACGGCCCCAACGGGCATCGAGGGCTATGTCAACCATCGGACTGTAGGTCCAGCAGATACCATCGGCAGTAGCTTCTTTGGCTGCTATACGTGCCGATTGTTCTATACCTTGAAGGTCCCAAGTACACGATAGGGCGAGTGGGATAGGGAATATCGTTTCATAGCCATGAATCACATCCATGCCCACCAGCACGGGTATACCCAGACGGCTCTGCTTGACTGCTACCTCTTGCAGGCGACGGATATCATCAACGCCCTTTAGATTCAATACAGTGCCTAACTTGCCTTCTGCAACAAGTTTCAGTAGTGGACTGTTTTTCTCTTCGCCTGTAGTAACCGATAAACCTGGCATTAGGTTCATTTGGCCCAGCTTCTCTTCGACAGTCATTTTAGCCATCAGCTGGTCGATAAAAGCATTCATCTTCTTATCTTCTGCCTGACTGGCTATGCTTGCCATCAGCATAAATGCTGTTGTAAGAAATATCTTTTTCATCATGACTGTAGGATTATCTGATGGCATAAAGGTAAGCCAGAAGGGCCATCTTGCCACGCATAGTCTCGCGAGGAGTGAACTCTCCGTTAACCCAGAAGTAGCGCTGGTTGAAGTATGACTCCTGACGTGGCCAGCCGCCATCAGTCCACGATGGATACATTTGGTTGAGCAGAATGCGGGCATCGCCACCATTATGACCGGGCGACCATGTCTCAGTGCCGTTGAACGGAGTCTGGCCAGGGTGACTCTCGGGGGTGCCGTCGTTACGACCTGTGGTGTACACATCGGTGATGTGACGCTCTCCAAGACCAGTCATCTCTACAATATTGCCGGGGTTGCGACCCATGGCCCAACCTGCCTCTGTATACATGATGTGCTCAAGCTGCTGTCGGCGTGCCTTGTCGCCGATGTAGTGAGCCAGCATTACCAACTGCAGGTTCTGCGATGTCTGCCAGCGACTGTCGTTGGCGGCGCGACGCGATGGGCGGTTGGCTACATGACCGTAATTATATGCCTCGGCTTGAGCGTTTACACAAGCCTTGAGGTTCTGATAGAGCTCACTATAGTGGCGTGGATGTGGACAGGTAAGGTAAGCAGCGGCTGCCCAGTACTGACAGAATGGAACATCACTCTTGTCGAACTGGTTTGTAACACCGATGTCGAAGAAGCCCTGACGGCCCTTACTGAAGAGCATGGACTTAGGACTCTTGATCATACTCTCTTCGGCGAAAATCTTCTCCCATGCTTCGTCGCCAGTTAGGTTATAAAGGAAAGATGCTGCCAGCTGGCGGAAGTCTCGACCACGCATCTGCATCGATCCTACATCCTGCAGGTCGTCGAGCTGCTGGTTCTCTTGCTTAGAGGCAAAGCGGAAAGCCTTGATGGCCTCGTTGGTATAGTACTGTTGCAGCGTATCGTTATGATTTAAACGGAAAGCTTCGGCGATAACTGCACAGTTGGCTGCATTGGCCCATGCGGCCATGGTGGTGCAGCCAGCCTGGAACATAACACTCCAGTCGTTGCAAGGATTGGTAACACCCTGTGAGTAGGCCTCGCCATCGCGGATAGATAGGAAGAAGTCAACCTCATTGCGGGCCTCATCGATAAGGTCGGGGATACCATTGCCGCTCTCGCGGATACCTAGACCGTCGTCGTTGAGCTTACCGCTGGTAAGGATGTAAGGCAGAAGCATATCGTAGATGTTGCTGACGTGAGCCAGGTGACGGTCCCAGTCGAAGGCATCTGAGTGTCCACCCTTAACCTCGGTGTTTACAGGGTTGCCAGGCAGGCGATGCTGCCAGAAGATAGACTTTTTGAGAGGCTTGAAGTGAGGTTCATCCCAAACGTCGGTGCGCAGTTCGCGCCAGCCCTTGCTCCAAGGATGGAAGTCGGTCTTATATACTGTGAATCCATTTGGATCGGTCTCAGGGATGAACTGAGGCTGACGTGGTATCGGGTTTACATGGGCAGGGTCGATAGGCTCGCCAAGACGCATGTAGTAATATCCACGAACAGAGTAGCGATATGGTTCGTAATAGATGTCGTTCCTGATTTCGAAGTCCATGCTACAGCCAACATCCTCTACTACCAGACGATAGCAGCCAGATTTGGCCGACTTGAAGTCGATATTCCAAACATCGGTTCCGATAAGGGCCTTGCCACCGGCCTCTTCCTTAGATGCTGAGGCTGGCTTCCAGAATTTTACTGTTCCGGCTTTCTGCTTGCTCTTGGTATTGACATTGTAGAGCCATACACTTTTGCCCTCCCATGCTTTATAGTCGCGCTGTCCGCCATCGCCGAGCCACTGGTAGAGGTCGGCAGCATGCAGACTCTCCTTTTGGGCGTAACCGATTATATTCACGTGTACAGCCTCCGACTGAGTGTTCCAGATGTCGAAACGTACTGAGGCTTGTGTTTTATCGGAGCCAACGCCTGAAGGGATGGTAACGGTATAGGTGCAGCCCTGACGCAGAGACTTGGGCAGCTGGAGGAATATCCAGTGGTCAAGCTCGCTGGTAAGTGTGTTGTCGGTATTCATAGGTTTTGACTTTCGCCATACTGCCAGCGGCTGTGCTGCGGCAAAGGTCTTGTCGTCCTTGGAACTGATGAGCCAGCCGGCAGCCTTCTGTATCTCAGCAACCTTAAGTCGCTCGCCGAACACAAGCAGAGTGTCGTCTCCTTCAGAGAACGAGTGACCCAGATAGGCACTTGGGCCTGTGCCGTTGTCGCGATAGTGTACTTCGCCATCGCGGAAGTGAACCATAAGATAGTCTTTGTCGATAACTTTAACTCCTAAGAGTTTTGTTGCCAAGCAGTTGGCGGGCAGTGCAAGCATTACGGCTGTAAGCGCTGCAAAGATTGTTCTTTTCATTGTTATTGTTTTATTGGTTGGTAATACAGTTTAGTTTGTTAGTTCTGTCAGCCCAGAATCTGTTCTAGTTCATCAAGCTCCTCGCTGGTTGTGGCCCAGCTGGTTACGAAACGGCAGATGGTGTGATACTTATCGGTCTGTCCGAAGTGTGTGAACCGCATCTTCTGGCTTAGCTTGTCTACCTGCTCATTATCAATAATGACAAACTGCTGGTTGGTAGGTGAATCTACATAGAACTCAAATCCCTTACGAATAAATATCTGCTTCATGCGCATGGCCATCTTGATAGCGTGCTCTGAGAGCTTGAAGTAGAGATCATCGGTGAACAGTGCATCAAATTGCAGTCCGATAAGAGCACCCTTAGCTATTACTGCACCATGCTGTTTCTGGATAGAGAAGAAGTGCTTGTGAGCGTTCTGGTGGGTAAACACTACAGCTTCGCCGCAAAGAGCGCCAATCTTGGTACCACCGATATAGAATACGTCGCAATGGCGTGCCAGATAAGGCAGGCTGATGTCGTTGCCCTCAGCCTTTAGTCCGTACCCCAAACGTGCACCATCTATATAAAGAGGAATCTCATAGTGCTGGCATACCTGATAGATTTCATCAAGCTCCTTAGCTGTATAGAGCGTGCCGAACTCGGTGGGGAAGGTAATGTAAACCAATCCCGGATGTACGGCGTGATCTTTATTGCCATCGTGCATATAGTCGTCGAGATACTTGTCGAGAGTCTTAGCCTCCATCTTTCCGTTGTTGTCGGCGATGGTGATGATTTTATGCTCAGTAAACTCCACAGCACCAGCCTCGTGTACATTAATATGTCCGCTGCCAACACAGATTACACCCTCGTACTGATACAGCATAGAGTCGATGGTGGTGGCGTTAGTCTGCGTGCCGCCGGTAAGGAAGAATATCTGTGCGTCGGGCAGTCCGCAGGCTACACGGATGCGCTCTTTGGCACGTTCGCTAAACTCGTCAAAACCATAAGGTGTAGGTTTGGCGTCGTTATATTTAATCAGGTTCTCCAGTACTTTCGGGTGAGCCCCGTTGTTGTAATCACATTCAAAAGATATCATAATGCTTATTAGTTATTTTGTGTGCAAAATTACGAAAAGTTTCTTGATTTATTTGCTATCTTCGACTTAAATTTGTATTTTTGCACTCAAATTAATCACAAAAGTATAAGTATGATCCTTTTAACATTATTAAATTGAACTATGAACAGGAAACTTTTCATGACAGGCTTGCTGATGTTTGCTACCATCATGCAGGCACAAACAGCAAGAAAGTTTACGCTGAACCTTACCGACGATGGCAAGGCTCAGATGGTTTGTTTTCTGCCAGAGAATCCCTCGGGCAGAGCAATTGTTGGTGTGCCAGGAGGCGGCTATTCGATGCTTTCGAATACGCACGAAGGTTATCTGGCTTCCGATTGGCTGAATAAGCAAGGCATTGCCTATTTTGTAGTGAACTACCGATTGCCTAATGGCGATCGTACGATTCCCATCGGCGATGTAGAGCAGGGATTCCGTACCGTTCGCGATTCTGCAAAGGTGTGGAATATCAATCCTAACGATGTCGGTATTATGGGTTTCTCAGCAGGCGGACATCTGTCATCGGTTATCTCAACACTCTCACCATATGAGGTGCGCCCAAACTTCTCAATCCTGTTCTATCCAGTAATATCTATGGACGAGCGTGTATCGCACAAGTGGTCGTGCATAAACTTCCTGGGCGAGGAGGGACATAAGGACTCCAAGCTGGTGTGGCAGTATTCTACACAGAACGCTGTGCGCAGCCACCTTACACCTCCAGCCTGTATCATCAGTGCCAGCGATGATAGACTGGTGCCAGTTGTAACCAATGGAGTACAGTATTACTCTGCTATGCGTAATGCCGGCAATGAGTGCAGTTTGTTCATCTACCCCTCAGGCGACCATGGTT
This sequence comes from Prevotella sp. UBA2809, assembly GCA_002351725.1. Taxonomy (GTDB): domain Bacteria; phylum Bacteroidota; class Bacteroidia; order Bacteroidales; family Bacteroidaceae; genus Prevotella. The sequence goes on from DEHD01000017.1 coordinate 55,748, forward strand.
TCGGCTTCGGCCCTTGGTTCAAGTATCACGACCAGATGCTTAACGATCTTGGCAGCTGGCTAAAGTCGATACCAAGTCCCAAGCAGGATGCCGTTCGTGTGGCTTGTATCGGTAATAGCATCACCGATGGCCATGGCATCGATATGCGTACCAAGTACGGCTATCCCGCACAGTTGCAGGGTATCCTGGGTGACGGTTATTATGTGAAGAACTTCGGTGTTAGTGCACGTACCATGCTTAATAAGGGCGACTTCCCATATATGAACGAGATGGCTTGGCGCGATGCATTGGCATTTAAGCCTGATGTAGTAATCATCAAGTTGGGAACAAACGATTCTAAGCCAGAAAACTGGCAGTATGGTGCAGAATTCAAGAAAGACCTGCAGCAGATGATTACAACCCTACGCCCAGACCTGGCACAGCCGGTAAGTAAGAAGAAGGGCAAGAAGGCAAAGTTGGCTCTGCCTGTTGGTCCAAAGATTTATCTTTGCACACCTATTCCTGCCTTCAAGTCGACCTGGAATATCAATGACAAGGTCATTACCAATGAGATTATCCCCATACAGTTGGAAGTTGCAAAACAGTATGGCCTACAGGTAATCGACCTGCACACCCTCTTTGCAAACGATGGTGATAAGATGCTGGACGATGGCATTCATCCCGATGGCAAGGGCGCCAAGAAAATGGCCGAGATTATAGCAGAAGCTATCAAGAAATAGTATATTACTGATAGTTTATGATGGACATACGGTCACATGGTCACAACTGTGACCATGTGACCGATACTAATGCAAAAACGGAACACATAGTAAGCCTAACAGGGCAAAAGCTAAGGGAAATAGGGGCAGAATAGTAAGGTTGTCATCGTTCGCCTATACGCAAACAATCGAGCGCCTATACGCAAACGATCGTGTGCCTATACCCAATCTGAAACGCATTTTATAATCCGCTAATGATATATCGTGCGCCTTGCGTGTAGGTAGTGTCGAGAGTAAGGGTGTAGCCCATTGATGTGGCCAGACATTTAGCCAATGGCAGACCTACGCCAAGTGTATGCTCGTCAGGCGAAAGGCGGACGAATGGAACAAAGATGCGTTCTGCTTCGGCAGCAGGAATAGTCGGACCTTCGTTGCTGATGGCTATCGTGCATGTGCCGTTGTCCTCTTCGTAACAATGCAACTGCATGGTATCCCCTGTGGCATACTTAACAGCATTGTCGAGCAGACAGTTAAGCAACTCCTGTAGCAGCGCATTTGTCTGTATCTTAACACCATCGGGCACTTCAGACTTAAAGTCGAATGACTTTGGCTTGGTCTTGAAGTGCAAGTCGTAACTGTTCAGTATAGAGCGTATTATCTCGTTCAGTCCTATCTCGTAGTTCTTCGGTATAGGATATGCATCACCATATAGACTGAAGAGTACAAGCTTTCTTGTAGATGTAGCCACATCATAACAATCGCGGCAGATAGCCGAGCGCAACTGCATATATTCGTCATGAGGTATCTGTCCGTCGGCCTCGATGATAACTTCTGCCGTACCAATCAGCGTTTGAAGTGGCGAGCGGAGCGCGTCTTGGCATACGCGTTTCTCCTCTTCGGTGATACCCAAGTCGCCACGCGAATACGAATCGAGCACAGGATCCATTAACGATTCGATGTTCTTTGCTGCGGCAACAATATCACTGTATCGTTTTCCACGCTCTTCGGGCTTAAGTTTAAACTCAGGGTCGTTGAATATGCGTGCATAGTTAAGCAGCGTACTAATTGGTGAATTGAGTTTCTCAAGAATGGTTGTTACAAAGCCTCGGCGTATGGCTTGTCCTGCCTCTGTGCGTCGGCGGGCCTCCTGCAACTCCATGAATTGCTCTTTCAGTTTCAGATTCTTGAAATAGCGATAGATAAGTATGCCTATCAGCAGTGCTATGATTACTGAGGCCATCAGTCCACCAAGCATCAATTGACTACGTCTAAGTTCAGCTTTCTCCTCCTCGGCCTGAAGTAAGTCGATGCCATGTGAGATATCCATGATATCATCCTCGAGCACCTCACGCTCATCTACAAGCTGAAAACTATCCTTTAGTTCGGCGGCTTTGAAAGCACGTTGCCAGTCGCCCATTTTTTCATAAATATCCAGTCGCAACTCGTTTGCCATCATAGGCACATCGGTAGAGTCGCACCAGGCCAAAGCTTGCTTATAGTCTTTCTTTGCCAAGTTATAGCAAACCATTACCTGATACAGATTGGCAGGATTAAACCCTGCGGGATTATTCTTGCGGATACTGTCGTAGCGAGCAAAGTATTGGTCGAATGCCTTCTGGTCGCCAAGTCGGCTGGCGATGATACAGCGATAACCCAGCACACCGCTATCGTAAATAGGGTTCTCCAGCATCTGTTTTGGCAGACTGTCAAGACACGCCATCGCCTCGGTTGGACGATTAAAGCTAAGCACCTGCGACAAAGAAAGATAGCAATTGAAAACTGATACGGGCTCTTTGTCGGCATCTATGCCCTGCAGTGCTTTACGGAAATATGTCTCGCCCATCTCTGGTTGATTTCTTCCGCTATAGAAGAATCCCAGACACATATGGGATATATACAGATACTGCTCCTGATGGCGGTCGCGGATGTCTTCGGTAAGACGGTGAATCTCGGTATATGCACGATGGAAATGCTTATGGTTAACATCGTAGATAACTCGGCTCATCCAAACGCGATAATACTTGTCCCAAGTCTCCTTCTGTTCCAAATGGTTGAGAAATAACTTGTGAGCATCGTAGAATTCGGAATCGTTACCACTCACTTGCGCTTGCTGTACGCGCATGGCCAGTTCTTGTTCTACGTTATCATTATCGGCATAAACTTTGTTGTTACCGAGAAAAGCAAAAGTAATAAATAAAAAAAGGAATAGATATTGTTTCATAACATGCTTATAGTTTCAATGTACAAAGATAGGCATTTTTCCTTAACTGGCAAAGCATACCGCCTGTTTTTTTTATTTTTTTAGGTAGCCCCGCGCATTTTGGATTGTAAATTATAAGCCCCGCATCGATATCGACGCGAGGCTTTTCTTTTTTTAGTTGTTTGTATTATAATGCTTCGAGCATGCGCTTGATAACCACCGAACAGCTGATCTCACGGTTGGCGGCCTCGGGGATTACGAGGCTGTTTGGACTCTCGATGACATCGTCGGTAACGATGAGGTTACGACGCACAGGCAGACAGTGCATGAATTTTCCATTGTTAGTCCACGACATGTGCTCGGTGTCAACAGTCCACGACATATCCTTGTTGGTAATCTTACCGTAATCGGCAGGATTGGTTACGCCTGGGTTACTCCAGTTCTTAGCGTAGATAAAGTCGGCACCCTCGAAGGCTTTCTTCTGGTCGTACTCCACACGGGCGTTGCCAACGAACTTAGGATCGAGCTCATAGCCCTCTGGATGTGTGATTACTAGATCAACATCAGGAGCTGCATTCATCCACTGTGCAAAAGAGTTAGGCACGGCCTGAGGCAATGCACGGCAGTGAGGTGCCCAGGTTAATACAACCTTTGGTCGCTCAACAACCTTATGTTCCTCGATAGTAATCAGGTCGGCAAAAGCCTGCAAGGGGTGAACTGTGGCTGTCTCCATTGCAAATACAGGACGGCCAGAGTACTTGATGAACTGCTGCAGAACTGTCTCTGCATAATCGTACTCGCGGTCTGTGAGTCCGGCAAAGCTTCTAACGCCGATAAGGTCGCAGTAGCAGCCCATTACTGGGATAGCCTCGAGCAGGTGCTCGCTTTTGTCGCCATCCATAATAACACCGCGTTCGGTTTCCAACTTCCATGCACCTGCATTAACATCGAGCACTATTACATTCATGCCGAGGTTCATTGCTGCCTTCTGGGTAGAAAGACGTGTGCGCAGGGAGTTATTAAAGAATATCATCATGAGCGTCTTGTTCTTGCCAAGATGCTGATATTTAAAACGGTCGTTCTTAATCTCAAATGCTTCGGCCATCGCCTTATCCAATGGACCGAGGTCTTCAACGTTTATAAAACTTTTCATATCTTTATAATTTAATATTCAATATTCAATGCCTTGAGGCACATTATTGTCATGTCGTCGTTAGCATCTGCACCATGACGATGACGGTTCACCTCTGCTTCCATCAGTTCTACCACATGGCGGGCATCTTTGAATTTGGTATGTCGTAGTATATCGAGCATGTGGTCGTCGCCAAACTGCTTCTGGTTGATATCCTCGGCTTCATTCAGTCCGTCGGAATAAATGAAGAGGGGACGCCCCTTGATAGATTCTATCTCTTCGCCGATGTAATCAAGCCCAGGCCATAGACCGATAGGTGCATTGGGCTCCATTTCAAGGAACGAACCATGCTTCTCGTCACCACCGATTACTGGAGGATTGTGACCGGCATTGCAGAAATGCAGATGGCCGCTATTGAGGTTTAGCTGACCAATGAACATCGTTACGAACATGCCGTTGTCGTTTTTCTCGGTCAGTTCGTTGTTTAGGCGTGTGGCTATTGAAGCTGGCATCAGATGCTGTTTAGCCAGAGCACGGAACAAGCGTGTAGTTTGAGCCATAAACAATGAAGCAGGAACACCCTTACCTGAAACATCGCCCAAACAGAAATATAGAATGTCGTCTTCAAGCAGATAATCGTAAAGGTCGCCACCAACCTCTTTGGCAGGGGTCATCGAGGCGTAAAAATCCAAATCTGAACGCTTGGGGAACTCATGTGGTACCATCGACATTTGGATTTCGCGGGCAATACGCAGTTCACTCTCAATGCGCTCCTTGGCGGCGGTGGTCTGTTCCAGTTGCTCGTAGGCTGTCTCCAACTTGTCGTAGGCTACGGTCAGAGCCTTCATGTGGCGGCTGCGACGATACAGATAGATGCAGAGGAAGGCGATGATAAGTGCACCCACACCGATGGCTGTCCAAAGGGTGATGCGCTCCATACGCTCCTTGTTCTGTTCCAACTCGAGTTTAGACTTATACTCGCTCAACTTAGACTGTTGTGCCTGACGGTCCAGACTGTCGTTCTTGAGTTTGATAGAGGCATTGCTCAGTTCTATGTCGCGGTTCTTCAGTGTAAGGCTGAGTGCCTCTTCCTCCAGTCGACGCTGCTCCAGTTCGTCCTGGGCATGAGCCAGTTTCAGCGATTGGTTGTGCAGCAGCAACTCTTTTGTCTGGTTCTCGGCTCGGATAATATCCATCTGCATGGCATGCTCTGCCGCCTGCTTGCGTATGTCGGCTGTGTTGGTGGAGTCGCTAGCCTTTTTATACTCCTTGTAGTATTTCAGGGCTTCTTTCCATTTGCCCTGCCATTCGTAGGCATAAGACATCAGCTTGTATTTCTCCTGTGGCAACTTTGCCTTTTGAGCCAATTCGAGCATTTTCTCGTAGTCGCCGTTTACCTGTGCATGGTAGATTTCAATATCGTCAGCAAAACTAGAGCGATAATTGTATTTCTCAGAAAGTCGTTTCCATTCCGTATAGGTTTTGTTCAGTTCTGCCTTTTGAACTTCCCCTTGATTATACATGGCTGCGATGCATCGGTAGCTCCACGCATCAACAATCGAAGGCCCAGTAAGATTCGGTTCTTTAAGGGCCTTGTCGGTCATCTCGAGCACCTTTTTCTGGTCTCTGCGATTATGGTAAATCTTTGCTAAACCTAAATAGACTGGTGCAGCATTGATTTGAGGTAGATATGCCTGTTTGTATTTAATGGCCTTCTGATAATACTCCTCTGCTTTTATCTCCATCCTCAGCGCACTGGCTTGGTTGGCATTGGCTATTGATGAATAGTAAAAACCCAGCTTGCTGTCGTTCTGCTGGCTATATTCATTCATAGCTTTGGCTATCTCCATGCCTTTCTCTCTGCTGATTCTAGAAAAAGCAAATGAGGCTTGATTGGCCCAGGTTCTATAAAATAGTCCTTCGTCTTTTGCTTTAAGACAGGCTTCTTTCAGTTGGTCGGTAACGTTCATAAACAACTCTATCTCGTGAGAGGAGTATAGACGATACATTTCTTTCGTCAACCTATCAATGTCGGCTTGATGGTTTTGTGCTGCCAGTACGAGTGGCAGCAAAAGGGATAATAGGAATGTCGTAATTCTCATTTTCATGTCGTTCCCTCCTTATATGTTGGCTATGGACGAATCTGTCCTTCACCCTCGATAAGCCACTTGTAGGTGGTTATTTCTTCGAGTGCCATAGGGCCACGTGGACCGAGTTTCTGGGTAGAGATGCCAATCTCGGCTCCAAGGCCGAACTGTGCACCATCGGTAAACGAGGTGGGCGCATTCCAATAAACGCAGGCTGCGTCTACGTGAGCCTGGAACTTACGGGCGGTCTGTTCGTTCATGGTTATGATAGCCTCGCTATGGCCAGAGCCGTTCTCGTCGATATGGTCGAGGGCTCCTTCGAGCGATGCAACAGTTTTGATGGCGAGTTTATAGTCCATAAACTCTGTGCCGAAGCTTTCATCGGTAGCGTGCTCCAACATAGGATATTTGCCATTGAGGTTCTTGAATGCTTGTTCATCGGCATATATAATTACCTGCTTCTCGGCCATCTTCTCGCAGAGGGCGGGCAGGTCGGCCAGACGGCTCTCGTGTATCAACAGACAGTCGAGCGCATTGCATACAGATACACGGCGGGTCTTTGCATTGTTGATGATTGCCTTGCCCATCTCCAGGTCGCCCTCTTTGTCAAAGTAGGTGTTTACCACACCTGCTCCTGTCTCGATAACAGGGATGCGGGCTGTATCGCGTACAAAGTCGATGAGCTTGCGACCGCCACGGGGGATACAGAGATCCACATAGCCCACGGCATTAAGCATTTCGCCGGTAGCCTCGTGAGTGGCCGGCAGCAGTGCTACTACATCCTTTGACACACCATACTTCTTGAGAATCTCGTGAATAAGTGAAACCTCTTCACGGTTACTGTAATCAGCATCTTTGCCACCTTTGAGCACACAAGCGTTTCCACTCTTGAAACAGAGTGAGAAGACGTCGAACGTTACGTTCGGACGAGCTTCATAAATCATGCCGATAACTCCGAAGGGTACGGATACACGACATAGATGCAGGCCATTAGGAAGCGTTTTTTGTTTTGTGATGTGTCCTAATGGTGAAGGAAGTATAGCCACATTACGCATATCGGAGGCGATACCTTCGAGACGACTGTCGGTAAGCTGCAGACGGTCGTACAGAGGATTTTCCTTCGACATCTTAGCCAGATCCTGAGCGTTGGCATCAAGGATCCTTGCCTTATTGTTGACAATGGCATCGGCAACGGCATTAAGAATCTCGTTGCGCTGCTCGTCGTTAAGCAATGCCAGACTCTTGCTGGCACGTTTAACTCGTTCGAAAGTATCTTTAAGCTGCATATGTCTTCTATGTTAGGAATTCTGTGTGAGGTGTTGATTCAGGTCTCTCAATGAGATCAATAAGGATGTTGTCGCGCGTGCCGTTGGCAATGATGACATGTATGCCTGCCGACTGTATGTTGCTGGCCGTGTGGTATTTTGAATGCATACCACCGCGACCGAAAGCACTCTTCTCCTTTTGGATGTATTTAGAGAGGTCGGTACATGGCGCAACGGTAGGAATCAGTTCCGATGAAGGATCGTCGGGATGACCAGTATAGATACCATCGATATTTGAGAGTAGAACCAGAGAGTCGGCTTTCATCATCTGAGCGATGAGGCCCGATAGTTCATCGTTATCAGTAAACATCAACTCGGTAACAGATACAGTGTCGTTCTCGTTTACGATGGGGAGAACGTCGTTCTCCAGCATTACCGTCATACAAGCCTGCTGGTTGCGATATTGCTCTCCTGGTTGAAAGTTCTCTTTCATGGTGAGCACCTGCCCTACGTGAATGCCGAACTCGCGGAATAAATCGTAGTAAAGACCTACGAGTTTTACCTGACCAACGGCAGAGAACAACTGGCGCTGCTCAACCGAATCGAGTGAGTGATCTATGGTAAGCTCGCGTCGGCCACAGGCTACGGCACCTGAAGTTACGAGGATAACCTCAATATTCTGCTTTCGCAACCAAGCTATCTGATCGACCAACGCTGACATACGGGTGACGTCAAGTTTTCCGTCATCGCGCGTCAGCACATTAGATCCTACTTTGACAACAATTCTTCTTTTCATCTTCTAATATAATGGTACACCTTTTATGTGATCAATTTTTGGTTCCTGACCTATCATGCCTACTACAGAAATGATATCGAACCTTACATCGCTGTTGATGTGACGATACTTAATATAGTGGTTGATAGCCAGACGGAGACTCTGTAGCTTGCGATAGTCGACAGCCTCCTCAGGATCCCCATAGAGACAATTCCGGCGAGTTTTGACTTCAACGAATATCACCTCATTGCCGTCGGTGGCTATGATGTCTATATCGCGCCTACCTGATTTCCAGTCGCGTTCGATAATCTTATAGCCATTAAGTTGTAGGTACTCTGATGCTTTGTCTTCGCCCCATTTCCCTAACTCATTATGCGCCGCCATATGCTAACTATTTCTCCGCATCTTTCTGGCGAATCTCTACGCGACGGATCTTACCGCTGATAGTCTTTGGCAGTTCGTCGACAAACTCGATGATGCGTGGATATTTATATGGTGCTGTCTCTTTCTTTACATGCTGCTGAAGTTCCTTGATAAGGTCGTCACCGGCCTTGTCCTTCCATTCCTTGCCGAGTACAACAGTAGCCTTAACAACCATACCGCGGATATCATCAGGCACACCTGTGATGGCACACTCTACTACAGCGGGGTGAGTCATCAGGGCGCTCTCTACCTCGAACGGACCGATACGATAGCCCGACGACTTGATAACATCGTCGATACGACCTTCGAACCAGTAGTAGCCATCTTCATCGCGCCAAGCCATATCACCTGTGTGATAGATTCCGTCGTGCCATGCCTCGCGGGTCTTCTCCTCATCGCGATAGTAGCCCTTGAACAGACCGATAGGCTTCTTGTCGCCTACGCGAACCACAATCTCACCCTTCTCACCATCCTCGCAGCTGGTACCGTCGGCACGCAGCAGGTCGATTTCGTACTGGGCATTGGGGATACCCATAGAACCAGGCTTTGGTGTCATCCAAGGGAAGGTTCCCAGTGTCATGGTGGTCTCGGTCTGACCGAATCCTTCCATCATCTTTATACCCGTCTTCTCGTAGAACTTGTCGAATACGGCGGGGTTCAAAGCTTCGCCAGCAGTACAGCAGTACTCAAGACTACTCAGATCGTACTTGCTCAGATCCTCACGAATCATAAAACGATAGATTGTAGGAGGTGCACAGAATGACGTTACCTTATACTTTTCCATCTGGCGCAGCAGGGTGTCCGCATTAAACTTCTCGTGGTCGAATACAAACACAGTTGCTCCGGCAAACCACTGTCCATAGAACTTACCCCAAACGGCCTTACCCCAACCGGTATCAGCCACAGTAAGGTGGAGTGAACCCTCGTGCAGATTATGCCAGAACACACCTGTGGTAAGATGACCCATAGCATAGAGGTAGTCGTGAGCTACCATCTTTGGCTCGCCACTGGTACCAGAGGTGAAGTACATAATCATCGTGTCTTCGTTATTGTTAACGAAGGCTGGACGCTCAAACTTAGGCGCCTTCACTACCTCTGACTGATAATCGCGGAAACCATCGGGGATGGGTTTGCCGTGGTCAGTGATGGTAATGTATTGCTTTACCGTAGGACTCTCGGGCATTGCCAGACGAATCTGTTCGCAAACGTAAGCATCATCAACGCAGATGATTGACTTGATTGAAGCGCGGGTGTTACGATAAACAATATCGTGCTTGGTGAGCATGTGAGTGGCTGGAATAACGATGGCTCCAATTTTACAGAGGGCCAACATAACAATCCACCATTCATAACGGCGCTTCAGAATCAGCATTACAGGGTCGCCCTTGCCAATGCCAATCGACATCAAGTATGATGCTGCCTGATCACTTTGCTCTTTTAGCTGAGCATAAGTGGCACGTATCTCCTCGCCCTGATCGTTGGTCCAAAGAAGTGCCAACTTTTCAGGTGCTTCCTCTGCCCACGCGTCCATGACATCGTAAGCAAAGTTGAAGTTCTCGGGGATGATGAACTCCAAATTCTTATTGTAATCCTCTACAGAGGTAAACTTAGTCTGTTTTAAAAATCTCTCAATCATGTTCTTTCACTTTTTCACCTTTTCACTTTTTCACCTTTTCTCTTTTACTCTACTGTGAAGGCTAGGAACTTAACGGGTTTGTCGCCTACGGCCAGCATGCCGTGGGGCTTTGATGAGTCGAAGTAGATGCTGTCGCCCTCTTCAAGGATGATGGTCTTACCTCCGATGAAGAGTTCCATCTTACCCTCGAGCACCATGTTGAACTCCTGTCCTGGGTGAGTATTCTTGTAGATGGTACGTGCACCTGGCTTAGGCTCTACGGTAACAATGAATACATCGGCATTGTGGTTTACGAAACCGCTTACCAGACTCTGATACTTGTAGGCCTTGGTACGCTCTACACTCATTCCTTGACCTTTGCGAACCACGAAGTATGACTTCATGTGAGGTGCCTCGGCAAACATCAGCTCCTCAGCGCTTACACCATACTTGTGGGCTATCTTCATCAGGTTAGATATGGTAATATCCAACTCGCCCTTTTCTATTTTTTCGTACTTATCGGAACTTATACCGATAGTTTCTGCCATCTCATTTACTGGGATGTCGAGCACGTCGCGCAGTCCACGCAAACGCTCACCAATTTGCTTTAATTGCTCGTCCATTTTAATTATGTTATTTATCGTTCATCTACTATTTTATAATTTGAGTATTTCTCCTTTGGGAATTCAAAGACGCTATCGTCGATGTTGCCGGCCTGGAAATCGGAGAAGCTGATGGTTGCCCAGAAGATGCTTACTTTTATGCGTAGCTTCTTAGGGTAATAGTTGCCTGGTGTAAGCAGGGCAATAATCTTCTTCATCTTGACCTTTGCACCTGGTTTTGCCTCAAGGGTTACCTGCAATCCATCGGGATCCTTGGCTATTGAGTAGTTATAGCTGTCGGGCTCGAACTTGAACATCTGAAGCTTGTCGTTCTTCTTGTTCACTTTAGGGTCGTGAATCTCTACAATGCCTTTCTTTTCTCGAAGGATGTATTTCACGTCGCCGTTGTTCCACATCTTTGAGTCCTTATACTCCGACTTTGCTTTGTCGCCCTTGTTCCACGATGTTCCTTCTTCCTTATATAGGTGAAGAATGTCTATTTTATAATGAAACCGTACTCCTTCTTTTCCATAGATATGATTCCATGCTGTGTTGAATACACGCTTGGCCTGACGGGCATTGGCTGTTTCTTGTGCTGATGCACTGACCGTCGACAGGATTATTAGGAATAAGAAAAGAAGTCTTTTCATCATTTATTTACTTCAGTCCAGCTTTGAGTCCACGGATAACAGCAGAGGTGAAACCAGCGTGCTCCATCTCGTTGAGACCCTTGATGGTTACACCTCCAGGAGTTGTTACCAGGTCGATAGCTGCCTCAGGGTGCAGTCCGCTTGCTTCAAGCAGTTCAACAGCTCCCTTCATGGTCTGCATCACGATCTTCTTAGCATCGTCGGCTTTGAAACCTAACTCAACGCCACCCTCGGCTGCTGCACGTATATAGCGCATAGCATAAGCAATGCCGCAGCTGGCAAGTGTGGTGCCTGCTGCCAGATGTTGTTCGTCGGTGATGAGGGTGTTACCCATCTCGTCGAAGATGTCAACAATCTTCTGTGTCTCTTCTTTAGAGGCTCCTACAGGAACAACGAATGTCATCGATGCCATCTCGGCGATAGCTATATTTGGAATGACAAGGAAGAGTGGGGGGCATTTCTCACCTAACCATCCTTTTATGCTGTCTGATGATACACCAGCAGCAATAACAATAAGTATCTGTTTCTTTGGATCGAGTTCGGGCTTGATGTCGGTAAGCACCTTCTCTACCAACCAAGGCTTTACCACAACGCATACTATGTCGGATGTCTCGGCAGCCAACTTGTTGTCGGTAGTTACGCTTACGCCCATCTTTGAGAACTTCTCTACCACAGCCTGCGATGGATCGCTAACTGTGATATCCTCGTTCTTGAACTGTTGACCTTTTATAAGTCCTTCAACGGTAGCACCGCCCATGGCGCCTGCTCCAATTACTGATATCTTCATGTCTATATATGTTCTTATGTTTCCTTATCAAAATATCAATCCTCTTCGGGTTGAACTCTTATCAGTCTCTCGATGAAATCATCGGCTTCTGCCTTTGTGAGACAAAGTGGTGGCAGCAGGCGCAGGATGTCCTGACCGGCACAACCGGTAAAGCAGTGCTCATGCTTGATAAGAGGTTTACGAACCATTCTGTGTGGCATGTCGAGTTCGATGCCAATCATAAGTCCGCGACCGCGTACCTCCTTTATGTGTGAACTGCCGATGTTACGGATACCTTCCATGAGATAGTCACCTACCACGCGGGCATTCTCAACCAGTCCTTCGTCCTCGAAAACGTCGAGTGTTGCCAGTGCTGCAGCACAAGCCAGGTGGTTTCCGCCAAAGGTTGTACCTAACTGACCATATACAGGCTCAAACTCAGGTGAGATAAGAACACCACCCATAGGGAATCCGTTAGCGATACCCTTGGCAACGGTAATGATATCTGGTTTGATGCCCAACCACTGGTGAGCAAAGAATTTTCCGCTTCTACCATAACCGCACTGAATCTCATCGCAGATGAGCACAGCACCGTAGCGCTTACAAGCGTAAGCAAGACCTCGTGCAAACTCTGGTGTGGCCATCTGAATACCGCCAACACCCTGGATGCACTCAAGTATAACGGCTGCTACGCCACCTTTCGACAACTCGCGTACCCATGGCTCAAGGTCGTTAAGAGGTAGGAAGCGCACGTGATGGTTATCGTTGATAGGTGCCACAATCTTAGGATTGTTGGTAACCTCGACAGCCAGTGATGTACGTCCGTGGAATGCCTTCTCGCATGACAGTACACGAGTGTTACCCGTCTTGAACGATGCGAGCTTAAGTGCATTCTCGTTAGCCTCGGCACCCGAGTTGATCAGGAACAGCTGATAGTCGTCGTATCCGGAAATCTTTCCAAGACGCTCGGCTAACTGAACCTGTAACTTGTTGATAACAGAATTAGAGTAGAAACCAATGTTCTGGAGTTGCTCTGTTACCTTACTGATATAATGGGGATGAGAGTGACCGATGCTGATAACGGCATGCCCACCATAAAGGTCGAGATACTCCTGACCTTTGTCGTCCCACACTTTACAACCTTTGCCCTTTACGATGTTAACATCGAAGAGTGGATAAACGTCGAATAATTTCATATCGTCTCCTCCTTGATTATTTAGAAAGCAGATGCTTTCAGTTTGAGTCCGGCAGTCTCGTCGATGCCGAACATAATATTCATGTTTTGAACAGCCTGACCAACAGCTCCCTTCAACAGGTTGTCGATGGCAGAGGTTACCAGCAGCTTATTGCCGTATTTCTCTACATGTACCAACGCCTTGTTGGTGTTTACTACTTGCTTCAGGTCTATCGACTTGTCGCTGTAGTGGGTGAAGGCTGCATCTTTATAGAAGTCTTTGTAAGCCTCAATCACATCCTCTACTGGAGCGGGAGTCTTGATTACTGCTGTGCAGAAGATGCCGCGAGCAAAGTCACCACGATAGGGGATGAAATCAATATCTGCATCGAGATAACCCTGCACTTGCTTCAGACTCTGACGAATCTCTGCTATGTGCTGATGCTGGAAGGGCTTGTAGATGCTCAGGTTGTTGTTACGCCACGAGAAGTGGGTTGTGGCACCTGGTTTCTGACCAGCACCAGTAGAACCTGTTATGGCATTAACAGCCACATCCTCTTTCAGAATGTTAAGATAGGCAGCTGGTAGCAATGCCACCTGTATGCAAGTGGCAAAACATCCTGGATTAGCCACGTGCTGAGCCTTCATAATTTCTTCCTTGTTAATCTCTGGAAGACCATATACGTAGTCGTGATCGCCCTTTATGCGGAAGTCCTGAGCAAGGTCGATGATTTTTACGTTCTCAGGGATGGTGTGCTCCTTGAGGAATGCCTCGCTCTTGCCATGTCCGAAGCAGAAGAATACCACATCTACCTTGTCGAAAGGCATCTCGTCGGTAAACTTCAGATCAGTATCACCAATCAAACCTTCATGCACATCTGATACCAGATTACCAGCATTACTCTCTGAGTTGGCAAACACGATCTCCGCCTCAGGATGGTTTAGCAGCAGACGGATAAGCTCTCCGCCTGTATAACCTGCTGCACCTAATATTCCTATTTTTATCATCTTTTCTCGTCTTTATGGATACCGTAGTAAACACGAAGTGGGGTAGAGCTAACCTTAATGAAGCCCTTTGCCTCGTCGGCAGTCCAACCTGTCTGAGTTTCTCCATACTCGCCAAGCTTGCTCTTGGTCAGGTCATTGGCAGAGTCGATACCTACAGTCTCGAATCCATAAGGACGGAGCTTAAGTATTGCTGTACCTGTTACGTTGCGCTGGCTGCTGGTGAGCATTGCCTCGATATCTGGCATTACTGGCTCCAGATACTGGCTCTCGTGCAGGAACATTCCGTACCAGTTGGCTACCTGGTCCTTCCAGTACTGCTGCCACTTAGAGAGTGTAGACTTCTCAAGAAGTCGGTGTGCCTCGATAATCAGCTTAGGAGCTGCTGCCTCGAAACCTACGCGACCCTTGATGCCGATGATTGTGTCGCCAACGTTGGCATCGCGACCGATAGCGTAAGATGCACCAATCTCCTCGATTTTCTGGATGGCCTTAACCTTATCGTCGAAATTCTCGTCGTTAACAGCTACTATCTCACCCTTGTCGAAAGTAATCTTCAGTGTAGCCTCCTGCTCAGGAGCGGTGACGTGCTTAAGGTAAGCCTCCTCGGGTAGCCCCTGTGTTGGGTCGAGCAGCTCACCACCGCAGATAGATGTACCCCAGATACCTACGTTGTAAGAGTACTTAAGCTTGGTGAAGTCAGCAAAGAAACCATGCTCGTTCAGATAGTCAACCTCCTCTTTGCGGGTAAGCTTCTTATCACGGGTAAGGGTGATAATCTCTACGCCTGGAGCCATAACCAGGAAGGTCATGTCGAAGCGGATCTGGTCGTTACCAGCACCTGTTGAACCGTGTGCGATGGCGTCGGCACCAATCTCCTTGGCGTAACGGGCAATGGCGATGGCCTGGAAAATACGCTCGCTCGATACAGAAATAGGATAGCAGTTGTTACGTAGAACGTTTCCGAAGATCATATACTTCAGAGACTTCTCGTAATATTCATGTGTAACATCGAGTGTAACGTATGCCTTTGCGCCAAGCTTAAAGGCATTCTCCTCGTTCTTTTTCAACTGCTCATCGCTGAATCCACCAGTATTAGCACAGGCTGCATATACATCCCAGCCGTCCTGGGTGAGTTTCATAACTGTATAAGAGGTGTCGAGTCCTCCTGAAAATGCGACTACTACTTTCTTGTTTGCCATATCTTTGTTACTTTTTACTTTTTTACTATTTTATCTTTTCACCTTTTTACCTTTATATCAGTCTTTGTCTCCGTCAATCTTGCGTATACGCTCCAGAACCTCGTCCGAGATTTTTGCTGGCAGATGCTCTGTTGGGTCGTATAGCATAGCTGTACAGATACAGTACTTGCGACCAGTGCGATGCAGCACATCTACATTGCAGCATCCCTCGCAACCTTTCCAGAAGGCCTCGTCGTCAGTAAGATCAGCAAAGGTTACAGGCTGATAGCCCAAAGCTGTGTTCATCGCCATTACTGCAGCACCACTTGTCAGTGAGAATATCTTGGCGTGTGGCCAGCGTGTGCGGGCCAGAGTAAACGTCATATCCTTGATGCGCTTGGCAATATGCTTACCTCTGAAGTCGGGATGTACTATCAAACCTGAGGTTGTAACGTATTGCTGATTCTCCCATGTCTCGATATAGCTAAAACCGGCAAACCTGCCATTTTTTGTAAGAGCGATGACGGCCTTAGCCTCCATCATCTTCTTTGCAAGATATTCGTGGGTACGCTTGGCTATACCAGTACCACGCACCTTCGCTGCTTCGGCAATGGTGTCGAGAATAGTGTCAACGTATTCCTCGTGCTCAGGACCTGCTACCAAGACTTCAATTTCTTCTTCCATTTCTGTTTTCATTATTTCATATTAGGCACAATATCGCTCAGTGCTTCTACCACCTGCTGATGTTTTACGCCTTCTTTAATTACAATAAATATAGTGTCATCACCAGCAATGGTGCCCAGAATTTCTGGCACATCGCTGTTGTCGATATTCCAAGCAATCGAACTTGCATAACCTGGACGGGTTTTGATGATACCCATGTTACCCGAGAAGTTGATGCTGATAAAGCCTGGAACTCTCATCATCTCGCGGATGCTGTTTGGAGTGCTTACTCTCTTGTACATCGTCTCGTTGGGCAGTACATAGACGTAATTACCGCTCATCGAAGCGGCTTTGGCTACCTTTAGTTGCTTAAGGTCGCGGCTAAGTGTAGCCTGGGTTAACTTGAAGCCCTCCTTCTGCAAGGCGTTCAATAACTCGTCCTGACTTCCTAACTGCTGACTTGATATAATCAGTCTCAGCGCTTCTAATCTATTGGTCTTTACTTTCATCTCAGTATATTTATTCAGAAATCGGTTGCAAAATTATACAAAATTTCGCAACCGACCAAATATTTATGAATATATTTGCAAAAATTACCGCTTCATATCGAATCCTACGCGTACTCCATCGTAATTTTTGCTCAAATCGCCTATTGTTTGCAGGTCTTTGTTGCCGCTCATTGCCGACATGGTCTGCAGTACAGTGAGCAGTTTCTTAGCCTCGAATAATATTGAGATGCCGTTAGCCTCCTTTTTGGCGTAGCAGTTCACCGAGAGCAATAGTCCTTTAAGGGTGATCTTCTGCGAAGCCTCGTCGAAGGTGTAGTTGCCGCTGAATGGTGTTCCTGCTATTTTTGACGAGAAAGTTCCGTCTTCTTTGAAAGTGATATAGGTGTTGCTCTCTGATATCTTCACCTGCTGATAGTAGGGAAGGAGCTTTTGCTCAATCTGAACGGCTGCAACCTCGCCACCAGCCTTTGCCAAAAGATTCTTGCTGGTGAATGCGCATCCAGGGCCAGAGTATTTCCACGTGGCAATCAGATTTTGCGCCTTAACCTTGTCAAGACCGATCACACTTGAAATTGCATTTACCACACCTGTGCCATTTGTCATAGCGCCTAACACCTGACTCATATTGCCGCAACTTGCCATCGTTAAGCAAGCAAAAGCAGCAAAACCTAAAATCACTTTCTTCATATCCTTATTTTATTTTAGATTAATTTATTTCGTTTGGTGCTGCAAAGTTACTTTAATTATTTTAAACCCCAAAACTTTTTGGGGGAATTTTGTGTTCTTATTAATCCTTTCGTTAAAGGACTGCTGTCCTTTAGTCAAAGGACGACAGTCCTTCGGTAGGAGGATTATATCCATCTCCCTATATATTATATAATAAGGTGTACATATTTTTGAGATTGACCGAAATCAAGAGGTGCATAAAAAACACCCTAAAAATGAAAATTTCTATAGAAAAGTTTTGGTAGCTCAAAAAAAAACCGTACCTTTGCACCCGCAAATCAGGAACACCACCTGACAAGCAAACAAAAAGAAAGAGTTCTTTGAAAGATTTACATAGACAGAAGTAGTACAAGAAGCGAGTACTTTTCGAAGTACTTGGGTAAAAGAACAAACCGTTTCAATTTCTTG
>DEHD01000015.1 GCA_002351725.1 Prevotella sp. UBA2809
ATTCACTTGCGAAAGTTCAGTTATTAATTTAAAAATATAGTAAATATGAAGAAGATTTTTATGATGATGTTTGCCGCTATGGTAACAGTAAATGTGATGGCAGACAACGTTAAATTCAAGGTAACTAACATTAAGTGCCAGAACTGCGCTAAGCGCGTGGAGAAGACTCTGAAAGCCAACGAGGCTGTAAAGGAGGTAAACGTAGACCTTCAGGCCAAGACTGTATGTGTGAGCTTCGATGAAAAGAAGGCTAACGCAGAGGCTCTGCTGAAGACTCTGACCGACGCTAAGTATCAGGCTGAAATCATGAAGCAGTGTGATGGCAAAGAGGCCAAAAGTTGTTGTGACAAGCATGAAGCTAAAGAAGGCGGATGCGACAAGCACGAGGCCAAGAAAGCCCACGAAGGTTGCGGCAAGCACGAGGGCAAAGAAAGCTGCGACAAGAAGTAAATAATAAATCCCCTGCAGTTTTGCAGGGGATTATTGTTTTGTTATTTAACGGCTTTGGGCGTCCAGTTTTTGAAGAATTGCAAAACCTTATCCTTATTGTAGCCTTTGCCTTCTTCAAGCAGGCCTGAATCCTGTATATGGATAACCTTGCCTTCTTCGTCGAGTACAACAAATACTGGGTATCCGAAGCGGCCGCAGTTATTCAATCGCTTCATCAAAGCAGCATCCTGCTGCTGCTTAACTACGTCGTTCGACTTACGAGGTTTGTAGTTTACATGAATATACTCAAAGTTATCATTGATAACCTTGCTGATTGTGGTATCGTTAGTGATGAAATCAGCAAAGAGCAGGCACCAAGGGCACCAGTTGCCACCAACCTGACAAATTACAAACTTACCCTCTGACTTTGCTTTCAGAACAGCCTTGTCAATCTGTTCCAGAGGGTTGATGGTCTCGTCGTAGACCTTCTTCTTTGCCGTCTGTGCATTAAGTGTCAAAGCAAATAATGCAGCGGCCATAGTAAGCATAAAATTCTTCTTCATATTGCGTTATTGTTTAAATCGTGGAGGAGCTATGTTTTCTGTATGTTCGCCGATATGTTTCTCCATCCAAACCATATCATACCAGCGATTAAACTTATAGCCACATTCTATAAAACGCCCCACCATCCTATATCCAAGATGCCCGTGGAAATGGATGCTGTTCTCATCGAGATAAGGGTCGTTGCCTCGTGGTGCAGAGATGCAGGCACACATATTCAGGATGCCCATCTGCTGCAACTCTTTCTCTAATGCATCGTGTAGCACTCGGCCGTAGCCCTTGCCGGCTTCACCTTGCTTCACGTAGATTGATGTCTCTATAGCCCAGTCGTAAGCTGCACGACCTTTGAACGGGCTCGCGTAAGCATATCCTATAATGCGACCTTGTTCGTCCTCGGCCACCAGATACGGATACTTCTTCAGCGTGTTCGTTATACGATTTCGGAATTCATCAACAGTAGGCACCTCATACTCAAAGGTGATTGCTGTATCAGTAACGTAAGGAGCATAAATCTCCACCAATTGCTCTGCATCTTCCAGTTTAGCTGTCCTGATCATAGTCATTGTTATTTATCGGATGCAAAGTTACTTATTTTAATTCAATTATTTGGCTATTTCACGGATTATTTGTACTTTTGCACGCGAATTTAGAACATTAAGGAAAAATTAAACTAGTAAAGATTGATGAACAGGATTGACAGAGAGAAAAAGACTGTGCAGAAGATGATTGAGATTTATTGTCGTCATCATCTTAAACAGACCACTATTCCAGAAGAGTATCAGCAACTAATAGCGTATGCTCACAACCGCCTAAGTCATTGCCGATTTGGCGAGAATAAAAACGTTTGTAAGAAATGCCCCATTCACTGCTATGCTCCAAAAGAGCGTCAGCAGATTCGTGAAGTGATGCGCTGGGTTGGACCGCGAATGATGATTTATGCGCCAAAAGCCACAATCATACACGCTGGTATAAGTCTGAAGAAAATGATCCCCTGCAAGCGATGATGCTGCAGGGGATTATAGTTTTTACCTGAGTTACTACGGGCATATTCATCATCTCGAACATCATGTTCATAGTCTGAAGTGTGGCTGTAGCTCCGCCTCGGCGACATATTGCCAACGCTGCAGCGGGCTTGTTCTGAACCAGCTACTTCTGGAGCTCGAAGATGATGCGGCAGCCATCGCGGTAGTCGACATCGAAGATGAGATCGCCACCGAGACTTGCTGCGTGACGCTTGGCAAGAGGCAAGCCAAGGCCTTCGCCCTCAGCAATATTCTCAACGGTGCTGAACGCCTTGAACACATTATCCATAGAACCAGAAGGCAATCCGCTACCAATATCCTGAACGGTATAGCGGATGGTTGTGGCAGTCTGCGATATCTTGAGCGTTATGTCTCTACCACCAGTATACTTGGCGGAGTTGTACAGCAACTCGTTGAGGGTGCATAAAAGATACAGGCGGTTAGTAACTATGTGGAGCGTTGAAGGCAGGTCGGTTTCAAGCTCAATGCGCGCATCGGGGAAGTGACTTAGAGTGTGATTGATGCACTCCTTAGCTATCTGATTTACCGAAACCTCATCGTTCTTCTTACAAAGCAACTCTCCGTCGGCATTGGTCTCAGAGGTATCGAGCAGCAGAACCATCAGGCGGTTGAGAGTGATGGCATTCTCTTTCATCATCTTTGAGATGTTGCTGAACTCACTATCGCTGATGACTACATCACTGCCTTTACTATCGCGGAGCACATCGGCAAAACCCGTGATAACATTCATAGGCATACGCATATTCTGAGAAACGGTCTGCAGAAATTTAGACTTACGTACAATAGTATCATCGGCCTGCAACTGAGCCTGGTTCAGTTCCTCATTTGCAATGTTAACTTTCTCGGCGTTATTGCGCAGCTTGGTCATGTTATCGTTGATAGAGTGCTGCATCTTTACGAAACTATTCTGCAGATTACCAAGTATGCCCTTACTATGTGATATAGGTATAGGTTGATTGTAGTTACCGTTGGCTATCTGCTGCGTAATATCGAGAAGACGGTTTATAGGCGTGATAGTTTGTTTGGCAACCTGACGGCTTACCCATATAATGAGTAGTAATCCAATAAGGATGATGCCGATAATGATATAACCAAGATGGTAGTAGCTCTTCATGGCCTCACTGTCGGGACACGCCAGAGCAAGGCTCCATCGGGTGCCGGGAACAGGGCGGTAGGTTACGTGATATAGCGAGTTCTTATATGTGACATGCATTGCCTCACGCTTGCCTGCTATCATCTCGTGTCCAAGCGAAATCATATCAGAATTCTTACTTGGCTCAGCATCGCTGAATATCGTCTTGCGGAACAAGTGGGTGGTGTCAGGATTTATAAGGTACCGACCGTTGCCATCAAGCAATATAAAGAATGCACCCTTATAATCAAGCTCAATCTTGTTAATAAGCTTTGTGAGCTGACTGAACGACATCTCGGCAGAAACAACTCCTGCAATTCGTCCGTTCTTCTGTCGAAGAGGGCGGCTGTAAGTGGCCATAGCCTCGTTATGGTCTATCTTACCTTCGATATACTCTACGAAGGGATCAACCCATAACGCCTTACCCGACTTTATGGCAGATGTGTAGCTTAACTTATCAAAGTAATCGTACTCGGGCTCGACATAAGTCTTAACCGCATCTTTCTGTTGTACAGCGTATACAGAGAATTTGCTTCCATACTCCTTGAAGTAATCGGGAACCATGAATACCGAACAGCTTACAACAGGATCGTTGAGACGTACAATGCGTCCTGATACCGACTCCAACGAGTCGGGGGTAAGATACTCTTCCATCATCCAGACATTGGAGTTAACCGCCGTCTCGATGGTGCTCATATAGCTGCGAACCTGATAGAGACCTTTGTCGAGCATGTTGGTATTGCTGCTCAACACCTCTTCATGAATCAAGTTGCGCGACTGATAGAACAGAGTTCCTATTGAAAGGATGAAGATGGGCACAGCCAGAAGTATGATACCCATGCTGAGTTCGCGCTTTAGGCTGGGCTCGTGATTAAAGAAACTAAACATTGTCGGCCTCCTTTCTCTCATTAGTCTCGCTGAAGTGGGTAATGTTGTCCAGCAGGTCGATTACAACCTCATTCTTAATACGTATGTTGTTCACTTGTTTATCTACCTCCTCTTTGGTTGACTTGTTGTAGTTGTTACAAAGTGTGGTAACACTCGAGTCGATGCTCAAGGCGGGCACTTCGAGTTGTTTGATCATGTAGCGAAGGAACGACGACTTGATTCTGTCTGACTCCTCGGTCTTACCGAAAGTGGTCTTAAGCATCTCACTGCGCTGACTAAGTATCTCTGTCTCGCGTTCGATGGCATCAATCTGTTGTCTAAGAGATTGCTGCATCTTGCCGAAACGGTTCTGCAGCTGGCCTATCTCGTCGTCGCGACTGGTAACAGCCACAGTCTGGTCGAGATCGCCTGCTGCCACATTCTGCGCCATTTCATTAAGCATACGCAAGGGCTTGAGCTTGAGGCGGATGATCCAGGTGCAAAGCAGGAAGAAAACGCCGAGACTTATTATTATGATACCGATAACAAAATATACAAGAATGTTGTGCATACCGAAGATGTCGTCATTGGGATAAACCACTCCTACGCACCATCCCAATGTACCTTCGCCATTGTAACGGCCTTTCCACTCACTGCGTACAAAGGGCTTGAAGAACACGGTCCACTCCTTGCCGTACATCTTGAACTCCTTCTCGCCCACTTTGCCAGCAAGCATTGCTTCGGCAGCTTCAACAGCTCCGTAATCGTTAACCTCTTCGGCAAGACTATAAACGGTATAGTTTTCGAGTTTGGCAATATCGGGGTGAACAATGAACTGACCGTTGCGAGCCACAAGAACGGTATAGCCATTCTCAGAAGGCTTGGCTGCAAGAACAATCTTTGAGAGCTGCGAAACTGACACGTCGACTGCCATAACACCCACGCGCTCACCATTTTTATCGATTAGTGGCAAGCAGAAGTTTACCAACGGAACATTCTCGGTGTCGTCGCCAGTCAAGGGGTCGGTCCAACCTATCCATCCTTTATCCATCGGATCGGTATACCATTTCTGCTCGGTATAAGGCCGCTTGGTAAATGTCTCAGACACAACAAGGTCGGACTTCAGGTCGTTTACAAACGCGCGACGGTGAACATAGGCCATAAACAAATCGGTATCGGGGAAATAGCCGGGCTTGAATGCTATGGCGCAACCTATGATATTGGGATTGTCCTCAACAAGAGCACGGCAATAGGTGTACATGCGCTGCTTGTCGTCGAGATGCTCAAGCACATCATAATAAACATTACCTGTGGCCTGCTCAACACTAAGCAGTATGTTGTCTATACCTTGTACAGTTGCATCGAGCATGAGGTTGGCATCGCGATGTGCCTCCTCATTTAGCACTTTATGCGAGTAGTAAGTCAGCACGCCAAGAGTGAGCAGCAGCAGCACCAACGTCTCGACGACTAACTGTACATTTAGTCTGAATCTTCTACGCATTATTTATACGTCTACAAATGAAATACACAATGATGATACCGATAAGCGCAAGCAATGCAAGACCTATACCGATATAAAGGAACGGTTTGTTCAAATCGCTTATAGGTGCTATGATTGCCAACGACCATTCGAGGTTCTCTATACCACCATAGAACACTCTCGATGGAACGCCGTCGATTTCCATATCAACGATTCCGGTTCTGCCCTCTTCGATATCCTTAAGCACCTTCTCGTTCTTAATGGTGATGCTCTTATCAGATGGATGCAACAGGCATGTTCCGTCTTTATAGAACACCACTGAATAGAACTCGAAATCGCGCATAAACTTGAAACGGCTGAACTGAGGCGCATAGCGGCAACGGTTAACAATACGCTCAAGCTCACTGTTGAGCCACTCGAATGTGATATCAGCTCCACACACGCAGGCCAGATTGCCGTCGAGTGTGTAAAGAGGCTTTACGTAGGTGCAGTAATGACCGCTGATGTTTGTACCGTCGTAGTAGAAATAAGGATCGCTCCAGAAAGCCATCTTTATGTTGCGGGCACGGATGAACCAAGGCGACTTGGTGTAATCATGACGGGCAGAACCAACCTGAGAAACAGTATAGCCTGTGGTATCGTTATGGTGTACGTAAGGCTCGAACCATGTTCCCTTCTCGGGGAAGAAGTTAGGAACAAAAGCTGCAAAATAGCCGCGTACATCAGGGTTAAGGTCGGACTCACTTTCAAGTGCGCTAATGGCTGCTTCAGGTGTAGAAAGTCGTTTCTCAACTTCGTTGAACACATTATTGGCACTCATCTCTATACGCCCTAAGGTACCACCAAGCTGGGCAGAGACAGAATTCTGAACACCCGAATAACGTCCTTGAGTCTCAACACGCATTGCTGCGCTGAATGCCATATATGACAGACTCGTCACTAAAAGGATGACGATACTCAATGACATGAGTATATACCATGATTGCCTCTTCATGATTAATGTAATATTCTAATAGTTATTATATTTTGCAAAAATAAGTATTTTCAAGATACTAACCAAGCAACACTTTGCGTTTTAACAAAAATTAAAAAAGAATAATCCCTGCAGCTTATTAGCCACAGGGATTACCTATTTAATTTCCTAACTAAAAATCTATTCTTAGAAGAAGAGGTAGCGGTTATCCACTACACCAGCCTTCTGATAGAGCTCCTGCATGAACATGCGAGCAGCCTGAGTTGCCTGCATCTGGAGCTGCTGCTCGGTCTGAGCGGCATCGAACTTAGCACCCTCGCGGTTGCTCTTCTTGAGCACCTTGAAGAGGTAAGCACCACCGTTACCCTTAACAACTGCCTTGCTGAACTCACCAGCCTTAGCAGCTGCTACTGCACCAGAAAGAGCAGGCTCTGAAGCACCAGTAGCCTGAACGAATACAGGAGCAGTGAAGGTAATCTGTTTTACAGAATCGATGCGAGCACCCTTAGCCTTAGCTGCTGCGATATCAGTTACGCCAGCCAGCTTAGCCTTGATCTGCTCAAACTTCTTGTCGCGCAGAACCTCAGCCTTCAGCATATCCTTAACACTGTTGATGTCGCGATAGCCAACAGGATTGATCTTGGTGAGGGCAACAACCAGCAGGTGGTCGTTGTTACCACACTCGTACAGAGGACTAACCTCGCCTGCCTTAGCATCGAATATCCACTTCATAGTCTCACGAGTAGAACGCAGACCAGCTACGTTGTGCTCGTAGTTGAACAGATCCTGACGTGGAGTAACCTTGAAACCGAACTTGCCGGCATTCTTCTCCATATCCTCGATAGTCTTGTTCTCGCTTACAAACTGGCTGAACTTATTGTATGCCTCAGAATATGTAGACTTAGAAAAGTCGATGGTGTGCTTAACAACAGCTACATCATACTTATCAACCATAGCCTTACGGGCTGTTACCTGGAGAATAATGTTGCCCTGAGCAAACTCGAGGTTCTTAACATCGTTTACAGCCAGATTATTGATGGTGTTGAGGTAGTTCTTCGACTCCTCGTCCATGGTGTTGCTGTTCTCGTACATAGCAGAGGTGAGCCACTGCTTAGTACCAGGCTGACCATACTTCTGAGCGATAGTCTCGAAATCGGCACCCCCCTTAAGAGCTGTGTAGATGCTATCAGCAGTCTTCTTAGCTGCCTCTACAGTAGCACCACCAACCTGAATCTGACGATACTCGATAGAGTCAGGCATCTGAGTCTTAGAGATGAGCTTAACAACGTTCAGAGTGTTATCGAATGCAGTCTCGAATACAGCAGAAGTCTGACCAACAGTCATTGAATCGAGCTTAGCAGCGATGTCAGATGGATAAGCACGCTTGGTAGCTGCAAGACCAGTATAAGCGAACTGTGACTGAGCCTTACGCACCACCTCAGCTGGGTTAGCACCACTCTGGAGTTTCTGAGCAGCATCGTTCATGGTGGTCATCAGCGCCTTACGGTCGGCAGCTGAAGCTACAACCTGGAAGTCAACATACTTGATATCGCGGCTCTCTACGTCCTGCTTGAACATCTCCTTGTGCTCCTCGTACTTAGCCTTCAAATCCTTATCGTCAACCTTTACATCGTTGTCGTTGATTGAAGAGTAAGCGATAGAAGCAAGCTGGATGTCGCTCTCAGTATTCTGACCATCGAAAGCCATCTTAGCTGAGATAGGGTTAGAGATCAGACAGTTGCTGAGAAGTGACTGATACTTCTGAGCCAGAGTCTGTGTGCGAAGCTGCTTCTCGATGAACTGCCAGTACTTATAGATGGACTGATATGACTCAGCGAGCTGTGGGTTGTTACCAGCCTTCTTATAGTCATCAAGGAACTTGGTGAGCATGGTCACATCGAAACGACCAGTCTGCTGGTTAACGAATGGAGACTGCATCAACATAGGGTTGGTGCCCTCCTTCATGATATTCTGGAGCTCCTCGTCGGTAACAGTAAGACCGAGCTTCTCAGCCTCATTCTTGATGATCTGCTCGTTAACGTACTGACTCCATACCTGATCCTTAATCTGGTTGAGCTCTTCCTCAGAGAAGTTCTCACGGTTCTGGGTGATCTTCAGAACGTCCTGATACTCATCAACAAGAGCCTGGAACTCCTGAACATTGATTTTGTTTCCTAACACTTCGCCAATCTGCTGACGCTGCTGGTTCTTGGTTGCTTCGCAAGAACGGAAAGCTTCTTCAGCAATGAAGGCGAAAAGGCCGAGGCCAATAATGCAAACGAGGGCTACGCCTCTTTTACGGATTTTTCCTAATGCTGCCATAATGTATTTAAATTTTTAATTATTATTCATAAAACGGGTGCAAAATTAATAAATTTGTTCGAAACAACGAAATTTTTTCTAAGAAAAATAGTCTATTCGACAATGTTTAATCGCACCAACTCTATTTTTGTTGCTGTATTCTTTACAATTTTGAACTCATATCGGTCTATCTTTACAACCTCGTTGAGTTTTGGAAACGACTGATATTCGTGCAGAATAAGTCCGCCAAGAGTCATATATTCATCACTTTCAGGAAGGTTGAGGTCGAACATCTCGTTGATTTTCGTTATCTCAAGTCGGGCCGACAGCATATACTCGTGGTCGTTCAGCTTCTTGGCCACATGATTAGTGTTGTCGTGCTCGTCCTCAATCTCACCTGTAATCTCCTCCATTATGTCCTCGAGCGATACAAGTCCGCTGGTACCTCCAAACTCGTCGATAACCACTGCCAGCGAGCGTTTCTGCTGCATCAGCTGAGCCATTAGCTTTGATGCGAGCATAGTCTCGGGCACAAACGAAATCTCGCGGATTATACCCGCCAAATCAGTTGGGTTGTGGAACATGTCGGATGAGTGAACATAGCCGATTACATGGTCGATATCCTCGTGAAAAACAAGAATCTTTGAGTGGCCGCTCTCGATGAACATCTGCTTGAGTTGCTCAATGGTCGAAGTATCCTCAACTGCATCAATCTCGGTACGAGGCACCATACAGTCGCGTATCTTGGTTTCCGAGAAATCAAGGGCATTCTGGAATATCTTTACCTCTTCCTCGATATCATCTTCATTATCGGCGTTGTCGATACTGTCCTGCACCAGATAGTCGAGATCCACCTTGGTAAACTCCTTCTCTTCGCCAGCGCTCTTCATGCGTATGCCCACAAGGCGTAAAAGCCCTTTCGACAGTAGTGTGGCGAATCGCGAAATGGGATAAAGCACCACGTAGCAAATCCACGCCGGAACGGCAAACACCGTGAGCAGCGTGTTAGGATTGTTCTTGAATATGGATTTGGGCAGAAACTCGCCTGTAAATAGCACAACAAGGGTAGACAGCAGTGTGTCGCATGTTACCCTTACACCGTCGCTAAGCGGTTCAAACAGAGTAGAATCAAAGAGTTTTGCAAACAGGATACCATAGATTACCAGCGAGATATTGTTTCCCACCAGCATGGTAGAAACAAAGTTGTTGGGATGCTGATAGAAGGTCTTGATTATTCGCTGAGAGAAGCGGTTCTTCTCGCGGTCCATCTCAGCACGCAGGCGGTTCGACGATACAAAAGCTATCTCCATGCCTGAGAAGAAGGCAGAGAAGAGCATCGAAACTAATAGCCATATAATCAGTGCTGTCATTGTCCGGTCCTCCTGTGCTTCTGTAATTGCTGACGCATGGGCTGAGGTGCCTGAACAGTGTCCTGCTTGGCATCCTTCTTATCCTTGTCTTCGTCCTTGCTCTCGCCAGTCATATCCTCGCGGGTGAACGATCCCTTAGAGTTCGACACAGTGTAGTGCGTCATACGCTCGTCAGAAAGGAAATAGGTTCCTTCCATATTACGCTCAGGCGTGGTTACCTTCGAGAACACGTTAGAATAGAGTTCATGACGCACACCATCCCAATAAAGCTCCTCGCTCTCATACAGCAGTCCGTTGATGTTGCGAATCTTCACACGTCCGCGAAGATGCCACAGCTTCTGCTGGTCGAAATACCACGCTGTATCGGCCTGAATATAGGCCTGAACATGGAATTTCTCATCGAACTGTTCAAAGAAAATGCCCTTCTCAAAAGTCCATCGCGAAGGGTTCTTTATGGTGTTTACGTCCCAGCGCTCGGTAATGATCTTATATTTAATGACGCCGCTGTCGCTGATGAGCGTGTTGACACCATACGACGTCATTACCGAAGCTGAATCGCGGTCGCGGATGGCAGGAGCCGTATGCTCTTGTACGTCATTACAACCGGATAATATCATCGCTACAAACGCAGCGATGGCTATTATTCTACCTTCCACTTTGCAAACCATTTCTCGTTGAATGTAAATCCGATATTCAAACGGAACATGTTCTCCTTAATCATGTTGTCGGCCGAACGATGAACATACTGACCGCTGATATGAAGAACAGAACGGTTGTTGTAGCCATTCATGATGGGGATACCGAAGCCAAGACTGGCAGAGAGCTCCTTAGGACCTTCCTTACCGTTTATATAATAATAAGGTGTTGCCATACCTACACCAGCGCGATACTGTATGCGCTTGAAGATGCTACGTGCCATTGGGTTTGGAGTCCACTCGCCACCGAAGTTAAAGCGATAGCTATCCTTGAGCAGACCCGACTTGAGGGCGTAGACACCGTTGGTGTAGGAAGGATAGTCGACACTACCCCACTTCTGGATATGAAGATCGGCACCCAAACGCAGATTGCGGGCGTGATTATATGCAATACCGAAACCTAATGTGGTAGGAATGCTCAAACCGTCGGCAATCTTATAGGTTGTGGTATCGGCCTTACCGATAGTTGTCTGAACATTGGTGATAAGGCACTCTGGATCAGACTTGAGTGAATGACCAGGCGACCATGTTGCAGCAAGAGTAAGATTATCCTTCTTCCTGAGTGGCAGCTCTACCTGCGCACCAAAGTCGAGCTTGTAGCTGCTTACGCTTGCTTTGTATTGCTTTGCAAGAATACTGAGATATGACGACTCTACAGTAGCCATAGAGCGAGTATAGTCGCCCCACAGATATGAGAGGTTAACTCCTAATGACAAAGGCTTGATGGGACGGATACCAGTACCGATAAAAAGCTGGTGCAGACCACCATCGCCAGAGTACTCCGAAGCGGCAGCAGTTTTTTCTCTATCATCAAGATAGCCTGTTACCATATAATCGTAGCCGATATTAGAATAAGGCAGAACTCCGAAAGAGACACCTACATTCTTAAAAGCACGGAAGAGTGCTGTAGCATAGTCGAAACCGCCACTCTTACCATTAAACTTTTTGCCATTCTCGTTATAATTGGTTATCTGACCCGACATACCGGCATCGAAAAGGAATGTGAGCGAATCAATCGAAGAATACGAAGCAGGGTTCATGGGGTTAATCTCATTACCACGACGCATGGCGAGGCCTACGCCGTTCATACCCTTGTTGAAACTTACACTCTGGTCGGTAAGATCGCCTAAGCCAAACTGGCTGTAGGGAGAGTTAGTGTTGCTCTGAGCAAAAGCCGATGTCGTTAAGGTTGCCAAAACGAAACTGGCGAGAATTCTATTCATATTTTATAATTTAATTCTATTGAAAAACATTTCAGCGTGCAAAATTATCAAAAAAAAACCGAAGTAATGGCTTTTTCTTCGAAAATATAAGTTATTTTTGCATCGTGAAACATTTAGAAAAGAAAATTAAGAGGCTCTTGACTGTAGCTATCTTGCTGACAGTCAGCAACATAAACCCCATATTTGCACAAAATGATGCAAAACTGGTTTATTACGGTTCTGACTCTATCGGGCACAATTTTGACCCGATGGACTCGGTTGAGGTGAGTTTATTGACATGTTCGCCCCACGAAGAGATCTATAGTTTGTATGGCCATTCGGCACTTAGATGGCATAGCGGCGAACAGGATATTGTGTTCAATTGGGGCATGTTCAGTTTCAATAAGCCCTACTTTGTGTTGCGATTTGTGTTCGGATTAACCGATTATGAGTTGGGCGCCTATCCCTACGATACCTTCTGGCCCTACTACAAGAAATGGGGCAGCAGCATTACCGAACAGGTGTTGAACCTGACAAACGACGAAAAACGGCAGTTGCAGCAGGCGCTGATAGAAAACCTGAAGCCTGAGAACAAGGTATATCGTTATAACTTCTTCTACGACAACTGCTCTACCAAGCCACGCGACATGATTGAGGGCTGCATCAATGGCAAAGTCATATATAATGAACGCGAGGATTTTGCGCCCACCTTCAGAGAGATGGTGCGCGAATGCAACCGCTATCATTCGTGGTCGAAGTTTGGCAACGACATGCTGTTGGGCGTGAAAGCCGACATGAAGACGAGCCGCGAGGAACAGGAATTCCTGCCACACAACCTGATGTACGATGTTGCGCGCGCACAGATCTACGAGAACGGCACCTATCGCCCGCTGGTGAAGGAAGAGCGCCTGCTGGTGCCACCAGGGGTACACAAATGGGGTTTCGGTCTTGGTATTGGTCCCTACGAAGCGTTCACTTTATTACTGTTGCTCTCGATTGGCATCGCCCTCTACGAATGGCGCAAAAAGAAGATTGCCCGCTGGTGGGACGTACTGCTGATGACCATACAAGCACTGGTTGGCGTGGTGCTCACAGTGATGATATTCTCACAGCATCCTACCACATCGCTGAATCTGAACCTGCTACTGTTCAACCCACTGCCGCTGCTGTTCATTCCAGCCATCATCAAAGGCAAGCGCAACACTTGGCGCAAGCTGCAACTAACCATGCTCCTATTGTTTGCCATTGGCGGTATTTTCCAGACCTATGCCGAGGGTATGTGGATTGTGGCATTATGTTTGCTAATACGACTTAAGAAATGAAGAATAGATATCTATACGTCACCCTGCTTACGCTGCTGGCTCTCAGCTCGCAAGCTCAGGCACAGAAGGGAGTAAACCCCAGACTGGTAGTGAATATCACTATCGACCAGTTGAGGAATGACTACCCCACTCTGTTCGACGATGGATTAATCTATGAACAAGGATTCTATCCTTATCATCATGTCGACTTGTCGTCTGCCATTTCGTCAGTTATGACAGGCACTTCGCCTTTCTATCACAACATCACTGGCGACAAATGGCTTGACCGCAATTCGCTGCAAACCGTTATTTCAACCCCGAAAGACATAGCCGTATCAACCCTTAGCGACGAACTGAAGATGGCCACCAAGGGGCAAGGAAAGGTTTGTGCAGTAGCTGTAAAAAAAGAGACAGCAGCACTTGCATCAGGACACAATGTAGACCGCATCATCTGGAACGATAACAAGAAGAAAAAGTGGAACGCTATCAACTTGACCGACAAGGCGTTACAACTTCTTACTGAAGAAGAGCTTGGACAAGACTCCATCCCCGATCTGCTTCTGTTATCGTACGACACAAAAGACCAGAATAAAGCTGACGATTTCACCCTCGGCAACGCACTCGTAAAACTTGTGCGCGAGATAGAGAATCTGATTGGAAAAGAGAACGCCCTGTTCGTTGTAACCTCAACAGGTTATACCGAAGAGAACTTCTCTGAATATGCCAAATACAACATCCCCACAGGTGTTTATTACACCAACCGCACTGCCAATCTGCTCAACATGTACCTCGGAGCACTCTGGGGCCAGGGCAAGTACGTAGAGGGATCATACCGCAATCAGCTTTACCTTAATCATCAGCTGCTCGAGGGAAAGCGCATAGCCCTTACCGACGCCATAAACAAGTCGAAGGAGTTCCTGCTGCAGATGTCGGGCGTAAAAAGCGTTCATACCCATCTGTACGAGCAGAACATCGGCGACCTTGTGGTTGAGCTCAACCCAGGCTGGCAGATGCAGAACGACGACACTCACGAGCAGATACAAGTTAAGAAACAACTTGCATATTTCCCCATTATATTCTATGGTGCCAACGTACCTGCCGAAAAGGTTAAGACACCAGTAAGCATTGAGCGAATTGCACCCACAATTGCAAAGACAATTCGCATCCGTGCACCTAATGCATGTATGACTACACCTCTTTTTTAATAAAAAGGCTTGGTTGTTACAATTTTTTTTTGTAATTTTGCCGCCGTTTTAAAATAAGTCATACACAAACATTCGTAAAAAAGTAACATTAAAATATGAATTTCAACAAAATCTTAAAGTCGCTGTTTGGTGATAAGTCCTCACGCGACATGAAACTCATCCAGCCCCTCGTAGAGCAGATTAAGGCCGTGTATCCCGAGGTTCAGAAGCTGGATAACGATGCACTGCGTCAGCGCACCAAAACATTACAGCAGCAGGTACAGAACTCTGCCAACGAGCAGAAGAAGCGTATCGAAGAGTTAAAGGCAACCATCGAGAATACACCAATCGACGAGCGTGCCGATATCTTTGCCCAGATCGATAAAATCGAGAAGGAAGTACTTGAAATCTATGAGGATGCCCTCAACGAGGTGATGCCCGAGGTATTCGCCATCGTAAAGGAGACAGCACGCCGATTTGCCGAGAACGAGGAGACTATCGTTACAGCAAACGATTTCGACCGCGAGCTGGCTGGTGATCCTAAGAAAGACTTCATCACCATCGACGGTGATAAGGCTATCTACCACAATCACTGGACCGCTGGAGGTAACGACCTAAAGTGGGAAATGGTACACTACGACGTACAGCTGTTTGGTGGTGTTGTTCTGCATCAGGGAAAGATTGCCGAGATGGCTACTGGTGAAGGTAAGACTCTTGTAGCTACCCTGCCTGTATTCCTTAATGCACTTACCGGAAACGGTGTTCACGTAGTAACAGTGAACGACTATCTGGCAAAGCGTGACTCAGAGTGGATGGGTCCTCTCTATATGTTCCACGGACTGAGTGTTGACTGTATCGATAAGCATCAGCCTAACTCAGAGGAGCGCCGTAAGGCTTATCAGGCCGACATCACATTCGGTACCAACAACGAGTTCGGTTTCGACTATCTGCGTGATAACATGGCTATCTCGCCAGCCGACCTGGTACAACGCGCACATAACTACGCCATCGTCGATGAGGTCGACTCTGTATTGATCGACGATGCCCGTACACCTCTTATCATCTCAGGTCCTATCCCCAAGGGCGACGACCAGATGTTCGAGGAGTATCAGCCACTGGTTGAGAAGCTGGTAGGCGTTCAGCGCCAACTGGCCACACAGTATCTTGCCGATGCCAAGACCTTGATTGCCGAGGGTAACAAGCTGGTTGAGGCAGGCAACAAGAAGGAGGGTCAGGAGAAGCTCGATGCAGGATTCCTGTCGCTCTACCGTTCTCACAAGGCTATGCCAAAGAACAAGCCACTCATCAAGTTTCTCTCAGAGGAAGGTATCAAGGCCGGTATGCAGAACACCGAGAACATCTACATGGAGAACAACAACCGCCGTATGCCAGAGTGCGTTGAGCCTCTGTACTTTGTGGTTGACGAGAAGATGAACTCTTGCGACCTTACCGATAAGGGTACCGCTTGGCTTGCTAAGCAGGTTAACGATAACGAACTGTTTGTATTGCCCGATATCACTACCGAGCTCTCTGCACTTGAGGCCGAGACTGGTCTTACCGATCAGGAGCGCCTTGACAAAAAGGATGAGCTGATGAGCCACTACGCCGTTCAGAGCGAGCGCGTTCACACTCTGCAGCAACTGCTCAAGGCTTACTGCATGTTCAACAAGGACGATGAGTATGTGGTTATCGACGGCGAGGTGAAGATTGTTGACGAGCAGACTGGCCGTATCATGGAAGGTCGCCGTTGGAGCGATGGTCTGCACCAGGCTGTTGAGGCCAAGGAGCATGTAAAGGTTGAGGCTGCTACTCAGACCTTTGCCACCATAACCCTGCAGAACTACTTCCGTATGTATCACAAGCTCTCAGGTATGACCGGTACAGCTTCTACCGAGGCTGGTGAGTTCTGGGATATCTACAAGCTCGATGTAGTTGAGATTCCAACCAACCGTCCTGTTATCCGTAACGACCAGGACGACCGCGTATATAAGACAGCCCGCGAGAAGTACAAGGCTGTTATCGATGAGGTTGTAAAGATGCGTAATGCAGGCCGCCCAACCCTGATTGGTACCACATCGGTAGAGATTTCAGAGTTGCTGAGCCGCATGCTCGATATGTATGTTAATCCTGAAACTGGTAAGCGCGAGGGTATCCCCCACCAGGTGCTGAATGCTAAACTGCACCAGAAGGAGGCCGACATCGTAGCACTGGCCGGACAGAGCACCAATGGTAAAGGTGCCGTAACCATCGCCACCAACATGGCTGGTCGTGGTACCGATATCAAGCTGTCGCCCGAGGTGAAGGCCGCTGGTGGTTTGGCCATCATCGGTACCGAGCGCCACGAGAGCCGTCGTGTCGACCGTCAGCTTCGTGGTCGTGCCGGACGTCAGGGTGACCCAGGTTCATCAGTCTTCTATGTATCACTCGAGGACAAGCTGATGCGTCTGTTCGCTTCTGAACGCATTGCATCGGTTATGGACCGCCTTGGATTCAAGGATGGCGAGATGATTGAGAGCCCAATGATTTCGAAGAGCATTGAGCGCGCCCAGAAGAAGGTTGAGGAGAACAACTTTGGTATCCGTAAACGCCTGATTGAGTACGATGATGTGATGAACAAGCAGCGTACCGTTATCTACGAGAAGCGCCGCCACGCCCTGATGGGTGAGCGTATCGGCATGGATATTGCCAACATCATCTGGGATCGCGTTGTTAACATCATCGAGAACTCTGGCGACTATCAGGGTTGCAAGGAGGAGTTCCTGCATGTGCTCTCAATGGAGGTGCCATTCACCAGCGAGGAGTATATCAATCAGCCTCGCGAGGTGCTGCACGAGAATGCTTTCCAGGCAGCTATCGGCAACTTCAACCGCAAAACTGAGCGCATCCAGACTGTAGCACAGCCTATCATCAAGCAGGTTTACGAGAATCAGGGTTCTATCTACGAGCGCATTATGGTGCCCATCACCGATGGTCGCAAGATGTACCAGATTCCATGCAACCTGAAGGAGGCTTACGAGAGCGACTGCAAGAGTATCGTCAAGGAGTTTGAGAAGAGCATCCTGCTCCACATCATCGACGACTCTTGGAAGGAGAATCTGCGCCAGCTCGACGAGCTGAAGCACTCTGTACAGAATGCCTCTTACGAACAGAAGGATCCTCTGCTGATTTTCAAGCTCGAGAGTGCCAAGGTTTGGGACGAGATGATTAACGAGATGTACAACCGTATCTGCTCAATCCTCACCCGCAGCGGTATCCCCGAGATGCAGCAGCAGGTTCAGGAGGCCGCTCCCGAGCAGCACACTCAGCGCCAGCAGTATGTTGAGAGCAAGCAGAACATCGGCGAGGAGCAGCTTGTCGACCGCAATCAGCAGGCAGCCGCTCAGCACGATACTCGCGCTCAGCAGAACCACCAGCCTATCGTTAAGGATAAGCTGCCCGGACGTAATGATCCATGCCCCTGTGGCTCTGGCAAGAAGTTCAAGAACTGTCACGGCAAAGGAATCGTGTGACATTAAACATTAAACATGAAACATTAAAGATTATGATAACCATAACCAATTTGAAAAAGGCGTTTGGCAAGACCGTTGCCTGCGACATTGAGAACTTCACTGTTAACAATGGCGATATATTAGGTCTTGTGGGTAATAACGGTGCTGGTAAGACTACGCTCTTCCGCATGCTTCTCGACCTGCTGAAGCCCGATGAGGGCGAGGTGGCACTCGATGGCATCAACCCCGCTGCAAGCGAGGAGTGGAAAGCATCCACCGGTTCATATATCGACGAGGGGTTCCTTATCGACTTCCTCACCCCTGAGGAGTATTTTGCCTTCATCGGCAAGATTACAAATATGACTCAGACTCAGGTTGACGAGCGCCTTAAGGACTTTGAGCGTCTTGCCGCTGGCGAGATCTTCGGTCAGAAAAAGCTTATCCGCAACCTCTCTGCTGGTAACAAGCAGAAGGTGGGTATCATCTCTGCCCTGTTCAACCGTCCTAAATTGGTTATACTCGACGAGCCGTTCAACTTCCTCGACCCCTCGAGCCAGAATGTACTCAAGCACGTGCTCACCGATTATAATAAGGAGACAGGTGCCACCATTCTGGTTTCAAGCCACAATCTCGCCCACACTATCGACATCTCTAACCGCATTGCGCTGCTTGAGAAAGGTCACATAGTTCGCGACTTGGCTAACGAGAACGCGAGCGCTAAAGCTGAGCTCGAAAATTACTTCGAAACCGAGTAACCTATCATCATTTTTAGGTATTTTATAAAAACTTGCGGCCTTTGCAATCGGGTTGCAAGTTTTTTTATGTATCTTTGCACTCAAAATCAATTGAGTGATGAAACTATCAGAGTTAAAAACAGGCGAAAAAGGTATTATAGTAAAGGTATTGGGCCACGGCGGATTCCGCAAGCGCATCATTGAGATGGGCTTTATTCGCGGACAGGAGGTAGAGGTTCTGCTCAACGCTCCGCTACAGGACCCCGTGAAGTATAAGCTCATGGGCTACGAGGTTAGTCTGCG
Organism: Prevotella sp. UBA2809; assembly: GCA_002351725.1. Taxonomy (GTDB): domain Bacteria; phylum Bacteroidota; class Bacteroidia; order Bacteroidales; family Bacteroidaceae; genus Prevotella. Next base: position 19,064 of record DEHD01000015.1, read on the forward strand.
CCATCAGGAGGCCGACAACATCGAGGTAGTATCGGCCGACACCCCATTCGAGGCAACTACCTTTAACCTTGCCACCGATAGTAATCGCCATGAAGACGACTACATCCGCCACGAGGCTATGAAAGAGCGTCGTACCATCAACGTTGCGCTGGTGGGAAATCCTAACTGCGGAAAAACATCGCTGTTCAATTTCGCATCAGGTGCTCACGGCCATGTGGGCAACTACTCAGGCGTTACCGTAGATGCCACCGAGGCACATGCCTCAATGTTCGGCTACGAGTTCAACCTCACCGACCTGCCTGGCACCTACTCACTCTCGTGCTACTCGCCCGAGGAGCTTTACGTGCGCGAACATCTTACAGAAAAAATGCCCGATGTGGTAATCAATGTCATCGATGCCTCTAACCTTGAGCGCAACCTCTATCTCACCACCCAGCTTGTAGATATGAACATGCGCATGGTGTGCGCGCTCAACATGTACGACGAGTTTGAGCGCCGTGGCGACAACGTTAATCTCGACACCCTCAGCACCCTGTTTGGTACACCTATGATACCAACATCGTTCAAAAACGGTATGGGTGTAAAGGAACTCTTCCGCGCCGTAATTCAGGTTTACGAGGGCACCAGCAAGTTCTCTCGCCACCTGCATATCAACTACGGCCACGAAATTGAAGACGGTATCTCGCACATCCAGAAGTACCTTAAGGCCGACGAGCATATCACCCAGCACTACTCTACCCGCTACCTCTCGCTTAAGCTCCTTGAGCACGATAGTCAGGTGCTCGACTACCTGGGCAAGCACATGGCAGGTGAGCAGCGCATACAGGACTTCCGCAACCTTACCACCGAGCGCGATAAGGCATCGGCCCGCGTAAAGGAAGAGACCGGCAGCGACTCCGAGACAGCCATCATGGACGCCAAGTACGGTTTCATCAACGGAGCCCTGAAGGAGGCCGAATACAAGACCGGTCACAAGAAGGACACCTATAAGGCTACACATAGGATTGATGGTCTGCTGTCGCATAAGTACTTCGGCTTCCCCATCTTCTTCCTCATACTCTACATCATGTTCCAGACCACCTTCTCACTCGGTCAGTATCCTATGGACTGGATTGAAGAAGGCGTGGCTTGGCTGGGCGGCAAGATTAGCGATGGAATGAACGACGGACCGCTCAAGGCCATGCTCGTCGATGGTGTCATCGGCGGTGTGGGCAGCGTCATCGTATTCCTGCCACAGATATTGATACTCTATTTCTTCATCTCGCTGATGGAGGATTCAGGATATATGGCCCGTGCCGCATTCATCATGGACAAGCTCATGCACAAGATGGGTCTGCACGGCAAGTCGTTCATCCCGCTCATCATGGGTTTCGGATGTAATGTTCCCGCTGTAATGGCCACCCGCACCATCGAGAGCCGCCGTTCGCGCATCATCACCATGATGATTCTGCCGTTCATGAGCTGCTCAGCCCGCCTGCCCATCTATATCATGATAGCCGGCACCTTCTTCTCGTTGCAGTATCGCTCGTGGGTATTGCTTTCGCTCTACGCCATCGGAATCGCCGTGTCGGTAGTAGTAAGCAAGATCTTCTCATCGCTCGTTATAAAGGGCGAGGACACCCCGTTTGTTATGGAGCTTCCACCTTATCGCTGGCCAACCCCAAAGGCCATCTGGCGCCACACCTGGGAGAAAGGTAAGGAGTATCTCAAGAAGATGGGAGGCATCATCCTTGTGGCCAGCATCATCGTCTGGGCCCTGGGCTACTTCCCACATAACGACGAGCTGCCACGCGAGCAACAGCAGGAGCAGAGCTACATCGGCCGTATGGGTAAGACCATCGAGCCAGTATTCGCCCCACAGGGTTTCAACTGGAAGCTCGATGTGTCTCTTATCTGCGGCGTTGGTGCCAAGGAGATTGTAGCCTCGTCTATCGGTGTTCTCTATAGCGGCGACGACAGCTTCGGCGACGATGAGGAGTTCAGCGACGACAACGAGAAGTACACCCGCCTGCGCCAAACAATGATTCAAGAAGGCATCACGCCCCTTGCGGCCTATGCCTACCTTATATTCATTCTGCTCTACTTCCCCTGTATAGCCACTATAGCCGCCATCAAGAACGAGACCGGTTCATGGCGCTGGGCAGGCTTTGCCGCCATCTACACCACCGCAGTAGCCTGGGTGGCAAGTATGGCGGTATTCCAAATCGGCAGCCTGCTGGGGTTGTAATCGAGGGATTTTTATCCCCCGATTGTCATCCCGAGCGCAGTCGAGTCATCTCAGTGCTTCGCGACATAAGTCCCAGCCGGTAAGCAGCGCAAAATCGTCGATGCTATCTGTTCCGTTTTCCTGTATCGCCATCGCCCTACCCAACTTCATCCATCTTCCAGGACTCTCGCTTGGTATGCCTATCGGCTCATCGGGGTCGATGCCTGTCAGCTTCGACACGTTGGCAATGTACGCCTCCGTTTTATTCTCCATTGGCGGTGCCCATTTGCTAATGATTTTGCGGATGGTGTATAGTCGGTACTTATGATAGTACGTCCGCGTGAGCAAATAGAACGCTGCCCGCCAGCCATACTCCAATGATTCAAACTGACAGAACTGTGCGTCTGCCTGCACGGCCCTCAGGCCCTTCCACTTATCCTTACTTCTGCGGATATTAAGCGGATTATTGTTTCTTATTCCTCTTGGTAACATATTTTTCGCTCTTTTTAAAACTGTTTTCTGTTATCTGTAACACATATTTTCTATACAACCATTGGCGAATCATCTGCGCACACTTCTTCCTGTCACTACCCATTCCTTGCTTTATTCGCACATTCAGAGCATGCTCTCTGGTAAACTCATCAGGCAGTAGCTCCAACAGATTTCTTGGCCCACGGGCTCCAATGCGCTCGTTTCCATTATTTGCACGTTCTATGTCTTCACCAAAGAACTCCATCTTGCACCACAGATCATACTGTAGACTCCAACGGACAAAGTCCTCAATGTTCTTTTCCCATTGATTGCCATTGGCTACAAAGAGCACACAGGCCTTAAGCCAGGCGATTACGATGGCACGATGGCTCAGATTCAAATAGGTCTCATTCTGACTCAGGCGGGCAAACTCAGCACATTCCTCTTGCAGTTTCTTGGCCAATTTGAATGCCTGCGGACAATCAACCCTACCGCGAGCGGCTACAAGGTTGTCGATGTACGGCTTAAGCTCCTCATCGAATGCAGAATCGTATTTTCCGTAGATGGGCTGCTCAGCGCCTATCTCCATTTCGGGGATGGTGCAGAAGTTTATACGGCTTATAGGACCATCAGTAAGCACGCGGCTAAAGAACTTGCGACCTTTCTGTATTGTGGTACACGCATTCCAGTTAAAGCGACATTTCGGGCGTGCTGTTACGCTCTGCGTACCTACGCGAGTTTGTCCGAATTCAGCCCCTGGGTCGAAGGCTAAGCACATCAGCTGGAAATGCTGCTTGCCAGTCTGACCTTTAAGCTGCTCAAACAGGTCAATCTCGTTCAGCTTCACATAAACAAAGTGTCCTTCTGCTTCGTCCATTCGGGTTACGAGTGCAGGCTTGGTCATATCGGGGTCGATTTCTTGGATTACAAGCCCTTCTGGGCGAACCTGTTTATCCTTGTTAGCACCCTTCTTCTGACAGTCCTTCTTCCATTCCGCCTCGCGACGAGTGTTCTCCTCGTCACGACGTTTTATGTCGGCCATAATATGGCGTATAGGCTCGTCGATGCAGCCCTTACCAGCACCCGTATGCGCCATCAGACAGTTCATAAGCGTTGCCTCGTGAGGCACGTAGTCGGTGTACTCAAACGACACTTCCTTAAGGTGTGTTCCAAGTGGTGGGAACACCGCATGTGCCACTGCCGCTTTATACTGTTTAGGCGTATTCTTTGTCAGCAACCTTATCAGTTTCGGCAGTTTCTTCTCCGCAGGCATCTCAGGCATCTCCAGTTCAGCGGTTTCAGAACTTGTAGAAGGAGTTGAATCAGCACCTATTCTTCTACTCTTCGTAAAGATCTCCTCTTCATCCTTGTTCAGCTTGCGGTTACGATTGTAATACCTATCATAGAAATCCCGCACGCAGTCCTGAATGTTCTGGTCGTTCCAATGTTCTGGCATTAACTCCGCTAAAACGCCGTTAGCTTCATCCTGCTCAAGCAATTGGTTAGCACCACTAAGGAATATCTTCACCGCATTATGCCTTCCGCCATCGTTCAAAAAGTCGCACCTCTCCAGCCCCTTAGCCTTCAAAACCGCCTCGCCAATAAACCTCACTCGTTCACTTATTTTTTGCAACGGACCACAGGACTGAAGGACTTTATTTTCTTCGGTGGGATTATCAGCAGTAGAATCAGTCCTGTTAGTCCTGTAGTCCGTTGCCAAGACATCCTCCTCCCACGGCTTATAATGCTTTCGCGCCTTCTTAGCCCCAGCCGGAACATCCTCTTCACCACGTCTCTCACGTTCTTTCAGTCGAGCGTACTCCGCCTCGCACTCTTCAGCCGTCATGGGCTCCTCAAACAATTCATCATCCAAGTAAAGTAAATCTTTTTCATCACCACTTGAACTATAAGAAACCCTTTGTAAATCATGAACATTGGTATCCATTTCAATCTGCAGAATGCTAGAAACACGCACCTGATTCTCCAAAATGGAAGTTCCAGGTTCTCGTTTACAAACCAGATGATAACCACCACTCGCACTCTTCTCCAGCATCATCAGACCTATCTCATCCTTCTTGGCCAATATCTGCTGCGCCATTGCCTCACTCTGAGCTGCATCATAGCAATCCACATCATGAAAAAAGAAGCTGCCAATACTCTTGCAACCCGCCAAAGCCGAGCTCTGCAGCACACCTATATTGTACGCGAACTGCACAAGTTGCGACTTTGCTTTCTCATCGCCTTTGCGTGCTTTTGCTAAATTATCAAGATTCTTCTTAGAGTTACGCAGCGACAAGAAATCTTCACGATTCTTTACCTGATAGGCAAACTTTTTGCCCTTGTTTACTATACGGTATATCATCTGGCAAATCCTTTCTTTATAAGGTGTGCAATAATCTGGAATATGCCTTTTCGCAGTATCTTGGGCAGTTCTGCTCGCATGTCGTTTGGTACCACAAAAGTCACTCTGTCATACCCATCGGCACAAAACGACAGACTTGCGTAATACCCCCTAAACTCAGGCTTGTTGCGATGGCGTTTCTTCTGGATAAAGTCGCACGATCCATTGCTTAGCATTTGGAAATATCCAAATCCACGGAATGCCTCCATCAGTCCTACACATGGGTTGTCGGGCAGGAACTGCACATACTTCAACCCTAAATCATTCTCACTAACGGCCATCATGCCGTCGATAGTTGTTGTTTTGTTAATTAATTTATTCATATTATTTGAGTTATTTTAGCGAGAAGAGATTTCGGATTCTTTGGCCATTTACTCGAGAATATCCTCCTCACCTCAACTCAAATGATTATACTATTTTACAATTTCACCATATCAATTTTTAACTATTTCCCAGAATTTATAGTTCAACCACTCCATCAAATAGCCCTCATTAATTCTCCATTTGCTATTCAACAAAAGGTTCACACTATGTTTTCTGGCAATACGCTCAAACTCGTGCATAACCTCTGCAATCCATTTGTGGCGTGTCTCGTCTGAATCGTCCGATTGAACAGGCAACATGCGTTGATAGGCATCATAACACTCTCTGGCACATCGCGCTAAGTTATCTGGAAAATTGTGTTCTACTCCGCCAAACAACATGTCTGCCAAATTTGCCTCTTCAGGATCCTCTATGATCTGGTTTCTGCCCGCTAACGCCACATGTTCATCAGCATGCTTCAAACCCTTATAAAGGCGTTTCATATAGTCAAGACACATCTCTGCATCGCTTCTTTCATCGATATGTTCTTCGAGATCGGCCAAGAAATCCTGCATGGGCAGATAGTGTTCGTCCATAACTCGCTTCAACTGCTGTCGTCTTACAACCTCCAGCATCATACATGTACTGCGGAGGTTCATCTCCATTGCTAAAATTGCGTCACTTAAATACATAATCTTTAATGTTTAATTATTTCACTTTTTCACTTTCTCACTTTTATCATTTCGTTTGCGATCACGTCCATAAAGACCTGACCGTTGTGCTCATGAGTTCGGAAACTCAGCACGCATGCCACTAGTTCTCCCTCGCTCCACTCGATGGTAGCCAGACTGCCCAGCGCTGTCACTACATAGCAGTTCTCGTACTTACCTCCGAGCTCCTGCAGCACCAGTGTGCGCTTGTCAAGCACTCCGTTTTCACTTTTCTCACTCTGCACGGTAGTCATAGCTCCGCACTTTTTAACTCTCAAAATCATTGTGTTCATAATTGTTTTGTAAATTAAAAATTAATATAAATAGAATCAAATTCTGATACTCTTACGAATTCTTCTCTTATTTCCTCGATACTTTTGCGAGTGATGCGGATTCCCATATCCCACGCTTGTTGTTCTTTAGCTCTCACATCAGCTAAGTATCTCAGATACTCAATACGTTTAACCCGGCCTTCACGTCTTATACTGTTCTCTGCCATTGTCAAATCAGTCTATTAATCAGTTTACCAAAGCCTTTCGTGGCTATGCCCTTTTCGTCGCCAATCCACTTGTAGCACATCTCTAATGCGGTATCAACCGAGTAACAACCAGTGGTGTGCAGCACGTTGGCGCAGATAAAGCTCAGCATGTTCTCAACCATTTCCAGCTGTACATCCTCGTTGAATCCCAGCAACATCTCGTTCAGTTTGTCACTCAATTCCGGACTAACCTGTTGGTCAAGCAGATCCTTCACATCCAGAGCATACGAGCTGATGTCCTGCATGCAACTCATTTCTCCTTCAACTACTTTAATCGGTGTTGTAAAGTAACCGATAATGTTCATTTTCTTTTTCATTTTTAATTCTTTAAATTTAACTCTATCAGACGACTATCATCTGATTTCCGAGGACAAAGGTAAAGCAACTTTTCGAGCCAGCTTTGACTTATAATCACGCTTTCCGCATATCCTTCCGCACCACCTATTTCTTTTCCGCTAATCCTTCCGCAATGGTTCTTTTATTCCTGAAATAAGCGCTCAAAAACTGTCTGGCCACGTTATTTCTACGAGTAGTTTCGCCTGCACCAGGTTTATCGGAAAAAGTCCATTCAGGATACTTTCCACAGGTAAGCCCCAACATCAGGTATATTCGCGACTTACCAGGAATATCGTTCACACCAATTTGATTAAGATAGGCAATAAAGTCAAGCGGTGTGGTATAAAACAGTTTCTTGTCTATCATACCCTGATTAACTAGAAGCATTATAAAAGTATAATCTGATGCATAACGGATTACATCATTTTGTTGTAATTCCGCTATTGCCATCGCCACACAGCGATCTCGCGACGAGCACGAATCAGTGTCATCGCTTGTTCCAACCACCTTTACCGAAGGGCAAAGGCGCAACATTCCCATAAAAGGCTCGAAAGCCTCGTCGTCAATCTCAATCACAATTTGTTTCATTCTTGTTTCACTTTTAGCGAAACAGAATGGGCCCATCTGTCGCAGGTTATTACTTATAGTTAATTTTGCAAATGCGGGTGCAAAAATATAGTATCTGCAGCAATTATGCAACAAAAAAATGCACCATTTCCGCTCGGTGCGAATTTGGTGCAGAAAGTTGCAGAAAGTTGCAGAAAGTTGCAATTTTCTATTTACAAATCGAGTTCTTTTATCTTCATAAATTCTCTATACGCATTCTTATATAGGGGGTCGTTTTCATATTTATGAGCTTTAGGGTTGGTGCATCGGCTATAATTATATTTAGTTAATTCATTGCCGCATTCAAACACCTCTATATAGTCCTTATATCCAGGACGCACAAGTACGCTAGTATCAAGTGCAGCTTTTAGTACACAAAGCTTTCTTTTTATTCCCATTTGGTTTTGGGTTAATAGGTAAAGCGTCTGTATCACGAGGCTAGCTTTATACATATCCACTAGCGAGCTGGTGAACAAACGAGTGGCTTGCTGCATTTTCTCGTCGAATTTGCTAAGTGCGCTTTCCTCACTGACAGCCCCATGAGAGGCCTTCAGATGATTATTGATAACAGCCGATATATACATAATGCCGTAGTTGTCGTTCTGTCTAACTATGTGCTTATCGGGTACTACAGCCAGACCTTTGAGGCTAAGGATGGCGTTAAATCCTCGACACACCATATTAATATAATCCTCCATATTGGCAAAGGCTTTTTCATTTTCCTCGATATAGAAACAGGTGGCATCCTTTCTGCTCACAATAAACAAGGTCGCAAATTGGCGGTCTTCGCCAGGAAACTTATTCCACACCTGCTGTTCATCCTCCTCCACGAGTCTATTAGCTATTTTCAAGAGTGCGATACCATCCGCAGGCTTGTTTATGTGAATGTGTGAGTATACATGCTTTAAGTGTTTATCACCAAAAACGATTGTTTGATTATTGATTAGGAAGTCCTCTCTGATCACGTCGAAGAAGACTTCCTCAGGCGCTAATCCATCCGGATTGGTATACCATATCTCGCTACTTACGAGCCGGTATGGGCAAATGATGTAGTTCATTTGGTTGCTTCAATTTTTTAAGATGATTGATATTATTGGTAATTAGGTTGGCTGGGCAGTAATGCAAGTTGGATTTTAAAGGAATGCAGAGACATGGCACTATAGCAGAATACTCTTCGAGGACACCACATCCATTAAAGCAAACCCTACCAAGCCCACGCCTCTGCATATAGCGCGAGCTGGCAGCTTTCGACTTGCTTTAATCTTTCTTTGTGGTGTTTCGAAGAGTAACGAAGCTTTCAGCTGTTTCTACTTTCCAATAAAAATCGAGTGCAAAGATAATGCATTTCTCTCTTCCGCCCAAACAATTAAGCGAAAATCTTATGTTATCATCTTTGCCTCCTTTCTATTTGATGATTAAACAAGTTGACTATCCCCATAGCTAACACCTTCTTGGGCCAGCATTTTTGCCCACTTCCCATTTTTGACGGGTGTGAACCTTCTCTGCTCTACCATAATATATATTACCCTTAACACGATGGCCCTCATGAGGTATTTCATCTAGTTCGGAAGCAATATCTTCCAATTTTCTTTTGGTGTAATAGTTTATGTTTCCTGTTATCTTGAAGCCGTTAGGCATAACAAATTCTTTGTTTTCTTTATTATTCATATTTTGTTTCTTTTTTTTTGCATCGGAGCGCAAAGATAGTGCTTTTCTGCGATACTACAAAGGCTTTTTTACAAAATTGTGTTGGCCTTACACTTTTATCCAAAAACATTTGGCCATATTATAATTTAGTTGTATCTTTGCAGCCTTAAGAGATTTTATGGTTGATTGATTTAGTTTTTTAAGTAAATTTTTAGGGAGAGTCAACAGTGATGTTCGCTCTCCCCTAATTTTATATATTATAAGCAAATTTTTTAAGTTATAGATATATCTTCCTTCTTTATCTCTACTAATAGTTCTTTTGAAATCTTTGGCTCTAACGCCAAGCGGTTTGCCTGAGCCTCAACAGTCTTTTCGAAGAGATTCCTCACGTATCTGGCATTGCCAAAGTCCTTGGGCTTGTTAGCAACCACCTCTTCCAATTTCTTCAGCAAGAATTCCTTCACGTCGTCAGCCAGCTTGTACTCATGCTTATCTGTATTCAAAAGGAATATCTTTAGGAGTTCCTCTGCTGTATAGTCCTCAAAGTGGATATAGCGGTTGAAACGCGACTGAAGTCCTGGATTTGAGTTGATAAAATCTTCCATCTCCTTTGTATATCCAGCAACAATCACCACAAGCCTATCCCTATCGTCCTCCATACGTTTGAGCAGAGTTGCTATAGCCTCCGGACCATAATCCCCTTTTGCACCTTGAACTAACGAATATGCTTCATCGATAAACAGAACACCATCCAGAGCTTCATCAATCTTTTTATTTGTCTTTACAGCTGTCTGCCCGACATATTCTGCTATCAAACCAGAACGATCTGTCTCAACAAGATGACCTTTCTTCAATAATCCCATTTCCTTGTAAATGCCTGCAAGAATTCTGGCTACAGTAGTCTTACCCGTTCCTGGATTACCAGTAAATACACAGTGAAGTGATAAATTGGGCGATTTCATACCCATCTCATCCCTCTTCAACTTCATCTGAATATAGTTCGAAAGGGTTGTTATTTCCTTCTTAGTTTCAGAAAGGCCTATCAATTCGTTCAATTCATCAATTGATGATTTTGAGATTTCTGTATTTTGAGCAATCTCTTTTTTAGAAACCTTTTTTCTTGTTTGCTTCAATGCATCAATATTCTGTTCTGCCTTTTCTATCCATTCTTTCTTTGCCTGCTTTGGCACAGGATTGCCATGGTCATCAGTATAAAGTGCCTCAAGCAACTCTTGATTCTTCAGAATTTGTTTCAACCAAGTTTTTTCTTTTATGGAAATTTCCCCATCCGATTTCACTATCAATTGATTCATCCTAAATAACAGCATTCGTAGATACTCCGTCACCTCATCCTTCCAGATGGCGAATGCTATTATCAGTCTAAAGTCCTCGTGCCCGTCAATTAATGCAGCCTCATTATCTACATTATTAAATATTTCCATTCTTTTTCTCACGTTATCCATACAAAACTTACGATAGAAGTCATCCGACATATCCATCTTCAGCTTATAGTACGGGTAATCTTCACCTGCGTCGTAATCACTAAGCAACCTAGTTATAATATAGAGACAGAGACCATGAGCCGTTGAATGTGTCATTTTGTCGACATACCCCATCTTGTCAAAACACATCGATACATCCTTTATGAGCATCGACTTAAAGTTAAAGATGTAGCTATCTGGCTCCCCAAACGTATTAGACGCTTTTCTCAGCAACGCAAGAAAACTTTCATGATGGCATGAATCTGTAATAATTCGAATAATCGACAGTGTAGTTTTCTTCAACTCTTCAAATAATTCTTCACCCACCTTCAGACCATCCTCTGTTGAATCAGGTTCTGAAATGGGATAATCCTCAGAAATAATGTCATCTGCGAGTTCATTTGAACGTTTAAGAACCTCCTCAATAAAATTATCCATATCTTTGTCCGATTTAATTTCCTTGTCTGTTATTGTATCAGGAATGACGTTATCTTCAAATTCATCCTTGGCTTTTTCAGAAAGCTTAAAATAAACAAATGTTATTAAAATGGCACAAGGAATAGTTATCAAATTAAGACCAGCACCATAATACGATATAGTCGCCTCAGAACAAGAAAACATCAAAATGATGTTTAGACTCACCCATGCTCCAATAAAGAAAAGAATTTTCTTAAACATATTATTTCTCTGATAATGAATTTGTTTTAACTAAAACTCTATCGTTAATATTCTTCACGTCTGATGGGAGTATTGGGATCAATGGTGAGGACTTCATCGTAGGTCAGACCGTAGAGATGATATACTTTCAGATCAATTTCTTGGTCTGTTTCTGCTATTTGGTTTGTCAGTTGTTGACAGGCTTCGCGATACTGATTGAAGTATTCTTCCCACTCGTCTTGCTGGACTAATGAGAGTTTTATTTTCTGTTTCTTCAGTTCTGCCATCAAGCCCTTGAATACCAGCTGATCAAACGTCTGCAAAGCTGTTGTTATCTTTATGCCCTCAAAGTTCTCACTCAAACGACGCAAGAAACGGCTGCGTTTCTCCTTTAACTGACTATTGAGGAAGAGCATTCTATCTGCAAGAGTATCCAAGGGGTTCAATTGCTCTGCTGTAATCTTAGGCAATACAAGTCGTTTCCAATCGTCTGGATAAATATGGATATTACTACGACGTTCAGTATTCAATTCATATCTGATAAGTGACGAATTGAAGATTGCGAGCAAGGTTCTATATGAATAGTTAGTAGATATTTCTTCATATAAAATCCTATCTTCTTTGTTGTTATAAGCCTTAGAAACACTATTATTTTCAACGCCCTTAAGGTCTATCCAACGTTTGAAGCCTATGGCACTTTCGTTGAAATAGCCATTATCCGTATCAAGAAATGTACGAGGAAATGCCCCAGGACTTCGCATCGTTACCAACTTGTATGAGCCTTCAAACATCTCAACAAATCCTTTACGACGCCATTTCTTTGGCGAACGTTCTGTACCATATTCTATATAACGAGGTCGTAGTAGTCCCCAGCAGCCTATATCTTTTCCTTCATAGTAAAGTTTACAATGGCATTCGTCTTTTGTCTCTGACAATAAGTCACTCACAAGAAACTCTCCCTTATACAATTTTTCATCGCTATTACCAACAATACCAACAGACATATAACAAATATTCCCCAATGGAATCATGTCGTTCTTTCCTTCAATTAAACTATGCTTTGCGTCGATTCTTAGACTATCAGGGTAATTATCCAAAATCTTCTCTACGAACTGATGATTAGCATCATGAATTCGCTGAGTAAAACAATTGGCACCACGCTTATCAATGCTTACAATAACACTCTTCACTCCAACATTCTCAAACACCTCTATGTTTGGAAAATAATCTATCATAGACAAGTAGTGGTTATCCTTCAAATATTCAAGGCTACGCTTACCATATTCAGCGTGACAATATGCATCCGGAATAATGAACGAACAGAGGCTATACGGCCTCGACACCTTTATAGACAATTCAAGGAAAGGAATATATAAATCCCATTTGCCTGCAAGTGTCTCCCATTTGCCACATGATGTCATATAATTACGGAAGTCCAAAGAATTACCTGGGCTATCAGCTCTCACATACGGCGGATTACCTATAACGACATCAAAGCCACCCTTTTCAAACACCTTTGGGAATTGTTCTTGCCAGTTAAAGGCTTTGTCGCCAGCAATAGCGGGATCACTAATCAGCGAGTTGCCACACTTGATATTCTCATTGAGTGAGTTCAGTTTACGATGTGGTTTGGCAGTACGTAGCCATAGTGCTAACTGGGCTATCTCTACACTCTCTTCGTTGATGTCAACGCCATAGAGGTTATGCTCTAAGATGCTGTTCTCCACACTTTGGAACTCTATAGCAGAACCCGTAACCTTTGCCTCCATCTCGTCAATCAACTTATGTTCGGCCATCAAGAACTGCAAGGCAGCATTCAGGAAAGCACCACTACCACAGGCAGGATCGAGGATCGTAATCTGAAGCAACCAATCACGATATTGCTGCAACAGATCCAATAATCGCTTCTTTGTTTGCATCTGGCGACGTTGATCTGAGAAATACTCTTCTTCAACAATACCTAATTCATGCTTTTTCTCTGAACACAGGCGACCTACGGTATTTTCAACTATATATTTAGTGATATACTGAGGAGTGTAGAACACGCCATCCTGCTTACGTTTGGAGGTTTGAGGGGCCTTACCGCTATTAATCTGCTGTGTTACTTCTTCAATCTCAGAGAGTGAGTTTTCAAAGATATGACCGAGGATGTTTACATCTACATCGCTCTCAAAATCGTAGGTCGATAGCTTGCGGGTATGTTTGGCAAGCAAATCATCGCTAATACGGAGGCTATCAAGCACATCGTCGGTTTTAAACAATCCCCCGTTATATGCAAAAACATCGAAAGGTTTACCTTGATGGCCCTTGTCGAGATAGCCAAAATACTGCTTTACACGGTCATATAGAGGAACATAGGCGTCAAGGTCTTTTAGCTTTTGCCAATTCTCGATAATCTGCACCATTGAGTTTGGTTGCAGCAGGCCACAGTCTTCAGCAAAAAATATGAAGAGTAATCGGTCTAACAACTTCTGTGTCTTCTTAAACAAAAGTAGTTGCCACTCCTTTTCGTCTGCACCATCTTCTACGGGATTATTGGCTATTATGTCTGCAAACAACACGCGCTTAAACTCAGAATAGTCACGATATAACGCCTTAGTAATCTGGTCTTCACTCGATACCGACTCTTGTTTCATCTGTATTGCTATTCCAGCATCTACCTGAGCCCAAGCCAAACAGAGATACAACTCGCGGAAATCATTCTCGGTTAAATGGAATAAATGCCACTCTTGATAATCTACAGCATTATCAATGTATAAGCGAACTTTCTCAAAGTTTGAAATAATAACAAGCCGAGTATCACGATGCTGATTTTTATATCCAAAAGCCTGGGCCTCAATGCGTGAAAGGTCGGTCGTTTTATGGTCTTTCAGCTCAATAACACCAATCACCTTACCATCTTTCTGAATGGCTCCGTCGGCCTTCTTTGAGTTTGTCTCGTTCTTCTTTTCCGTAATCAGGTTATAGTTGGGCGAAGGATTTAGCGTATAGCCAAGTACATTTACAAACAACTCGCGAAGGAAACCTTCTTGGAATTGTTCCTCCTTTGATTGCTTAATATTAGCCTGTATCTGAGCATCAAGAAAATACGCTTGGAACTTATTCCAAGCCTCGCTAACCGCCTCTTCTTTAAGCAGTCCTAAATATTTCTTGATGATAGTCTTCTGAAATAGCATATCTATATAAGTTTTTAGAATATTGCAAAAGTACAAAAAGTTTTTGGAATTACAAGCGGAAAGGGAGAAAAGTTTGGATTGGGGCAAGAAAAAAGCCACAAAACAAAAAAAGTCCCAAAATATTTGGAACTTATTGAAAGATTTCATATCTTTGCACCGTCAAAAGTTCGCTTTTGACTACGCCGCTGAGTGCGGGGAGTAAGACCTTATCGCCCCTGCTCCATTTAAAAGTCACTTCGGGTGGCTTTTATTTATTATAACTACGCATTAGCATCCTTTTAAGTTGGTACAAAGGTAATGCTTTATTTCGTGAACTCCAAAGAAAAACAACACTAAATACGTCACAAAGTTGAAAAATCACAGATCACAGTATCACAGTTTTATACGGGTAGCATCTAAGGTTGAAGAAATATTCTTTACAAAATACATTACTATATATATAATATATAT
>DEHD01000020.1:0-1390 GCA_002351725.1 Prevotella sp. UBA2809
AGAGGTGTTTTCAGGTATTAGATATTGGCTTCGCCATATCAAGGCGCAGCAAAAAGGAAAACATTCTTGGCCGAGCAAGAGTCCGCCCAGCAAGCCAATAAAGAGTAAAATACTTGCAAATTTCAAATATTCATCGTATCTCTGAGGCTTCGCCTCGAAGATAGGCTGCATCTCGGAAATAAAAATAAATTGCGATTTATTTTGTATTTCACTCGATTTGCACTATCTTTGCAGCGGAAACAATAAACAACGACGATTATGGAAACTACAAATTACAAACAGCGCACCCGCGAGGAAGTGATGGCTTGGCTACAAAAAGCCAGAGAGCGCAAGGACGCTTTTCAGAAAAGGGCTAACGAAATATTCGCTGAGGAGGAACGCCTGCGCCAACAGGCTGATGATTCGCATTACTACGATATTGCCGTAAAGTAATGAATAACCTCGACGTTACCCGCATCAATATCTATGCTCCGTACAAGGTATGGAGCGATGGTGAGATTTACCGTTTCGAAACCGACAATGGCATCAAGTATCTCGTTGATTTCGAATTGGATAGTAACCCATACTACACAGCTTTTTGGTTCAACCTTACGAATCCTGATCACACAAAGTCGCCAGGCGACATAAAAATAGCTCAAACCGTTATCTGTATTATTGAAGAGTTTTTCCGGCTTAATCCCGATGTGTTGCTATATATGTGCAGCACCGACAACGGTCAGCAGGCGCAACGCGCACGTTTATTCTTACGATGGTTCAACGGCTACGAACAACAGAAGCGTTATCTCATTAAGGCCACCGAGGTTAGAGGTGTTGGACCCGACGACAAGCCAATAAAAGAGTATATAGCTCTCATTGTTCCTCGTAATCATCCACAATTAGACGAAATAGTGAGCCGTTTCGATGACGAAGTTGCGATGTTCAACGAAATGAAACCATAAGATACTCCCTCCGCACACTACATGCGGAGGGATTATTATTTAGGGGTTCTTGCGTCGCTAGACTCCTTGAAAACATTCCGCACGAAGAGGTCTTTAGAGTAATGCAAATTCTTTGAATCAACATTGAGTCTCGGATTGTATTAGCAATCTGAGCAACGAAATACGATATGCTGTTTGAGCGGAGCGAGTTCATTGAGTGATTTGAAGAATTTGTGTTACGGCCTCTGAGCTCAGGACGTTTTCGAGCTCTTTCTTTTGATTCGGTTTTCTTTCTGGCGGACCAGAAAGAAAATGAATGATAGGGGGTACGGGGGGAATACCCCCGTCGACTTTCAAAATCTGCAAAATCTTCACTTGCAAGTCAATAAACAATGATTTTCCCCCAAAACCCTTGCAATATCCGAAAAATATCGTATCTTTGTCCCCGAAACAATAAACAACAACGATTATGA
>DEHD01000020.1:1398-53057 GCA_002351725.1 Prevotella sp. UBA2809
ATGCGCGAGGCCGCCGAGGAGGCACGCGAGACGAATGCAGAAGCAACACAACGCTATTTCGAAGAACTGAGGCAGGCTGCCGCAAACATCAGATAGCCATGAGTCAGACCGAACACCGCCCCGTACTTATCGTGATTGCCGGCCCCAACGGGTCGGGCAAGACCACGATTACCTCGAAAATCCTCAAGCACGAATGGCTGGAGAATGCTCTCTACATCAACCCTGACCAGGTAGCGCAGGACCGCTTTGGCGACTGGAACTCGCCCGAGGCCGTGTTACAGGCAGCACAGTTTTGCGAGGAGCAGCGCGAGGCATGCTTGCAACAGGGCAAGAGTCTCATCTTCGAGACGGTGCTCTCTAGCGACGGCAAGGTTGACTTCATCCGCCGTGCACACGAGGCTGGCTATTTTATCCGCCTGTTCTTCGTATCGACCAGCCACCCGTCAATTAACTCTTCGCGCATTGCAAAGCGTGTGATGAAGGGCGGTCATGACGTGCCGATTCCGAAAATTATCTCACGCTACAAAAAGTCGATACTCAACTGCAAGCGCGTGGCAGCTATTGCCGACCGCGTGTATGTATACGACAACTCCGTTGATGACGCCGAGGCTCGTCTGTTGTTCCGCATGACCGACGGCAAGCCGTTCAAGCGCTACACAGACGATATCCCCCTCTGGGCGCAGACCATCATTGATTAATAGATACTCCCTCCGCACACTCCATGCGGAGGGATTTTTTATGGGGCAGCGCCACATTAAGATAAGCCACGCCAGGGCTATGATGCCCAGGCGTACCTTGGTGTAAAGAGCGACGAGGAGGAGCGGTTAAGTCTCCCTTACAAAGGGAGATTTAGAGGGTGGTGTTTCTTTTAGTTCTTTTCTTTGCGACAAAGAAAAGGACAGATATCAGAAAAATTTTTTATCTTTGCACTGCAAAAACGGTCGAATAGTTCGACTATTTTTGCAGTAACAGGAAACCTTTAAACTACGTTCTTAGATACTCACGCTCGAAAATTCTCAAATAATATTTGGAATTTTGCTCACTTATTCGTATCTTTGCCGCAGAAATGGAGAATAAGCATTTATATATCATAAGTGGTTGCAATGGTGCAGGAAAGACAACAGCATCATATAGTGTGTTGCCTAAGATACTCCAGTGTCGTGAGTTCGTCAATGCAGATGAGATAGCCCGCGGACTGTCACCGTTCAATCCTGAGAGCGTGGCGATTGAGGCAGGACGCCTGATGCTTAGCCGCATCGCTGAGCTGTTGCGCCGCAACGAAAGTTTCTCTATAGAGACAACACTCGCCACTCGTTCCTACTTTAAACTAATTGAGAAAGCTCATCAGCAGGGATATGAAGTTACGTTACTTTTCTTCTGGCTGAAAACACCCGAGCAAGCTATTGAGCGCGTGGCCGAGAGAGTAAGCAAAGGTGGTCATAACATACCCCGCGATATTATCATCCGTCGCTACTACGAAGGCATTGATAACCTGTTCCGCATCTATATGCCGATTGTTGACACCTGGATATTAGTTGATAACAGTATCACCCCACGTAGTATCATTGCTACAGGCGGTATGAATCAGAAAATGATAATAAACAATGAAGTTGAATTTAAAAAGATAGAAGCGTATGTCAAGCACTGAACACAACCAGATGGTAGAGAAGATCACGCGTGGCTTGGAGATTGCCGAACGTGAGATGCTGGAGGAGAAGGCTCGTAACAATGAGGACGTCATCGTCTGTGGCGATGACAACGTGATACGCCACATCCCCGCAAAGAACTTCTTCTAAGCGATGTATTTTTAATCTAAGTCCATAAGATAATCCCTTCGCAAAGCAAATGCGGAGGGATTTTTTTATGGGGCAGCGCCCCATTAAGATAATCCACGCCAGGGCTATGATGCCCAGGCGTACCTTGGTGTAAAGAGCGACGAGGAGGAGCGGTTAAGTCTCCCTTACAAAGGGAGATTTAGAGGGTGGTGTTTCTTTTAGTTCTTTTCTTTGCGACAAAGAAAAGGACAGTCTGGAGGGACCGGGGGGACCCTCCCCCCGGCGGAGCGCGGCGGCCGCGGCGAGTGGCAGAATTTACAAAAACAGTGGCAGAATTTACAAAATCTTCACTTGCAGGTCAAAAACTCTTGCAGGTTTCGAAGATTTTGTTTATATTTGTAGCCAAATTACTAATAACTATTATTGCAGCCAAGAAAACCACAAAACCAAAATGGTCGATTTCACAATGAATAATATATTAACAATCTAAATTATTAAGCTTATGAATAAAAAGTTACTATTTTTGCTTGTATTGCTGCTGACGGCAACAACAGGCGCAGTGGCGCAGACCGAAACTCTGCTGACCACAATTACGGCAACAGCCAAAGAGCAAGCCAGCTACAGCACGGCGAATGTGGCAACCGTTTCATTCAGTTATACTGCAGGAGGGAGCTCAGCATACCTCGCTAACTGGGGATGGTGGGGATACGGCTGGACGGCAACCGTCACCGCTGCCGAAGGATATACCATCACCAAATGTATATTCTATGACGATGCCAATCGTACAGCAACAGACAGCGAAGCTCCTTTCGTAGCCGAAACCACGGAAGAGGATAAGACACCGAGAATAAATGGCACACCCATTGATGGTGGCAATTATCAAAGTAAGGGTTTAAAAAAGATTGAGGTGTATGGCTATGTTACGCCTACCGCCACACAGTACTCCGTCACTCTCGCCGAGGGCACCGAGGATGCTACTAACTGGACCATCTCGCCCGCCAAGGCTGCCGAGAGTTCTCCCGTCACCGTCACGTACAAAGGCACGAAGAAGGTGAAGAGCGTCAAGGCCGTGAAGAAGGCGAAGGCCTACACACTGCTCTCTGCCGCCACAACATCTGACCAGGGCAAGGTGGTGTGCGCCGCAGGCCATCTGCACGACGCTAAGACTGCCGTTCCCGACGGCTGCACCGCCGTGGGCATCCTGGGCAAGGTGACGGAGACGGGCCACGGCCTGATTCTCTCCCTGAAGGACGCACCGCAGCAGAACTGGAACACCATCAACGGCTGGGCCTCTGCCTCTTACGCCGGCACCACGCTGAAAGTGCTGACTGATGCCGCCCGCGGCACCAACCTGACAAGCTACACCGCGCTGGGCGAGACCGCCGTGTCGAACTGGGCCGTGGCGCAGCAGAGCGACTATGTGGCGATATTCGAGAACCTCGGCTCGACGACTGGTACCATCAGCGACGGCAAGACTTACGACGGCAATGTGAATGCCTATATCACTGGCGTCGGCGGTACGGAAATATTTGGCAAATGTTGGTCTGCTACGGAGGAGGGTGGCAACTACGCGCGCTACTTCCGCAGTAGTAATTGGAGCGTCGAAAATAAGTTGGAAAGCTTTAATGTCAGGCCAGTCCTCGGCTTCTGACCGCCCCTCTCGTGCGTATATAATATAAAAGGTATAAACAACATAAAGAAATACAATTATGCAAAACATAAAGAAATATATTATGACGCTCGCGCTGCTACTCACGGCAGTCACGGGCGCGTGGGCCGACGAGACGCTGCTCTTGACGATTGAGAACAAAGATTACACGTCCTTCACGTACGGGAGCAAGACCTTCGACGACAAGGTCACCGTCACCTTCAGTGAAGAGGTTTACAACGACGGCGACCTGGATGGATGGTATGCTGGTTCAGCATCTCTGATGACCGTGACTGGCACCAATGGCTACACCATCACCAGTTGCAAGTTCTACACAAATGAAGGCATCGCAGCGACTGGCTACACCGTTGTGGGAGAGAGCCCCTCGGTCTATCTATCTGGAGGGTATGTCTACACCGATGCTAGCAAATCATTGAGTATAGGCACAATAGGCATTACGAAGATCGAGGTCTACGGCGCAGCCGAGCCCACCGAGTGGTCGCTGACCCCCGACGCCGACAAGAAGGTGTGGACGCTCGCCAAGATGCCCGCCAGCAACGTCGAGCTGCAGGTGGAGTACTACGCCGAGAGCAACCTCTTCTTAGGTAAGGAGGCTCTGGCCGACAAGGCTAACATCGCCGTGACCGCTGGCGAGACCGCCGTTGATTTTGGCGACGACGGCAAGTCTGCCAACACCGTCACCGAGGGCACCCCGATGACCGTCAAGTTCAACGGCACCAAGAAACTCCTCGGCGTGAAGGTGGAGGAGAAGAAGGCTGTAGACCCGGCAAACGCCTATCTGAAGTGGGATGCCGACCAGAAGAAGCTGGTGGCAACGGAGATTCCGGCAGAGGCTACCAAGGTGGAGAATTCTACCTCGTATGTCGAATGGTCAGGCACCTATGTGGTAGAAGGCAATGTCACTATCACTGGAAATATTACATTATCAGGTAATGTCAACCTGATTATCAAGGATGGTGCCACGTTGACTGCCAAAAAGATTATTGGTTATAATAATAATCTCAGCATTTATGGCCAAGCCAATCAGACAGGCCAATTGGTTGTTGATAACTCTGGTGATGATGCCATTACTAGCATGAAAACATTGGAAGTTCACAGCGCCAAGTTAACAGCGACTACTTCTTACAGCGATCGTGGCGCTTTCTGTTTAATAGGAACATTTAACGTCTATGGCGGGTCGGTTGATGCCACAGCCACAGGCTCGCATGGTGGTTATGGAATATGGCTGGGTACAGATGGCTCTATGAACATCTACGGAGGCGAGGTCAAGGCCGTAGGTAAGGGAACTGGTAGTTATAGCTATGGAATTACGGCTAATAATTCATCAACCGTCACCGTCAATGGCGGCAAGCTGTGGGCTGAGAATGCTGATAAAAAAGCTCTTAGAGATGTCAACATCCAGAAGGGCGCAGGCTTCAGCGGCAAGATTGAGTACAGCTCGGACAAATCTACCTGGAGTGAAACAGTAGATGCTGACGCAAAATACGTAAGAGCAGGCTACTAAATATATAATAAGGTATAAACAACATAAAGATATGAACAATATGAGAAATAAAATATTAATGACGCTCGCGCTGCTACTCACGGCAGTCACGGGCGCGTGGGCAGAGGAGGGAACACTGCTGACCACTATTACAGCCACAGACAAAGACTCCTACAGTGAAACAACTCCAGGAGTCGTTACGGTTACACTTAGCAATGTGGCTGGTTACAGTTCCACGTATGGATGGCTATGGGGGGAAAAGTCTGGGCCTGGGTCAGTGACAGTTGAAGCGAAGGAAGGATACACAATCACCAGATGTGTGTTCAAACAGAGTGATAAAACTCCTGTCACGATTACTACATCACCATTTGCAATCACTTTTGCTAATGGGAAATGTGAACAAAGTACTCATGATATAGATGGTGTCTCATCAATTGAGGTTTATGGCAATGCTCCCGCCCCCGCCATCGACGTGAAGTGGGACCCCGCAACCAAGACCGGCAACTTCGTGATGCCCGCCTACGACGTGGAGATTGCTCCCATCTACGCTCCTGTGGCTCAGTGGGCCAAAGTCGATAATGTGGATCAGCTGCCGACAGCCATTGAGGGCATCTACGCCGAGAGCACCGATGCTATCGTCAAGGCCGGTACCGTTGCTAAGATTGGCGAGACCGAGAACCCGCAGGGCACGCTGATGTATGCCGTCAGCACATCGGCCACCGAACAGCCTGCACTCACCGCCTTCAGCGCTACTCTGCCCACAGCCAAGGACATCACCACTGCTGGCGACGTCTATGTGTGGTACTACATCAAGGGCGCCGACACCCCACAGGGTCAGGATCCCACTGCCGAGAACACCTTTAACGACAGTGAGATCTGCACTACACCGCTCACGGTGACTGTGCAGAACAATAAGTTCGACATCCAGTTCAAGGCCGCCAACGACAACACCATCGAGGCCGGCAAGGCTACCGTTACTGCAGGTGGCACAGCCGCCACCGTCACCGAGGGTAAGCTCGAGGGCGTGAAGATGGGCAGCGAGGTGAAGGTCAAAGCCAAGGAAGGCTACAAGTTCCGCAAGGTCGAGGTGAAGAAGACTTCGACGCCTAACTAACCCCCTCGCGAATGTATATATATAAATGTATAAACAACATAAAACAATGAACAATATGCGAAACAAGATATTATCACTGCTCGTGCTGCTACTGACCGCAGTCACGGGCGCGTGGGCACAAGAGCCTGTTGCAAAGGACATAGTTGTGTCGCCTGAGTCTGGCACCAACATCAGCGACGCCATCAAAGATGCTTTAGGCACAAATGGCGACTGGGCCCTGAACATTACCATCAACCTGGCTAAGGGCGGTACTTATACTGTCACCGAGACGATTGTTCCTTCTGCCAGCATTACTATCAATGGTAACGGTGCAACGATTGATGCCTCGGGCTTGACGAATCATTTCATCAAGATGAGCAAAACTCCCAGCGATGAATATAAGGTTGAGTCTGGCCAGTATATTGTAAATACACCTTCGAAGATTGAGAATGTAACGATTACCGGTCTTACCAAGGCGCTGTTCTATGACAGCGGCACTCAGTATGTCTTTAAGGACTTCACGTTCAACAACTGTCTGATTAATTACTCGGAGCAAGGGAGCCTCATCATAAGCCTTGCTGCTTCGATGGTAATCAATTTTACCATCACGAACTCTACGTTCTATTGTAAGGACAAGGCTAAATGTACAGCCAACTGCATCGCAATGTCGGGCAAGCGTCCTTGGCAGGTTACCGGTTTTGAGGATAAGGAAGGCAAGCTGCTTGTTGACCACAACACTTTCTATAATGTGGCTTATAAGAAGCAGTTCTTCAATACAAATACTTTGAAGGGGCAGAATAAGTATAAATACGAATTCAATTCCAATATCTTCGTCAATGTCTCTAACAAGAAGATTTACTATAACCTGACAAACAATAAGAATCAGTTGACGACCGACGGCAAGAACACGTATTTATGGGATGGTGAATTCTTCAGTGAGACAAATTACAACGGAGATGAAGGTCTGAAGTCAGATCCTTTATTCAAGGATGTAGAAAATGGTGACTTCACCCTTGACAGAAGCTCCTTGCAGTACAAAAATAATACTGGTGACCCTCTATGGTTCAACCCCAAAGTAACCATCAACGACAATCAGACCGAGGCATCGTTCGACATGCCGACCAGCGACGTGGACTTCAACTATGAGCTGGTGCGCGACATGAGCGTGCAGATGACCACCACCATGGGCGACGGCACCGAGGGCGTGCGCTACCGCGTGAAGAAGAACGAGCAGAATCCCGGTAAGTACGAACCCGCCGACATGGACATGATGCAGGTGCTGACACTCGTAGCCGTGAACGACGGCATCGAGCAGAAAGCCCTCACACTGAATCAGGACTACTACTGCCGCATCTATAAGCTCGACGAGCAGACACTGCAGCCCGAAGGCGACGGCGTAGAGCTCTTCGACTTCGACTTCGCCCCCGGACTCTACGCCCTCAAGGCCTTCGCCAAGGACGGCAGCGACTACGCCGGCGAGACCGCCCTCTCCAACACCTTCCAGCTCTTCCAGGGCTACGAAATCACCGTGCCCGCAGGCGAGTACGCTACATTCTATAAGGATGAGAACCTCTACACCGAGGATGAGGACGCCGAGCTCTATACCATCGCAAGCGTAACGGATACCGAGGCCGTGCTGAGCAGCCAGATCAACAAGGTAGCTGCATACACCCCAATGCTCATCTTCAACAAGGGCACTGAGGCCAATACCTTCCTGCTCATCCCAACAACGGAGCAGGCCGACGAGGTGACACCTGCCGAGGAGTTCAAGGGCTCGCTGACTGAGGGTGAGATACCTGCAAGCTCAGCAGTAACCGACTACTACGCACTGAACGGTAAGGCCTTTGTATGGGTTAAGGACGCTATAGAGATAGGCGCCAACAAGTGCTGGCTGCAGATAGGCGATCAGCCTGCCGCTGCACGTGCTATGACACGCAGCATCACCGGAGGCGGAGACACCACCAATATGGATGATGTAAGATGGCAGATGGAAGATGGCAACTACTACGATCTGCAAGGTCGCAAGGTGGAGAAGCCTAACCGCAAGGGCATATACATTAAGAACGGACAGAAGGTGATTGTTAGATAATGTAAAAATGCAAAAATGTAAAAATGAGATAATTATCTAATTATGAAAATTATGAAAAAGAAGATATATTCACTGCTCGCAATGGTCATGGTAGCCATGACCGCGAGCGCCTACAGCCTGAATGTAGGTACCTCAGAGCATGGAACAATAGCCTTTACCAACGCTGAAGGCACAGCCATAACGACTGCAGCAGAGGGACAGACCGTTACCGTGACGGTGACACCGGCCGAGGGCTATGTGGTTAACGAGGTGACGGGACAATGGTATGCCGCTGTGGCCATGACGCGTGGCGTCGGCATGCTGAACGCAGTAACGCTGACTCCAGTTACAGGTCAGACTAATCAGTGGACCTTCAAGATGGAGCGCGCCAACGTGGAGATCAGTGCCTCGTACAAGAAACTGATACAATCCAGCTGGATTACCATCGCATCGGCTACCTACGACGGCGCAGCCAAGGAACCTACAGTAACCGTGAAGGACGGAACAACATCCATCCCTGCTTCGGCCTACAGCGTGAGCTACGCGGACAACGTAAATGCCAGCGCTAATGCCAAGGTAACAGTTACCATAGCAAGTAGCAACGCTAACTACGCTGGTACGGCTGAGAAGAAGTTCACCATCAGCCCTGCTGAACTCACCAAGGTGACACTGAAGAACTCGGAGTTTATCTACACCTTCAGCGACATCACTGCCGAGGTGGCAAGTGTGAAGGCCAGCGAACTGGATGTGCCCGAAGGCGGCTACACCGTGAGCGGCAACGTGGCTAAGGAGACGGGTACGCACACCGTGACCGTGACGGGTAAAGGCAATTTTACCGGCACCGCAACAGCCACCTTCACGATTAAGGAGCCAGAGCCAACCGTTGACGTAGAGGCCACAGAGGCCGGCGACGAGGAGAAGGCTGTAGACGACGTGACCATGGTGATGGAGGTGCCCGAGGATGCTGCCGAGAAAGTGACCACCGAGACACGCGAGGTAATCAACCCGGAGACAGGCGCCAAGGAGGAGATTGAGGTAACGGTAATACCTATCGTGCTGGGAAGCATCAGCATTCCTGCAACGGCCGAGACCGAAGAGATTACCGTAACCGTACCAAACGAGATAGTAGAAGGCAACGTGGTTTACAAGGTAACGGAGATTAAGGCCAACGCCTTTAAGAAGAAGGAGGGCGACAACGCCGTGGTAACCAAGGTTATACTGCCCGACACCGAGGAGCCCCTGGTGATAGAAGAGAATGCATTGAAACCTGATGGAAATCTGCTTGACGTGGTGACACCGCTGCAGCTGCTCGACGACTACTCGCTCGACAACAACCTGAAGGACAATTTCGAGGCCAACAAGATTTCGGCTTACGTCACACCAGTGAACAAGTACTGGTCGTTCTCGAGCGGTGTTGACTGCGTGCTGCCTGAGGGTGTTACAGCCTACATCGCAACATGGGATGCAGAGTTCAAGACACCACGTATCGTACCTCTGGAAGAGGAGCAGCTGAAGCTGAAGGACGGTCGCCGCGGCATTAAGGCCAACAACGGCGTGCTGATAGCCGGCGAGAAGGATAATACCTATGAGATTGTGGCCAGTCCTGGCAACCAGGAGAGCGGCACCAAGCCCGCTATCGAAGATGCCGACAGCTACGAGGGTAACTGTCTGGTGCCTACCATCGAGGCTAAGAACTACGAGGCTGGCAAGTACCTGATTCTGAAGAACAACACGTTCCACACCATCGCAGATAACGCATCGAAAGTGAAGGCTTGTAAGGCTGTGTTCAGCATGGAGAAAGCGGGAGAGAAGTGAAAAAGTGAAAAGGTGAAAAAGTGAAAAAGTTATGAGAAAGAATATTTTTAGCAAGATATTAGTAGCGCTGGCGGTGATAATGTTGCCACTGGCACTGAACAGCTGCAGTAACGAAGATAATTATTGGACCGAGCCGGTAAGCATTAT
The DNA here is from genome assembly GCA_002351725.1 of Prevotella sp. UBA2809. GTDB lineage: Bacteria > Bacteroidota > Bacteroidia > Bacteroidales > Bacteroidaceae > Prevotella. The sequence continues at coordinate 11,449 of DEHD01000020.1, forward strand.
CGGCCATGGAGTAGTGCATCACGAGGCAACTATCGAGGTAGGCAGTACGCTACAGCTGAGAGCCGAGAGAGGTATCCTGATCGGTGGTACAGGCTTTGAGTGGACATCTACCAATCCTGAGGTAGCCACTATCGATGAGAACGGACTGGTTAAAGCCCTGACTGCCGGCGAGACAACAATCATCGCCACTACCACTGGCAGCGACATTACCAACCAGGGACAGATAGTGGTACATGTAGTGAATATGGGCATCGGCCTGATTGACGATCAGATTGATCAATCGGAGGCAGAATAATAAGGTTAGTTTTCACATACATTCAATTGGTAAAAACCAGGCAGCCCCGCGTCGAGATGACGCGAGGCTGCTAATTTTTTTTCAAAAAAAGATGTTAGAATAATATTTTTTTGTATATTTGCAGGCACAAACATTTTAATTTATTATCCTTATGCAAAACAGATTTTTTGGAATGCTTGCCACCATCATGATGTGTGGAGCAGTAATGACAGGGCTGACAGCGTGCAGCAATGAAGACAACAACGACGGTAATGTTAAGGAGAAGCAGGTGGCCCTGCTTTTGCCCGACAATTCGCGTATTGACCGTTGGGGCACTGACCTGAAAAACTTGGAGGAAGCCATGGCTACGTACGGCATCAAGACCGTTTCATACGTGGCTCCTGAGACCGCTGATGGCGCAGCACTGCAGGTTGAACAGCTGAAAAAGGCTATCAACGACGGCGTGAAATACATCGTGCTGACGACCGTCGACTACAAGAAAATCAATGAGTCTGGACTGCTGGAGCAGCACCCCGACGTCAAGGTGGTATGCCACGACCGCTTTGTCTTTGACAACCCGCGCATCGCTTTCTTCTCTTCTACCAATACGAAAGAGGTAGGACGTACTCAGGCTCAGTTCCTCATCGCCCAATTCCAGGCATCGGGAAAGGATGCCATGACCCTCGAAATCCTGCAAGGTCCTGCCTTCGATGGCAATTCCAAGGATTATTATGACGGTGCCATGGAACTCCTGCAGCAATACATCGACGACGGCAAACTGGTAGTCAAGAGCGGCAAGACGGCATTCGACGACGTGAAGGCTGACAGTTGGATCATTGAAGATGAGAAGAAGGCCATGGAAGACCGTCTGAAGAGCTACGCAGAGGGCGAGCGCCCGGACATGGTGCTGGCAGCCGCCGACAATGCCGCCCAAGGTGCAATCGCAGCACTGGAGGAAGCTGGCATTACCAACATGCCAATCATTACCGGTCAGGACAACTCGCCCGCATCGCAGGCGCTGATCAAGAGTGGCAAGCAGACCATGACCATCGACAAGAACCTGAAAGACATGGCCAACAATACGGCGATGATTGTCAATGGCCTGATAAACAATACGCCGATTACCGGCAGCCAGACCGTCGCTGGCATTCCTACCATCTACTCTAAGATTACCGTTATCACCAAAGACGACTTTTAGATTCTCCTAATCTGCGAAAAGAATAAATAAAGCCATGCCCGAAAGGGCACGGCTTTTTTCATTAATAATGTTGCCAGCGTTCAGATGTAGAATTCTGAAGGGTCGATCAGACCGGCACGTATGGCATATTTAACCACCTCGTGGGCTGTGTTAACACCCAGTTTCCTGAAAATGTTCTTTCTGTGAGTGGTTATGGTGTGTACGCTCGAGAATCGCTCTTCGGCTATCTCCTTAGTTGTTTTGCCTTGGGCTATAGCCTTTACTATCTCGGCCTCGGTGGCAGTCAGTATGTCGGGCTTTTCTTCCTCGTACTGCTGATGTATAATCAGCTCAAGCGCTTTTTGACTAATAAATCGCTCGTGTCTGTCGATGGCGTGCAGGGCATCGCGCAGATCCTTCATCGGCCCGTCTTTAAACACAATGCTGAACTGGTGAGAGGAGTAAATGACCCTGCGGAGGAACTGTGGTGTAAGTTCATCGCTTATCAGTAGCCATTGTGACAGGGCGAACCTTTCGCTGACTATCAGCAACTGGTCTTCATCGGCAAAATCGAACAGCGTGTAGTCTAATATCACTACGGCGTGCTCGTGCTCTTTCAGGTAAGCCACCAAACTGGTCTTATCCGATGCACGATACACAGTGTTTTGCTCGTCTTGCTTTATCAAGCTCTCGAGTGCATACCTTGTTATCTCTTGATTATCTGCTATAATATACTTTCCCATAACTGCATTGATTTTGGGTGCAAAGGTAAAACAAATAGATATATTCTCCAAATTTTAATCAAAAATAGGAGAATATACCTGTAAAATGGTAGCTATATATTGGTATTTTCTTCTTTCTGCTCTTTTTTTTGCTGTTTATAGAATATTATTCTTTTTCAGTAAGGTCGTGGTTCACCATTGCGGCTACGCACGAGTCTGACCATACGTTCTCCGCCGTTTCTATCATATCAATAATGGTATATATCGGCAGGATGATACCTAAAATGGCAACAGGTGCGCCAATACCTGACATCAGCGATAGTGTTAGGAAGTAACATCCCATGGGTACGCCGGCATTGCCGATGGCCGATACTACTGATATGATTACCCACGTTGCTATAGTAGTAATTGTGAGTGGTGTGCCGCCATTCTGCATTACAAACAGCGATGTTACCAGAATGAATGCAGCGCAACCGTTCATATTGATGGTTGTACAGATGGGCAGTACAAACCGGGCTATGTTCTGGCGTATGCCTAAGCGGTTCTCGGCAGTATCCATGGTAACGGGTAGGGTAGCGGCGCTGCTCTTGGTGAACAGGGCCATAAGCACTGCAGGCATCATCTTGCCAAGCACGTGTATTGGATTAAGTCCGCGAGCCAGCAGGAATAGCGGCAGTACCACAAAGAACTGAATAACGTTGCCGCCCAGTACCACCAGTACATACTTGCCGATGGAATCGGCCACCACCCCTGCCGATACCTGTGCTGATAGTTGAGCCGAGAAGGCAACGATGCCCAAAGGCAGTGTCCATATCAGCCAGCGTATCAGCAGGAATAGCAGCTCCTGCAAGCCTAGCAGTCCTTTAGTTATTATGGTTTTATTCTCTGATTCGGGTAGTTTTGATAGTCCTAAACCCACAGCAAATGCCAATATCAACAGCGATAGTACATTTCCGTCAAAGAATGGCTTTACTATATTATTAGGTATAATACTAACTATGTGGTCATAGTATGTAACATCAGGCTGTTGCGGTGCCGATGTCTGTTGAATCGTGTCAAGGCTGCCTGGTGCAATAATAACGTATAGTATCGCACCTATGGCAGCAGCTGCAATAGTTGTAAGTAAAGTATAAGTAAGGGTATGTCCGAATATACGTCCTGAACCCTTTGATCCGAACGTAGCAAACGTAGTTATCACTGCCAGCACAATGGTTGGCACTGCCAGCAGTTGGAACAATCGTGTATAAATTGTAGCTACGAAGTCGGCCGTAGCGTTAATCAAGTCTAGTCCTAAAATTCCAAGTATCGCACCCACCACGAGTGCTGCAATCCATAATAACGTCTTCTTCATCTTATCTTGTCTTTGTTTCCGGCGGCAAAGGTACGAAGTTTTTCTCTATCACGAAATACCAATGTTGCGGTATTTTGATAAAAATAGCTTGATAACTACCAATTCATTCAGAAAAAAGCAGTACCTTTGCAGCCAAAATTACAAATATGGCGTTAGAACAAGCAATATTCCGCAGATCTGAACTTCTTTTAGGTGATGAGGCTATGAGCAACATTGCTCAGAAACGTGTGATAATCTTTGGTGTAGGTGGTGTTGGATCTTGGTGTGCCGAGAGTTTGGTGCGTTCAGGAATCAAACATCTTACGATTGTCGATTCCGATCGTGTATGCATCACAAATATCAACCGCCAGCTCATGGCTACGTCTAAGACTGTTGGACAGGTAAAGGTTGATGCACTTAAGGACCGACTGCTCAGTATTAATCCATCAGCTGAAATAACCGCCTTGCAGCAGATTTTTACAGCCAAGACTGCCGATAGCTTTAATATCGACAGTTACGACTATATTATTGATGCCATCGACTCGCTCAAGGATAAAACCTTACTTATTCTAATGGCTTGTAAGACTCAGGCCAAATTCTTTTCGTCTATGGGAGCTGCATTAAAGTTAGACCCTACTCGAATTAAAACTGCCGAGTTTTGGAAAGTGCAGGGCGATCCTTTGGCCCGTGCTCTGCGCAAACGTTTCAAACGCGACGGTCAGTATCCCAAGCGTAAGTTCCAATGTGTCTATTCTGATGAGTTGCTTGAGAATAAGGGCCACAACGCCACTTGTGGTACCGAGCATTGTATGTGTCCTAAGGCTAAGAATGGTCCAGGCGACCCTAGTCTGCTTAATCATGAGTGGTGCTCATCTAAAGCACAGATCAACGGCACTCTTGCCCATATTACTGCCATTTTTGGCTTTATGCTGGCAGGCTTGGTAGTGCAAGATGCCATAAAATAGATGAACTGAATAAATACCCAGATAATATACCTCGCTCAACCCGGAGCGAGGTGTTTTTTTTTGTGTTTTTGACGAAATACCATGTCTTTGGTATGCCAAATGACATGCAGAGGGGATTGTGGGAACCGTCAAATCGCCGTACCTTTGCACCCAGAAATAATAATTAGTTGAAAGAGTTTATAAAGTAAGTATTTTAGAATTATGAAAACAATGAATCAGATGCGAATGCGAATGCAAAACCGAATGCAGATGCGAATGCGTATGCAGGAGTCTTATTGCTGTATGATGGCAATGACAATGAAGGAGGGTATATATATAATAGGTATTAACAAAGTAAAAAAGAAGAAATATGAAAAGATTAGCATTAGTAATAGTAGTATTATTGAGTATCAACATCAGCAACATTTGGGCAACTGATTATTACTTCGGGAATGACACCCAATTCGACAAGTCAATACCAACACCTGAAGAGTTCTTCGGTTTTCCTATTGGGTCAGAATTGGTTAGATATGATAGAGTTGTAGAGTATTTCCGTTTGCTTGACAAGTTGTCAAACCGTGCACAACTCAAGGTGATAGGCCATTCTCATGAAAATCGCGAGTATGTTATACTCCACATTTCCACACCTGAAAACATCCAGAACTTAGAGAGTATTCGCCAGAACCACGTAAAACTGGTTGATCCTAACTATGGCATACCTGCTTCATACGATGATCAGAAGGTAATCATCCAGTTAGGCTATAATGTACATGGTGGCGAATTGGCAGGAACCGATGCCTCAGTATTGGCAGCCTATTATTTTGTGGCTACCCAGAATGCAGATATCGTAAAAAGACTGGGCGATGCCGTGATCCTTATTGAACCGGCACTCAATCCCGATGGTCGTGAGCGAGCAGCACAGTATTTTAACGCATTTCACTCGATTCCACCAGTTAACGATGCTCTCGATATAGAACATACACAGAGTTTTACTCCATTGCGCGGCAACCATTTCTATGCCGACTTGAATCGCGACTGGTTTGCTTTGGTACATCCAGAAAGTCGCGCACGTGCAGCCTACTATCATCAGTGGTATCCTAATATCTATGCCGATTACCACGAGATGGGACGTAACAGCAGTTACTATTTCGAACCATCGCCAGTACGCAGCACATGGAACTACACTATTCCTGAGAGTACATATACAGAGTTGAATGTGATTCTGGCCGATTATTTCGGTTCGGCACTCGACAAGATAGGATCGCTCTATTTTACCAAGGAGAATTACGATAATATATCACCTATCTATGGTTCAACCTATCCTGACTTCCAGGGTGGTGTTGGTACCACACTCGAGGTTGGTAGTTCGCAGGGAGTTCAGGTAGAGTCGGAGCTTGGAATTCATCGCTTTTCAAAGAATATACGTGATAACCTTGTTACCAGTATTGGTGCACTGAAGGCTGGAACCGATAAGAAGAATGTTTTCTTGCGCCACCAGCAGGAGTTCTTCAAGAGTGCTGTAGCCAAAGGAGGAAAGGGTTACATAGTATTTGGCGACCAGGAGAATAAGGGCGCTACCAATCTGTTCCTCGACAATCTGCTGCGCCACAAGATCGAGGTACATAAGTTGACCAAGGACTTTGCTCAGGGCGGTAAGCAGTTTAAGGCAGGTTCTGCCTATGCCATTCCTCTGGGGCAGGCTCAGTACCGTTTGGTTAACGCAGCTTTCGAGGAGCACACTGAGTTTGTGGATAGTATCTTTATGGATATTACAGCGTGGAGCACAGCCCACGGCTATGGTTTCCCGTTTGCTCGAGTAGCTGGTGGCATCGGTGTTGGCGATGTTGTGAACGAGGTTCCTGCAGCTTCAACAAGCAAATTCCAGAATTCACAGTTTGCCTATGTCATCGATTATGCTGATTTCTATGCACCACGCGTACTGTATCAGTTGCTCGATAAGGGCGTTTACGTAAAAGCAGCCTATAAAACCTTTACCGCACAGACTGTTGAGGCTGGCAAGCAGAACTTTGCTATAGGTAGTCTGGTTGTTCCCTTGGTATACCAAACCATTTCGGCCGATAGTGTATATAATGTAATTAAGAATGCTGTAGCCGAGACCAACGTACAGGTATATAGTGTTTCTACAAGTGCCAGCAGCGAGGGTATAGACCTTGGTAGCGACAATATTATTGAGGTAAAGAAACCTGTTGTAGCTACATTTGTTAGCACAGGTGGCGGATATAGCGGCATTAACTGGACTGCCATTGGCGAGACCTGGCATCTGTTGGGCAACCATCACCACATTCCGTTGACAAAGATCTCTGTAGATTATGCCGATCGTACACCCCTTGATCGTTACACTGCCATCATCCTTGTGGATGGTTCGTACCAGAATTTCTCACAGCGTTTTGTAGAACGACTTAAGAACTGGGTTGCCAATGGTGGTGTGCTTATTACTTCGCAGCGTGCTTCACAGTGGGCTATCAAGAATGGTATTGCTACCCATTTTGCTACATCCGAAGGAAAACCTGTTGAGGATAAGAAAGGTGAAAAGGCAGAGAAACAGAACTTCAAGCGACTGGACTATGTATCACAGCGCGAACAGAATGGGCCAAGTCGTATAGGCGGTGTTCTCTATGAGGCCGATCTCGATATAACTAATCCACTAGCCTTTGGTATCCATAGCCGTCAGCTCTACACCATGAAGTCGGGCAATTATATTCTGCCACGTCCTCAGAGCCCTTACGGATCATTGCTCCAACTTAAGGGCGACAAGCAGCTGGGTGGATACCTTACAAAGCAGAACCAGAAGTTGTTGAAGGATGCTACAGTGATTGCATTCGACAATGTAGGTGCCGGTACAGTAGTTCTGTTCAGCGAGTCGCCCACCTATCGTGGCTATTGGCTCAGCACCAGCCGTATACTAACAAATGCCCTGTTCTTTGGCAACAATGTGTCGGGTGCTTCACGTTATCGTCCATAATTTGAATTTTTAAAGAATTGATTCTTGTATGAAAAGACTTGTTTTATATATACTATGTTTGATCGCAACCGTTAGCGCTGCAGCGCAGGACGTGCTCCAGGGAAGGGTAATTGATGCCCGTACCCAGGAGCCGGTCATTGGTGCCGCCATACAGATTCGTGGCACACATAACAATACTGTGAGTGATATTGATGGTAACTTTTCGCTCAAGATTACAGGCGAAGAGCCTTATACACTTGATGTGACGTTTGTGGGTTACCTGGCACAGGAGATTGAAGTCTACGATACGAGTGAGCCTGTAGAGATTCTGCTCCGCGAAAATACCCGCTTGCTCAACGAGGTGGTTGTGGTTGGTTACGGTACAGCAAAGTTGCGCGACCTTACAGCATCAATCACCTCTATCAATAAGGAGTCTCTTAAGGGTGTTACGGGTAATAGTATCGATAATATCCTGGAAGGTCATGCAGCAGGTGTCATGGTGTCTACCTCTGGTTCGCAGGTGGGCTCGGCTCCTGTAATCAATATCCGTGGTTTGGCCTCAATTACATCAAGCGTAACCCCGCTTTATGTTGTTGATGGTGTACCGGTCAACTCCAGCAACATTGCTTCAAGTACCGACTATAACCCAATTGCAGACATTAACCCTGCCGATATCAAGTCTATCGACATTCTGAAGGATGCAGCTGCCAGTGCTATGTATGGTTCGCGTGCAGCAGCCGGTGTTGTGCTTATCACTACAAATTCGGGTTCGGCTGGTAAAACCAAGCTTACTTACGACTACAACTTAGGCTTTAATAGTGCCACTAAGTTGTTTACCCCGATGAATGCCGAGCAGTACACCGATATAAAGAACCGTGGTTGGTTGAATAATGGTGGTGACTCCAATAATCTGCCCTATGCCACTATGACTGATAAGAATGGTAACATAGTAAGCACAAATTGGGTTGACCTCATCTTCCGTACAGGTCTGTCGCAGAACCACAATCTGAATCTGCAGGGTGGTAACGATAAGGCTACCTACTATCTCTCGGGTAGCTATACTACTCAGGAGGGTATTACCGTCGATGCCAAGTACGATCGCTTCTCGTTCAAGGGTAATGGTACCTATAAACTGAATAAGTTTGTTAAGATAGGATTTAATACAGGCTATACCTATAGCAAAATTCATACTGCCGACGCCTCTCGTGGTGGTTCGCTAAGTGCGATGGGTGGTCTTACACGTCTGGCATATGTTGATCTGCCTAACGTGCCTGCATACAATGAAGATGGTACTTTCTATGCTTCTACACTGGCCCCACGTAACCTTGGTAAAGGTAACAATGCTATCGAGGTGTTCTACTACAATGCTATGGGACTTATTGATGGTGGACAGTATGGTGAGTCGCGTACCAACCGCATTCTTGCAAATGGATATGCTGAGATTACTCCTATAAAGGGCCTTACCTTGAAGACACTCTATGGTATTGACTGGACATTGATTCAGAATGAGAGCTTCAGTACTCCTCTTCATGGTGGTGGCTATCCCGATGGTAGCAGCCGTACAGGTACTTCAAACCTTAGAACTTGGACTTGGACAAACACGGCCAACTACCAGTTTGATATCAAGAAGCACCATTTCGATATACTCTTTGGTGTAGAGGCTTCTGCAAGCAATCAGCATGTAGTATCGCGTACAGGAACCACACTTAGTAACCCTGACCAGATGTACGTTGAGGCTTCGTACCTTACCTATGGTGGTTCGGGCAGCATTCAGGAGAGTAGTCTGTTCAGTTATATCAGCCGTTTTACTTACGATTGGAAAAGCCGTTATTACCTGACAGCCAACTGGCGTCGCGACGGTCTCTCAAAGCTAGGTCGTAAGTGGGGTAATTTCTATGGTATTAGTGGTGCATGGCGTATCTCTGACGAGCCATTCTTCCGCGATCTTCGCCGTACAATCGATGACTTGAAAATTAAGGTGAGCTATGGTGTTGTGGGTAATGCTAATGTAGGATGGTATGCTTCAAAGAGCGTTTATTCTTCGTCAACATATAATGGCAATGTGGCCTATGTGTCATCTGGTATCAATGATCCTAACTTAGGTTGGGAGCAGACAGGTACTGCAGATGTCGGTTTCAGTGCATCACTGCTTAAAGGTCGATTCAATATCGATGTTGATTACTTCTACTCTCGATCTAAGGATCTGATTCTTGATGCCTCGCAGGCCTACTCAACAGGAATTGTTGGTGCATCGGTTTCTACCAATCTCGGTAAAACCCTTAACAAGGGTCTTGAGATTACCGTAAGCGGCGATCTTATCCGCAAGAAGAATTTTACATGGAGCAGCAGCTTCAACATATCATTCGTCAAGAACGAGGTTGTAGAACTGGCCGACGATATACTCTACTCAAGCTCTACAGGTGCTAATATCACCACAGTTGGATACTCGCTTGCTCAGCTCTATACCTATCCTACCGATGGTATTGATCCACAGACGGGTCGTCGTGTAGTTCTGATTAAGAAAGCCGATGGTTCATACGATCGTAACCTGCTTATCTACAAGTATGGTAAAGGCGGAGCCCAGCTTTATGAGCTCGATGGCGAGACCCTTTCAAAGTACACACTGAGCGACTGGAAGCCAGAAATCTCGGGTAATACCAAACCAACCTACTATGGTGGATGGAGTAACACATTCCGTTATAAGAACTGGGATGCTAAGGTTAACTTCCACTTCTCTGGTGGTAACAAGATTCTTAACGCCATGCGTGCCACCCTGTCTGATGGACGTATGTGGAGTGGCACCAAGGAGTACTACGATAATATCTGGCAAAAACCCGGCGACCATGCAAAATATGCCAAGGCATCATACAACGACAACTATTCGAATGGTACAGCCAACCTGATTAGCGACCTTATTGAGGATGGAGATTTCCTGCGCTTGCAGAGCCTCTCAATCGGCTATCAGTTCAATACTAAGAAGTGGTCACAGGATCTGGGCATCTCGTCTGTTCGTCTGTATGCTCAAGCTCAGAATCTCTTCTGCCTTACCAGCTACACAGGATTCGACCCAGAGATTAATTCGTATTATAGCAGCGCCAACCTCCGTTCTGGTATCGACCTGAACACTACGCCACTAACGCGTACCATCACTTTCGGTGCCAACATTTCATTCTAAATCATAAATATCGATGTAATTATGAAAAAGATATCTCATTTACCCATAAAGATAGCTCTTTTGTCGGCTCTTACGCTGACATCGTGTGGCGAGGACTTCCTGGATAAGAATCCAAAGCTAAGTGTGACCGAGGCTGATATCTATGCCTCCGAAAGTCTTATCGATGCCACATTAGCAGGTGTATATAGCCGTTTTAAGAGTAGCAGTTTTGCTGGTGGTAATATTGCCATCATCAACGATAATCGTGGCGATGACTATGTAAATACAGGCAATAATACATATGCACATTCCGATACCTACAATATGACTGTTGGTCAGAACAGTATTATGAATCCTGGGTTCTTCCAGGCTGGTTATCTGGCCATAAATGCTGCCAATACCCTGAAGGAAAACCTCGAAAAGCGCGATAACCTGCCCATAAGCGAGGCTAAGCGTCAGCAGTATATCGCCAGCTGTCTGTTTATCCGCGACATCAGTTGGTACTATCTGTCGCAGGTTTATTCGCAACCTTATGCCTACGATCCTAACTCAAAGGCAATCCCCGTGCATACCGAGGCTGTGATAGGCCCGGGAGCAAATGATACACGCCTGTGGACCATCTCAGAAATATACGATCAGATTATCGCCGACCTTAGCAGCAACGTTATTGCTGCATTACCTGCCGGAGGTGTGTCGGGTTTTGACCCCACCATTCCTACACAACCTGCTGCCCACATGCTATTGCAGCGTATATTTATGGCTAAGCAGCAGTGGCAGAAAGCTATCGACGAGGGTGAACAGGTAACAGGTTTCACACTAAGCGGTAGTGTTCGCGAGATGTTTGATGCTCCTTATCATACAGCCGAGAATATCTACTCGCTGCCATTCACAAACACAGAACGTGGCGGAGGCAATCCAGCCAGCTACATTTCGAGCGCTGTAGGATATATAGATACTCTTAACGTACGTACAGGTATTGTAACCATTCCTGCCTACCATTTGGCTACCGATAGTCGCACATCGTTCATTAAGGTCGATCCTGCCACAGGTCGTGAGACATGGTATGAGAAATACGACGAGTACAATACGCCTTTGGAGTGGATTCACATATTCCGTTATGCCGAAACCCTGCTCAACCTTTCAGAGAGCTATTACAATCTGGGAAATTACGCCAAGGCTGCCCAGTTGCTCCATCAGGTGCGTAGCCGCTCTATCCCCACAGGTGATATTATCGATGTAACTGCGCTTACTGGCGATGAGCTTCGTGATGCCATATACAACGAGCGTCGTGCTGAGTTTATAGGCGAGGGAATACGTGGTCTCGACATCAGCCGTCGTGCCGAGAACTATATTCATCCGGCAGCCACACGTACCAATGGCAAATGGGACACTGTGGTAGTGGCAACCCCAAGCGATCGCACAACCTACTGCTGGGCGCTGCCATCGTACGAGGTGTTGGTTAATAAGAGTGCAAACTAATAATAAATTAAAGTGTAGAAAAAGATGAGAAAGATTGTAGGATTATTACTGTTGGCCGGACTGGTAGTCGGCGGCAGTGCAGAAGCAAAGAAGAATGAGAAGAATAGTTCGAAGGCAAAAGTTGCCATTGATTATCTAAATAGCAATTTCAATACCTATGACAAGTTACATAAAACCATTTGGGCTAATCCGGAATTGGGATTTCTCGAAACAAACAGTAGCGGGTTGTTGAAACAGCATCTACGTGAGAACGGTTTTATTATCGAAGAGGGTGTGGCTGGAATGCCAACTGCTTTTGTGGCTACCTATGGTAGCGGTCAACCTGTTATTGGTTTCTTGGCTGAGTTTGATGCATTGCCTGGACTGTCGCAGGATACTGTTCCTTATCGCAAACCTATCAAGGAGAATGCTCCTGGTCAGGGGTGTGGTCACAATACCTTTGGTGTTGCGTCTTCTGCAGCAGCAGTATCTCTTAGCAAGTGGCTTGCAGCCAACAAACAGAGTGGAACTATAAAGGTTTATGGATCTCCTGCCGAAGAAGGAGGTGCTGGTAAAGTATATCTCGTTCGCGAGGGCTTATTCAAAGGGGTAGATGTAGTACTCGATTGGCATCCCTCAAGTGTTAATGCCGTTTCAACCAATGGCGGTACGGCCATGGTGATGGTAGACTATAAATTCTATGGTAAACCAGCACATGCTGCGGGTAACCCTTGGAAGGGCCGCTCAGCTCTCGATGCTGTAGAGTCATTCGACTATATGGTCAATTTGCTGCGCGAACATGTGCCCACATCATCACGAATCCACTACGTGATTCCCGACGGAGGTTTTGCTCCCAATGTTGTACCAGAATACGCCCGTGTATCATATTATATCCGCAGCCCAAAGCGCGAAATTCTTAACACACTTACCGAGTGGATCGATTCTGCTGCTGTAGGTGCGGCTAAGGGTACTCAGACACGTGTGGAGAAGGAAATAGTAGCAGGAACTTATGAGCGATTGCACAACAAAACTCTTTCAAAGGTTATCCAGAAGAACCTGGAATCGGTAGGCGGAGTTATCTACGATGCTCGCGAGCGCAAGTTTGCTCTGGAATTAATCCGTGCCACAGGTAATCCTGACTCGATTATTAACCAAGCTGCCAAGGTTCAACCATTGGCCGCATTCCCCAAAGAGGGTAGTGGTGGCAGTAGTGATGTAGGCGATGTGTCGTGGGTTGTACCCTTGGCCAGCTTTGGTGCGGCAACCTTCGTTCCTGGCAGCCCAGGTCATAGTTGGCAGAATGTGGCTGCCGATGGCACAACCATAGGCACCAAGGGCCTTTTAAACGCAAGCCGTGTGTTTGCTCTCACCGCTGTCGACCTGTTTACCGATGCCAAACTGCTTCAAGCCGTTAAGGATGAGTTTAAACAGACTGTTGGCTCCGACTTCAAGTACGTTCCCCTACTTGGCGACCGCAAGCCAGCCCTCGACTATCGCGTAACAAACAAGTAGAAAACATGAAACACAAAACCATAACATGCTTGTTGATTAGTGTGGCACTCCTTGTGGGTGCCACACATTCTAAAGCCTGCACCAGTATCATCGTGTCTGGCAAGGTAACTCCTGATGGTCGTCCTTACATCTTCAAGAATCGCGATACCCACGATTTGGATAATCTGGCCATACAGATACAAGGTTCACACTATCGCTTTATCGGCATTGTTGCTGCCAAGGATAGCCTGTATAAGAGTGTGTGGTCGGGGCATAACGAGGTTGGGTTTGCCATTGCCAATACTGCTGCCTATAACCTTAACGGAAAACCGCAACCAGGGAAATCCCGTCCACAAGGCGATGATAATGATGGCACATTGATGCGAAAAGCATTGGAAACTTGCAGAACACTTGCTGATTTTGAGCATTTGCTCGATAGCATTAAGGCACAAGGGCCAATCCCTTCGAACTCTAATTTTGCTGTGCTCGATGCTGAAGGTGGAGTGGCATATTATGAAACTGGTAATAAGGGGTATGTAAAGTACGATGCTAACGACCCGCAAGTGGCTCCCTATGGATTTATCGTTCGCACCAATCATGGCATGTCGGGCGAACGCTCGTTAGATCAGGGCATAGAGCGCTATTTAGCAATAAGCGACTATGCTACTCGTGCATCATATGCAAACAGTCTTGGTTTCGAGAATATCATTCGGAAGGTTGCCCGAAATCTTAAACACGGACTCACTCAGTTGGATCTTCACGACTTTCAGCCGCAGGATGATTCGCAGCCTGTATTTTTCCCCTTCCGCGATTTCATCCCGCGCTATCTTACTGCCTCTGCGCAACTTATTCAAGGTGTAAAAGATGGCGAAAGCCCGTTACTTACAACAGCTTGGAGTATTGTTGGTAGTCCGCTTACTACAATTGCTATCCCTCTGTGGATAACTGCCGATGGCAAACTGCCCAATTTGGTAACCCATCAGCAACCTGGTCAACAGGCACCTCTGGTTGCTATCAGTTTTGTATTGAAACGTCAGTTGTTCCCCATTGAGCGGGGCAATGGACAAGACTACATTAATCTTGCCCGGCTTATCAATCGTTCAGGCACAGGAATCCTGCAGTTGATAGAACCAATAGAGAATGAAATATTCCGCCGCTCAAAGCCTATACGTCAAAGCCGCACACCTCAAAAAGACATCTCCGACTTTTATCGTTGGATAGAACAATATGTAAAGGATCAATATGCCAACGCTTCATTCAAATTGTAATTTAAATAATCATATAAAGATAGCTAATGAAAAGATCAGTATTATATTCAGGGATGATAGCAAGTATATTGCTTGGAGGTATTCAATCTTCTGTAGCACAGAAGCCCGTTGGTATCGATTTCTTTACTCAGGTAAGAAGTGTATCAAATGTGAAGACCATTGGCAATGACGTGTTCTTTACAATCCGTCAGGCTAGTACAAAAGATGACAAGTACACCACTAATCTTTATCAGCTGGTAGATGGTAAGGCCAAACAGCTTACCAATTCTGGAAGATTTGGCGGATATGATGTACTTGATAATGCCATTGTGTTTCGTACACACGTGCAGGCTACGCTGTGTGGCATCTGAATATCGGTGGTCGTTTTATGCTGGGGCATGTAGCCACCAATCTTCACTTGGGCGTAGAGAATCTCTTTGATCGCTATTACTCAACCTATTCCGATTGGAATCATATCCCCAGAAAGGCCGTAATATCTACGTCAACGCCTCATTCCAATTGTAATTAGTAGGCTGTGGCAAAAAACTGCGTAGCATCACTGAAAGATGCTACGCAGGCAAATAACATGATTATAGATATGCGTTTTATTTCTCTTTAAATATATTATCAATAACTGATAGCTTGGCCGTCTTTCGGAATCTGGCTAAGAATAAACTGGCGGATATCTTCATTACCCTGTTTCAAGTCTTCCTGACGTACGTAAATCATGTGTCCACAACGATATCCCTTAAAGATGAATCGATCTTGGAACTTGCCACCTCGGTCAATCTGCCAGAAGTTATACTTGGCATTGAAGTAATCACATCCACCATCGTAGTAGCCCGACTGGACAAGCACTTTAAGATCAGGATTCTGAGAGAGTGCCTTTCCAAGATCCTCGCCTGTATGATCGTTGTTGCGATTCCAAGGATGCACATTGCCAAAAAGCAGATACTCCACGTCGGTTTTATAATTCAACTCATTACGTACATACCAGTTGTAAGCAGTAGAGAATGCACGATTCCAGGTTGAGAACTCTGCACTATAGTCAGGGTGCTCGCCTGCTGTCTGAATGTCGCGACCTGTGTAGCGAGAGTCAAGTCGACCAATATGCAGGTCTCTGTTACGCAGCAGTTCCTTCCAATAGTAACGAGTCTCTATGACGAGATTATGACGAAGGACTTCCTGCTCGCTGATGCCGGAATATAATGAAATCTTTTTGGCAATCTCCTTTCTACGAGCCTCGGGCAGCGAACCACCCCAAGCCAAAGCTGGGATATACTCCTCGACAGTAAATTTCTCGACCTCAGGCAATATCTCATCAAGATCCTTATTCTGCAGAGTTGCATTCAGAGCTTTGTGATACCATGATGTAGCTGCCATATATGGCAGGGTAAGAGCCTTACGGTTAAGGCTACGTGAATCAATACCCAACTCGGTTGGCGACAACAGTATTACACCATTTACGTATATCCAATGCTTCTGCTGCAGACTATACACGAGTCCCGAGGCACGTGTTGTGCCATAACTCTCACCAATGATGAATTTGGGCGATTCCCAGCGATTCTGACGATTAATGAAGTTCTTAACCCAGTCGCTGATATAGTCAATATCCTCGTTGATACCGAAGAACGGCGAAGACTTGCCCTGTGATGCCTCCTGACGACCGCGATTAGTACCGCGGCTTGCGCCTTGCGATGCCGATTCTGCGCTCTCCTTCTTATCCTTGTTCTTGATGATCCGCGAGAAGCCTGTATTGACAGGACAGATATAAACGATGTCAGCCACATCGAGTATAGAATATGGGTTGCTATGAACGCCATAGGGCTGAACAACCTGTCCTTCTGCATCCAAATTTAGCAATACTGGACCGGTATAGCCTATCTCCATCCAAAGAGATCCTGAACCGGGACCACCATTAAACGAGATAAGAAGCGGACGGTGTGCCTTATCCTTTACACCATTCTTTTCATAATATGTATAGTTGAGTCCAGCAATGATATTGCCATCCTTATCCCATACAGGTTGGTGACCAATAGTAGCCGAATAGGAAATACTATTTCCGTTGAACGTGCCCTGATGCTGAGTTGTAACAGCATCTTCAGGATTAATCTCTTCTTGTGCATATACCTGACTAACAAATAAGGCAAGTAATAATGCTGATAATACTTTCTTACCCTTCATAATGCGTTTATTATTTGATGAATGCTTTCAGCGTGCAAAGGTAGTGAGTTTTTCCAACTCCCACAATCGCCTTTACTTGGCATTTCACTTACCATACATATGGTATAATAGTCACTGTTTTTACAGAATTAGATGATATTCATTATCTTTTCCGAAAAAAAATATTACCTTTGCACGCAGATTCAAAACATAAAATACTAAATTATCTGCGATATGAAACAAGTTATCAGTACCCCCAAGGCACCTGCTGCCATCGGCCCTTATAGTCAGGCCATCCGCGTTGGAAACCTCGTTTATACCTCTGGTCAGATACCCATCGATCCTGCCACAGGTTCGTTTGTAGAGGGTGGCATCAAGGAACAGACACGCCAGTCGCTCACTAACGTCAAGGCTATTCTCGAAGAGGCCGGTACTTGCATGGCAAATGTTGTTAAGACAACAGTGTTTATGGCTGATATGGGTGACTTTGCAGACATGAACTCTGTTTATGCAGAGTTTTTCGCTGAGCCTTTTCCTGCTCGCTCTGCTGTAGCAGTGAAGACGCTGCCAAAAGGTGCTTTGGTAGAAATTGAGGTGATAGCAGAAGTTTTAATGAGAACAAAATAATGCATGAGGTTTTGCCCCATGCATTTTTTTATTTAAGATATTTATCGATTGTCTCGACTAAGGAACTGAATTCGTCTTCCTTATAAAGTCGGGTTCGCTTGATTATTGTTCCATCTTTGTCAATCAAGATATTACGTGTGATGCCTGACTTTCGGAGGGCGTATTTTGCATAGATGTTGGCGCCAGGGTCGAGTCCAAGTGGATAGGTAACGCCTGTTTGTTTGGCAAAGTTTACTACCTTTTCAAGTGGTTCGTCGCGGTCGATACCGATGAGTACGAAGTTTGGGTTGTCCTTATGGCGCTGCCAGATGTCGCGCTCGATGAAAGGCATCTCTTTTCGGCATATACCACACCAACTTGCTGTGAACTGGATCATAACCAGTTTGCCTCGCAAGTCGGACAGTTTTAGTTGGCGTCCGTCGGTGAGTGTAATGGTAAAATCGGGTGCCTTATCGCCATCGAACACTATGTAACCATTTGAATCGGCTTTTTCTACCAGCTCTTTCTTATTGTCTGCAGTCTGTGCACTCACCGATGTGAGTGCAGCAAGGCAGACACTTAATATCACAAACAATTTCTTCATTTTTATGCTCTATTTGTAGTTTTTACTCAGATAATTTCCATCCATTGTCAAGTGCTGTGGCCAACTCGCCAAAACGTCCCTTCTCGCCGATGTATTCCTTGCCTCCAAATGAATACAGGCTCTCTCCAATCAGCTCAAGTTGCTTTTGAGGTATTGGGTATTCTGTGGGGGTTCCGCCAATGAGTAAGTCATTGCGACGCATAAAGGTGAATGGAACTGTTACGCCTGCAGCACCATCTATTTCGATGGCATACTCATAGTGGATGGCGTTACGTACGTCGTTCTCGTTGGCAGCCACGTCGGCAAGATGTCCCTTGGCCTTACGCGAAGCATTGGGGTCATTAAGCAGTTCGGCAGCACCTGCAACATCGTTTAAGAACAACTTGGCTTCGGCCTTTAAAAGGCGTACTTCCTCGGCAAGAATATAGGGGTTAGCCGATCCCACCTCAGAGAGACTGTTATGACTGTTGCTCCAGCGTTCGCGTATATAGTTGCTGAACAGTCCGCGACCACGTGATTCCATCAGGATACCGAAGCTAGGAGTGTAGGAGAAGTATTGGTAGAATCGGTCGTCATCGGTCTCTATCGGCTCTAGAATAGTGTCGTCTGTGGGATAGAAGTTGGGATAATTGTGGGTCTTGTCGGCCAGGTATGGCACTTTTATGTCGACAGGACGGTTAGAACTGCCTTTGAAAATAAGGTTGTTAAGCAGAGCATTGTAATAACCTCCAGAAGTGGTGGTGATGACGAAGTCGGAGTCAAACCCCTTCTCGGCAAATGCAAGCACCTTCTGCCAGTAGCTGCTACCAAGAGCAATGGCCTCGGCCTTATCTCGAGCAATAGATGAGAGGATGCGGGCTGCTATGGAATTAGCCAATTTAAGAAAATCGTCCTTACCGATGGTTACACCTTGAAGGAAGTCGAACTGCAGATTTGACGATGTTTCGGCAAGAGCAATGGCTTTTTCGATATGACGAACACCATTTTCGGTAAGCTCTTTGTACGAGTTGGGATAGCCTTTTTCTGTCTGATTGATGCCATCCACAATAATACCTCTGTCATACAGATTGCCCAAATATCCCTGTGATACGCCCTTTGCATAGTAAGCACCAATCAAGCAGTCGTTGGTACGATCCTTACCTGCATCATCGTAGGCCTTTCCTCCTTGATTTTCGATGATGTCGATTACCTTTGTGGCGTCGAGGTTTGCCTGATAGAAATTACTGTAGAGCGAATTGAGCGAAGCACTATACGAACGCTCCGAGCTACTATTAATGATACGCATGCGAGGCTCCTGGGCGTAGTACCACCAATTGGAATTACCATTGGTATTGGTGGTCTGGTCGGCCAGTAAGCTGAAGTGCACACCAGCTGTACTTGTGGTGGTATTGAAAGCCGTTTGGACACTACTGGTAACGAGCGAATAGCTAAAGCTCTTAATCTTGCCGACAGCCTCTTCGTTGGTAAGTGTACTTGGATCGTCGAAATCCGTTGACTCGCATGAGCTAAGTGTAGCAAATGCTACTATTAATATCAATATATTCTTTTTCATGATGAATGCCATTTAAAAATTAACGGTAAGTTTTGCAGAAAGTGTGCGGTACGACGGATAGTTGAAGAAATCGGATGTTCCTGCACTTCCGTCATAGTTGTCGCCATCAACGTTTACACCTGTGAACTTTGTAAGGATAAACAGGTTTCGACCTATTAACGAGAATCTAGCTTTCTTGATCCACTCTCCAAGTCCCAGGTGTTTCACTGGGATGTCATAAGATAACGACAGCTCGCGCAGTGATAGATAACCAGCATCTTCTACCCAGTAGTCTGTAGGAAGCTCAGCATTGAATACCTGTGTGGCAAAAGTAAGAGGAAGTCCTGCCTTTGCTGATTGGTCGTCGAACTCCGAACGTGATACGTAAGCGAGGTATTGAACGGTCTCGTTATATTTCTGACCGCCATGTTTCCAGTCGAACGAAGAGTAAAGAGAGAATGGACCGTAAGTAAAGGTGTTTGTTAGACCTACAGTGAAGTCCGGTTGGGCATCGCCGATAACTTTGGTGTTACCTGTGTTCTCATTGACGTAGAATACTGGTGTCTCATTTTTGGTGCCGAGTGCAGCCTTTTCTACAACGAAACCGAGTGAATTGACTGTATAATCGTTGAGTGTCTTTGTTCCATCACCTGCATTGGTAACAAAACCAGCCTCGTTGGTTGTAAGCTGATTGAGGTTTGTAAAGATTCCATATCCCCATATTGTTGATGTGCTGAGGCCCTTGTCACGACGATAGTCGCCATCGGTAAATGCTGGAACATCGCCCATGTCGGTAATCTCACTGCGTACACGACTGAAGGTGAGTCCGGCATCCCAAGTAAACTTCTTCTTGTTGATGATGCGGCCAGATACCTCCAACTCAATAGAATTTGACTTTACCTTACCAAGATTGTCGTAGATAGTGGCTGAGCCCTGTAATGGGGTGAACGATGGAACTGAGATGAAATCGTTACGGCTATTGGCAAATGCATAGTTGAACTGCACGTTAAGCCAATTCCACAGAACAGCATCGAAACCAAACTCTGTTTCGGATGTGATGGCTCGTTTCAGATCGGTGTTTGCGTTCTGAGTGAAACTAACGCCACCTGAGTTATTTAGGGTTACACGGCTATCCTTGGCACCATAGGGAGGAAGACTACCAGCCTCACCATAGGCGGCACGAAGTTTGAGTTCTGTAACAGGACCGAGTTTAACATCCTGAGTGAGTCGGTATGCCAGAGAAACACGAGGGAAGAAAGCCCAGCTAACATCCTTTCCGAATCGAGAACTCTTGTCAAGACGTCCTAAGACATCAAGAAACCACTTCTCTCGCCAGCTACCTTTGAAGTTCAGGAAGTAACCGTAGTTTACCGTCTGCTGCCATGTTGACGAGATATTACGTGTTGATGCATCGGTTATATCTAATGACTTAACGGGGGCTGTGAGGTTATAGCCGTTAGCACTGAAGCCCTCGATTTTTTCGTATTCATATACACTCTTGAAAGCTGCGCCCAAATCAAAGTCGCCAATCTTCTGGTTGTAATTCAACTGGAACTGTGCATTGCGAGTGTTGGTCTGCAAGGTTGTCTTGCCATAATAACCATTATTCTTTGTGGCATCAACCGATAGTGTCTCGTATCCTATGGGATAATAGTTGTTTGTATCGTACGAGGTGTTCTGAATTGAATATGCTACCTCAGCGCTAAACAACTTAGACAACTGGTATTTAGCCTTCCAACCTAACAGCAGGTTCTTGGTCTTATATTCGTATTCGCGATTTGTGAACTCATAAAGAGGATTGCTAAACTGACTGGAAAGAAGTCGCAAGCCATCAGGAGCTACAAGATAATTACCATTTTCATCTTTCTGTGCCAGATTTACAAATGGTTCAAGCAACAAAGCCGAATAAACCAGTCCGTTGGCTGCAGAGTTATTGGCTACAAACGATGGATTGTCGCTTACGTTGTACTGGGCAGTAAACTCGGTACTCAAACCCTTGATGGGCTTATATCCCAAATTGAAAAGGAAACTCTGCTTTTTGTCAGGATCGATTGCACTGGTTACACCACCTTTAGACTGGTTTTGGAACGAAGCGTAAACATTATATTGCTCGCCAGAGGCTCCCAGTGAAACGGTATTGGTGTAGAATGGCTGGTCGCTTAGCAGATTGCTGATGTTGTCGACAGCATCTACATAAGGGTGCAGGTTTACAGAATATCCGTTCTCCTGATAGTCGATGACACGACCACCCTGATTCAGGGCAAAAGAACCATCGCTGTTTACCTTATAGTGATGATACTGCGATGTCTTTGGGATGTTGATAGCGTGATTGAATCCGATTTCGTTGTCGAGTGTTACTGAAATCTTGCCTCCACGTCCTTTCTTGGTGATTACCTGGATAACACCTCCTTCACCTCTGGTTCCGTAAAGTGCAGAGGCGGCTGCACCTTTTACCACCTCGATTGTCTCAATATCAGTAGGGTTGATGTCGGACAACGACAGCGAGGTAACAAAACCGTCGACAACAATCAGAGGCTCAATATTGCCATTGATTGACTTGGCACCACGGAGATATACTTTGGCACCTTGGTTTCCTTCAGATTGCTCAATACGGATACCGGCCACTTTTCCACGGAGCGTAGTTGAGGCATCAGTCTGTGGTACGGTGTTTATCAGCTCGTCGCTGACTTTTGTCAGTGCAAATGACAGACCTTTGCGAGATGTACCTTGGGCAACACCTGTAACAACGATTCCTTCGATATTGTTATAATTCTCTTTTAATGTGATTTCTACTGGTTCCTCGAAATCATATACATCTACATCTACTGGGCGATATCCTATAAACTCTACACGGAGGGTTAGGGGAGCCTCGACATTTGTCTGGAGTTTAAAGTTACCATCGATATCGGTAACTACACCTTTGCTCTTTTCGCTCTTCACGATGACTGATGCGCCAATCAGGGGCTCGCCTGTGCGAACATCAGTAATATGACCTGTAATGAGATTTTGTGCTACTACCCATAGTGGGGCAAGTACAAAACCAAGTACTAATATAAGTCCCTTCTTCATAATTACTAATACCTTTAGCGTGTGCATGGCTTGGGTGGGGACGGCCTTTTTCAGACCGCCCAAGCCATTTTAACAACCATTTAAATAAAACTTTTAACTAACTTATTTCTGTGCGGTAAACTCAGTCTTTACCTTATTTATTTGTGCCTGTGCAAGTTTGTTATCCAGGTTCAACAATCCAAATTCGTGGTTATATTTTGTGCCCTGAGCCAGTACCCAGCTAAGGAACTGGTTAACAGCGTCGTCGGCTATGTTATAACTAACACCAATCTTCTCGACTGCTACCTCTGAAACCTTACCATTTTCAAGGGCTAGAATGAGTTCATCGAGTGATGCTTTGTCAGAGAAACTGTCTTCAAGACTCTTCTTGACATCGATGCCGATGATGGTGAGATTTTCTTTAATATGACGGCTCTTGAGGTCGAAGATGTTTGGCAGAGCGTTGAATGATACGCCCAATGGATCTTTAGCTAAGGCGGTGTTAAGGAACAAGTCATCGCCCGAGATGCGCTTGCCGCGGAAGTTGCTGCTCTCCTCGCCAAAATTGCGGGCGAAAGATGTGGCAACTGATGAGGCATTGCTACCGCTATAGATAACGAGCTTCTCAAACTGCTTGATTTTCTTTACATCCTCATCAAAATCATCGTTAAGGAAGTAAAGCTGCTTAAGTTTCTTTGAGTTCAGGTGCTTGCCTTCCAGCACTTTCGCAGCTTCGCTACCGCTGGCTGTGATAGGCAGCACGGCGAACTCTCCGAAATAAACAACGTGGCTAAACTCTTCTCTCTCTGTATTTTGATTATCGAATACGATATTCAAAGCGATGTTGTCCTGACTCTGATTGCCTTTTGCAATCTGGAACTCTACGTCAGGTTGTGTTTTTGCATATTCGGTTATCCACTTCTCTACCAAAGGACGGGCAAAACGGGGTGCCTTGACGTAACGCACACTGCTTGCGTTGGTAGATGTCTCTTCAGCCCAAATATTGTTGATGCTGATACTGAATAATACTGCTATTGTTAATGCTATCTTTTTCATATTGCTTCTTTTTAATTTTGTTTATACCTATTATATATATACCCTCCTTCTTCATTGTCATTGCCATCATTATGTTGCAACAACAACAGTACTCGCGCATTCGCATCTGATTCATTGTCTTCATAACTCTTATTTTTAATTATTAATTTTATCTGGGTGCAAAGGTACGGCGTTTTCTGCATACCCACAATCCCCTCAGCATGTCATATTGCATACCATAAACATGGTATTTCAACAAGAATTGTTAAAAAAAGAACCATTTATCGAATAAATTACGTATATTTGCACCATCATCAATCACAAAAATAAACCATAATTATGAAGAATCTAAGCAAAATCCTATTTGCGGTTATTGCCGTGTGGATAACAATGCCCATAGTGGCGGCTAAACAGAGAAAGTTTGAGAATTTTAAAGTGTCGACCTACATACGGGCGCAGGATGTGGCGAGGATGGAGGATGAGAAGTTCCTCGAATCGACATGGGAGGTCGTGAGTCAGCAGGTAGATCTGGATAAGATTTATCTGGAGACACATCGCGATGCGTTTACCGTGCCTGAGAAGACAATGCTGAAAGTGAAGAAATTCTTTGAAAGCAAAGGTCTTGAGGTGGGCGGAGGCATCACCTACACCCGCTCGGAGCCAACAGACTTTGAGACTTATAGCTACGCCCGTCCAGATGAGCGTAAGATAGTAAAAGAGGTGGCAGAGTATACCGCCAAGTTGTTTGATGACTTTATTCTTGACGACTTTTTCTTTATCGACCTGAAGAATGATGACGAGATTGCTGCTAAGGGTAGTAAGAGCTGGACAGAGTACCGTTTGCGCTTGATGGCTGATGCTGGCAAGGAATTAGTGGTGAAACCAGCCAAGGCGGTCAATTCCAAAGTGAAGGTTATAGTGAAGTATCCTAACTGGTACGACCACTTCCATGGGTTGGGCTTTAATCTGGAGGAAGAGCCTGCTTATTTTGATGGAATCTGGACTGGTACCGAGACTCGCGACCCAGGTTCTGCGCAGCATCTGCAGAATTATCTGAGTTATAACGTGGTACGCTATTTCGATAATATAGCTCCTGGCAAGAATGGTGGCGGATGGGTAGATGCAGGTGGCATACACATGAGTATGGACCGCTATGCCGAGCAGTTGCATCTGACAATGCTATCGAAGACTCCCGAGATTATTCTGTGGAATTATATGCAGCTCTTCGACGTGAAGATTACGCCTCAGCATCGTGCTGCCTGGCAGTCAGAAGATGTTAGCTTTAACCACGATGAGATGGTGAAGCCTTTCACTAAGAATGGTAAGACTATCACGCCTAGCACTATGGCACGCTATGCTCATGTGACGCTACTTCAGACAGATAAGTTGGTTGGACAGCTTGGTAATCCCATCGGTCTGGTTTCTTACAAGCCATACCACTCTTCAGGCGAAGAATTCTTGCAGAATTATCTGGGTATGATTGGCTTGCCGATGGATATGCATCCAACTTTCCTTACCAACCGTAAGCAAATACTACTTACCGAGCAGGCTGCTAAGGATAAGCAGATTGTAGAGAAAATAAAGCAGCAGTTGAAGAAGGGTGGTGATGTGATTATTACCACGGGACTGCTGAAGGCTATCAGTAAGGAACTGGCTGATGTGTGCGAACTGTATTGTGGCGACCTGAAGGCTATTGTAAACGATTTCGGCTATTCAGGAAAGTCGCAGCGCGAGTTTATTATTCCGCAGGTTAAGTATTTTACCAACGATGCCTGGGAGGTGGTAAGTGCCGGACGTCCGCTGAATGGCGGCGTCTCGGGATATCCCATTCTGTTGCGCGATACCTATTCTAAGGGCATGCTTTTTGTGCTCACCATTCCTGATGATTATGGCAATCTGTATGATTTTCCTGCTGGGGCACTCAATGTTATACGTCGTGCCATGAGTAAGGATATTGGAGCTTATATCGAAGGCCCGTCTAAGGTGGCACTATTCCCTTACGATAATAAAACGTTGGTGGTAGAGAATTTTAATGATGAGGCTGTTAATATTAAGGTTGTGGTATGTGCTCAGGTGCCTGCTATGCGCAACCTGCTTACAGGCGAACAGCTGAAACCAGCGCAGCTACCCAAAATGCCGAAGATGTGGGGCCGCAACCTGTTCTTTGGTTATCCTGATGATTCAACAGTATTCGAAGTGAAACTGCCTGCCCATAGTTATATAGGATTAGGGTATTAAAAAAATCCCCGCTCGTTAGAGTGGGGATTCTCATTTCTCTTATTTGTTTAGTTTCCAGGTAACACCGTCCTTGGTGTCTTTCACCTCGAAACCTGCAGCTGCAAGTTCGTCGCGAATCTTATCGCTGGTAGCCCAGTCCTTATCGGCCTTGGCCTTAGCGCGCAACTCGAGAACCATATCCATTACCTTACCAAAGGCAGCCTCGCGCTCATCGTTTGTTCCGCTCTTCTCGGCCTTGAGTCCAAGGATGTCTTCTGCGAAGAGATGCATGGTCTCCTTCAGTTCCTTCAGACACTCGGCACAGATTGTGGCCTTATGGTCGGTAAGCTTGTTTACTATGGTGCAAGCCTCGAACAGGTTGCTGATAACCTGAGGTGTAGCAAGATCGTCGTTCATTGCGTCGTAGCATTTCTGACGCAGAGCCTTAACAACCTTCTCGGTTTCGGCATCGCACTTGTCTGATACCTGTACGCGCTCCAAGTCGGCAATGGCGTTCATCATCTTCTCCAGTCCCTTCTCGGCAGCTTCCAAAGCCTCGTTCGAGAAGTCTACGGTGCCGCGATAGTGTGCGCTGAGCACAAAGAAACGGATAGTCATTGGCGAGTAGGCCTTCTTAAGCAGTGGGTGATTGCCGGTGAAGAACTGCTCGAGAGTGATGAAGTTATTATACGACTTACCCATCTTCTGTCCGTTGATGGTAAGCATATTGTTATGCATCCAATACTTAACAGCAGGATGACCCATTGAAGCCTGTGCCTGTGCAATCTCACACTCATGGTGTGGGAATACAAGGTCCATACCACCTCCGTGGATATCAAACTCCTCGCCAAGATACTTGCGGCCCATAGCGGTACACTCACAGTGCCAACCGGGGAATCCGTCGCTCCAAGGCGATGGCCAGCGCATGATGTGCTCGGGCTGAGCCTTCTTCCACAGAGCAAAGTCGGCCTGATTATGCTTTTCGCCTACACCGTCGAGTTCACGACTGGCATCCTTTACATTCTCAAGTGAGCGACCTGAGAGGATACCATACTGGAACTTCTTGTTGTAAGCCTCGATATCAAAGTAGATAGAACCATTGCTCTCGTAAGCAAAGCCATTGTCGATAATCTGCTGAACCAGCTGCTGCTGCTCGATGATATGACCAGTAGCATGAGGCTCGATAGATGGGCGCAATACGTTAAGCGCATCCATAGCTGCATGGTAGCGGTTGGTGTAGTATTGTGCTATCTCCATTGGCTCCAGCTGCTCCAGACGGGCTTTCTTTGCAATCTTATCCTCACCCTCGTCGGCATCATGCTCTAAGTGGCCCACATCAGTAATGTTACGCACGTACCTTACTTTATAACCAAGGTGCTTCAGGTAACGGAACACCAGGTCGAAGGTAATGGCAGGACGGGCGTGTCCCAGATGGGGATCGCCATACACTGTTGGTCCACAAACATACATGCCCACATTGGGGGCGTGAAGCGGCTCGAAACGCTCCTTCTGTCGCGTCAACGTATTATAAATTACAAGCTTTGATTCCATATGCTATCCAATTTTTGGCTGCAAAGGTAATAAAAATTTGGCACTGATTACACGGATTAACACAGATTTTTTATATAAATAGCGAAAAATTGCTTTAAATGAATAATAATCCGTGTTAATTCGTGCCACCTATCAATAATATCTTCATCCTCGTGCCATTGTTTAAAGTTTTTTTAGTAAATTTGCAGCCGTAATTAGGAAACTAAGAAAGTATGATCAGCATAAAGAGAGATATTAAGCTTTTGATGACGGTATTTGTTGTGGGATGTTTCTGCATAACGTCGTGCCAGCAGGGTAAAAAGGGGACAACATATACTGTACAAGACTCGATAAGAGACAAACATGTAGACAGCCTGATTTTCTGGGCTCGTCATCTAAAGAATGTGGATTCTGTTTACGCAGTAGTCGACAGTTTGGAGAAAATCAAGGAGATTGGACCGATACGTGCTAACTTTGAACGCGGAAACATTAACTACCAGACAGATCATATCCGCAATGGTGATATCTATTGGGATAAGGTGTTGGAAACAGAAGTTAATGGCGAACGTGAAGAGCGCTTCTATTACAGATGCGCAGCATTGTATGCTAACTTATTGCAAGGTCGCCATGACTTCGAGGGTGCTCTTCGAATTTCACTTTTGGCTCTTGACAAGATGAAGAAATCGGCTGTTGGTAGTCCTATGGAAATAGGAGTACAATATGGCGATATAGGTATCTGTCAGTTGAAGATGCGCCGTTATGATGAGGCTGCAAAGAGTTTCGAGAAGTCGTATAATTATTATAATCAGGCCATCGAGATGGATACTACTGACCTCTCGAACAGGAATGCCCTGATAACAGCCAATAACACTACGCTGTTCTGTGTTGATTCGCACCTGTACGAACAGGCGCTGCAATGGTCGGCACGTGCTGATAAACTGCTTGAACTCTATAAGAAGAATCCAAAAGGTAGTGCGGATGTGGCCGATAGGCAGTATGCTCGTATCTGCAGTTTCAAATCGCGTGCTTATCTTGGATTAGGTCAGCGAGATAAGGCTGAATATTATTTTGCTGCTTATCAGAACAGTGAGAGCTATAAGAAAGGTATTGAGCATGCTCCTGGCGAATATCAGTTGGCTTCAGGCCGATATGCTGAGGCTGCTGAGAGCTATGCCGATATCGAGAACGAGATACGTCGCAGAATGGCCAAACCTACTCTCGATATTATCCAGCAGTATGTCTTCCCGAAGTACCGTGCTAATGCAGGAGCTGGTTATCGCGACTCTACCATCGCTATTGGTCTGCGAATACTCGATGCTCTGGATTCGGCTATTGTATGGCAGAAGAATGACGATGCTGCCGAGCTGGCTACTATCTATGAAACTCAGGAAAAAGACCGTCAGATAGCTGAGCAGGAAGCTTCTCTGTCGCATCAGCGATTTATTGGTATGGCCATCGTGTTTGTATTGATAATCCTGGCACTCGCCATCTTTATCTTCTACCGTCATCGTGCCGCCCGACGTCTGGAGATAGCTCACGAAGAGCTGAAAGTGGCATACGATCAGCTTGAAGAGACTACTGCTGTGAAAGAGCGAATAGAGTCGGAGCTTCGCATCGCCCGCGACATCCAGATGAGTATGGTGCCACATGAGTTCCCTATGCGCGAGGGTCTTGATATGTATGCTTCGATGACTCCTGCCAAGGAAGTTGGTGGCGACCTGTACGGATATGTTATTCGCGAGAATATGCTCTACTTTGCTGTGGGCGACGTTAGCGGAAAGGGTATTCCGGCATCGCTGTTTATGGCTCAGGCCACACGTTTGTTCCGTACATTAGCACATCAGGATATGATGCCTGCTGAGATATGTACCCGAATGAACAGGGAACTGGCAGGTAACGATAATACCAATGGTATGTTTATTACTATGTTTATAGGTATGCTTGACATGCAGACTGGTCATCTTGACTTCTGTAATGCCGGCCACAACTCACCGGTTATCGGCGGTGGTAAGAATCAGGGTGACTTCCTCAAGATGGAGGCGAATGCTCCAATAGGATTGTGGCAAGGCCTTAATTATGTTGGTGAGCAGATTGACACCATCAAGGGCCGTGCACTATTCATTTATACCGATGGACTAAACGAGGCTGAGAACGAGAAACAGGAACAGTTCGGTGAGAAACGACTGATTGAAAATCTGCGTAGCACCCGTTATGACACAGCCCAGCAGGTAGTGGAGATAATGAAGGCAGAAGTAGAGAAATTCCGTAATGGGGCCGAAGTAAACGACGACCTCACAATGATGTGCTTAAAAGTGAGTTAATAGGATTTCCGTTGATGAATGCGGCTACATTATCCGTTGCTATCTTAATCAGACGTATTCGGGCTTCGTAGCTGGCCCATGCTATGTGCGGAGTTATGTAGGCATTTGGCTGTCCTAATAGCGGATTGTCGGCCTTTGGTGGTTCTTCTGTCAGCACATCGGCACAGAAGGCATAGAGCTTTCCTTCGGCCAGAGCATCGGCTACGGCCTGATCGTCAATCAGCGGTCCGCGGCCTGTGTTGATGAGGATAGCCGATGGTTTCATTTTCTTCAATGAGTCGCGATTGATGATATGACGGGTGCCGTCGGTAAGCGGACAATGCAGCGACAGAACATCTACCGTTGACAGCAGCTCATCCAGTTCAACCTTCTCAATGCCTGCGGGCAGAGTGGTCTTTCTGGTGAGTGCCTTTACCTTCATGCCGAAGGCCTGAGCAATCTGAGCCACGCGTTTACCGATATTGCCGAGACCTACGATACCGAAGGTCTTGCCAGCCAGTTCGGATAGTAATGTGTCGCAGTAGCTGAAGTCGGGGTTACTGCTCCATCTTCCAGCTCTGTTCTGTGTGGCATAGTGCTCAACGCGGTTGGTAACTGTCAGCAGGTGTGCAAACACCATCTGAGCTACACTCTCGGTGCTGTAGGCGGGAACGTTGGTGACAATGATGCCGCGCTTGTGAGCCTCCTCAATATCTACCACGTTGTAGCCAGTAGCCAGCACGCCGATATATTTCAGCTTTGGCAACTGAGCCATTACTTCTCGGCTGATGATTACTTTGTTCGTAAGAACAATTTCTGCATCGGCAGCTCTTGCCACCGTCTCCTCGGGCTTGGTGCGGTCGTAGACCACAAGCTCACCCAGTTTCTCAAGCTCGCTCCAGGATAAATCGCCTGGGTTAGCTGTAAATCCGTCTAGTATAACAGTCTTCATAAATGTTTGTTTTTATTTTATTACAAGTACAAATCCGCCTCGTGGCTGGGTTGCTATCTCGCGAGGAATCTGATTGCCATTGGTGATGAGCCAGTCTTTCTCGGCAGCAAGCTGATACTTGCTTGGGTCTGCATCGGCAAACATCTGTACGCTGTGCTCGCCGCCATCGATAAAGCTCAGGTCAACATCAAGAGTCTTTTTGTTGTCGGTTCCGTTAATACCGGCTACGTACCATGTTGAGCCGCTACGACGTGCCAGTACAACACTCTCGCCAGGATAACCGCTAACGTAGCGGGTCTCGTCCCAAACGGTAGGCAGTTGTCCGAAGAAGTCCTGTACCTGCTGAGGCTGAACGAGATAGCTCTCGGGCTTGTCGGCCAAGTGCTGTAGGGCGCTCTCGTAGAGCACGGTCAGAGCCAGCTCGTGAGCATCGCTGGTGATGTGAGGATGCTGCGAGTCGCTGAAGGTGCAAGGAGTATAGTCCATTGGACCGATGATGTTTCGTGTGAAAGGCAGGGTGGTGTTATGACTTGCTGCCTGCTTGGTAAATGTTGGTACATTGTTGTACCATTCGGCACCGTAAACGCCCTCGGTCGACATGAGGTTGGGGTAGGTGCGCTGCCATCCGCGGGGAACAGTAGCTCCGTGGAAGTTAACCAGCAGATGGTGCTTTGCGGCACTCTCCAGCAGGTCGATGCAGTAAGTCATGTCGCGCTGACAGTCGCCCGAGAAGAAGTCGATTTTCACACCAGCCACACCAATCTTCTCGCACCAGGCAAACTCTTTCTCGCGATCCTCAGGCTTGTTCAAACGGAACTTTGGTGTTGGGGCTCCGTCAATCCAACCTACTGATGAGTTGTACCATATCATTGGCTTGACGCCTTTTGAGTTGGCATAAGCTACGGCGTCCTCGATGGTCTTGCCGTCCTTCATCTGGTCCCACTCGGCATCTATCAGTACGTATGGCAGTTTCAGAGTAACAGCCATATCAACATACTTCTTGATGATGTTGTAGTCGTTAGATCCGTGATTGTATGCCCAGTAAATCCATGATACCACACCTGGCTTAATCCAGCTTGTGTCCTTTAGCTTGCAAGGCTCGCTCACGTCGGTTACCAAAGTGCTCTGTATGAGGTCTTTCATGCAGCCGATGATGGCGATGCGCCAAGGACTGTGCCACTTGCCTCTTAGTTTTACCTCGTTTACATCGGGTGTTACGCGCAGCAGCTCACCTTCGGTATACAGGCATGCTGCAGCCTGGTTGCGCTCGATGTTAGCTTCCGACAGCAACATGAATACACCATCTATAGGCTCTACCAATGTGGGGAATCCCCAGCGCAGGTTGTAGCCTTCTGGCGATTTCACCACACCAGCCATACGGCCGATAGGCTTAATCTTGCCTGTGGTATTCAGTGGGAAGAATCCCTCGTAGCTGTCGGTCCACTGCATCATCCAGCGCTTGGTGCCCTCTGGAATCTGGTAGGCAGTAAGCTCTTTGGGCAACTTGCCATTCAGTCCGCTAAGTTCGTAGCGGAATGCAACGCCGTCGTTGTAAAGGCGCAGCACAAGCTGCAGATTGCTGCTCAGAGCAGCCTTGTATTCGTTGGCCTCGTTGCTGCAGATTGATTTCTTTCCGGCTATCATCTGGTAGTCGGCTTTCACCATACCGGCGAACTTCCATTTAAGTTTGCCGTTCTTAAAGCCCTCGTAGCCCAGAGCAGGCACGTCGAGAACCTTGTTGTTCTGATAAAAAACGGTTATGCCCTTGGCGGTATTAGTAACCAGAAGCTTTCCATTTGGAGAAACGGGTTGTTGAGCTGACAGACTAAGCACGCCAAGGCATGTAATGAATAATAGAAATAGTTTCTTCATTATTTATAAGTGTTTTTTGATATGAATTCTATAACCGTATACAGTCACCACAAGGAAACAGAACAGTGGCAGTACAAACGAAGCATTAGTGGCGGGGAATTTGCCCATCACCGTACCCTCGTCGATGATCATTGCTTGAAGCGGTGGTAGAACCGAACCACCAAGAATGGCCATGATGAGTCCTGCTGCACCGAACTTGGCATCGTCGCCCAGTCCGTCGAGTGCTATACCGTAGATAGTTGGGAACATAAGCGACATGCAACCGCTAACGCAAACCAGACAGTATAATCCTGTGCGATCCTGCAGCATAATGACGCCCATTGTGAATACCATTGCCAGAACGCCGAAGATGGCCAACAACATGGCGGGCTTTATGTACCTCATAAGGAATGTGGCGATGAATCGTGAACAGATAAAGAACAGCATGGCGTAGATGTTGAATCGCTGCGACAGCACCTCGGCCGCCTGCTCTTCCATACCCTCGGCCATAAATACGCGCGTACCATATTGTATAATAAAGGTCCAGCACATAATCTGTGCGCCAACGTAGAAGAACTGGGCTATCACACCCTCGCGGTAGTACTTCAGCGAGAAGATACGCTTGATAGTAACAAGGAAGTGGATGTCGTGATTGGCATCGCCTATCCTTGGCATCTTGGTGAATCGCATCAGCATCAGCATGCCAACGATTACCAGTCCGATGATGAGATAGGGCGATATGAGCACGCTAAGGTCGGAGTTCTTGAGTGCCTCAAACTCCGTGTCGCTCAGCAGAGCGCGCTCGTCGCTGCTCATCGGGTTTAGTCGGGCCTGAATAAAGTTCATTGCCACAAACATTCCTATGATAGAACCGCAGGGGTTGAAGCACTGCGCCATATTCAGTCGGCGGGTTGCTGTCTCCTCGGGGCCCATAGTCAGTATGTAGGGGTTACAGCTTGTTTCAAGGAACGATAGTCCGCAGGTCATGATGAAGTAGGCAATCAGGAAGCATCCGTAGATGCCGACAGCCTTTGCAGGGAAGAACAGCAGGGCACCAGCGGCATAAAGACCGAGGCCCATCAGTACTCCCGCTTTGTACGAGAACTTACGGATGAAGATAGCTGCGGGGAACGCCATACAGAAGTAGCCTCCGTAGAAAGCCACCTGCACCAGCGTGCCGTCGGTAACGCTCATGCGGAATATCTTTGAGAATGCCTTAACCATAGGGTTGGTTATATCGTTGGCAAATCCCCAAAGTGCGAAACAGAATGTAACAAGGATGAACGGAACGAGATAGTTCACTCCGTCTTTTATTATCAGAGATTGTTGTTGCTTTTCCATTGTTGTAGGAACAGGTTTTTAGAAGTGAACTAATATACGGAATACCTTACCTGGATTCTCAGACCACTGGCGCATAGCCTCGGGCGCATCCTCGGGTGCTACCTCGTTGCTTATCAATCGGTCTACAGGACATGTGCCGCGCTGCAGGTAATGGATAACTGCACGGAAATCTGCTGGCTGGGCATTGCGCGAACCACGGATGTCGAGTTCCTTCTGAACAAAGAACTTTGTCTGGAACGAAACATCGGTCTTTGCATATCCGATGCAGATTACTCGACCGGTGAAGGCCACCTCGTTCACTGCCATCTGGTATGTAGGAGCGCTGCCCACTGCCTCGATGATTACGTCGGGACCGAAGCCTGCGGTAAACTCCTGCAGTTTGGCGTGACCGTCCTCGGTCTTGGTGTTAACGGTGTATGTGGCACCAAGCTCCTTGGCCAGTGCCAGCTTCTCGTCGTCGATGTCGGCAGCTATTACTGTTGCACCGCGCAGAGCCGAGCGCACAATTGCGCCGAGACCCACCATTCCGCAACCGATTACAACAACGGTGTCGATATCAGTAACCTGAGCGCGATTCACTGCGTGGAAACCTACACTCATGGGCTCGATGAGTGCACAGGTGCGTGGGTCGAGTCCCTCGGCTGGGATTATTTTCTCCCAAGGCAGAGCTATGAACTCGCGCATAGCGCCGTTACGCTGCACGCCCAGAGTCTCGTTGTGCTCGCAGGCGTTTACACGCTGGTTGCGGCACGAAGCACATTTTCCGCAGTTTGTGTATGGATTGCAGGTAACCACCATGCCAGGCTTCAGTATCTCAGGCACGTCGGCACCTACCTTCTCGATAACTGCGCCCACCTCGTGACCGGGTATTACGGGCATTTTTACCATTGGGTTCTTACCTAACCATGTGTTCAGGTCGGAACCGCAGAATCCTATATACTCAAGGCGCAGCAGCACCTCGTTAGCCTTCAGCTCTTGTTCGGCTATGTTTACTATTTCCATCTGGCGCTCGCCAGAAATCTGTATTGCTTTCATTCTCTTTTAATTATTTATTTTCCGTAGGCCTTTAAATTTATTCACTCATGTTCTTTATGTATGGTAATTCAACTAAATTTTCGAAACCGAAGAATTTTTTTGCATTCTCGCCTAAGAACAGGCGCTTCTCGTCGGCAGTCAGCTCTGTCGATTTCTCTACGAAGTCGTAGCTCATCTTGTAGGTGATGGCAGTGATGGTGCGCGGATAGTCGCTGCCCCACATCAACTTCTCCATTCCTACCTCGTCGGCAGCCTCCTTTATGGCGCGTATGGCCGATGGGAAGGGGTAGAACTCATCGTTGAAGAGCCATGTGATGCCGCCGCTCTCGATGAACACGTTTTCGTGGCGGGCCAACTTTATCTGCTCCATCCAGCCCGGACGTGTAACCATTCCGAAGTGGCCGATAGCAACTTTTAGGTTTGGACATTCTTGGATTATCTCTTCCATCTGTCCAACCTGCGCGTCGCCGTCCTGCAGCTCTATGCCTAATATCTTACCTTTATCCTCAAGCATGTGCATCAGCTGCATCATCTCGTCGGTAAGGAACTGCTGCGGCAGTCGTGCTGCGGGAATCTTTATGCCCTTGAATGCATCAACCACGCTGCCTGCCACTCCTATGAATCCTGCATGGCGGTAATCCAGCATACCGAAGGTGAAGAAACGGTCGGGATAGCGGTTGGCCACCTGGATAAGATAGCTGTTCTGTATGCCGTCTATGAACTCCTGTGTAACAACGGCTGCAGCCACCTGGGCATAGTCCATATTGCTGAGGAATCGCTCGGCGGTGTTCTGTCCGTCAATCATATATGGCGGCAGCATCTGGCGCTCCTCGCCAAAGAACAGCGAGCGACTTCGGTTGGGCTCCAGCTGACAGATGCGCTGATTGTCAACCACCGTGTCCTGATTAAGCCACAGATGGCTGTGCGCGTCGATTATGAGTTTTTCCATCTTACAAACATTTGATCGCCGATTATCTCCTGAACCTTCTGTACCAGTGCCTCGTCCATTGGCTCGTTAACATACTGTATGTTCTTGAGCACATTCTTGGGGTTGGCGCTGCTGAAGAGGGTTGTGGCTATGCGTGGGTTCATGCTTGTTGAGAACTGTATGGCCAGCTTGTCGATAGGGTAGCCCTGCTCTTCGCAGTAGGCAGCAGCCTTTGCACAGGCGCGCTGCAGATCCTTGCCTGCAGGATGCCAGTCGGGCGCGCCACGCTGCGACAGCAGTCCCATTGAGAATGGCGATGCGTTGATTACGCCTACGTTGTGCTGCTCGAAGAATCCGAGATAGTCGGCCAGCAGAGTGTCGTTCAGCGAATAGTGGCAGAAGTTAAGGATACTCTCTACTGTGCCGGCTGGAGCGTGCTCTACTACCCATTTCAGGTTTTCGGGCTGCAGGTCGGTAATACCCACGTGTTTTACAATGCCTTTATCGCGCAGCTCTACCAGTGCGGGCAGAGTCTCGTCTACTATCAGCTGCAATCCGCCCTCCATGTCGCCTTGGAACTCTATGTCGTGAACGTTTATCAGGTCGATGTAATCTACGTTCAGGCGCTCCATACTTTCGTAAACGCTCTCTTGTGCGCGCTTAGCGCTGTAATCCCATGTGTTAACACCATTGTGCCCGTATCGGCCTACTTTGGTCGATAGGTAGTACTTTTCATGTGGAATCTCTTTGAGTGCCTTACCCAGCACAGTCTCTGCCTTAAGGTGTCCGTAGTAGGGCGATACATCGATGAAGTTGATACCATTGTCAACTGCTGTGTGTACAGCTTCGATACCCTCTTCTTCGCGGATGCTATGGAACACTCCGCCCAGCGACGATGCTCCGAATCCCAGATTCGAAACCTTCATCCCGGTTTTACCTATTTCATTGTATACCATCATTATGTTTATTAGTTAGAATATGCTTCTTTTGTCATCTCTACGGCAATGGTCTCGCTGCGGAACATCTGGAAACTCACGTATTCCAGTCCGTCATACGGTCCCGTTTTGCCCCACGAGTTCTTCATTATGAAGTACTGCTCGCCGTCTTCATCGTGCGCCAGTCCTACTATTGCCATAGCGTGGCCCTTGTCTTCCCAGCACACGCCGTGATGCGAGCTGACCGAACGTTTCGTCCTTTCAAGTAGCGAGTCCATCGGAATGTTGAGATACTGCTCGTGTGTCCAGTTGTCGGGCACTTCCAGCTCCAATGTCTCGTAGTAGGGCTTGCTGTCGTCGCTCATCAGGGCTATGTATTCGCCTGGCTTGCAAACGCTGCGGGCAAACTCCTGCGGGGTGTATTGCGCGCCCAGCATGAACACCCATTTGGGTGCGGGCGTTTCGGGCTTTCGCATAGCGTCGTATCCGCAGATGCCGTATTTCTCAATCATGTTTATCAGGGTGGTGGGCTCACCTCGCTTGGTCTTGGGACAGTTGGCCTCCTGTTCTATCATCTTCTCTATATAATAAGGTGACAGGTTCACCGAGTCGCCCCAGCTCAGGTGTTCGGTCTCGATGGTAGCCAGCATGGCATAAATCCAGCATGTCTCGCTTTCGCCCTGATCTTTCACAGGCGTCATGCGGTTCATCACGTCGGTGGTAAAATGTTTTCCACTTGGTGTGTATTGGCTCTCGCGGTGCGCACATCCGCCCACCAGCATTGCCAACCCTATTCCGCACGCCACAATTGTTTTTAGATTCATGCTGCAAAGTTAGTCATTTTTGGCGCTAATTTAGCCAATTTCGCTAATTTTTTTATTATTTCGTGTTAATTCGCGTGATTCGTGCCAAATTATTTGTACCTTTGCAACCTAATTCAGAAATTATGCATATCGCAGTAGCAGGAAACATAGGTAGCGGCAAGTCAACTCTTACCCGTCTTCTGGCCAAACATTATGGCTGGGAGCCAAGGTTTGAGTCGGTTGACAGTAACCCGTATCTCGATGATTACTACCGCGATATTCACCGTTGGT
The DNA here is from genome assembly GCA_002351725.1 of Prevotella sp. UBA2809. Taxonomy (GTDB): domain Bacteria; phylum Bacteroidota; class Bacteroidia; order Bacteroidales; family Bacteroidaceae; genus Prevotella. Next base: position 49,378 of record DEHD01000020.1, read on the forward strand.
CGTTCAATATGGAGGTGTATTTCCTCAAGGAGCGATTCCGCGATCTCATCGACATCGCCAAGGCCGACCATACTATTATTCAGGATCGTACCGTCTACGAGGGTGTTCATGTGTTTATGGAGAACAACCGCGAGATGGGCAATCTGTCAGAGCGCGATTACGAGACCTATATGGAGCTGTTCGAGCAGATGATGTCGGTAGTGAAACTGCCCGACCTCATGATTTATCTGCGTGCATCGGTTCCTCATCTGGTAAGCAACATCCAGAAGCGCGGGCGCGACTACGAGCAGGCCATACAGCTTGAGTACCTGCAGAACCTGAATCGCCGTTACGACGATTTTGTGTTCAACAAGTATCAGGGCCGCGTAATCACTATCGAGAAAGACAATCTCGATTTCTTGAACACTCCTCGCGACCTTGCCGGCATCATCGACAAGATCGACGCAACCCTCTTTGGACTGTTTTAATGTTTAATGTTTAATCTTTAATGTTAAGATATCATGCACATCGCAATTGCAGGAAACATCGGTAGTGGTAAGACCACATTAACAAAATTGTTGGCCCATCGTTATGGTTGGATACCACGTTTCGAGCCCGTTGATAATAATCCGTATCTGGCTGATTTCTATGCAGATATGCCCCGTTGGTCGTTCAATCTTCAGATTTATTTCCTGAACAAGCGATTCAAGGAGGTTGTAGAGATTTCGAAGTCGGAGGACACTATTATCCAGGACCGTACTATTTTTGAGGATGCGCGTATTTTTGCGCCCAACCTGCACGATCAGGGTATGATGAGCGACCGCGACTTTGCCAACTATACCGACTTGTTCGACCTGATGATGTCGCTGGTAAAGTTGCCCGACCTGATGATCTACATCCGCTCGAGCATCCCTACACTGGTGGCTCAGATTCAGAAGCGTGGTCGCGAGTACGAGCAGACCATGCGTCTTGACTATCTGCAGGGACTTGAGAAGCGTTATGAGGACTGGATTGCAACCTACAAGGGCCCGCTGATTATTGTTGATGGCGACAACTGTAAGTTTGGTGACCGCCCTGAGGACTTCAAGATGGTTACAGAGCTCATCGACCAGAAACTCTACGGTCTTTTCCCATTGGAATAAAAAAGTTAGTAATATGATTCAGGATTACGAAATAATGGCTCCTGTTGGTTCGCGCGAATCGCTCGCTGCGGCCATTCAGGCTGGTGCCGACAGTATTTACTTCGGCATCGAGAAGTTAAACATGCGCGCACATTCGGCGTCGACTTTCACTATCGACGACCTGCGCGAGATAGCCGCCACCTGCGATGAGCACGGCATTAAGAGCTATCTTACCGTCAACACCATCATCTATGGTGAGGATATACCACTGATGCACGAGATTATTGATGCAGCCAAAGAGGCAGGCATCTCGGCCGTTATAGCCAGCGATGTGGCTGTTATGACCTATTGTAATAAGGTGGGGCAGGAGGTGCATCTGTCAACCCAGCTCAATATCTCTAATATAGAGGCCTTGAAGTTCTACGCCCAGTTTGCCGATGTTGTGGTGCTGGCGCGCGAGCTTAATATGGACCAGGTGGCCGAGATTTTCCGTCAGGTTGAGGAGCAGCACATTTGCGGACCAAGCGGCAATCAGATACGCATAGAGATGTTCTGCCATGGAGCCCTCTGTATGGCCATCAGCGGCAAGTGCTATATGAGTCTGCATGCAGCTAACCGCTCGGCCAATCGTGGCGAGTGCATACAGGTGTGCCGCCGCTCGTATACCGCTACCGACAACGAGACTGGCTATCAGCTCGACATTGATAATAAGTACATTATGAGTCCGAAGGACCTGAAGACCGTGCGTTTCATCGACCGCATGATGAAGTCGGGTGTTCGCGTATTCAAGATCGAAGGTCGCGCCCGTGGCCCCGAATACGTATATACCGTGGTAACTACTTATCGCGAGGCCATTAAGGCAGTGCTCGACGGCACGTTTACCGAGGAACGTAAGGACGAGTGGGATGCCCGCCTGGCAACGGTGTTCAACCGCGGCTTCTGGGATGGCTACTATCAGGGTCAGCTCATGGGCGAGTGGAACAAGCACTATGGCAGCAACGCTACCGAGCGCAAGGTCTACATCGGCAAGGGCGTAAAATACTTCTCAAAGCTTGGCGTGGCCGAGTTTACCGTCGAGGCAAATACCTTTAAGGTGGGCGATAAGATGCTGATTACGGGCCCCACAACAGGCGTTATGTATGTAACTGCCGACGAGATTCACGGCGACAACGGCCCCGTAGAGGTAGCCGAGAAGGGTACCCGCGTGTCTATCGCCGTAACCGATAAAGTCCGTCCGAGCGATAAATTGTTTAAACTCGAACAGGTAGAGCAGAAATAACTAATCAGGGGGCGCATCACTGCGCCCCCTGATTCTTGTGTTTTCACCAACCAATTACTAATCATTACTTCTTACTAACAAAAACCTATAAATGTATGAAAAAACTAACCTGACCCGACAAAACGTCGGGTCAGGTAGTGAACAAACGATGCCTGTTGCAGTATGAGGGGCGCGCCCCTCATACTGCAGGTCTTAGGCTCCCATGCAGCTGGTGGCTCCCAGTGCAGTCAGAATCGCCGATGCAATCGATGCGATTAGCTGAACAATAAACTTTGCTGTTTCTTTCTTTGTCATGGTCTTCAATTTTTAACCTTTTTACCTTTTCAACTTTTTACCTTTAAGCGTTGGGGCTTTCGCCCCGCACGCTTAATCTCCCTCTCCAGGTACATCACCCGATGGCTGGGTGTTTCCGCCGCCATTGCCACCACCGTTCTGATTACCGCTCTCGGGATCCTCGATGTCGCCGCTGTCGGTGCTGGTAACACGCTTCACCTCCTTGCCATCGCGGTCGTAGCAGCTAATCTGTACGGCGGTAGCGGCCAGTTCGTCCTTCAGGTCTACCGATGGGGTAAAGATGATTCGGCGACTGGTGATGAGGCCTGCCTTAACCTCGTCTACCTTCTCGACGCTCTTGGCGCGCAGACCGAATCGCATGGTACCCAGACCTGGCAGTGCTACGGAGTGACCTTCGGTGGCCCACGCCTTGATAACCTCACCGGCAGCATCCCAGCATGCCTGCATGATTCCCTTGCTTACTCCGCTGCGAAGGGCAGCCTCCTTAATCACCTTGTCCTGACTGAGTGAGGTGTACAACTCGGGCATCATGATGTAGCGATACTTGCCAGCATAGGTGCCAATCTTCTGCAACTTTTCTTGTGCTTTAACTTTCAGTGCCATAATGCTAATGTTTAATGTTTAATGTTTAATGTTTTTTGCGGCCACACGTGAGACTTTTTACGCCCACACGTGGGAGTCATATTTTGACGATGCAAAGGTACGACATTATGATTGCGGTTAACGAATGATTCTGCTATTATTTTCGAGATTTTTTCGCATAAGATGTTGCGCTGCAGTGTTGCAGTTCAAAATCCCGTCATCACATAGTCAAAAACAAACTCTATATTTATATATAAATATAGAAGTAATTTTCAGTCTTTCATGATCAATTTTTTAACTGCAGCGCTGCAACGCGCAACAGAATTATATGATCATGGGCTAAAGATGTGGGTTGTCTTTCCCTGTATAGTGTTAAATCCTTCTGAGAATTGATTTGTTACTGTTTTGTTAATTACTGTTTATTA
>DEHD01000001.1:0-3280 GCA_002351725.1 Prevotella sp. UBA2809
CCGATACGTCAGAGATCGAGATTACGGAATTTAGCCCCGACGAATACGATGCCATAGAGGAAGTAAGTTAAACATAGCGCAGTTATAATATATGGATAAGCACTATATATCAGTCATAAAAGGCCACACACCGAGACCCCGAAGCAAGCGGATGCAGCAGCAGGGCACGGGTAACGTCAACAGCACCGTAGTATTGAACGCGGAAGCCGGGGGCAGCAGCCCTGTATCTGGTGACGGGCATACGCACACTAACAAAGAGGCCCTGGATCAGATTACAACCGACGCTAACGGCTATATCTGGCTTGAATTGCTGAAAGAGGTTATAACGGAGGTTGACGGCCAGGAAACGACTATATACGATAAGGTACGTGAAAAGGTTAAGGCGGGCTATGCGGACGTAGCGGGAGATTTGGCAGAAGATAGCCCGATTTTCAATAAGTTTCTTAGCCGCCTGACTGATGATATAGCGCAGGGTATAATTACCTTTAAGCAGGGCTTAATTGCATTAGGTTTGGCCGTATTCCGTGACGAAGTGCATTTTGGTACTTTCGTTAGATCGCTTTATGCCGGAACAGGCGCAGGTATAGACCCACAGGGAAACGCCGAGTTTGAAAGCGTACGGGTACGTACTTACTTTGAGGCCGTAGAACTTATTATTAACCGTCTATCGGCTATTGAGGGCGACCAACTACTGACAGAGAGCGACCAGATAGAGAGTGTAGAAGATTTGGGTAACGGCCAATATCGGCTGCATCTACGCGCTAAATGGGAGGGATATTTTACAGCCCAAAAGGTTAACAACGTTATTAAGGGCATCATTAATAATTTGGGTGCAGCAGCTTTGGGTATGACAAACCCAGGAACCAACGCGCAGATGTACACAAGTTGGATGAGGGTTAACGCTGTTGATACGGGTAATAACACTATCGACGTAGCCCTGTACCCCGACAATCAGACACCCGCAGGTATCAATTTCCCACCTTGCGAATTGATGAATATTGCCCGATGGGGAAACCAAACGGACACCACACGCCAAAGCTGCATCTACCTATCATCTACAGAGGGCCGTATAGTCAAGTTGACAGGCGTAACTAAACCTATCATAGACAAAACTAACTACGGTCTGGTAATCGGTGCTTTGCCTGACTTTGTGCGTGAAATGACAGACTTAGATGGGAACCCGCTACCTATCAAGCCAGGTTTGGATTACGTCTATGCCCCCGGTGTGGTAACGATGGATATTATACGCGTCAATCAGTGGACGGGTCAACCAATACCTAACTACGTTGATCGCGGAGAGTGGAACGCCGAGGCCCTTTACTATTGTCGCGCCATTAACCCAGATACAGGCGAATACGAAACGTCAGATGTTTGGTATAAGGGATGCAAATACAGGTGCCAGGTAACGGGTACGCATACGGCCCCAGGTATTAATACTACCGATTGGGCGTTTTTGGAGGGCAACCCCGATTTTACGGTAGAGTTTAACGATACTGATGTGCTGTTTGATCCTGATCGCTTCGACCTTACTTTGTATATTATCGCAAAGTTCAGGAACCAGGATATAACGGCAAATATACCAGATGCTAACGTAACATGGACGCGGTACAGCGAGGATGCGGACGGTGTAGAGCGGGTGGCATCTGATTTGGCGTGGAACGTACGGCACAAAGGGGAATATAACCCAGGAAAGTCTATACATCTGACAGCCGAAGATATGGATTTTAACGGCTACGTGCCCCGAAAGGTGCAGATAACCGCCACCGTTATACTGACAGATGAAAACGGCAACGAGGTGGACGCAGACAGAGCAGTATTTGAATTTAATTAAATATCAGCGAGTATGAAAGTAAAGAGATTTGATTTTAACTTTAAGCCCCTACAGATAGATATAAGTTTATCTGTTGTGGGTAGTGTACCAGACAGGCAGAATTACGACGCGGACGCGGACGAGTACACACCAGACTACACGTTGACACCGCTTGTAATACAGCCACAGATAAGCCGCATGGATAAAGACGAAATCCTAACGCCTGGTAGTGTCAATTCCAATTTGGCTAACGTACGTTGGTATGAGATCGTAGGCGGTACGCGCACACAGATATTGGCCGACAACACCAACTATGAGATTACCACAAGCGGAGGTAACGCAGGGCGAATCCTGGTAAAGAAAAATGCGCAGCCACAGAACCCGATTACGCTTGAATACTATGCCGAATATATGGATCAGCGTACAGGACAGATACACGTTTTGCAAAAGACGTTCCCGATACGTTGCAGCAATTCTACGGTGTTCAAACCCGTACTGATCTTAGATACGCCCGATCAGACTATCTATAATCCGTTAAAGGATCAGGCGGTACAGGTGATACACGCAAGTTTGCGTTGTGGCGAAAACGAATGTGCAGCCGCCAATCGTATCTTTGTCTGGGAAAAGTTCAGGGAAAACAATACATGGACGCAAATAGGCACGGACACGGTTTTGGACTATGACGTACAGGTATCAAACGATACCGCGAGCCTGACGATAGACCGTAGCCTGATGGGTGCGGATTTGTATATACGATGCAGGGCAAAGTATGACAGAGGCGGCAACCCTGCAAGCGTAGCTTTGACGGATGCAAGCCCCGAATGTATCACGTCTTTTGTAAGGCGCATCCCTAAATTTGAATTTGATATAGCAGGCGTACCAACCAACATACCCGCAGGTATTTTGAAAATTGCGCCGGAGGCTAAGATATGGGACGTTAACGGTACTATCGCCAATCCTGAAAGGGAGTTGTTGATACTTTGGTACGCGGCCACCAATAGAGCGAGCGGCAGTTTGACGTATAACCAGGTAGGACACGGGCAAACACCGCTATTGCCCACAAAGGATATGAGCGATTTGTTAGGCGCAGTATTCGGGCTTGATGTGCAAGACGCGGGCCCTACGTGCTGTTGGGAAGATGGCGACGGATCGCTATTTGAGGATGAAGACGGATATTTGTTACTGATTAAATAAGGACTTTTAAATTTTAGAATTATGGCACGTTACATTAAAGCAAACCCGAAAGTCGCAAGTTTCTTGCGCGTAGAGAATGAGCGTAACACCGTCAAGGACGGTAATTATTTGCTTTGGCAGGCCGATATGTTGAAGTTCGGCCCGCTTACGCAGCTTAACGAAACACTCGCCCAGATTGGAGGTATCGCGCTAATGGCGCATGAGGCGAGAGAAGAGCAAGACGGCACGGTTACAAGACCTTTGCCTGTTGCTACTGATCCCCGCTTTATCATGGAT
>DEHD01000001.1:3420-4157 GCA_002351725.1 Prevotella sp. UBA2809
GATTTTGCCCCAGAAGAGGAAACAGAGTAATAACCGATAAAAAACAGCAATATGAGCAGTGCAAGTACAAGTAGAACTATTAAGTTCATAAGCAAGGCGGGAACCTATACCGCTATCATAATGTGTTCAGAGGGTGATTTGTACCAGGAATGGGAGGGCACGCAGCAGGACGTTACCAACATTTCCCCGGATTTTGCAACGCTAAAGCCTAAATTACTCTTTGTATGTACATCAAGCCGCGTAGCCGAGGGCGTAGCAACACCCGACAGCATCGACTACTATTTCAACGGTACTAAGATTACCTGGAGTGGCGACACATCAACGGGTACGTTTGCCGGGCTGTTTAAGAAAGTGGCCCCGTCAGGGGATAACCTTTATTATGGTTTGCAGATTGTGCAGAACATAGTAGAGGCATCCGGCTTTGCGCCCGCTACTATCAAGATGGTGGCCCACATATCCTACGGTACGCAGAGCGACGAAATACAAGCGTCGTACCCTATTCCTATTCAGCAGGCTACGGGTAGTAGCTTTAGGGTAACTATCGCGGCGGGTGATACCAAGAACTTTGTTATTACCCAAAAAGGCGGTAGCTGTATTCTAAAGGCTATGGCCTACCAGAGCGGCAACCAACTGACAAACGATCTTACGTATCGGTGGTACAAAAATTCGCAGGGATCATGGGTTGAGTTATCGGGAAAGACGGCACATACGCTTACGGTGCAAGAGGCTGATATTAA
>DEHD01000001.1:4252-4973 GCA_002351725.1 Prevotella sp. UBA2809
CCGCACCCTAACCCAGAGGATGAAACGATAACAGAGGACACAAACGGTAACGGTACGGTTACATACACCCCGGTTATTGTAAGACGCGGAACGGGCACAAAGGCTATAGATAGTCTGTTCTATTTTACCGTCAAGGATGCAGCGGGAGTTTTCCTTAATTCACAGACAGACCGTACAACGCCAATGCCGAGTTATAGCGTAACGCGTGCGCATTGCGTACAAGCGGGTAGCGACGTTTCTATAACTATTGAATCACAGAATTAGTTTCTATGGGAGGAGTAATGAAAACTTGCGTAGTCAAGTTCATACGTCAGGGCGTTGGTATATCATTAACCGATGTAGAGTACGCGGATAGCACAAGCAATACCACGGCACCTACAACGGGATGGCAGACCAACGCCCCCACCTGGCAGAACGGGCACTATATTTGGACGCGTACGAAGATCGTATATACTGATGGCACTACCAGGTATAGTAATCCTGTTTGTCTGCCAAGCGGTAAAGGTATTGTTAGTATCGAAGAACAATACTATAAGTCCACAAGTGCTACGACCACAACAGGCGGTAGTTGGCAAGGCACGCCCCCTACATGGGAAAGTGGTAAGTATATCTGGACGCGATCAAAGATTACCTATACTGACGGTACTACGGTGTACACCGATCCCGTCAATACTACGGGCGCAACAGGAGCCACGGGTAAGGACGGAAAGGACGGCAAAGA
>DEHD01000001.1:5036-37895 GCA_002351725.1 Prevotella sp. UBA2809
GGCAAAGACGGTACTAATGGAGCCAACGGCGTTAGCTTTCGTAAGATCAATGCCGCAGCCCGTGAGTACACGTTAGCTTTGTGGCATCAATACGGCGACCCAGGGCACACGGAAACATGGGGCGTATCAGGCTATGATAATTCCCATATCGTCGTAGGCGATACCGTATATATTACGGGTAAGGTATCAGACTGCAAGGATGCAGCGGGGAATAAGGTAGATGTTATGGCGTTTGGCACCTGTACCGCTAAGACATCTACGGTAATCACTATGTACACTACGAATCTTATTATAGGCGGAACTAAAGGCGATAATGGCGATAGAGGCCCGGCACTTAGAGGCCCCCAGGATTGGAACGCGCTACCTACAAGCTACTATTTCTATCAGGGCGCAGAGGGTGAGACCTACAAAGACGTAGTGTTGTATGGTGGTAATTTCTATAGCTGCATCAAGACCCACAATAAGCAAAGCGGTGTAGTGCCTACTAATGCTACCTATTGGCAGTTGGCCGACAAAGTGGAAATCGTAGCGTCTAAAATCCTGTTAGCCACATACGCCCTTATTCAGAATTTGGGCGCGTCAGCTATTGAAATGAAAGACCCAGATACGGGCCAAACGCTTTTCTATGCAAAGGACGGCACGGTTAGTTGTAAGGTTGGTATCTTTGAAAACGTGACGGTATCAGGAACCGTGAAAGGCGTAACGGGATCGTTTAAGTGGCTTGATTGTGTAGATAGCAGTGGTAACGTCGTAGGGCGTATTTGCGCAAGCACAAGTGCTTACGGCGGTATAGCTTTTGAAAGTGTGGATATGGTACATCAAGGTACTAAGGATGGCCGTAGTTTACGTTTTTATTCATCTGATATTTGGTGCAGAGGTGGTTTTGGTGCCCACCACCTTAATGTTGCAGTGGTTAATGGCTCTACGATTAAGTATTACACCAAAGGCCCCGCAGAAAGCACGTATGAAAGCAAAACTATGACCTCGCACACTGGCGACGGTAAAACCTATTACGATATAGAGTTGTATAGTGGTATGTCTGGTGACGCGTCAGGTTTTCCCGTTGACCTGGTTATTATCAATCACACGTACGATAATTACGCGTATAGGTTAGTAGGTGCCACGGGTAAGAAAGTTACCGTTATCTGTTCTAACGACTATCACGGCGCAGATATTGCGTTTATCGGCGGTTGGCTCGGTATGAATGGCGGTGAAGCCAGACCGTTTGTATATGTAGGATCGCATTACAGCCCTACCACCTCACGCGTTGGCAATGGTTGGTTTGCGTTAGAGGGTTACGATAATAATTGGGGTTAAAAGTCAGCAGATATGAAAACAAGGTTAGTATTTAATAAATTGATACCGTTTAACGGTTTCCTGGCTATGACACTTTGGCCGTTTATCTTTGTACGTGAAGAGTTGGCAAAGATGTATAGCACAGTGGTAAACAACCACGAACACATACACGCAGAACAGCAAAAGGAAATGCTAATAGTTGGCTTTGCCCTGGCACTGATCGGCTTTGTGTTCGGTTTNNTCCCTATCTTCTTATGGTGGTATTTCCTGGAATGGCTAATTAGAATACCTATCGAGGGTAGCAGCCGCCAGGCATACCGTAATATATCCTTTGAGCGCGAGGCGTACGCCAACGAAAAGGATTTGGCCTACTTAGGCCGTCGTAGGCATTTCATTTGGCTAACATATATGTTTCACAATTAAATTTAAAAGTTATGGTTAAACAGACTAAAAAACTTAGTACAAAGACAACCGTAGCACAGATCAACGCTACGGACAAGTTCCCAATTACCGACGCTAACGGCGTGGTATCGTTAGTAACGCTTGCGACGATCAAGGCCGCTATCATGGACGGTGCAAGCCTCAACGCTATGTACGACGGCGTGTTTATCATGTATCACCGTAAGAGTGATGATTTCCCGCTGATGGTTAAGCCGCACAAGTGGACGAGCATACAGAGCAGCGGAGAAATTGCCGACGGTGTGGTAGTCGTAGAGGGTGGCAAATGCCTGGTGGTAGCACCGACGGAATCCGCATCTAAGCTGACATGGAGTAGCGCAGCTATCAGCGGCGGCGGTACTACTACGTCAGATCGTGTAACGGCTATCAATGATTGGAACGGTAAGACCAATACGGCACAGCAGATCGCGCACAGCACATCAAGCGCGGTTACAAATACGGCATCGTACGCGCCTGGCTTCTGTAATCTCTATAGCCGTGCCAATGCTAACGGTAAGGGATTGACAGCGGGTAAGTGGTGGCTACCTTCTTTGGGTGAAATGATGATGATCTATGCCAACATGACAAAGATCAACTACGCCCTGTCTCTGATTAATGGTGCAACGCAGTTAGTCGAAGAAGCCTATTGGACTTCTACCGAGAACAGCGCGACGTACGCCTGGAGTCTGGGCCTCATCAACGGCCGCGCCAGCTACACCACTAAGGCATCGGGCACGAATCGAGTTAGGGCCGTTTCAGCGTTTATCGCTTAGTAATTAGTTATTAATTTTTAATTATTAGTAGTACCCGGCGGTAGCCGGGTACATTACAACGAAAAATCGGATTATGGCAGAGAACAAAAGTATAAAGTTGGTGTCAAACGCGCCTTTGTATAAAGACGTGCGGACGCTGTTAAATAACATATTGGACGTTACCCCGGATTTCCCAAGGGCTTACAAATATACTATCGGTGGCGAAATGCAGAAGATAGCCGTTAGCCTGCTGAATACCGTAGCGTCTGCGTATATGGATAAGGCTAACAGGCATCAACATCTAACTAAGTTCAAAGCCGATTTCGAGACGCTGAAAACACTTGTAAGAATAGCAGGCGAAAGGCGTTGGATTAAAGGAATAGGGCGGCACGCACAGATCATAGAACTGATGGACGCGATAGGCAAACAAAGTACAGCGTGGAAACACTCAGTGCCTGTAGGTAGTGAGTAGCCAGAATCGAAATTAGTTACGACTAAACGAGTGTGCAAATTTCCGTGGTAAATGGGGCCTATACCGTCATTTACGGTTAAGAGCAAGTCAATAGGCCACAGATTGCGAGCCTACCGAGAACAGCGCGACGAACGCCTGGAATCTGAACCTCAACAACGGCAACGCCAACAACAACACTAAGGCATCGAACACGAATCGAGTTAGGGCCGTTTCAGCACTTCGACGGAAATAGAAACAAAGTATAAAAATGATAACGACAGCGGGACTTTTAGAAGCGTACTACGATTGTCGCAGGAACAAGCGTAAGACAGCAAGCGCGTTAGTCTATGAAATGGACTACGAAAGCAAGCTGATTGCGCTACGTGACCGTATCAATATGCGCACCTATGCCCCTGGCAAGTCTATATGTTTTGTCGTAACGCGCCCCAGATACAGAGAAGTGTTTGCCGCCTCCTTTGAGGACAGAATAATACACCACTATATAGCATTAAGGTTAGAGCCGCTGTTTGAGCAAGTGTTTTGCCCGTACACCTATAATTGCAGAAAGGAGAAAGGGCAGCTTTACGGGATCAACACCCTAAAGCAGCAGATTATCGAGTGCAGCGATAACTACACAACGGATTGCTACATAATGAAACTTGATTTAAGTGGTTTCTTTATGAGCATAGACAAACAGATTTTGGCACGCCTGATTGATTGCTTTATCTTAGATCGGTACACAGGCGAGGACATAGAGGATTTGCGCTATCTTTGCCGGGTAGTCATATTCCACCAACCCGAAAAGAATTGTGAGCGACACAGCCCGGCCCGCTATTGGGATTACCTACCGCCTAACAAATCACTATTCACTAACGGAGAGGGCAAAGGCATAGCAATAGGCAACCTGTTTGCACAGCTATTTGCAAATTTCCTATTGAACGGTTTGGATTGGTACTTAGAGGAATTGGGCATAAAGTATCATGGCAGATACGTAGATGATTTCTACTGCATACACCGTGATAAGGCGGTACTACTTAGCGCAGTGCCAAAAATAAGGGCTAAGTTAGGTGAATACGGTTTGACCCTGAATGAAAAGAAATTCTATCTACAGCATTACACCAAAGGCGTACAATTCACAGGATCAATCGTTAAGCCCTGGAGATCATACACCTGTAATAACACGATAACTAATTTTGTAGCGGCTATACGCAGGCTGAATAATGCAAAGGATTTACGCCAGGCAGAACACGCGGTTAATAGCATCAATTCGTACTTAGGATTATTGAGGCATAACAACGAATACAATACCAGAAAGCGGGTACTTAAAATGATAGAATCCCAGGCGTACGAATACGTCTATATTAAAAAGAATTATAGTATTCTGGCACTAAAGAATAAATACAAGAAACGAGTACAAACCTATAAACGTATTAGAGATGGCGATTATTGAAGTTGAACCAGAGGCCCCGGTTACGTTGCGCGTTGACGTTATCGACATGGGCCTGTTACATCTACTTGAAACAAGGTATGTTGTACTAATCAGTCAACGCGACAGCGACATAGTTATAGAACTATATAAAAAGTAAAGATATGGACTACACAAGTATTGTTGAAATTACAGCGTCAATGGGCGCAGCTATCGGAGGTTGGGAGTTTATTAAGTATATGCTTAATATACGTACCAACAAACGTAAGGAGAGATCAGAGGCAGACAAAGCCAAAGCCGAAGCCGACAAAGCGGAGGCAGAGGCCAACAGCGCGGATTTTTCTGTATTACGCGAGACGGTAGAGTTTTTGCAACAGCAGTTAAAGGAGAAAGAAGAACGTTTTGCAAGCCAGACAGACCGTTTACGTAAGGTGCAAGATGATTACTTTACCCTACTGCAAGAAAAGGCTAAAACCGACCTGGAATTGCAGCGTTTTCGATGCGTGCGCCCGAAGTGCGCACAAAGAGAACCCCAGAACGGATTTTAACAATTACAACTAAACCAAAGAATTATGCAGATAACAGAACAACAATTAAGGCGGGCCGTGCCAAGTGTCAGCAGTACCAATCTGCCAAGTTTCGTAAAGACGTTCAACGAGTATGCGGAAAAGTTCGGTATCAATACCCCTTTGCGCGTTGTACACTTTCTGGCACAAGTTTTTCATGAATCAGACAACCTACGGCGTAGGGAAGAAAACCTGAACTATTCGGCAGACGGCTTGCTAAAGGTTTTTCCCAAGTATTTTAAGAGCCGTACAGAGGCGTTGGCATACGCCCACAAGCCCCAAGCCATTGCAAACCGTGTCTATGCAAGCCGTATGGGTAACGGCAATGAGGCAAGCGGCGACGGTTGGCGTTTCAAGGGACGTGGGTACATAGGCACAACAGGACGGGCAAACTATCAGGCATACGCCAAAAGCGAGTTTTGCAAAGGTGATCTGATGGCACACCCTGAATGGTTGGCACAGGCCCCAGGCGACTTGAAAAGTGCTTTATTTTTCTGGTACAAGAACGGCTTAAACGCGTTGGCTGACAAAGACGATGTTAACGCAGTCACTAAGAGAGTTAACGGCGGGTACAATGGACTTGCCAACAGAGGTTATCTTTTAAGACGATTTAGAAAGGAGTTTGGCGTATGAATGGCAGAAGATGTTTTGAAAGGCAGCTAAACACGCTGTTAGTGATTATTGCTTTGGCGGTTATTGCCTGGCTTGTATGTGGGTGCAGATCGCACAAGACGGTTATAGACGAAAGCCACAATACGGCTTTTGTAGATACTACTAAGGTTGAGGCCGACAGCCTGGCACAAACCACAACGTCAGTTGATACCACCAAGACAACCACAGAAACGGAAAATAGCGCAGCTATAGAGTTTGTGGACGGTGGCGGTACGGTTACTATCGACAGCACGGGTAATATGACTTTATCGGGCGTTAAGTCTATCAAGGGCAATATTAAGCACAAGGCCAAAGAGGAAAAGGGCATTAGCCAGGTAGATGAATCGGTAAGTACCCACAGCAGCAGACACGGTGGTTTAGGCATCATAGAATCAGACGAAAGGCACGTAGATAAAGAAAGTAAGGCAGAGGCCCCCAAATGGTATCAGCACATTTTGGCTAAGATCGGCGGGCTTTGTTGTATAGCAGCTTTGATCTATGCGCTATTCCTATACCTGAAAAGAAAGTTTTAGTGAAACAAACGTTTTTCGTAAATAGTGCTTTGCCCGCGTCAGTCCGAGAGGGATAGACGCGGGTACTTTTAACCTATATGTTAAGAAATTCGTTTTTCTTTAACACGTAATCAATCACTTTACGGTTTGCGGCATCTACTTTGTCGCGGTTGTATTTGATATAGATACCCGTTACCTTTGCCCCGTGAGTATGGCCCAGGGCTTCACTAATCGTATCTTTGGGTATATCCAATTCGGCTGCATACGTAGCCCAGGAATAACGCGCCCAATACCAACTTAGCTTTTTGTCTAACGGTATCATTTTAGGTTGGCCGTTTTTGTGCTTTGCGTTACCGTCTGGCAGGCCAAGACGCGCCAGGGCGTTGTCTATTGTGCCCCCACAGGCTTTAACGTTAGTGCAGCGGTCAAATATACTTAGCAGATGATCTTTGCCCCTGTAGCGGCTTAGAATGGCTTGCGCTTCCGGCTCAATCCTGATGCTATAGAGTTTGCCCGTTTTGGCGCGCCTGTACTCTATACGGCCATCTATTACGTTATCGTCTGTAAGCCCTGCCAAATCTGCAAAGTTAATCCCGATCAGATAGAACGATAACAGGAACATATCGCGGTATTCTGTATAATGGTATCGCGTTTCCAGGTTTACCAAAGTACGCATTTTCTCTATAGGTAACACACGCATACGGGTATCTTCTGTTTTAATCCTGTAGTGCCTGAATGGGTTGTTAGTCGTTATATCACGATCCAGGGCGTAATTAACGGCCCGTCGTACCACTTTCAGGTAAGCGGCCCTGGTATTAACTTTCAAGTCGGATAGCGACGTATAATAATCATCTATCCAGGCGGGTGTTATCTGTTCGCACGTAATCTTAGAGCAATCGCCGCAGAACGTATTAAGACGGGCTATAGCAGTTTTGGCTATGTACTTTGTGTTATCGGCCCGGCCATCCGTTGTTTTCACTATCAGATCGTACAGAGAGGGCACGCCAACGGTAGGCTTTTGCAGGTCAAGGTTAGTGAGCATTTCGCGTATTTGCGCCCGCGAGAGTTTGCCCCATTGCCCTGTTTCGACCAATTCCAGAATACGATTACCTGTTAGCGTCAGCAGGTTAGTAAGTACGTCATTGATACGCTTTGCGTTTTTACCTATGCAGCGTTTGGTTGTAGCGTCCCAATCGTCAGGGGCCAAATATATTTCTGTACCCAGGTAGATATTAGTACCGTGCCCTACGACGATCTGAACCGGGTACGTACCATCTTTCAAGGCCCTACGGGTATCAAGTCTTAATGTGGATTTTGCCATATTATTTGCTGATTGTTTGCTGAAAATTTGCTGAATTTAGTACCAGGTAGTACCGTTAAGTGCCGTTTTAGGACTGAATCGGTATAGCTGAAAAGGTAGTGTTTATCGGGGAAAATGCCTGTAAATACGGGGAATCAGGGATTAGGGCGCGATTTCCTTGTAATAATCCCATAATTTTTTTCTTTTTAAATATTTAAATTTCTTAATGTCACAATGTCAAATGTCACAAAGTCATTTCCTCGACAACTTTCCCAGCGCACCATATACCACTTTGGCCACCTGGGGTTTTGTATCCTCCTCTTTCATTCCGTGCGCAATACGTCCGTAGATGTACGGAACCTCGAGTCCTTTAATACAATAATGTGTAATGTCGGCCACAAGGTCGATATTGTCGATATCAAACTCGCCGTCTTCCTTACCCTCGGCATACACCTTGCGGAACAGCTCAATCTCTGCATCGTCGAAGTGGCGGCGCACTTTCTCAACCATCCAGATGTTACGGAAGAACTCTGCACGCAGGTTTCCGTTACGAACCACGGTCTCACGAATCATACTGAGGTGTGTGTAGATAAGCTCGATAATCTTATCCTGCGGACGAATTTTACGGGCTGCCACTTCGTCAAGCTTGTCGCTCAGTCGCTCAAGCTCACTTTCGATTACAGCATAGTAAATTTCCTCTTTAGACTTAAAATAGGTATATAGCGTACGACGCCCTTTGCCTGATTGCAAGGCAATATCGTTCATCGTAGTATTCTCCAGTCCATTCTTAGCGAACAACTGTCGGGCTACATCAACCAATTTTTGTCTTGTTTTGGATATCGACATAACTGTTTCCTCCTAGTTTTTTTAAATTGCACACATTTCTACAGTGTGCAAAAGTAAGTTTTTAATTTGAAATACGCAAGAAAAACGGGCAAAAATATCGCAAAAACAACATTTTTATAAAAAAACGCCTCAAATATTTGGTAAATTCAAAAAATGTTCGTACCTTTGCACCCGCAAAACAGGAAACGCCCTGAATTGCAGCGCAAATTTAACATCGCGGAGTGGAGCAGTTGGTAGCTCGCCAGGCTCATAACCTGGAGGTCGCACGTTCGAATCCTGCCTCCGCAACTAAAGGAAAAGCTCGACAATCGTCGAGCTTATTTTTTATGCTATAACTTACTATAAAAAAAATATTCCGATCGTCGGGGCCTTGACCCTCGACAATCGGATTAAAAGATCCTTCTATTTCATCTTGGCTAGTACCTTACGATAGTACTTGTTTGTAGCCTTGACACTGTACTTAACTCCTCCATTCCAAGAACGTATAGCCTTCTCGACGTTGTTCTCTGGGTTAAAGTACTTTTGGATTAACAGGAACATCTCCTTCGATTTCTCTACACTGAAACGGTCGTTCATTGTGTAGCGCTTCTTACTCTTCTGCTTCTCCAGAATATTGTTACATTCTCTAACAAGAATCGGAGTAATCTGCATCGCGCCTACCGAGTTTCCACTCACGGCTTTGGGATTTCCTTCGCTCTCTACAAGAATAATTGCATCCATCACTGGATTCCAGTCGAAACCTGATGTCGTAGCGCTCTTCGTAGTTCTTCCTCCTGCAAATGTAGTCATGCTCACCAGCATAAGAGCCATCAGGACAACTGCCTTTTTACTAAATTGAATCATATCTCTATACTTTAGGCGGACCTTTCGGAACCGCGTTATCCTTTAGATTATTTCTTCATTTTTGAGTCGACTTCGCGTCGATTTCCGGGTGCAAAGTTACGAATTATTCCGATAGGTGGTCCAAACGTTAGACAATTTTAACGTTTATTGTGTGCGCGCACTGACATACGTCAATTATTTAACAAATTCTATTCTAAATCAACAACTGTTATACCTGATCCTCCGAACTGAACATGCTCGTCGCGGTAGTGTGTAACGTTTGGAATAGTGCCAAGGTACTGACGGATAAGCTGGCGTAGTATGCCCGTGCCTGTGCCGTGTAGTATACGCACACGCGATACTCCTACCAGTATGGCATCGTCTATGAAATATGTTATTGCGTTTATAGCCTCGTCGCCGCGCATGCCGCGCACGTCGATATCCTGCTTGAAATTCAGCTTGCGGTTATCGATAACGTTACGTGTGTCGCGCGATACCACGCCATACGATCCTGCTATGTTCTGATTGCGCTCTTCGGCCTTGGTAGTCGATGTCTTTGGCTTCTCGGCATGCTCAAGTCGGTCGGCACGCATCTTGGTTTTCATACCACCGAAGATAACAATGGCCTTACTGCCATCGATACTATCGATAACACCAACGCTGGTGAGCCCCTTTATGCGAACGGTGTCGCCAGGGGCCAAAGGTGCCTTACTGGCAGCACTGGCTGCAGCGGGCTGAGCCGTCTGACTGGCAGCTGAGTCGGCAGCGGCCTTGTTGGCCTTCTCCTGCTTGCGCTTCTCGCGGCGCTCCTTGCGCTCCTGCAGCTGACGTATCTTGCGGGCTATGGCCTCGTCGTTGGCACGGGTGTCAATCTCTGCCACCTCTTCCTTAAATGCATCCAGCTCCTCACGTATCTTGCGGGTGCGTTCTTTCTCTGCCTGCTGCTCGCGTATCTCGCGTATAGCATTCTCAATGCGCTTGTTACTCTCGCGCAGCATCTCCTCGGCCTCCTCTTTGGCCTTGCGCAGTATCTCCTTGCGCTGACGTTCTATCTCGGTCAACTCGGCTTCAAGTCGTTCGCCGGTAGCCTCCAGCTTCTTCTCGTGCTGGTGTATCGTCTGGCGCTTACCCTCCCAGTATCGCTTATCGCGCACAATGTCCTGCAGATATTTGTCGCTCTGGATATAATCCTGACCAACTATATCGCTGGCATCCTTGATAACCTCTTCGGGTATACCAGTCTTGCGGGCTATCTCGATGGCAAAGCTCGAGCCTGGCTGACCAATCGACAGCTGGAACAGAGCCTGCATCTCATGGCGGTCGTACAGCATGGCGCCGTTAACCACACCTTCGTGGTCCTCAGCAAAATGCTTCAGGTTCTGATAGTGGGTAGTTATTACGCCAAAGGTCTTTGCCTTCCAGAACTGCTTGAGCATAGCCTCTGCTATCGCACCTCCGATGGTTGGCTCGGTACCGCTACCAAACTCGTCTATCAGCAGCAGCGATCGCTCGTCGGCATGCTTCATCATCTGCTTCATGTTCATCAGATGACTTGAGTATGTCGACAGATCGTTCTCAATGCTCTGCTCGTCGCCGATGTCAATCATTATGCTCTCGAACATACCTACCGTAGAGCGGTCGCCGATGGGTATAGGTAGGCCGCATTGCAGCATGTACTGCAGCAGGCCGACGGTCTTCAAGCAGACAGATTTTCCGCCAGCATTAGGACCTGAGATGAGCAAAAGCCGTTTCTCGCGTGTCAGCGTGATGTCCAGCGGCACCACTCGCCCACCCTTCTTCTGTAGCGATAACTGCAACAGAGGGTGTACGGCACGAATCCAGTCGATTTTCGGTTCGGCTTTCACAGTTGGCTCAAAGGCACTTGTAAGCTTAGCCCACTCTGCCTTGGCGTTTATCAGGTCAATCTTTGCCAGCAGCTCATAGCTGTCAATTATCTCGCGCACGTGCGGGCGTACCTCATCAGTAAATACGGTAAGTATGCGTATCACCTCGCGGCGCTCTTCGGCCTCCAGCTGGCGCACCTTGTTGTTTGCCTCAACCACCTCGGTTGGCTCAATAAACACCGTCTTACCTGTGGCACTCTCGTCGTGTACTATTCCGTTTATCCTGCGCTTCAGCTGCGGCTGTACGGGTATCACCAGTCGGCCGTCGCGCATGGCAGGTGCGGCATCCTTGTCCACCAGTCCGTCGCGCTGGGCGGCGTGCAGTATAGTATATAATGTACGCGAGATGCTGCCTTGGGTCTTCTCCAAGTCATGTCGGATTCCGGCCAATGTCATCGATGCCGAATCCTTTATCTTTCCGAACTTATCCAGTATTGAGTCGATGCGACGCAGCATGGCGGGGAAGGTTACCACATCCTCAGTCAGCTTGTGCAGCGCAGGGTACGGATACTTCACATCGCCCTGAGCAGTCTCCTCGGCGCCACGCTCCAAATAGCGCACAATGTTTACGATGGTTTCCAGCGAGCGACGCAAATCCCACACCTCATCTTCCTCCAGATGAGTATTCTCTAATCGTATACGCGCGATACTCTCGCGTACATCAAAGAAATACTGCATGGGGAAATCGTCGTGCTCTTCACGCATTCTACGGAATTCACGCACCTGTGCCAGCCATTCGTTCACCTCAGCAACATCGGTAGAGAAAGTCATTTCGTCAACTTTCTCCTGTCCGAGAGTGCTCTGGCAACGTGCCTTCAGCAACTTTCTAATCTCATCGAATCCGAGCTTTCGCTCAAAGTTATTTGGATAAATCACGCTGCAAAAGTACTCATTTTCGGCTAAAAACAGGCAAAAATGCGATTTTTTTATAAAAAGTTGGCCAAAAATTTGTTTGTTTCAAAAAAACTCCTTACCTTTGCACCCGCTTTCGAGACAGAAGAGCACTGGAGAGATGGTAGAGTGGTCGATTACAGTAGTCTTGAAAACTACCGTGCTGAGAGGCACCGGGGGTTCGAATCCCTCTCTCTCCGCTAATAAAAAAAGGAAACCAAATCGGTTTCCTTTTTTTGTTTGGTTAGAGTGCGCTTAGGCAACTCGTGGTTCCAAGTGCGGTTACTATAGCTGTTGCTATTGCCGCAATCATCTGTACGATGAACTTAACAGTTTCTTTTCTACTCATAATGTTTTAATGGTAAATGGTTAATGATTAATGTTGAATGTAAAGCGCTGGGGCCGGAGCCCCAATCGCTTAATCTCCCTCGCCTGGCACATCGCCCGATGGAACGGTCTGTCCGCCGCCGTTGCTTGGCTGGTCTACTACATCGCCGTTGCCGTTAGAACCGCTCTCCTCATAATCGGTGTAGTTCTTTGGCAGCTCGGTCACGTTGCCAGCCTTAGTCAACTCCTGACGGGTAAACTCTCCAGTAGCACGAGCGCGCATGTACACGCTGTCGATGTGCTTAGTGGTAGAGAAGTCGGCCGAGGAATCCGCGCCGTTCTTCTTGGTTTTAATACCCGCGGAGAAGATGGCCAGACCTTCCAGCTTCACAGCCTTACCCTCCAACATCAGTTCTCGAACACAACCGATCATATCGGTCAATACACCCTTGATGGCTCCCTTAGAGTACGGAGTGTTGTGCTCCGACATGTGCTTAGCCAATCCATCGAGGTCGACGGTCTTACCTACGGTCACAGCGCGTGCGAACCACTTGCCGTAGACTACGCTCTGCTTGTTTTTGTTTTGATACTTACGATAAAATACACTCATAACGGTTAAAATTTAAATGGTTAATAATTAATGTTTTTGACACTGCAAAGATACTAAATTTTAAGTGCGATTCCAAATATCAACCCCTCTGGTGTGTAAAAATCTGTTAATTTTTAGAAACAATACATTTCCACATCGCAAACGTACAATTTAGCCACGCCAAACGTATTGTTTACGATTTACAAACAACACGCGATACTATGTGACATGTGATTTTGTGACATTAAGCACCATCCACGAATAATCAACCAAATCGCCTCCTACTATATTATAAATTATATAATATTATAATATTATATAATTCTAATAACCTCCCATGACTTTGTGAACCTCCTTAATGTCACAAAGTCATAAGTCACAAAGTCGCGATTGAACAAGAGCCATCAAACTTGCTCGAATTATTAAAAAGACATAAATTTACGTCATTTTGCTTGCATCATGACACAAAATTAATTATATTTGCAGGCATATAAAACAAATAAGAATATGGCACAGGTATCTATGACGGTGAGGATGGACTCACAACTGAAACAGAATTTCGATGCACTCTGCGCTCGTATGGGTATGAGTGCGAACGCAGCTATGAATGTATTTGCCAAAGCGGTAGTGATGCAAAGAAAGATTCCTTTTGAAATCAAAGCAGAGCCAGAGCGAGCATCTATGGACGCTCTAGAATCTTTCCGCGAAGTAAGAAGAATGGCAGAAGCCGGTCAGTTTCCTGACTTGACACTTGATGAAATAAACGAAGAAATCAGACTTGCTCGTGAAGAAAGGGCTGCTAGAGAGAAGTAGAAAATGATATACGCAGTAATTGATACGAATGTCTTGGTGTCGGCATTGTTGTCCAGGCATTCTGATACCGCTACGGTGCAAGTTGTAAGGGCTATTTCAAAAAGCGATTTTCGCCCTTTGTATAACAATGAAATTATGGCGGAATACAGGGAAGTGCTTAGCAGACCTAAATTTTCATTTCCTCTCCAGACGATTGCGTCCATTTTAGATGCAATTCAAGAAATGGGAGTTTTATCTGATCGTGTTGAAAGCCAGGAGTATTTTCCCGATCCCAAGGACGTTGTGTTCTACGAGGTAGCAATCTCAAAAGACGATGCCTATCTTGTAACCGGCAACACAAAGCATTTCCCCAAGAAGCCCATTGTGGTAACACCGTCAGAAATGCTTGAGATTTTGAAAACTTACAATAAATAGGTTTATTCTCAGGAATAATCACTATCTTTGCACCCAATAAAACTTTGCAATATGGAAATAAAACTATCAGGAATAGAAGACAAAGAGAATAAATATTTTGACGACCTGCTGGCAAAGATTCGTGAGATACGTGCTAGCGAAAAGACGCCGAAGCAGAAGGTGACAGACATTGTGAGTCTAGCAATCGACTATGACACAGAGAATGCAACACCCCTCCTATCTCAGCTTTACTCGCGAATAACCGCACTCGGCACTAACGGCGATTTGCGTTTTGCAAATTGTATGATAATGTCCGTTGAAAGCTGGGCTGAATGCCATCATAATCTGACGATGAAGTCTATCGAGGAACAACTGCGATATTGGCTGATGGATGCTGACAACAACCAGCATATCTATGAATATCCATCGTTCAGCGGAATTTACGAAGAAGAGAATGCTGCTGATGAAGAAGAAATGCCCTTGGTGCCTGAAACTACTGTCAGACTGCCCAAAGAAATTGAAGGTTTCAGGGGTACTAGTATGATTCTGAAGATAGAGGATATGGACAGATTCGTAGACACATTCTGCAGTCGCAACACATATTATCGCAGGGCTTACGACATCCTTCATGAGTTAGATAAACGAGTGTTGGAGGAATTGGAAGCAGGAGAGTTTTCTTCCTGGATAGATATTGAGTACAAAGAAGGTGGCTGGGCTTTTTTTGAGTTCTCGCATTTCGAGGTCGATCTACGAGAGCCTGATTCTCAGTATCGTACACTTTATGTTGTTTATCGTTACGACACCACTGCATCATGATAAGTAAAGAGAACGTAAGACTCGGCAGCGAGGACTACGGCACTTACTATGCCCGATTGTTAAGTACATCGTACAGAGCTGGTGAAGCCGTAAAAATTCATGAAACGTGGAAACGCCGTCTCATGATGGGTAGTGGTGTGCGTGAAGTGGACTGCAAGCAGCGTATTTTTGTGGTACTTAGTGAGTTACTTAGGTCAGACTTTCTGTGCAACGATTATATCGATACGGGCGTTCCTAAGGACGACCGAGAGCGGGCCGTAAAGGAAATTCGGTCTCTCAGCTTTGAAGAGTTGCTGGAGATTGAAGGCGCAGATTGGAAGTATGCCTTGCTAAGCCAACAGATGCGTAAACCTGGGGAAAAGCGGGTGCTGGTGGATGAAAATAGAGCAGGTTTCTATATTGATGAGATGCATGAAAAATTGACTGACGAGGCTGTAGAAGTATTCTTGTGGTTTGCTACTATGACACGTCTGGCCTATAAGGAACTTGACCAAATTGCACCTATTAAGAACAATGACGCAAGAACGCCCGAGCAAATCGCTGTGGATAATTTTGTAGGAAAAATCATCAGCCTCGTAGAAAGTGCTTACGCAAAATACAATGGAAAAATGGTATCGCCAGGTGTGAATCAAGCCGAGGTGAAGATTACTATTTTGAAAGATGACCTCATCAGTTTGATGGAAATTAAGAAGAAAAATAAGTTTGATGAACTGAAGGCACTATGCTATCCAGTGAACGGCCAATCGAAGGCACGTTTCTGTAAGTATGTAAGCCAGCTTCAACGGAAAGATTTTTTCGGCAAGTTGCCCAATAACCTGCTTGCCGGACTCCTTGCTCCCCTAGTAGGACTAAAAGAGGGAAGCGTGAAAAACTATCTGAGCCAAACATAAGCTATTATTATAACAATGTACGCGCGCGTAACGCCTATTTCAGCAATGAAGTAGGCGTTTTTTTTTGTTTGATTTATGATGAATCATATGGATTAATTTTTATGATTCATCATATTATCTGCTAACCCCTTGTTTTTCAGACAATTACGAAAAACGGATTAATTCCAGAAATATTTGGAATCAGATATTTTTAGTTTTTCCTTTGCATCGTCAAAATATGATTGACGAGCGTTCTTTGACATGTTGAGACAACCACCCACACTGAAGGCAGGAGGAGAAGAGAGAGGAGGAAAGACAATAAAACATTAATAACTTAAAGGTCGCTTTAAAGGAGACGACGTTAAACCCAAAAGAAATATGAGTAGAACACGTAATTTGATCACAATCGCACGAGGCACTATCGCTGAGAATGCACGTCGTCAGCTGTCGTTGATGAACCAGTGCCGAATGCCGAACCCAAAGAAGAATGACTATCGCTTCATGGGTCACAGAATCTAAAGGATAGTCAAAGAGAGAATTAATTAACATCATTACAAATTTGAGCGAAGTGAGCTGAAGAAATCTCATGAGTTAAAGCTGGCCAGCGTTTCCCAAGGCTTCTTCACTCGCCAATTCGTTCAAAAAATGAAGAAAGAATTTCTTACAAAGCAGCTTTTGCTGCAGAACGTCCAGATGGACGGAAGTGTTAACTATTTAGTAAACGGCGACATTAACATACAGCCCTGCCCTTGGGAACAGGACAAGCAGGTGACTGAGGGTCGACCTGTGTATTACCGAGCCAATCTTGAGGTGATGGCCGATGGTCAGACCCGAGTAAAAACCAAACGTACGGGTAGTCGAGGGCCACTTTATCAGACGCTCTTCGAGACGGCTCACGGCACGGTAAAAATTGTGCCACAGCGCAAGCAGCGCCACCCCGAGCGCGAACAGTTAATAGTAGAGTTCAAGTTTCCACGCCGATACGGACTGGAGCTAACCAAAAAACTTTACGAGGAGGAATCAGATCAGATTATGTCTTATTTTAAAACACGAAAGGAGGATTGTCTATGGAATCAGCAGTAATTATGACTATGAAATTCACATGTATCGGCAAGGGACACGGCGCACCGTGCGTCCCTGCCACCAAGGAAGAATGGGAGGCACTTCGTCGCGAATCGTGGCTGGCGCAGATGTGCGAGCGTATAGAGAAAGGTGACAATGAGTTGAAGCATCGCTTGCCAGTGTGGACACCGCATTGCGCTGAGTTTAAGGATAACCATCGCGCCATAGCCGATGCTGTTAAACCACTCAATCGACTGATGCTGGACTTTGATGAGAAAGGACACACGGATGAAATCTGCGCCCGACTCCTGGAAAAGTCGCCATTGGTGCCGCTGCTCATTGAGGAATCGGTTCGTCGTGGTACGCATGTGCTGGTGGAAATGCCGGATGCAATGACACCTGAGGAGGCTCAGCAGCTGATGAAAGAGGCTACCGGATTCACTCCCGATGCAGCTGTTAAGGACGTAGCAAGGTGCATATATATGGTGCCCGAGAGCCATACGAGGTTCGTTAGCGAGCGGCTGTTTGAGGTTAATTTAGGCACGGATTCACACGGCTTTATAAATAAAGACACGGCTGGCTGCGCTGAGAGCAGCGTTTCTCTAAAAGAGAGCAGCGTAAATCCGTGCCAAAAAGAATTCCCGCGAGCGTTCAAGGGCATACCCTACTCTTCTATTATCGCCGAGTGGTGGCGTAGGAATGGCGGTGAGCCTGCCGAGGGTGAGCGAAACGTAAAACTGCACAAGTTGGCCGTAAACCTCCGTGCCATCTGCGACAACAAGAAAGAGTTGCTGATGCAGGTGATGCCTCGTTTCGGACTCTCTGACGTTGAACTGAAGTCGGTAGTCGATTCGGCTTGCAAGGAGCCACCAAAAGGCGTTTCTAAAGTAATGCAGGGCATCATCGACGCTTTAGAGCTGGGCATCAATCCAGATGAAATCGAGGATGCCGAGGCTGCAGCTGAAGAAACGGGCGTAAAAGTAAACGTCAAGTCGCTACCCATCGGACTTAAAGAATCGCTGGTTGGTGTACCTGTGTCGATGCACATGCCTGTGCTCTGCGGCATCATGCCCATCTGTGGCGCTTATGCCGATGGTGTAGAGGTGGAATATTGCGACGGCAACGTGCATCGTCTGGGACTGATGGCCATCATTCGTGGCGAGCAGGCATCAAACAAAAGTGTGGTAAAGAATGCCGTAGACATTTGGAAACGCCAGTTTGATGATGAGGATTCTCTGGCACGTAAGCGCGAAGAGGAATGGAAGGAGCGCAAGAAGGGGCGCAAGGCCAACGAGAAGGCTCCCGACGATCCACACGTATTGATTCGAGTGGTGCCCGTAACCGTATCATGCTCTACCCTGCTTAAGCGATTCAAAAACTCAAATGGCCACACTCTTTATAGCTTTGGCGAGGAGCTTGACACACTGCGAAAAACCAATGGTGCAGGCTCGTGGAGTTCGAAGTACGACATCTACCGACTGGCGTTCGACCGCGGTGAATGGGGACAGGACTACAATAGCGACGCGGCTGAGAGCGGTGTGGTGAAAGTGGCCTACAACTGGACAATGCTCGGTACGAACGGCGCACTGAGGAAGTGCTTCAAAGCCGACAACATCGAAAACGGTCTTTCAAGCCGTGTGATGCTTGCTGAGATGCCCGACAGCTCATTCGCTAAGATGCCTAAGTTTCGTAAGCGTTCGGCCGACGACGAGGCAAAGATTCAGGAGGCTGTCACCCGATTGCGCTCGTTCACAGGAATCCTTGATGTGCCTCGCCTTCGCAAAGCCATCGAGGCTTGGGTAGAAGAGAAACGCGTAGAGGCAGCCAAGGATATCGACCACGTAAAGGATACCTATCGTAAGCGTGCGGCAGTCATCGGATTCCGTTGTGGTGTGATTTTTCACATACTATCAGGTGCAGCCCGCGAGTCAAAGTCATGTCTCGACTTTGCACTGATGATGGCCGAGTATTGTCTGCAGCAGCAGATAAAGGCCTTTGGTGAGGCGCTGGAGAGTCAGTTTGTTGATGCTCGCGACGAGTGCATCCGATACGGGAGCAATCACTCCATCTTCGACCAGCTTTCGCCAGCATTCACGATGGATGATCTGCGAGCTTTGAAGCGCGGTTTCTGTAGTGAGGCTGGTCTCCGAAAAATCATCTCACGTTGGTATCGAGACCATTGGATTGAGAAGACCGACAAGACGCACTGGAAGAAATTAAATGCGACTTTGTGACTTTAGACAATGTGACATTAAGCAACATTAAACATTAGAATTATGGAATTAGTATTAACACGCATAGCAAAACGTAAGACCTACACAATAGGCAAGCTCTACATAGTAGAGAAAGTAGACGACGAGTATCTGGCAGGAGAGAAGCAAACCTACTTCTGCGATACTCTTGAACCAACGGCACTCGAACTGAAGACAACGGTATCGAAAGACGCTGTACTTCGTTCTCCCACAAAGGCTCAGAAGCTGAAGCCGTTCGCCATACCCGAAGGCCGTTACGCAGTAGTGATTACATGGAGTCCGAAAATGAAGAAGTGGCTGCCATTGTTGCTCGGCGGCCCCGACTTCAACCGCCTCTTCAAGGGCATTCGCATCCATGCAGGAAATTCCGCGAAGGATACCGCTGGCTGCATCCTTGTTGGTCGCAATCAGATAGTAGGCCAAGTGCTCGAAAGTCGCAAGTGGCTCTACGAACTCAAACAGAAGATTGTAGAGGCTAAGGACAAAGGTGAGGCGGTTTGGCTTACCATCAAGTAGAAAACAAGAAAGTACCTTTGAGCACTGCTCAGGGGTACTATTTTTCTAAAATACCCAAATAAATTTGGTATTTTACTCACTTATTCGTAATTTTGCAGCATGAAACAGATTTTTTCGACACTCTCGGTGTATGCTGTGGTGTATTTTGTGCTGCTTACGGTAGTGCTTGGATTGCTATACTCCTACCCTCAGGTTGAGCTGCACATGCTGATGAACATGCATCACACCGGTTTTCAGGATGCATTTTTCAAATATTACTCAGTGTTTGCCGAATGGCCTGTTTATTTAGTAGCACTGATACCACTGATTTGGAAAAGAAAAGAGCTTACCGTGTTTTTTGCCATGAGCGAAATAAGCAGCGGTATAGTGGTACAGATAGTGAAACACTCGTTCCACTCACCGCGACCAGTAATGGTGTTCGAGAACTATCCCGACCTGCTGCTGCCGCTGGTTGAGGGCGTAGAGATGCGCCATAGCAACTCGTTTCCATCGGGCCACACGTCTACGTTCTTTGTGTTTTTCACCTGCTGCGCCATACTGATGGCCTACCGCTATCTGCACTCTGACAGGCAGCGCAACCTCCAGACATGGGTGGTGTTCAGTCTGGGCTCGTTGGTACTATTAGCACTTGCTGCGCTTGGCGGATACTCGCGAATATATCTGTCGCAGCACTTCACAGCCGATGTGTGCGTGGGCAGCATGATAGGATTCACCATGCCCTGGCTGATTTTCTACCTTACCAGAAATAAAATATTGAAACTTGAAAAATGAATAATCAAAAATTAAAGAACCTGATAAAGAAGCCCATCTCACTCTTCGCTTTCTCAGCAATAGTGAGCGTGGCAACCATGCTGCTGTACAACATACCATTCTTTAACTATGTAGTAGAGCATACCAACCAGAGCACGCCAATACGCGTATTCCTGATAGCATCGCTGGTGGTAGTGATGCTGCTGGTTAACTTCCTTATGACCTACCTCGTGATGTATCTCATGAGGATCGTAGGCCGAATTCTGCTGGCTATAATGGCCATCATAAACGCCACATCGCTTTACTTCATTCTTACCTACAACATCATTATCGATGAGGTTACAATAGGTAACGTGTTCAACACGCGATACTCTGAGGCATCAGGATTCTTCAGTTGGTCGCTGTGGGCATTCATCATCGCCTTTGGCGTGCTGCCGGCATTGTTCTGCCTGTTGCAGCCTATAAAAATGGGCAAGGCAAAGCAGATGGGCAGATACTGCGGAATATCATTAGGAATAGTGCTGGCACTGCTGCTGGCAAACATTAACCAGACACTATGGATAGGACAGCACGACACTGAGCTTGGCGGATATCTGCAGCCATGGTCGTATCTGGTTAACAGCATACGCGTGACAAGCATAAGAATGGCTAAGCAGGCCGAAGAGATAAAACTGCCCGACGGTAAGATTACCGACAACGATAAGGCCGTGGTGGTACTGGTTATCGGCGAGTCGGCACGTAAGGCTAACTTCCAGCTCTACGGCTACAAGCGCGCCAACAATCCAAGGCTGTCAAAGCAGCAGGGACTGAAGGTGTTCCAGGCCCAATCGTGCGCCACATTCACCACTGCCGGAGTAAAGGCAATACTCGAGCCAAAGAACAGCAGCGACCTGTACGAGCCGCTGCCTAACTACGCCTTCAGAACAGGTGCCGACGTGGTTTGGCGCACTATAAACTGGGGCGAGCCACCCATCCACATCGACGAATACGAAAGCGGCATCGTGCTGAGCAAGAAATATCCGAACGTAGACAAGCGCTACGACGAACTGCTGTTTACCGGCCTGCGCGAGCGCATAGAATCGAGCACCAAAAACAAAGTTCTGATAGTGATACACACCAGCACCAGCCACGGCCCCAACTACGCCAGTAAATACCCCAAGAAGTTTGAGGTTTACAAGCCCGTGGCACACAACGTGGAAGAGAGCGAGAAAAACGTAGCAAAGCTGGTGAACGCCTACGACAACACCATTCTCTATACCGACTATCTGCTGAGCAACATGATTGACACACTGCGATCGCTGAAGGACTGGAAGAGCTCGATGATCTTCATTTCCGACCACGGCGAGTCGCTGGGCGAGAACAATATGTTTATGCACGGAATGCCAATGAAACTGGCCCCGAAAGTGCAGTACGAGATACCATTCCTGGTATGGACATCGGATGGCTACAGAGAATACAAGAGCAATCTGCCTGAGGTTCTCGAACAGCATTACATCTTCCACTCGGTACTCAACCTGCTGTCGATAAAATCGCCAGCCTACAACAAAGATTACGACATCTTTAAATGACACGATGGATGAAGGGACTTATTAACACGCGACTTATCATAATAGCACTGGCTGTGCTGGTCATAGCCAGCTGCAGCAAACAGAAAAAGGCAGAGTCGGCCGGTATCTACGATTATCATGAGACCGAAGGATTTACGCGTGCCGACTCGATAATCGACAAGTTGAGCGACTTGCGCGACTACGACTTGATGCTGCGAGCCACCGACAGTCTGTATAAGAAGGGTGAACTGTCTAAATCAAAATACATTTTCTACAGCACAGTTACACTGAACCTGCTCAACCAGCAGCTTACATCGCTTAAGCTATACTACCAGTTAGACACACTTGACCTGAGGGAGATAAAAACTCAAACCGATATAGAATCGTACGTTTACTCGTACAACAACTACATACGCATGCTGTGCGACATGCGCCGATACGACCGTGCACTGCGAGAGGTTAACAAAGCCGACCAACGACTGAAGTGGATAGGCTACACCACATTTACCGAGCATCACGACATAGCACAGATTACAGGCGAGAGTCAGCTGTATATGGGACAGGAAGATTCGGCTGCCATCAGCTTCCAGCGATCGCTTAACGGCATACACAAGCGACTGGTTAACCACCACAACCCGCTCGACCTGCGCGAATGCCAGAAAACAATGAACGCCATTGCCAAGTGCTACATGCACAAAGGTCTGTTCTACAAGGTTGACCGATGGATAAAGATACAGGATTCGCTTTACGTTATGGCACAGAACTATCCTGAGCCCGACTCGGTATATCTTGACGAAATGCAGGCCGAGATAAACTACAGCAAGGCTCTGCTGGCAATAAAGCAAGGCAAGAAAGATGTAGCCGAGAAAGCCTACAAATTGTACAAGCAGACCAACACCGCCAAGACGCTTTATAACATTGTAAACGACAACGAATACTTGATGTGGTCAGGTCGCTATGCCGAAGCTGCACGTAACTTTGAGCGGCTCGATGAGTTTCTGCTTACAAACGGATACAAATGCGATCTTGAGAACATCGGCCGATATATGATACCTAAATATAGTGCAAACATGTTGGCAGGCCGACGCGATTCGGCCATAAAAGTAGCTAACGTAATATCAGAATATTACAACCAGGCACTGACCGACCAGAAGATAAACGATGCCGACCTGCTGACGATGGTTTACGACACCGAAGGCAAGGAACGACAGTTAGTCGAGAAAGAAGCAGAGTTGTCGCACCAGCGACTGCTGGCTGTAGGCGTCATCACAATTCTCGTTGTGATATTCTTCTACTTTTACGCCATCACCCGCAGCAAGGCCTACAAGAAACTCGACGACACCAACAAGCAGCTGAAGCTGGCCAACCAGCGCGCCGAGGAGTCGAACCGCATCAAGTCGAAGTTCATCAAGCAGATATCCCACGAGGTGCGCACACCGCTGAATGTGTTGTCGGGCTTCACACAGGTACTGGCCAATAAGGACATCGAGATTGACAGCAACGAACTGCAGCTGATTAGTCAGAAAATAGTTGAAAACAGCGAGCGCATAACCAGTCTGGTTGACAAGATGCTCGACCTGAGTCTCGTCAACGCCGATGCCGACATAGAGTGCAACGACTTTATAACCCCAGCCAACATAGCCGATAATGCAATAAAGCTGAGCGGTATAAACAAGGCACGCCATCTGGTGCTTGAGCTACAAGAGGAGTCCGAGGCCGAAGTTACACATATACACACAAACCTGAAGGCTGCCGTTAAGGCTCTGGCCATGCTGCTCGACAATGCAATGAAGTTTACCCACCCGTTGGCATTCAAGGGTGCCGCACCAGACAACAAGGCGCGCGTAACTATCATCATCGGCATGAGTGACAACAAGGTTACATTTACTGTTGAGGACACCGGTATAGGCATACCTGCATATCAGGCAGAGAACATATTTACCGAGTTTGTACAGCTTGACGAGTACACCGACGGAACAGGTATCGGTTTGTCGATAGCACGTTCGCTGGCTCGACACATGAATGGTAATGTAGAACTTGACACTAGCTATACAGGCGGAGCGAGATTTATAATGACGCTACCGCTTATATAAGGTAATACGCAAATGGGAGGGGCGGATCGTTTAAAACGTCCGCCCCACACTGTCAAAAAAAATTAATGGACTGATAGTTCTTTTCTTCGTTCTAAAGTTAGTTTCTTATTGATTGCGATGCAAAGGTACGCATAAAAACCGAAATACCGAAATAAGTTTTTAGGTTTTTACAAATGTTAACCATTTTATTGATTCAAATCAGTTTTTCGGCACAATATCGGCTTTAATCGAGCAAAATTGGTCCATTTCCACCTCCAATGTTAACATCAACCGAACGACTAATTGCTGCCGTAATAAATGCTTTTGCCTTGCTCACCGCATCCTGAATATTGCATCCAAGAGCCAAGTTTGATGCCATGGCCGACGACAGAGTACACCCCGTGCCGTGCAAATTCCGGGTTACTATGCGCTCGGTAGAATATTCCATCTTGGTGCCATCTGGCAGATGCAGCACATCGGTCATCACATCGCCATCGGCATGCCCGCCCTTCAGCAGATAAGTATATGGACTCAAGATAATACCAAGTCGTGCTGCCTCAGGCAGATTGGGAGTGATGAGCGTGCAGAGCGGAAACAGATGGGTGGTGATATACTTTATGGCATCGGGCTGCATAAGACAGAAGCCGCTTGTTGACACCATCACCGGATCGTAGACCACAGGCACAGGATGCTGCTGCAGATAGGGTTTCAACTCTTCTACTATCGCCTCAGCCACATCCTTATTAGGAATCATACCTATCTTTATCGCCGCAGGCTTAAGGTCGGTTAGCACCGCATCTATCTGCGATGCAACCACGCCAGCAGGCACAGCCAACGATGCATGCACACCTAAGGTATTCTGCGAGGTGATAGATGTTATTACTGTGGCACCATAGCAACCGTGTGCCGTAATGGTTTTAAGGTCTTGCTGGATACCGGCACCTGCCGATGAGTCGCTGCCAGCTATTGTCAATACTACTTCCATGCGTCGCCGAGAATCATGGCTCCTCCGAAGCCCATTTTTAAAACATCGTCTATCTTATCGAAAGTAACGCCGCCCAGCGCCATAACACGCTCGTCTATCAGTCCCTGCCTACGAGCCTCAGCTATCTGTTCGGCAGTAAATGCCGAATTGTAACCGGGCTTTGAAATGCTGTCAAAAATAGGACTAAGACTCATATAGACATAAGGTTTACGGCGGCATTCAGCCAAAAAGTCCAGTGAGTGGCACGATATGCTTACAGCCCCTTTATATCCCTTGGGCGGCTGTGCATTGCGGCTATTCAGGTGAATGCCGCGCAGATTATACTTCACAGCCAGCTTAAAGCAATCGTGCAGCACAAGGCGTGGATAAAGTTCTGAGGGCAGTGTCTGGATAAGGCGCTGAAGCTTTGCAAGCTGTTCGAGACTGGCAAGGTTATCTGCCCTATCCAGCGGTTTGCGGATATGTACTATATCCGCAGTACCGCTAGACAGCAGTTGGGCTATCCGTTCAGCCTCGCCCTCGAAAAAAAATGGTTGAGTAATTACTATTATCATACACACTTGCGAAACATATCGAACGATGCATCCCAATCCTTCCAAACAGGCTCGCGGCCCAGTTCCTTCAATCGGGCGTTTATCACCTTAGCCGTGCGCTCATCGCTTACAGTAAACTGCTCAAGCGCCTGCGGATAGGTATGGTATCCGCCAGGATTAACATGGCTTTCGGCCGACATGGTTGTAACGCCAAGTGTACACATATTATCGCGTATGTAGGCAGGCTCGCGTGTAGAGTAAGATATGTCGACGTCGTGGTCGAAGATACGCATGGCAAACGTGGCCTGAGCCAACTCGCGATCGGTCATAAAACAGTTAGGCTGGAATCCCTCGTTTTGTGCAGGGCGCATACGGGGGAAGTTGATGGAGTACTTGGTGCGCCAGTAGTGTTTCTGCAGATAGCGCAGGTGATGGGCCATCATGGTTACATCGGTGCGCCACTCTTTTTCCAGTCCTATCAGCACGCCCATACCTATTGAGTGTACCCCAGCCTGCCCCATACGGTCGAATCCGTCGCAGCGCCACTCAAAGCGGCTCTTCATGCCTCGGGGATGATACAGCTGGTAATGCTCGCGGTTATAGGTTTCCTGAAAGCATATCACACCGTTCAGTCCGTGGTGAGTAAGCTCGCGATACTCCTCCATCTTAAGCGGCATAACCTCTATCTTTATGTTCGAGAAATATCGCTTGGCTATGTCGATGGCCTTGGCCAGATAAGGCACACCCGCCTTGGCAGGATTCTCGCCGGTTACCAGCAGGATATTCTCGAATGGAGCAAGCTTTTTAATCGCTTTATACTCGTCTTCAATCTGCTCGGGAGTGAGGATTGTGCGCGCCATGGGATTCTCGCGATGGAAACCGCAGTACACGCACGAGTTACTGCACGAGTTGGTAATGTAGAGCGGAATGAACATCGACATGGTTCTACCGAAACGCTCTTCGGTATATCGGCGCGACAGACGTGCCATCTGCTCCAGATAAGGTTCGGCTGCTGGCGAGAGCAGAGCCATAAAGTCGTTAACATCGCAACGACTCTTGCTCAGCGCACGGCGCACATCGGCATCGGTCATCGATGCAATACGTTGGGTTGTCTCATCCCAGCTAATGTTTTTTAGTTCGTCTGAAAACATTTTCTATTTTGATTTACAGGGTTGAAATGCATATTCCTTTAGTTCGCGTATAGAGGGATTAGCACCGCATAGATCGCAATCAGTGCGATGCGGGAAATCAAAGCGGTTCCACTGCATGCTAAGTGCATCGAAGGTAAGCATACTGTTGGTGAGCAACAGCCCTACTCCAGCCAAGTATTTTATACACTCAGTGGCCTGAACGGTGCCAAGCATGCCGGCTATAGAGCCAAGCACACCTACCATAGCACAAGTCTCAACATCCTTCTTTGCCGGAGGTTCTGGAAACAGGCATCGGTAACAAGCCGAGCCGGGCACATGCGTCATCAGCTGTCCGCTGTATCTGTTTATCCCGCCCATCGAGAAAGCCTTTTCCAGCATCACACATGCATCGTTTACCAGATACTTAGTGGCAAAATTATCGGTGCCGTCGATGATGAAGTCGTACGGACGGATAAGGTCTAAGGCGTTCTGCTCGCTCAGGTAGCACTCGTAGGTTTCTACCTTCACATCGGGGTTAATGGCAATAATGCGTTCCTTGGCCACTTCTACCTTCGGACGTCCCACATCGGGCGTGCTGTGCAGCACCTGCCTCTGCAGATTGGTTATGCTAACGGTGTCGCCATCAACGATGCCGATGGTGCCCACACCCGCAGCAGCCAAATAGAGCGCCACGGGCGAGCCCAAGCCACCAGCGCCGACAAGCAGCACCTTCGACTGTAACAGCCGTTGCTGAGCCTCAGCACCAAAGCCGTCGAGCACTAAATGGCGATTGTATCGCTGACGTTGTTCGCGTGTCAGTTCCATCAATGTTTAATGTTTAGTGTTCAACGTTTAATCCTCCTCAGGTCGTGTGTAAGCTTGGCAGCACAGAAGTCAGGACCGCACATTGTGCAGTACTCGCCATCGGTATGCCCTGCCTCCTCGAAATACTGCAGAGCTCTTTCAGGGTCGAGCGAGAGATGGAACTGGTCGCGCCAGCGGAATTCAAAGCGAGCCTTCGACAGAGCATTGTCGCGTACGGTAGCACCGGGATGTCCCTTCGCCAAATCGGCTGCATGGGCTGCTATCTTATAGGCAATGATTCCCGCGCGTACATCTTCCTTATTTGGCAGTGCAAGGTGCTCCTTAGGAGTTACGTAGCACAGCATGGCAGTACCAAGCCAGGCAATCTGAGCTCCACCTATTGCACTTGTTATATGGTCGTAGCCAGGAGCGATATCGGTAACAATCGGGCCAAGTGTATAGAACGGAGCCTCGTGACACTTGTCGAGCTGGCGCTCCATATTCTCACGTATCTTATGCATCGGCACATGTCCGGGGCCCTCAATGAATGCCTGCACATTCTTATCCCACGCCCTAAGCACAAGCTCGCCCATAGTGTCAAGCTCGGCAAACTGGGCTGCATCGTTGGCATCGGCAGTACATCCTGGGCGCAAGCCGTCGCCAAGACTCAAGGCAACATCGTAGCGCGCTACTATATCGCAGATATCATCAAAATGTTCATACAGGAAACTCTCCTTGTCGTGTATCAGGCACCATTTGCTCATAATACTACCGCCACGACTAACAATACCGCACAGACGGCTATCGGCCAGATGAACATTGTGGCGACGGATGCCGGCGTGGATAGTGAAGTAGTCAACACCCTGCTCGCACTGCTCAATCAATGTGTCGCGATACACCTCCCACGACAGATTATCTACTTTTCCATTAACCTTCTCCAGTGCCTGATAAATAGGCACTGTGCCTACTGGTACAGGACTGTTACGCAGAATCCATTCGCGGGTTTCGTGGATATTGTTTCCGGTTGACAGGTCCATTACGGTATCACCACCCCACTTGCACGACCATACCGACTTATCAACCTCCTCATCAATGCTCGATGTGGTAGCCGAATTGCCTATATTGGTATTGATTTTCACAGCAAAGTTACGACCGATAATCATCGGTTCGCTCTCAGGGTGATTTATGTTGGCAGGTATCACTGCACGTCCGCGGGCAATCTCTTCGCGAACATATTCGGGAGTAATGTGGCTCTTTATGCCTAAGCTCTCGCAGTTCATGTTTTCACGAATGGCTACATACTCCATCTCAGGTGTTATGATGCCAGCCTTGGCGCATGCTATCTGGGTTACAGGCTGACCAGCTTTGGCGCGATTGTCAATCCACTGTTGGCGCATGGCAGGCAGACCTTTCTTCAGGTCTACCTTATAATCGGGGTCGGTATACGGACCACTGGTGTCGTAGATGTAAACAGGCTCGTTAGGCTCCATGTGTGGTATGCCGTGCTCGTCGCGTGTAACGGTGGGAGTAAGGTTTACTTTTATCATACCTACTCGCACATCTGGATACAGTTTGCCCTGCATGTACGCTTTCTCTCTCTGGGCGTAAGCTTTATGATCGTTAATCATACATTAAAGATTAATCATTAAACATTAAACATTTAAGAACGCGGTTAGGGGACTTGAGGCTTCGGCGCTATCGGCGATGGCTCCAAGACCAGCCTCAAAGGCCCGACGACCAGCTATTACTGCCTGACGGAAGGCATCGGCCATAGCCACAGGATCG
Source organism: Prevotella sp. UBA2809 (assembly GCA_002351725.1). Lineage (GTDB taxonomy): Bacteria > Bacteroidota > Bacteroidia > Bacteroidales > Bacteroidaceae > Prevotella. Next base: position 34,135 of record DEHD01000001.1, read on the forward strand.
CCAGCCACGGCAATCGCAGTATTCACCAGTACGCAGTCGGCACCCATCTCCATAGCCTCAGCAGCATGACTGGGCGCACCAATGCCGGCATCAACCACTACGGGCACAGTGGCCTGGTCGATTATTATCTGCAGGAAGTCCTTCATGCGCAGACCTTTGTTAGTACCTATTGGTGCAGCTAGTGGCATCACGGTTGCCGCACCAGCCTCCTCAAGATGTTTGCACAGTGTTGGATCGGCCTGACAATAAGGCAGCACTACAAATCCAAGTTTCGCCAATTGTTCGGTAGCTTTAAGAGTCTCAACTGAATCGGGCAAAAGATAGCGTGGATCGGGATGAATCTCAAGCTTAAGCCAGTTGGTTCCGAAAGCCTCGCGTGCCATCTGAGCTGCAAACACAGCCTCCTCGGCATTACGCACTCCCGATGTGTTTGGCAACAGCTGTATCTTTTTGTTCTGGGTGATGTGTGTAAGCAGGTCGTCGTTCTCGTCGTCCAGCTCAACACGCTTCATCGCAACTGTTACCATTTCTGTTCCTGAAACATCGATGGCACGAGCCATAAGTTCGTTGTTATTGAACTTACCTGTGCCTAAAAACAAGCGTGAGTTGAACTCACGCCCAGCAATTACTAATTTACTCATGATTGATTATGTTTAATATATTCTTCATTTTCTGTGCTGGGTTGTCGGCACGCAGCACTGTGCCGCTAAGGGCAATGCCTGTTATGCCGGTGGCAAGAATAGCGGGGATGTCATCCTCGGTAATTCCCCCTATTGCCACAATTGGTATGTTTATGTCAGCAGCCCGCATCTGGCTCACTATGCTACTATAGCCATCAAGTCCGAGTACGGGCGAGAGTTTCTTTTTGGTGGTAGTGAAACGAAACGGACCGCAACCGATGTAATCGGCCGACTGACAGTAATGCATCTTCACATCCTCAAAAGTGTTTGCAGTGCCTCCGATGATAAAGTCAGGGCCAAGAATTCTGCGAGCCTCTCTTATTGGCATATCGTTCTTACCAAGATGCACACCATCGGCTTTTATCTCGCGTACCAGTTGCACGCGATCGTCTATGACAAAAGTAGCTCCTGCCTCTCTGCACATCTGCTGTGCTTGCAAGGCTATCGGGCGCACCTCATCATCGGTAGCATCCTTCATACGCAGCTGAATCCACTTGCATCCACCCTCAAGTGCAAGGCGGATACTATCCAGATAGCTGTAACGCTCGGTATAATGCGAAATGAACTGTAACATATGCCTTACCCCCCGCATGCAGCTTTGATAATAGTGATACTTGCGCCCTCTTGGAGTATTGTGTCACCCCAAGAGCTACGTGGTTTCAACTGATTATCGATGGCTATTGCCACACCATTCTGTGGCAACTGCAATTGGGCGGCAAGCTCATACAGATTTACGGCTTGCGTCTCGTGTTGTTTGTTGTTGATTGTTACTTTCATATTTCTTTCCTCCGACGGCATTACCCGCATCAGGTTCTATGGGTATTTTCTCAGCTTCGGCACACGCCTCAGCACCCCGAATATTTTTATTTTCGGTGCAAAAGTAACACTTTATTTTTAAACCAACAAATAATTTTTTGTTTTTTTCCTAAAAATCTGCATCATCCAATACAGGGAACTTCTTGCGGAAGCGATTCAATGCTTCCATATCCAGCTCGGCAGCGGCTGTCCCTACCATCTCTGGAGTACATTCTGCAATGGCGTTTCCATAGGCGTCGATAATGATAGAATCACCAACATAATCGCAATTCTTATCGCTGCCCACAATGTTTACTCCAACCACAAAGCACTGGTTCTCTATGGCTCGGGCCTTAAGCAACGTCTGCCACACATCGCGACGTTTCTGAGGCCAGTTGGCTACGTAGATAATAGCATCGTAGTCTTTATGGTTGCGCACAAACACAGGGAATCGCAAATCGTAGCACACCTGCAGCATAAACCGCACACCGCACCATTCTACAATCACTCTTCGCTCACCAGCAACATAATCTTTATTCTCGCCGGCATACGAGAACAGATGGCGTTTGTCATAGTAATCAAAGGTACCATCGGGACGAACAAAATACAAGCGATTGCGCAACTTGCCTTCTTCATCAACAGTTGCCACACTGCCTGCGATGGCGGCATTTATCCTACCGGCCTGCTGTCGCATCCAGTCAAAAATCAGGCGCCCCTCAACGGCAGCATTCTGTGTAGAACCTTCGGCAAGGAAACCTGTAGCAAAGGTTTCGGCAAGCACATAGAGATCAGCCCCAGCCTGTTTATCAATCAGCGAGGATAGTTGCTGTAAGTTCCACTCTATATGATTTGCACGTATTTCGTGTTGTATGATAGCTATCTTCATTATATACCTTATTATATATATTGTTCGGGACAAAATTATAAAAATATTCTGAAACTGTCGATTGTTTCGGATTATTTTTGTATCTTTGCCCCCAAATTAACGTATTTCAATTAATTATTCATTATGAACGACAACAAAGTTATGAACATGGCAGCGGATAATATCCGTATCCTTGCTGCCTCGATGGTTGAAAAGGCAAAGTCGGGTCACCCCGGCGGTGCAATGGGTGGTGCAGACTTCATCAACACCCTGTACAGTGAGTTCCTGGTATACGATCCTGAGAATCCCACATGGGAGGGTCGCGACCGTTTCTTCTTGGATCCAGGTCACATGGCTCCAATGCTGTACAGCCAGCTGGCTCTTATCGGTAAGTACACTCTCGAGGATCTGAAGAACCTGCGTCAGTGGGGTTCAGTAACTCCAGGTCACCCCGAGCGTGAGATTGAGCGCGGCATCGAGAACACTTCTGGTCCTCTCGGTCAGGGTCACTGTTTCGCAGTAGGTGCTGCTATCGCTGCAAAGTTCCTGAAGGCTCGTCTGGGCAACGTTATGAACCAGACCATCTATGCATACATCTCTGACGGTGGTGTGCAGGAGGAGATTTCACAGGGTGCTGGTCGTATCGCCGGTAATCTGGGTCTGGACAACCTCATCATGTTCTACGACGCTAACGATATCCAGCTCTCTACAAAGACTGAGGTTGTGACCTGCGAGGACACAGCTAAGAAGTACGAGGCATGGGGCTGGTATGTACAGAAGATCGACGGTAACGATGTTGATCAGATTCGTGAGGCTATCAAGAAGGCTCAGGCCGAGAAGGAGCGACCAAGTCTGATTATCGGTCACTGCGTTATGGGTAAGGGTGCCCGTAAGGCCGACAACACATCATACGAGAGCAACTGCGCTACTCACGGTGCACCTCTCGGTGGCGACGCTTACATCAACACAATGAAGAACCTGGGTGCCGATCCTGAGAATCCATTCCAGATCTTCCCAGAGGTTAAGGAGATGTATGCTAAGCGCGCTGAGGAGCTGAAGAAGATTGTGGCTGAGCGCTATGCCGAGAAAGCAGAGTGGGCCAAGGGTCATCCTGAGCAGGCCAAGCAGCTGGAGGAGTGGTTCAGCGGCAAGGCTCCAAAGATTGACTGGAGCAAGGTTGAGCAGAAGGCTGGTGCCGCTACTCGCGGTGCAAGTGCCACTGTGCTTGGTGCACTGGCTGAGCAGGTGCCTAACATGATTTGTGCATCAGCCGACCTGAGCAACTCTGATAAGACTGACGGTTTCCTGAAGAAGACCCACGACCTGGTTCGTGGCGACTTCAGCGGTGCCTTCTTCGAGGCTGGTGTTGCTGAGCTCACCATGGCTTGCTGCTGTATCGGTATGGCTCTGCACGGTGGTGT
>DEHD01000001.1:37991-56701 GCA_002351725.1 Prevotella sp. UBA2809
GCATTCCGCGTTGGTGAGGATGGACCTACCCACGAGCCTGTTGAGCAGGAGGCACAGATCCGTCTGATGGAGAAGCTGAAGAACCACCACGGTAAGAACTCTGTATTGGTAGTTCGTCCTGCTGATGCTGAGGAGACAACCGTTTGCTGGCGCATGGCTATGGAGAACGTTGATACTCCAACAGCTCTTATCTTCTCTCGTCAGAACATCGAGATGCTGCCCGAGGGCAACGACTACAACCAGGCCACAAAGGGTGCTTATGTTGTAGCTGGTTCAGACGAGAAGTTCGATGTTATCCTGTTGGCTTCAGGTTCTGAGGTTTCTACACTCGAGGCTGGTGCTAAGCTGCTCCGCGAGGATGGCGTTAAGGTTCGCATCGTAAGCGTTCCTTCTGAGGGTCTGTTCCGCAGCCAGAGCAAGGAGTATCAGCAGAGCATTCTGCCTGCTGGCGTTAAGAAGTTCGGTCTCACAGCTGGTCTGCCAGTAAACCTCGAGGGTCTGGTAGGTGCTGATGGTACCGTATGGGGCCTGGAGAGCTTCGGTTTCTCTGCTCCTTACAAGGTACTCGACGAGAAGCTCGGCTTCACCGGAGAGAATGTTTACAAGCAGGTTAAAGCCCTGTTAGCATAATAATCAAGGCACGGATTCAGGTCCGTGCCTTTTAAAATTTTACGCCTATGGAAGTAAAGACAGTAGGAGTTGCTTGCGACCACGCAGGCTTCGCTTTGAAACAGTTTGTGCTTCAGTACCTGGAAGAGAAGGGTTATCCCGTAAAGGACTATGGTACATGGAGCGATGCGAGTGTAGATTATCCCGACTTCGGACACGCACTGGCCGAGGGCATCGAGAGTGGTGAGGTTTATCCTGGTATTGCCATCTGTGGCAGTGGCGAGGGCATCGCTATCACGCTTAACAAGCACCAGAAGGTTCGCGCTGGTCTGTGCTGGATTCCAGAGATTGCTCATCTCATCCGTCAGCACAACGATGCCAACGTATTGGTAATGCCAGGTCGTTTCATCGACAACAATATGGCTCGTAAGATTATGGACGAGTTCTTCACCGCCAGCTTCGAAGGCGGTCGCCACCAGAAGCGCGTTGATAAAATACCCGTACAGAAATAAAAAAGTCCCGCCAATTGGCGGGATTTTTTATTCTTTTATATCGTATTTGTTTTTTCGATGTTCGGCTTTACGGGGCTTGCTGGCGTGAACACCCATAAACTTGGTCTTCACCCCCTGATAGCCTGCATGGCGCTGACGTATGCGCTGAACGTAGTCAACAGTCTCTGATCCGCGCATATAACCATACTTCACAATAGGATCATTGTAATACTGCGGAGTAGCCAACTTCAATACATATGGCGACACATCGCTCCATCGGTGCGGATTCTTACCATCACGCTTAGCCAAGTTCATTGCATCGCGTATGTGGTGCGCTCCGCCATTATAACTTGCCAACACAAAGTTAGTACGCTCATAGTTGTCGCGTATATCCGAGAAAGTATTCTGCAGCTGTCCGATATACTTCACCGCAGCCTGAATGTTAGCCTCAGGCTCATACAGCTTGCTACGTGACACACCTAAGTGGTCGGCCGTTCCAGGCATAATCTGCATCAGTCCCTTAGCACCAGCAAACGACACTGCACGAGGGTCGAATGTCGACTCCTGATAACACTGTGCTGCCAGCAGTCGCCAGTCCCAACGTATGTCGCTGGCATAAGCCATAAAGAACTGATCATAATGCGAGATGATACCACCCTTGGCATCAAGCATAGGCGAGAATATACGGCGCGTCACCTTGCGAACAGTCAACAGGTCGTTCTCCTCTTTCTGGGCTGCAGCTATCAGTTCCGGACGATACCAGCCTTGCAACTCCTTTGCCAAGTCGTTCTTAGCCGTGTCGGCATCAATATGTCCTGGCGTTGGCCATGCCACAATATCTACCTCACCCTCGGCAAAGCGCTTTACCAGCTCCATACTGTCGCGATAAACCTCTACACGGAGTCGCACACCAAGCGAATCGGCAAAACGTTGACAGATAAGGAACTGCGTGCCTAAGTACTTGCCGTGATACTCGTAATATGTCTGCGGACCGCTTACGGTTGCCATAATCAGCTCGCCACTGGTCTGAATATCGTGCAGATCGAACTCGTCGGATGTAGGTATGGTATCTTCTACCACGCCCCAGGGTGCAACAATGGTTTCCTGTTTCTTTTCGAAACAAGATGCAAGCGACAGCAAAATCGCTCCAAATCCGACATATTTATACCATTTTTGCATCAATCTGCAGCATTTTGTTAGTAAAAACGGTGCAAAGGTACTACTTTTTGGTCAGTAATGACACTTATTTCGCGAAAAAGTTGTAATTTTGCACCCGATATTTTTTAGATTTAACAATATGTTAAGAATTGCAGTACAATCAAAAGGACGTCTGTTCGAGGACACCATGAACCTTCTGTCAGAAGCAGACATCAAGGTTAGTGCCTCAAAACGCACCTTGCTGGTGCAGTCGTCCAACTTTCCGCTGGAGGTTCTTTACCTCCGCGACGATGACATCCCACAGAGTGTAGCCAGTGGAGTGGCTGACATAGGCGTAGTGGGCGAAAACGAGTTTGTTGAGCGTGGCGAAGATGCTGATATCATCTCACGTCTCGGCTTCTCAAAATGCCGCCTCTCGCTGGCCATCCCCAAAGAGATCGACTACAAGGGTGTAGAGTGGTTCAACGGCAAGAAGATTGCCACCAGCTACCCCGGAATCCTCCGACATTTCCTCGAACAGCATCATATCCATGCAGAAATCCATGTAATCACAGGTAGCGTAGAAATCAGCCCGGGCATTGGTCTGGCCGATGCTATCTTCGATATCGTATCATCAGGCTCTACCCTGGTGAGCAACAATCTGCGTGAGGTTGAGGTTGTAATGAAGAGCGAGGCTCTTCTCATCGGCAACAAGCAGATGAGCGATGATAAGAAGGCAATCCTTGAGCAGATGCTGTTCCGTTTCAAGGCCGTTAAGGATGCTGAGGACAAGAAGTACGTACGCATGAATGCTCCTAAGGCTCGTCTGCAGGAGATTATCGACGTGCTGCCCGGATTGAAGAGTCCTACTATCATCCCTCTGGCCGACGAGGAGTGGTGCTCTGTTCACACCGTTCTTGACCAGAAGCAGTTCTGGGAGATTATTGGCAAGCTGAAGGAAATGGGAGCCCAGGGCATCCTGGTTACTCCAATTGAAAAGATGATTCTTTGAGATTAAACATTAAATTTCAGTTTAATGAATATAATCCGTTTTCCCCAAAGAAGCGAGTGGGCAAAGATTGTAGAGCGTCCACACCTGGACGTTTCTAAGCTCAACGACACCGTAGCATCGGTACTGGCCGACGTAAAGAAGCGCGGCGACGATGCTGTGAAGGGGTATGAGCTGAAGTTCGACCATGTCGACCTGCCCACACTTGCTGTATCCGAAGCCGAGATGAACGAGGCTGAGACACTGGTAAGTCCTGAGCTTAAGGCAGCCATTCAGGTGGCTCACTATAACATTCAGGCCTTCCACGAGTCGCAGAAGTTCAAGGGCAAGAAGGTTGAGACACAGCCCGGAGTAGTATGCTGGCAGAAGAGTGTAGCCATCGAGAAGGTTGGCTTATACATTCCCGGCGGCACTGCCCCACTCTTCTCTACCGTACTGATGCTGGCCACACCTGCCAAGATAGCCGGTTGCCAGGAGATTGTGCTCTGCACACCTCCAGGCCGCGATGGTAAGGTTAATCCTGCCATTCTGGTAGCAGCCCGCATCGCAGGCGTTAGCAAGATATTCAAGGCTGGTGGCGTTCAGGCCATCGGTGCTATGGCTTATGGTACCGAGAGTGTGCCTAAGGTTTACAAGATATTCGGTCCTGGCAACCAGTATGTAATGGCTGCCAAGCAGCAGGTTAGTCTTCACGATGTGGCTATCGACATGCCTGCAGGCCCATCAGAGGTTTGCGTTATTGCCGACCAGCACGCCAACATCGAGTTTGTTGCTGCCGACTTGCTTTCGCAGGCCGAGCACGGCATCGACTCTCAGGTATTCCTGATTACCACATCCGAGCAGGTAATACTCGATGTTCAGGCCGAGGTAAACCGTCAGCTCGATCTGCTTCCACGCAAGGAGATGGCAGCTAAGTCGCTCGACAATAGCCGACTGGTACTGGTAAAGAATATGCAGGAGGCTATCGACCTCTCGAATGCCTATGCTCCCGAGCATCTTATCCTGCAGGTTAAGAACTACACCAAGCTGGCCAGTCAGGTGGTTAATGCTGGTAGCGTGTTCCTTGGCGAATATGCTTGTGAGAGTGCAGGCGATTATGCCAGCGGCACCAACCACACTCTGCCCACACACGGTTACGCCACTGCCTACAGCGGTGTTAATCTCGACAGCTACTGCCGCAAGATCACTTTCCAGCATCTCTCTGAGGATGGCATCCGCAGCATAGGCCACGCCGTAGAGCTCATGGCCGAAGCCGAGCAACTGGATGCCCACAAAAACGCAATGACAGTCCGAATCAATAGTTTGAAATGAAGTCATTAGAAGAATTAACAAGGCCCAATATATGGAGTTTAGCGCCTTACAGCAGCGCTCGTAATGAGTACGCTGGCAGGGAGGCTCGCGTTTTTCTCGATGCTAACGAGAATCCATACAATCAGCCTTTCAACCGCTACCCCGACCCACTGCAGCTGGAGCTTAAGGCTGCACTCAGCAAGGTCAAGGGAGTGCCCGCAGATAATATTTTCCTGGGCAATGGTAGCGACGAGGCTATCGACCTGCCCTACCGCTGTTTCTGCGAGCCAGGCGTTGATAACGTTGTAGCCATCGAGCCAACCTACGGCATGTATAAGGTATGTGCCGACATCAACAACACCGAGTATCGCACAGTGCTGCTCGATGAGAATTATCAGGTAACAGCCGACAAGCTGCTTGCAGCCACCGATGAGCATACCAAGATTATCTGGCTCTGCACACCTAACAACCCCACAGGCAACTGTCTTAACCGCGATGAGGTTATCAAGGTTATCGAGGGTTTCCAGGGCATCGTGATTGTCGACGAGGCATACAGCGACTTCTCATCGCAGCATTCCTTCCGTCAATGGTCAATGGTCAATGGTCAATGGTCACGTCCAAACTTGATTGTTCTCAACACTATGTCGAAGGCATGGGGCTGTGCTGCCATCCGTCTGGGCATGGCATTTGCGTCAAAGGAAATCATCTCTATATTTAATAAGGTGAAGTATCCATACAACGTAAACCAGCTTACCCAGCAGCAGGCTCTCGAAGCTCTCAAGGATCCATACGAGGTTGACAACTGGGTTAAGATTCTGCTTCAGGAGCGTGGCCGCGTGATGGAGGCTTTTGCCATGCTGCCCATATGCGAGAAGGTTTATCCTACCGAGGCCAACTTCTTCCTGGCCAAGATGACCGATGCTAATAAGATATACAACTATCTTGTAGACCGCGGTATCATCGTGCGCAACCGCAACCGTGTTCAACTCTGTCAGAACTGCCTGCGAGTAACCATAGGCACCAAGACCGAGAACAGCGAGCTGATAGCAGCGTTAAGACAATACGAATAAAACAATAAGAAGAATCCCCCACCAATTGGTGAGGGATTTTTTATTTATTCAATGCCTGCAGGGTTTTCTGCCTGCCTATGGCTATCAGTTTCTCCGACTTGTCGAAGTCGAATCCACCATAACGAGCCATCTGAATATCAACCAGTATATCCGGTTTCATCAGCTGAGCCATCAGTATTGAATTCTGTCGAATCAGAATCGAGCTCACACGCGACAGCATTGTGTAATAATTGAACTCAAGATTATCAGGAATAAGCTTGTTCAGTATCTGCTGCGACAACGATGTGCTACGCTTACGCTTCTCGGCTAACTCATGATGCATTTCCGATTGCGCCTTATAGTCGTGACCACTCACGTCTACACCCACCAGTATGTCGCCCTCCTTACGCACCACACGGTTCAATGGTATTGGGTTTGTCACGCCACCGTCTATCAGAATCATCCCGTCGCGATGCACAGGCTCGTAGAACGAAGGCAACGATATCGAAGCACGTATAGCCTCAAACAGACTGCCCTCGCGGAACACCACCTCATGCCCAGTCACCCAGTCGGTAGCCACGGCACAATACGGAATAGGCAAGTCCTCGATTTTTACATCGGGCACAAACTCCATTATCGCCTCTATTATGCGCGTACCTTTTACTATATGGTTCAAGCTGAACGAGAAGTCGGTAAGCTCCAGCATCTTCTTACGGTCAACGGTCTTCATCCAGTCGCGGAACTCGCCAAGCTTACCAGCGGCATAAACACCACCTATCAGGGCACCCATAGAACATCCGGCAATGGATGTGATACGATATCCCTGCGCCTCCAGTTCCTCTATGGCACCGATATGAGCCAGACCACGCGCTCCGCCACTCGACAATACTAATGCTACATCCTTACCCATATAGCCGCAATCAGAAGTTCTTGCGAACACCCTGCCAATCAGGGAATTTCATCTTCAGATATTCGTCGTCCAGGAACAGAGCCGACTGACCTACCTTACCCTTCAGCTGCCAGTCTAACCACTTTATTACAGCCTTGGCGTAGTTACCACCATGCTTCTCGTAGTAAGTTCCGCTATGTCCGTCCTTAGAGTTCAGCATAACCACAGGAATGTTATCAGCAATGCGCTCGTAGTCTTTCTGAGCGTTAGCATAAGCGATATCGCCAGGGCCACCAATCATATAGAACATTGGCTGATGCAGATTCTTCAGGCACTCCTTTGTTGAGCCCATCATCTCCATATCGCCGATACCAGAGTTAAGCATCACGCAGGTCTTGATACGTGGATCGTGAGCCACACCTAATACCTGAGCACCACCGCACGACTGACCCATAGCTGCTACGTGGTCTAAATCCAGACAGTGGTAGTATTCCGAGCCCTTGGTTGCGTTCTGGTCGGTAAGCCAGCTCAGCACCTCAAGCAGCATCTTTGGATAAGTCTGGAATGCTGGTACTTGAGCAGCCTGCTGCTTCTTTTTGTTCTTCTTGGCGTTCTTTGCAGCCAGTTCACGCTGCTTGGCCTGCTGCTCCTGGCGAGCCTTAATCTCCTCAGGAGTAAGTGGCAGAATCTTCTCGCCGTTAGCCATAATCACCTCACCCTTTGTCTCAGGATAAGCCGACTTCAGCACACCTCTCCACTGCGCCATAACGTCCTCCTCATCGTAAGGACCGATGGCAGCAATCACATATCCGTACGATGCCACCTCGCTAAGCAGCAGGCGCATCTCTACGTTGTTGTTAAAACAAGCACCGTTAGCATAAACTATCACTGGCAGCGCACCCTGCTTTGCAACCAGATCGTTCAGGTTCTGAGGGCGATAGATAGTAAAGGCAGGGCATGAAGCATCGCCCACAACCTCCGACTTGAAAGGGCCTGTTCCACCCTCTTCTACTATCTGTTTCCGACTTGTCTGGGCATTCATTGCCCCAACACTTGCTGCTACAATCATAGCCGACATTAGCAATTTCTTCATTTCAATTTAGCTTTTTAGATAATTATTAATCATTAATATAGTGCAAAGATAATTATTTCTACCCATTTCTTCCTCGCTTTACATTAAAATTTAAGTGATTTTATATCTTGACCGATAAACCTACAATAATAAATACATGATTCTTTTTCTATCGAATCGGCTCAAAAATATTGTGATTTATGCTTTTTTAAGCTCAAATTGAGCCGATAATTAGGAATATATCGCTATATTTGCACCGATTTAAATACATATTCACATCTTGAGACAGAGCGTCTGTTGCGAGAGAGTAAGACTGCAGATGACAAGAGGAATAATTAAAGTTATGACAACGCTGGCAATTACTGCGGTGTGTGGTGGTTGTCATAATGTACGTGAAACTGTAGAAGAAGAAACTAAAACCTGCAGGATGTGTGAGCCTAACGCCCTAACACAATCACTAAAGAAACTGTAAAAAATATATAAAAAATTTGGTTGACAATGCAAAAAACGCTATTTTTGCACACAAAAGGTGGTAAATTACCACTTTAAAAGGTGGTATTTAATATAATAATGGCGTATGGCGCAAGAAAAGCTCAACAATCTGTATGAACGGTGGAAGGCATTACAACCACTGCTTACAGAGGCTCAACAAAGCAGTCTAAGCAGGCGTTTTACTATTGAGTACAATTATAATAGTAATCACATCGAAGGTAATACTTTGACTTATGGTCAGACTGAATTGTTGTTGATGTTTGGCACCGTTAGTGGTGAGGGGCATCTTCACGATTTTTCAGAAATGAAGGCTAGTCAGGTTGGCTTGGAAATGATGAGCCAGGCAGTGAAGGAAGGAAATATGCCTGTGACTCAACATTTTATTCGGACGCTACACAAAACTATTCTTCGCGAAGATTATACCGTATATCGTAATTTACCTGGTGGGCAGCATACTAGCTATGTCATACATGCCGGGCAGTATAAAACCCGCCCCAATAGTGTTATCACGCGCTATGGCGACCGTTTCGAATATGCATCGCCAGAAGAGACACCTGCCTTAATGACAGACCTTGTGAATTGGTATAATGAAGCTGAAGCATCAGGAAAATATACTGTTGTGGAGCTAGCTGCTCTGTTTCATTACCGTTATATTCGTATCCACCCGTTTGAGGATGGCAATGGTAGAATCGCGCGATTGATGGTGAACTATATCCTGGCACGCCACGGCTGGCCAATGATTGTGGTTAGAAGTAGAAAGAAAACGGACTATTTGGAGGCATTGCATAAAACCGATATGGCTGTAGGCCCAGTGCCTTCTGATGGTGCTCATGCAAGTCTTACAAAGATTAAGAAATTTGTTAAGTATTTCACTAAATTAGTGGAAGAAGAGTTAACGTATAATATCGAATTTATCGAAAACAAAGATGCAAGTGTATGGTGGTATGATGGTGAGAAGATAGCTTTCCGCTCTCCAAATGCATCAAAGATTCTTGGTATCCTCAAGGACAATCCTTACATTACATTTGCAAAGTTGTCAGAAGAGGTTGGCATTAATGTCTCTGCCATTCAGAAACTTCTTGATGGAATGCAAGAAAAGGGATACATCCAGCGTCGCGATTCGGATAAATCTTGGTATGTTCTTGCATCATCAGTCTTGTAATAACCACTCTCAAGATGCCAGGGGACGGTCCCGCGACATCTCGCCATTCTTTTCACTGAGTGGCGGGCGGTAGTTTTTTTTATTCATTATTCCCCAAGAAAGCTATTCGCTTCAGGGGGAGCATGTTTTTATCTTCGTCGCTCATTTTGTCGTAATACTCCTGCCACATCTCGTTGAATTAATCGCCATTAAATGTCTTTTTACAACTAATCCTTGGGTATTTCAGAATAATGTTGTACCTTTGTGCTCGTTTTACTTAAGAAAGTATATGGAGTCAGATAAACCGACAGTAGAAGAACTGATAGCAGCCGTTTTGATTGATATAGAGCAGAAAGGATTTTCTGCTATACAGCCGTTTAGTATTGGTGATGTTGAGCTGCGCATGAAACATTTTGCTCAGAACAACGGAATAGCATTGGCCTGCGAGCAATTATATATGAGCGCCAAACAGTTACAGCATTGCATGCGTACCTCAAAAGGAGCCAAAGGTCTGGTTGTTTCTGCAGAAGAACTTGTGCGTTTCCCAAAAAGCCGATTTAAGATGGATCTATACTACGATGGCGAGTGCTTCATCTATACCGACGAAGTATCCAAGTTCATCATTCATCCGAACTATAAAATGAAAGTAAATCGCGAACAGGTAAAGCTTGTAAACTTCATTACGGCTACACGTGTTAAAGATCCGATGGAGTTTACATTACCCAAATATAAAACAGTAAAATAAAAAAACGCCCACCACTCAATCGAGTGATGGGCGCTATGCTTATGAAACCAAGCGGCAAGGTCGAATTGCTCATCATCTCTGCATTGCTGCAGCCATGCCACCGTTCCGCACATCGTGGCTCTACTTGGTTCCACCTTTCACGCTGCAAAGATAGGAAGATTATTCGATACTTCCAAATTTTTTGGCGAAAAAATATCAAAATCGCCTACTCCATTGGTTTGATCATCGATTCTATGAAGGCGATTTCTTCGTCTGTCAGATTGTACTTCTTATAGAGTTCTTCATCCGTCCAGGGCTTGGTGAAGTCTTGGAGGGGGACAAGTGCAAATGTTTGATCTTTGATATCTTGTGTCATTTTCTTCATACCAACTAAGAAACGTACAAACTTAGTATAAAGATAAGATTTCACATTCTTGCATACCTCTTTATTATCAAATGGACCAACAACAATGAAGGTTCCATTACAGCACGTCTTGGATGGTATAATCTGGCATGAGCCTATTACCTTTCCTGGCAGCATTCCATCTTCTGCTGCTTTAGGAGTTATTATTTTTATTTTATCTATCCACTCTTTATGAAGAGATACTTCGTTCCTATTAATGTACTTTTTCACTAATCCTTTTGAGTAAATAGTGATAGAATCGGGCGTGTTCTTATCTATACCTTTTACTGCAGTATTAAATCCAAATGGATTCTGAGGAGAAATAATAGTTGATAACGATGTTTCTCCTAGGCTTTGTACTTTTTGTATTATTGGAATTCCTGTATTATACCTAATAAAAATATCGTCATACTCACTAAGCAAATATCTTTCTGAATATTCCGTTTTCCCATTTATTGTGGACACTACTCTACATTTTCCATTGTGATGCTTGTGCCATAAAAAGTAACTAACTCCACTCTTAATTTCTACCGTAGGAAATATTTCATTAGCATTGGTAAAATCATGAAGATATTGTATATGCCTGTCAGACATAAATTCATAAGGGAAATTACCCATAAGTATGTTACTTGAATACCATCTTGCTGGAGTAATAAGTGACATATAGTCAGGAGCCAGTCTTATTGAAAGTTGAACGAACTTATGATAAATAGGAGGATTCCTGTTTTGATTATCACTTGTACTAACCAACTGATACGGCGGGTTGCCTACTATTGCGTCTAATTTCATATTTTGATTGTCGTTGATATGCCAGAAGTGCTTGCCATCACGGAAGGTGTTGACTACAGCCTCTGGGCGTTCTGAAATGTTCTCTATTAAGTTCTTATAATACTGTGCGTTGACTCGGGTATTGCGGAAGCCGGCCAGGGTGCGTTTGGTGATACTCTTAGCCATTGGAGTCTTGCAGACTACCAGAATGTTTTCTTCGATAGTTGCATCCCACAAACTCTTTGAGAATCCTACTCCTACTTCACCATATTTCTTCTTGGCCTCCTCTACCCTACACCTATATATATTATAGGCTACGTACAGCGGATAAAGACCGCTCTTTGAATTGATTTCAAGGATGTGACTATCAGTACGGAATACATCAGACGTCACCTTTCCCTGGTCTACATACCTAGGAGTAGAAATCATCTGCTTGAACTCTTCATCCCAGAAGCACCAACCACCCAGACAGTCGCTCATGTGCATATTTACCACACGCCACGGCGTCAGCACTGTCTCCTTATCCGGATTACGGAAGGTATTGAATATAGTAGCTATACGCTCTATGCGCTCCTCGATAGTGAACTTGTCAGCTGCGCGTGCCATTTCACGGATACGCTTACCAGCCTCACGGAACACATCTGGCTCGTAGTACTTCTTAAATTTTTCGAACTTCCCTTTGTCCACACCTTTGGGCATAAATTCCTCCCATGACTGATCGTCAATCAGCGAGGCAAAATTGTCGATAGTTATCTCTTCGTCCTCGTTCTTCAGTTCTGCGCCATATATAAGCAATGGCATACGGATAGAGATACCACGCAGAATACTAATAGCATTCTTACGCTGATTGCTCATTGCTTTTAGCTCTTCAAGTCTGGCCTGCTCTTCTGGCGTACGTTCCTTCTTTGGTTTCCGCTCTATCTCATCTAATTCTTCGTATTGTTCCTGAGTAAAGCCCTGATTGTTAACATCTATATCGCCAGTCTTAGCCATAGCCTTAGTAGTGCCAATGGTATTCTTCAACTCGGCAAAATCTTGTAACTCAACGTCTGTCAGTTTCAACAGTTCATCATTATACAGAGCACCATCCTCGAAACCACACTGCACAACCTTTTCTATCTGAGCTTTCTTCAGTTGCCCCATCATCTTGTTCACATCGTATGGTTTCATCTGTGAACCCTCAATAGAGATAATTGGGCAGAAGTTAAGGAAATCACCAAGCATTCTGCGGTCTTCCTCTGTTTGTTTTCCAACCTTTGCACTTACCTTAGCCGTTTCGGCAAGAACTCTTAATGTACGGTCAGGGGCAAAGTCGAAAGCATAACACTGCTCCTTCATACGTCCGTGGTTTATATATGGTGTCTGCACACGGAAGATGGTCTGCATATACTGAGCGGCAGAAGTACTGAACGAGCCTGCCATCATAAACACAGCAGTCCAAGGCTTAATGCTTACACCAGTAGTAAGTCGACCACAGCTCAAGGTAATAGTATATGTCTCATCAGGATCATCACCAATGGCTTTATTCACCATCTGCAGAGCCTCGTCGTTTTCCTCATCCTCATCACCATTACCAGCCACGTTTACCATCTGGAACATACCGAACACCGAGTGAGCCTTTAGCTTAGAACTCAATGCCTTTGCAGCTTTTACACCAGGAACCAGCCACAACGTATGACGGAATATACGACGGAATTCGTCGTTACTATATGGATAAAGACTTTCTTTGTCATCTTTGCAGAGCAAATCCAGGAAACGATCTACATCCTTGTCATGCACAAACGTACCATCATCCTTGGTACGGAAGAACTCTCGGAAGTTGAAAGCCTTTTCATCTTCTATGTACTCCGACATCAGATTACCAAGGTCGTAGGTATAGATATTGATGGCAGGTAGCGATGCGTATGGGTTAGGTTCGTATGGATTATCCACTGCCCAAGCCTGTTTGGCTTTCTGCTCCATCACGTAATCCCAAGTAAATATCTCGTCCTCGCTATAGTCATCAAACAGATTGAAAGGAGTTCCTGACAGTTGTAATACTTTAGTTGTAGGCTTAACCAATTCCTTCAGAACGTTCTGACCAAGTTCGGTCTTGGTGCCTTCGTGGGCTTCGTCTACTATCACAAAGTCCCAATTGGCTTTGAATAGTTCGTTATTCTTATCAAACTTACCTCCAACCTGCTCTGAACCTCTAAGGTCTTGCATTGAGGCAAAGTACACATACTTATCACCCTTACCAGCCAACTGTTCGAGTTTTCCGAACTGTTCACCGTTGTTCTTCGAACCATAATGATATTCCTTGCTGTCATAGAATATCTTTTTAAAATCGTCAAACCATCCTTCGTCAACCACTGGACGGTGGGTTAATATCAATGTGCGTTTATAACCTTCTTCTTTAACAACCTGCAAGGCTGAGAGAGTTTTACCGAATCGCATCTTAGCATTCCAAAGCATCTGATTACCACGTTTGAATTGCTTACGGGTCTTAGCGATAGCAGTGCTCTGCTCCGGGCGGAATTTTACAGGAGACTGCCCTTGGGTTATTTCAGATGGATGCAGAGTGGATTCTCCTCTTTTTACTGCACTTATAGCTTTCTTTACTGTTTCTAAATCACAACAGTACCACTCGTCGGCTCCTGTTACACCTTCAAACTCCTTACGCTTTATACCGCTACGCTCCAGCACCTTATGAACCTGCTTATCGTTAAAGGTCATTATCATACCGTTACGCACAAAGATACTTATCTCTGTATGCAGCAGCTGATAGGCTATGCCTGCAGTCTTGGTGTACTGACTTATACGTTTGTTTGCAGCGTATTTAAGTGCATCGGTGTTGTTAAACAGGTTTGTTCCATCATCTTCATCAATAGTGGTTTCACCAATCTTTAGGCAGTCACTATGCCTCTCATCGTTGATAGCAAAGACGTAGATAAGCTTAGATTTTAGTGAGGATTCGAATGTAGCCATAGGTTTTTTATTTCTTGATAAGGTCAATAAATCGTATCTTCCGGTTATTCTCTTTAGTCACAGGGTCTTTCACGCCCCAATCACGCAGCAGACAGTATGTGCCGTTGTGGTGGTAATAGCCACCATCAACACACCCCTGACATGGTTTCTCTTTACCTTCAGAGCTGAATAGATCCACCATTTCTATCTCAGCATGACAACTGTCGGGCACCACACCTTTCAGTCCGTCCATCTGCCATAGATTCCATGATATGATGTAAGCTATGTAATTGATACTTTTTAGCATCGGCTGTTTGTGGAACTTAGCCTGGTAGTACTCGATAAATGTCCAGAGCAGCGCCTCGCGTGCCAATAGCAGATTATCGCCCTGCCATTCAAAACCATAGGTATTCATATAGGCAGTCTGAGCCCAATCAAGCCATTCGCCTGAAGTTTCAGTGTTCTCACTTACCACCCGCAATTTTCTATCAAGAAGTCCTATACGCTGCTCCAACGGGATCTCTTCACCAGTAGTGGTATCGTATCGGCTAACCAAATAAGGTGCCTCACCGCAAGTCATCTCCATGCGAGTGGCTCGTACATAGTCTTTCCATGTTTTTCCTTCAGGAAATTCAATCTTATTTGGATTGGGAGTCCATGTATGCTTCTCTGTATCTTCGGAGTTAAACACATTCTTTCGGCCAAACCAGGCCTCGTCTACCAGATTGTTCTGGGCATTGCACACCCAAGATGGGGTGAACACCTCAGCCATATCCTTAGCACGGTCAGTCTGATTCTCCTTAGATTTGAGCACACGAGGTCTGATCACCATTCCGTTATCGCCTGTGATAAGTTCTGGCAATATCTCCGAATGGTAATCATATCCACTTCCAAGCGCCTCATAGTCATGAGTAGCCCAGAAGATATTATGCCCTGTGGTATGGTCGCGCAGTAGTGTGGCTAACACATCTGCCGACAATTCCAACAGGTCGTTCTCCCTGATATCAATACAGGCAGAACTAATTTCCTTGTTTGGCATTCTTTGCGCTTATAGCTAATGGCAAAAGCACTTATCGGATTCTCTTGGGCTTGAAACGTCAAGACCTCTATACACAATAAAAAGCGTGTCCGCTCCTTACCAGATATAGAGGCCCTGAGAAAGCCCAGATGAATGATAAGTGACGTCCACGCCATAAACGCGAACATTCACAATTATCAGTATTCATCTTGTCATTAAGAAATTTCTCAGGTTTCTATATCTTCCGAATAACTGCTAATGCTGTTATATTTTACCCACAAAAGTCACACCGGCCCTCCACTGAGGTATGTGCCAGTGATTGGTTGCAAAGATACGAAGAAGTGAGGACAAAACAAAATATAATGCGATTTTTTGCATTTATTTGGTGCAAAAAATAGAGTTGGTACATGTTTTTGCACGATATCTGGCTATATAAACAAAATAATCAGCGATTATTTTGCCACTCTACTAAGATACTAGTACCTTTGCAGTAAAATCAAACCATAGTCAAATGAGTAATAACTATCTACCTGGCTCCATTTGTTGGGCTGCATTCCTAAAGATTGCAGCCCTCATGGCAAACCCACCTACAATTTTCTAGTTACTTATTGGGAAACGGGAATGGCATGTTGTGAAATAAATTGTCAAGCATGCAGGTATAAATAAGTATTACTATTATCGGAAAAATGGAAATTAGAGAAGTTGCAAAACAATCTCTTTTAGGGCAATTCTATCCCTGTAGCTATATAAAAATCAAAACAAATTTAGATAAATGGCGAGTAGTTCTTCGCGAACCTTGCAAGAGCCGCAGCATAGAAGAATGGGAATATCTTGACTTTGACTTTACAGGCCATAAAAAGGAGATTGTATATCGCGAATTGGCACGTGCCTTTGCTCCTGGATGGTTTATAAAAGACAATTTATCAGAGTTGGCAAGATACATGGCTTTACATTCAAACCTTGCCACAAATGAGAATCTTAAAACCAGAACCGAGACCATACGCCAAGGCATAAAACGAGAGTTGAGACGGTTTAAAAATTAATACAATATAGAATAGGACATGGAGGTATCATTATTATGTCACAGCAAGGATACTTGCCCACGCTCAGCAAAGCTGGAGCAGGTACTGGAGTTGATAAGAACTGGTAATAATCTGGCTATGCCGATATGCTCGGTAGCGGCCATATTAGAAGGTGGATATCGACAGAAAGACACCGTAAGGCTGACAGGACTTTCGGTAATTACTTATACCCTACCAGAGAACAGCAGCTTAGCGGAGCTCCGCGAGGAGGCGCGTGCCGACCCGCATACGCTGCTGCTCTTTGGAACGGCCAACACTCTGAACATCATATTCAGCTATGAGCTCGATCAGGAGTATGAACTGCGCCAACAAAAGCTTTTCTACTCAAAAGCATTCGACTATGCCTGTGATTACTATGACCAGCTGATGGGGGTAAAAACAAATCGCACCGACAAGGGGCGAATGGTACAGCTGACACATGATGCCGAGGCATACTACAACACATATGCCGAACCGTTCTACGCCTGGGAGATTAAGGAGGCAAATACTGCCAAACGCGAAGGCCGCAAACCGCGTGGCGACCCAAGAGAACATAAACAGAACTGGAAGGAGATATATGCCAGCGTAAAGGATATACAGACCTTTCTTGACGAAAACATCCAACTAAGGCGCAACATAATAACCCGACGTGTGGAGTTTCTCAAGAAAGATGATGATGCCAAATGGAAACCTATAGAAGACTGGCATGTAAACTCGCTTTGGAGCAAGATGTCGGAAGATAAACAGGTAAGGATACAGGATATTTATCGGGTGATAGAATCCGATTTCGTGAAGCCTTTCAATCCCTTTACCGATTATCTCTTGAGTCTTGATCCATGGAATGGATGCCCGGCTATAGAACTACTCTCTAATAGCGTTACAGTAAAGGGCGGCAAAGAGAAACAGCAACTATTCTACGAGTGCCTGCGCAGGTGGCTTGTAGGCATGGTGGCAGGATGGGTTGACGATGATGTGGTGAACCATGAGATACTGGTGCTGATAGGCGACCAAGGCTCGTATAAGACCACATGGTTCCAACATCTGCTGCCACCCGAACTGCGTGATTATTTCTATACAAAGAGTAATGCCAGCAGAATGAGCCGCGACGACCTGCTGACGCTAACCCAGTATGGACTTATCTGCTGCGAAGAGCTCGATACCATGCGCCCTGCTGAGCTAAACCAACTTAAGGCTGCAGTAACAATGAAGACCGTAGACGAACGTGCGGCCTATGCACGCTATCATGAACACAGAGTTCATATAGCATCGTTCTGCGGCACAGGTAACAACGTGCAGTTTCTTAACGACCCCACTGGTAATCGCCGCTGGCTTCCGTTTGAGGTAGACTATATTCTCGATCCACGAGATAACGAACCGCTATGGGAACTTGTTTATGCAGAGGCCTACCATCTGTATCGCAACGGATTCCAGTACTGGTTTACACGTGGCGAGATAGCAGAGCTGAGCGATCACAACGAGGGCTTCGAGGCTCCAAAACAGGAGCTGGAGCTTATACGTCAGAACTTCCGTTTACCAGGACCTGGCGAGAAGGGAGAGTTCATCACCCGTACAGGTATCATGCAGGCCATCGGCTGGAATCCTGCTCTGAATCTTGATATAAACAAAATCGGCCCTGCCATGAAAGAGCTAGGCTTTAAGCGCATGCGCACAGAAAAAGAACGCGGCTATGTGGTGTGCCGTTACAACGAGATGGAGAAATGTGAGCAGAAGTGGGCTAAAGCAGCTATTGCCAAGGAAGAAAATGAACCAGAAAATGACAACCATGACACCATATTCTGAAAAATCCTCACGCGTACGTGCAGGAACTTTTCTGCCTAAAAAACTTCCTGCACGTACGCGAGGAAAAATAAAAAACAGCTGTCAGGGGTGTCATTAAAGTAACTCGATTATTATTTTAAAATTAAAAACAATCATTATGTTAGAAGTAAAAGACTATTCAAAGCAAGAGCTGGCTGATGCACTCTATGCCGGCAACATTAAACCAGAGAGCCGACTGAACAAGTTGTGGCGTGAGGTGTCGGGCTGTCCTGAGCTGATGGCCGATCTGCGCCGACTGCATTATCACACGGGCGATACTGGCTATACGGCCCAGATGGTAGAGAGGATTAAGTATTGGTTGTGTATCGACTGAAAATATGTTAAAAAGCCATTTTTCTGCTTATTCTGCCTACAGTGTTTTATTCTGCGTACAAAACGCCCTCGCGAATGTTGTATCTTTGTAACCGGTAAGCAAGACAAACTGTTGGGATGGCACTTACGCCTCGTCGAGACGTCACGAACCAATCGTTCAGATTATTCCTTTACCCCCATAGGGATTATCCGAACACCCTGCAGAAACTATCCGGATAGATCGTTAAGACTATCTCGACGCCCCACAGATGCCTCGGCTGCCAAAGACATTAAACATTAAACATTCTTGGCGGAGCCAAGCGGCAAAGCCGAGCGAAACATTAAAGATTATGTCACAGAAGTTTATTAAACTAAAGAACAACAACCGCGCAAACGCGAAGGCCTACGGTAAGTATTTTGCCACTGCCGTTTACGACAGCCACTTTGTTGGTACCGATGAGATTGCCGACTTTATCCAGCG
>DEHD01000001.1:56722-56868 GCA_002351725.1 Prevotella sp. UBA2809
CACTTCTTCGAGATGGGTCAGAAGATCAAACTTGAGGGTATCGGAATCCTTAAGGTTGGTTTCTCAAGCATCGGTGTAGAGAAGGCCGAGGACTGCGGCGCATCAACCATCACCACCCGTCGTGTGCTGTTCCAGCCAGAGACTGA
>DEHD01000001.1:56941-57240 GCA_002351725.1 Prevotella sp. UBA2809
ATCAGCCTGCTTAAGGACGTGATCTTCGAGGAGACCCACGACAACTCGATGAACGTAGAGAGCGAGCCTTCGTCAAATGGTGGCAACCAGCCCAGCAACGGTGGCAACACTCAGCCAAGCGGCGACGTCCCCGGCGAAGGAGATTAAAGTTTTATTATAAAGCCTACGGATTTTACGGATTATACGGATTTATTAAATCTGTAATCCAATAATTTCAATAGATAAAGAAAAATAATCCGTAAAATCCGTATAATCCGTAGGTAAATTAAAAAAAGGAACGAATGATTAGAGTGAAGTGG
>DEHD01000001.1:57433-61891 GCA_002351725.1 Prevotella sp. UBA2809
CGTCGTAACGGAGATATTGAGCCAGGCAGACCAGAATGGATGGTAGGCGCACACTGCTTGAACCACAACAAGTACTCCATAGGAGTATGCTATGAGGGCGGACTCGACGCCCGCGGACAACCAGCCGATACTCGTACTGACGAGCAGAAGGCTGCCATGAGAAAACTACTTGAGAGGCTACATAGGGATTATCCTAAGGCGGTGATTGTAGGGCATCATGATCTGGATCCGATGAAGGATTGCCCGTGTATCGCAAATGTAGCAAGAGAGTACGCTGATCTCCGGCCGTAAGAGCATTTTTCTCCCACCGCCCCCGCATTGTCCACACCCCGACAGTGCGGGGTTTTTGTAAAATATCGCATTCTGAAGTGTTGTTTTTTTGTAAAATATCGTATTTCTACGTTTTTATTGTGTATCTTTGCGATGGAATTTGGATTACCAGATGGCTTGGAAACTGAAATATCGCTGTAAGCAGTGCGGCTATGAGGCTGAGGTGTATGAGGGGCGCGGGCTCTTCAGGCAGGAGATTACGGCCATGACGTGCCCTGACTGCCAGACCATCCAGAACATTGTTGTTGGTGGCATAATTGCCGATGTGGCTCCGTCGTACAGAAGCGAGGTGGGCCGATTGTGTTTGCAATGTGGCAGCGATAACATCAGGGTTTGGGATAAGCACACTTGCCCGAAGTGCCAAGGCGAGATGGAAGAGACAGGCGAGAAAGAATTTTGGACATAAAGATATGGAAAGAAAACTGTTTTGCGAGATATCGCCTTTTACCTATCGGCTATCGATGGAGAAGGAGATTCTGAAGCGTCACGTTCAGGACTTGCTGCGGAAGACGGAGTTTGCCAAGGAGCGGACTACGGAGTCATTGCCCGTGGTGGTGTATCGTCACAACTCGCTAATACGCCGAAAGCTGGGCAACGTGAACATGCAGCTGCAGGAGAACAAGGCTACAAACCTGGCTCTGGCGGTAAAGCATATCGACGGAATGGTGATTCGTCCTGGCGAAACATTCTCTATATGGAAACTCATCGGGCGAACTTCAAAACGTAAGGGTTATAAGGAGGGATTGACTATCGCTAAGGGTAAGCCCTCGCAGGGCATCGGTGGTGGAATGTGCCAGCTGTCGAACCTGATACACTGGCTTGTGCTGCACAGTGAGCTGACTATCACCGAGCATCATCACCACGACGGACTCGACCTATTCCCCGACTTCGGCCGCCAGATACCATTCGGCACTGGCACCAGCATCTCGTACAACTATATCGACTACCGGTTCCGCAACGACACGCAGAACACATATCAGCTCCGACTCTGGACAGACGACGAGTATCTATGCGGTGAACTGCGAGCCACAGAGCTGCAGCCGCATACATTCCACATTCATGCTGAGAACGAATATTTCTCACGAGAGAATGACGTGGTATATCGCAACGGAGAGGTATATCGCGACATCATCGACCGTACATCGGGGCAGTGCATAGAAAGTCAACTAATCCGCACCAACCATGCACGAGTGATGTACGACTGCTCGCATATCAAAGTTTTGACATAAAACGTTCTCTATCAACAACAAAACCGTGGAGAAATATGTACCTTTGCGATGAAATTATAAAGTTTATGAGAAAAGCTAGTCGTCAAATGGATGCCACATTCGCATTAGAGGTATTTGATAAGGCTCCATACGTTACAGTAAGCATGACGCGTCCTGATGGGAGTCCATACGGATTACCACTATCGTTGGCACGTACTGATGATAAAACATTTTATTTCCATTGTGCCTTGGAGGGCGACAAATTGGACTGCATAGCACATAACCCGACGGTATTCCTGTCGGCTGTTACAAAATGTGCCCCCACTGTTGGTCCGAAAGATGGAAGTTTTACGCTACAATTTAAGTCAGCAACAGCAGTTGGAAAAGCAGAGATAGTGGCTGACCGCGAAGAGAAAATTGCTGGTCTGCGAGCCATCTGCCAGAGATTCCTTCCTCACCACATGGATGCTTTTGATGATGCCATTGCCCGCAGCATAGAACGTACAGCCGTGGTACGTATAACCTTGACAGAAGCTCCCGTTGGTAAACGCAAGCAGTATGATAAAGAGGGAGAGGAATTAAAATATGGCAGAATGGAATGAAAAGATTTGAGTTGAACCTACGAGACCTTGGTGGAATACCTTTTGCTGGAGGTGTTATCCCTCATGGCGTGTTTCTGCGTAGCGGAAAACTCAGCATCTTTACCAAAGAGGAATGCTCAGATTTCTGCAGAAAGCATAACATAGGCTGTGTGATTGACCTTCGTACGCCTGTCGAGTCGGCAGAGTTCCAGGATCCTTTGCCTGATAATGTTAAATATCTGCAGATTCCGCTATTGCAGGATGCTGCTGTTGGCATAACACATGAGACGGGTTCTGACCCGATGACCATCATTCGCAATCTGCGTAAACATCCCGAGAAACTGAAAGAAATGGTTCCCGACTTTGAGGCTCTTTATATCGATGTTGTTACTGATGACTACAGCCGTGCACAGCTGGATAAGGTGGTGGCTACCCTGAGAGAAAATGCCGAGAAGGGTATTTGTACGCTCTTTCATTGTACAGCGGGAAAGGACAGAACTGGTATTGCGAGTATGGCACTGCTAAAGTCGTATGGAGTAAGCGATGAAGAAATTATCCGTGATTATATGCGAACCAACCGAAATGCTTTCTGGCCAACAATCAAAAAGTGCATAGGTGTTGCAATTCTTACCGGAAACTGGGACTTAGTTAAAATTGGCTATAACTCCTTTATGGCCAACCGGAAGTTGATTGAAACAGCAATAAAACACTATAAGTAATCAAATAAGTTGATGGTGCCAGCATCTTCTTCGACATTAAGAGATGGCACTTTCTCAACCATTTTTGTTGTGCCATTTGTTTTATCTATATAGAAATGCACAAAAGTGCCGGTATAACTACGGAATACCACTTGATACGTAGAATCAGTCTCTTCGCCCATCTGCAGATACATAATGTCGGGATTATCCTTTGCTACGCTCCAGTCATACTCCTTATGGCAATAGTTGTTCACACCCTCGAAAGCCATTTCTGCCGTAATCGTTCTCAGTGTATCTTCCATTTGCACATCTGATGACGGTGAAACATTAGGCGTGAAATTACTATAACCAATTAGTATGATTTGTATAATAAGAATAGCAGGGATTCCGTACTTAAACTTCTTATGCATGGTCTTGTGATGCCATACTTTCATACCCAACCAAGCGCCGATGCTACCTCCGATAATGGCCAACAAAAGCAATGTGGCTTCTGATATGCGCCACTTGCCTTTCTTTGCTTGCCACTTGTCAATGCCATAGACAAGGAATGCCAGTATGTTTACACCTACTATATAATATAACAACATTTCTTTCATAGCTTTTTTTTATAATATAATCGCAAAGATACGTATTTTCCTCGTTTTTTTCGTATTTTTGCACCCAAGTTTACAATACTTTAAGATAAGGATATGGTACAGCAAATTGAGATAACTTTGAATCCAAAGCGTCGTGGATTCCATTTGGTAACGAGCGAGATTGTTAGTCAGATGCCGAAACTGCCAAAGACGGGCATCGTGAATATCTTCACTAAGCACACCAGTTGTGGACTGAGCATCAACGAGAATTGCGATCCAGATGTTCGTGTAGATATGGAAACCATCTTCAATCGCTTGGTTCCAGAGAATCGCCCTGAGTACGAGCATACACTGGAGGGTGCAGATGATATGCCCGCTCACGCCAAATCAACGCTGAGCGGTGTCAGCATCACTATCCCCATCACCGATGGTCGCTTAAACCTCGGCACATGGCAGGGTATCTACTTCTGTGAATACAGAAACTATGGTGGTTCCAGGGAGTTGGTAGTGACAATCATAGGCGAATAAGAATATGAAAAAATTAATTGTTCTTGAATCTTTCGCCTACGAAACCTTGAACTTTGTTCGAGCCTGCTCACGCTCGGCAGAGACGAAACAGGTTTCACTCTGCTCTCGCTCAATCGCAGCCTTGTCCAACTTGACCTTCGGTCGAGTTTGCTTACGCTCGGGATTGCTCAAACATGTTTGGCAATTCTCTCGCTGAATCGCAAACTTCGCCTGCAATGAGGTCGAAATGCTGGAATACGGGCGGTGTCGGAGATAAATCGTAATAGTCCATCTCTGCTATTGGCAGGCAAAAGTATTCCATCTGGTCATAACTTGTATAAAGGCGGGGCAGCACGGGATTGTGGTCGTATATCCATCGTTTCACATCGTCTTCGACATTGAAGTTCACCATGCCTGAGCATCTGACGGATATATTATCTGCGTATGCCAATATCTCAACATTGGGATTCTGGCGTAACTCCCGATAGACCGCCTTCTGTGCAGAAGTGGCAAAGTAGAGCACATGCCCTTCTTGTTTCATGATCTGGAAGATGCGCAA
>DEHD01000001.1:61936-68348 GCA_002351725.1 Prevotella sp. UBA2809
AACTGAATTGCTTTGTCGAACATATCGCTTACCATTTCAGTTCTTCTTGAAGGATGACACCATCAGTCATAGGACTGTCTGCTTCGGTGAAGGCATTGGCCTTGTATTGGATGCAGAGCATAGTCAGGTTCTCGCTGCCGGTGTTCTTCAGCGCACGCTTGCCATCAGGAGCGACGCGGATAATGGTGCCCTCGCTGACAGGGAAAATCTCACCATCCACCTGATACTGGCCTTCGCCCTTCAAGATGAAGTATAGTTCCTCATGAGTCTTGTGGGTATGCAAGAAACCACTGTCCTGACCTGGAACGAGTGTCTGGAACGAGAACTCGCTTCCTGTAGCACCTACAGCCTGACCTGCGAATACCTTACCTTGAATGGTTACGTTCGGTCCCATCGGAAGCACATGCTCGATAATCTCACTCATCTTACCTACGCTTACAGCGCTGAAATTCTTTCCACTCTTAATTGTTTCAATCTGTTTCATAATTCTTATTCGTTTTAAAATATTATTTACTGGGTGCAACCTGTCCTCGCGGTGCAATTATCTCGAATTGCACCGCAAAGGTACGGCAAGTTTTTCATTCCCACAAGAAGGCACTTTTTGGTGAGATAGTTACCAAACAGTAGGAATTGTGATGTTATCGGGCTTCTGCGAAAGTGACGTTAACTTAGATTAACTAAGTATAATTTGGTTATTAGCCTGTCCTATCAGGCAATTTCACATGGATGCACATCATTGTAAGGTCGTCGTTGGGTTCGGCGCCGTGACGATGGCGCTCTACCTCGCGCTCCATGCGCTCTATCACTTGGCGAGAGCTCTCATAGTCGGTACTGCGCAGAATGTCTATCAGCTTCTGTTCGCCAAGTTGTTCCTTCTGCTCGTTTTCGGCTTCGTTCAGTCCGTCGCTATACACAAAGAGTACCCTACCCTTCACGTTTTCCATCTGTTCGCCTTCATACTCTAAGTTGGGCCAAAGTCCGATAGGTGCGTTTGATTTCACATCTAAGAACGCGCCCTGATGGTCGCCTCCGCCAATCACAGGAGGGTTATGTCCGGCATTGCAGAAATCAAGATGGCCTGTCTGCAGGTCGAGCAGTCCGATAAACATGGTAACAAACATTCCGCTCTCGTTGCCCTCGGTAAGCTCTGCGTTCAGTCGGGTGGCTATCACGTCGGGCATCATTCGCTGTTTTGCAAAGGTGCGCATCAGTCGTATGGTTTGGGCCATAAACAATGCGGCAGGTACGCCTTTGCCAGACACATCGCCCACGCAGAAGTACAGCCGATCGCCGTCCATGATATAGTCGTAGAGGTCGCCCCCCACTTCGCGAGCTGGAGTCATCGATGCATACAGGTCGAGTTCCTGGCGCTCTGGGAATACATGCGGAACCATCGACTGCTGTATTTCCTTAGCGATACGCAGTTCGCTCTCTATTCGTTCCTTGGCTGCTTTTACCTCGGCGAGACGGCGAGCAGCACGCCGGCGATACAAGCTGTAAACAACAAAGAAGATGGCTACCAGCACAAAGGCTATCAGCACAGCCACCAACTGCTGGCGAGCGATGCTGGCCTCTTGTTCGGCTATCTTGGCCTCTTTTTTCTGTGTCTCGTATATCACAGCCAACTGGCTTGCATCGTCGCTCTTGTTCAGCGAGTCGACAGTGCCCAGATGATCTACGATTCGTGTGGCAGTCTTAAGTGCCAAGTCGCGTCGACCGTTCTCCAGCTCTGCATGATATTTCATGCCCAACATCTGCTGATAGTCGGTATTCATGGGGTATCCGTTGGCTATACACATCGAGTCCCAGCGATTATATATGGCTAAGAGTTTATCCCATCGGCGAGCGTTTTCGTAGTACAATTGTGGCGAAATCCAGTCCTCGCCGCTCTTGGCTATCTCCGTCTGCTGATATGCATTGAAGTGTCGTTCGGCCTCTTTCGGATTGTCGGCCTTCATATATACCTCGGCCTTGGTCAGCTCGAGTTTCGACAGACAATAGTCGGCCATACCTTCGGGTACGTCGGGGGCTGAGATGGCTTTCTTGTACGTTTGTTCCATACGTGGCAACCACTCCAGAGCGGTCTTAATGTCGCAGATGGCAAAGTGCTGCACAGCCTCGCCTGTAGAGCGATACCACATATAACACAACTCCCATTGGGGATTATCGCCTATCAGCGCCTCGAACTTACGATAGGCATCGTCGCAGCTTTTTATACCCTCGCTCACGCGCGCCAGTCTGATCTGCCCCATACCCATCTGGGCCATAAAGCGCGCCTCGTAGGCCTTTAGTTCGGGCTCTTCCTCCTGAGCCGACTTGTCGAGTGCAGCTGTTATCAGGTCGATGCCTTTTTTATATTCGCCGTTGTCGAAGGCTGTAGAAATAAGGTATTGCCACGTTTGGTAGTACAGCGTAGGATTGTGTTCGTACAGTCGTTTTTCGGCCAGCGCCTTATTGCCGTAGTACTCTACCATGCGGTATTGTTTGGTTTCGAAACTTTCTACAGCTCTCCGCGCATTAGCCACGGCTATGCTGTCGAGCCCGTCGTCAGTACGTTCCATTCCTGGTCCGTCGAGCGGGCGAAAAAAGTCGCACCCTACAAATGTCAATACAGTTGTCAGTAGTAATATCGAACGTTTCATATGCTATAATCCTAAATTCTGAGGACAAAAATACGAATTAAATCCCAAAAACGACTACCTTTGCTCTCGATTTTAATATGTTTTTTGATTTTACGACTAATGAGTCAGAGCCCAAAACGCTTTGTTTTACCACTTTTTTCGATGGATTATTTGGTAGTTCCACCCAAAACCACTATCTTTGCATATCGGCTGATAACTCGAAGTAAAAACTATTGATATAGAAAATAATCTATGGCGACACTCTTGATTCTTTGCCAATTGTTTATAGTACTGGCCCTGATCTTTATTGGTGCCAGAGTGGGAGGCATCGGACTTGGTATCTACGGCATGGTAGGTGTATTCATCCTTGTATTCATCTTCGGCTTGCAACCAGGCAAACTTCCCATCGACGTGATGCTGATTATTGCATCGGTGATTACGGCAACGGCTGCACTGCAGGCTGCTGGTGGACTTGACTACCTGGTGGGACTGGCAGCTAAGTTTCTGCGTAAGCACCCCACTCACATAACTTACTATGGTCCGCTCACCACCTGGCTCTTCTGTCTCGTGGCAGGTACGGCCCACACCTCTTATTCCCTATTGCCCATTATCGCTGAGATTGCCAAGAACTCAAAAATCCGCCCTGAGCGCCCCATGACGGTGGCCACGATTTCTGCCTCGCTGGGTATCACCGGGTCGCCCATGTCGGCTGCTACGGCTGCAGTAATCTCTACCGACCTGCTAGGTGGAAAAGGCATCGAACTGAAGGACATTCTCCTTGTTTGCATCCCAGCTTCGCTCATTGCCATTCTTGTGTCTGCATTCGTTCAGAACCGTGTGGGTAAGGAATTGGAAGATGACCCTGAATACCAGCGCAGAGTGCGCGAAGGTATGATTGATCCTGAAGCCGAGGCTAAGGTCATGTCAGAGATAGAGCAGAATCCTAATCCCCGTGCTAAATGGAGTGTGCTGGCGTTTCTGCTGGGCGTGGTCCTCGTGGTCATCTTCGGCAGTGTGCCATCTCTGCGTCCTACGTACGAGGCCGACGGTGTAGTCACCCGACTCTCGATGCCTGAGACGATTGAGATTCTGATGATGTCGATTGCTGCTCTCATCCTGATTGTGGGTAAGGCGAGCGTGAAGGAAGCCGTCAGCGGCAACATCTTTGATGCCGGTATGAATGCCATGATAGCTATCTTTGGTATCGCATGGATGGGCGACACCTTCTTCAATGGCAACATGGAGTTCTTCAAGAGTCATATCGCCGACATTGTGACTCAGTATCCGTTCCTCTTCTCCGTGGCCTTGTTTATCATGAGTATCATGCTTTTCTCACAGGCTGCTGCTGTGCGCACCCTCTTCCCGTTGGGTATCGGTCTGGGCATTCCGCCATTGGCACTCGTGGCTATGTTTCCTGCCGTGAATGGTTATTTCTTCATTCCCAACTATCCGACGGAGGTGGCTGCTATCAACTTCGACACTACTGGCACAACGCGTATCGGCAAATATGTGCTCAACCACTCGTTCCAACTCTCTGGCTTTATCACAACCTTTGTCAGCATTGGCATCGGCTATCTGATTATCACATTTATATACTGACGATTGACACAACAAACATGTGCTCGCACTTGCAAAAGAAGCTGTTTGAAGAAGATGGCAGGTTTCATTCTCTTTGGATGGAGCAACGTTTTAATTATGCCTTGGCTGCCATCAAGGATGGGACTGTAGATTCTCTGAAGGCTATCAAAGATGATATTGCCGAACTCAGCAAATACTATAGCAGCGAGTTGTGGAAAATGGACTTTGCTGCCGACGAAGCAGGGCATCTCCCTCCTGCCCTAAAACGCGGCGTATTGTCAGAAGACGGCATTTGGAACCTGCTCGCAGACTATCGTGATATTCAAAAGAAGAATCAATGAATAAAGACGAAAAGAGACTGCTACAAAGGAAACGTCTGATGGATAATAAAATCTATCAGACAATGAACGATATCACTCGTTACATGGATCGCTATTATCTTGACGCTGTCATTGGAATCATTCCAGGATGGGGCGATATGATTACAATATTATGCGTAGTGCCTTTCATCTATTTCTCAACGCGCGTCATCAAAAGCATCCCCCTTACTCTTGCAATTATCAACAATGCACTCCGTGATGTGCTATTGGGTATGATACCATTCTTTATTGGCGACGTTATTGATGTATTCCACCGCGCTAACACTAAGAACATGGCGATGATTCAAGGATTTGTTGACGGCAACGTGACCGTAACAAAGGAGGTGAATCAAAAAGCTATACAATCAGCCGTTATACTAATCATCCTACTTATACTCATTGCTCTTATGATATGGGCTTTGGCAAGTTTTGGTAGTTACTTATATTCACTAATCACCTAATAGTCAAGCATTTAGAATTAAATTAAAATTTTACTCAGTGGAGTGAGTAATTTTACTCAGTGCATAATAAAAATTGGGTGTAACCCCTCTGTGGAAGTTACACCCAAAATATTTAGTATTCAGAATAATCAGATTACTCTTCAACAGCAGCCTGTGCGGCGGCGAGGCGGGCGATGGGCACGCGGAATGGAGAGCAGCTTGCGTAGTTCATGCCAATCTTAGCGCAGAACTTAACTGAGCTAGGCTCACCACCATGCTCACCACAGATACCGCAACGGAGCTCAGGACGAACCTCACGACCCTCCTTAACGGCGAACTTGATGAGACGGCCTACACCCTCCTGGTCGAGTACCTGGAATGGGTCAACCTTCAGGATCTTCTTGTCGAGGTATACAGGCAGGAACGAAGCGATATCGTCGCGGCTGTAACCGAAGGTCATCTGGGTAAGGTCGTTAGTACCGAATGAGAAGTACTGAGCCTCTGAAGCAATCAGATCAGCTGTCAGGGCAGCACGTGGAATCTCAATCATTGTACCGATCTCGAACTCAACCTCGATACCATACTCAGCGAATACCTCCTTAGCGGCATACTGGATGATCTCCTTCTGCTGCTTGAGCTCGTTGATAGTACCAATCAGAGGAACCATGATCTCTGGCATTGGGTTCTTACCCTCCTTCTTCAGCTCGCAAGCTGCAGAGAGGATAGCCTTAGTCTGCATAGCTGTGATCTCAGGGAATGTGATACCCAGACGGCAACCACGGTGACCCAGCATTGGGTTGTTCTCAGCGAGTGAGTCAACACGACGTTTGATCTCATCCAAGCTTACGCCCATCTCCTTAGCCATAGTCTCCTGACCAGCCTGATCGTGGGGAACGAACTCGTGGAGTGGTGGATCGAGCAGACGGATGTTAACGGGCAGACCGTCCATAGCCTCGAGGATACCCTTGAAGTCGGCCTTCTGGTAAGGCAGCAGCTTAGCAAGTGCCTTCTCACGTCCAGCAACGCTGTCGGCCAGAATCATCTCACGCATAGCAACGATCTTCTGATCCTCGAAGAACATGTGCTCGGTACGTGTAAGACCGATACCCTTAGCACCGAAAGCGCGAGCTACCTGTGCATCGTGTGGAGTATCAGCATTGGTACGAACCTGCAGCTTGGTGTACTTGTCGCAGAGGTCCATCAGCTCCTTGAAGTCGCCAGAAAGCTCGGCAGCCTTTGTTGGAACCTCGCCAGCATATACCTGACCAGTTGTACCGTTCAGAGAGATGAAGTCACCCTCCTTATATGTAACGCCGTCGATCTCGACAGTCTTATCCTTATAGCTTACGTTCAGAGCGCCAACACCCGATACGCAGCACTTACCCATACCACGAGCCACAACAGCAGCGTGAGA
>DEHD01000022.1:0-702 GCA_002351725.1 Prevotella sp. UBA2809
AGATGGGAAGACATAGGTTAGTAGAACCGCAGGGACGGGTACCTGTTCCACGTCCTGCAAAACAGCGAAATAACCTATCGGCCTCACCGCTCGTTTCAGGGACGGTTAGACTTTTCTATATGTCAAACTTTCAAAAAACAGTAAGGATTATGGAGAACCCGACATTTCCTACCAACTGGCTGGCTGCGGCGAAACACCTAATGGTGTCCCTTGGTGGTATGGCGAGGGCGGCTATATCCCTAAGATAGTCTGAAAGATTCTTCGAAATAAGATAACGACTCCTGCGCCAGTCATGATGACTGGTAGCAGGAGTTTCTTTATTCAATCATAGCCCACGGCCATTGCCATAGGTACGGTGATTTAGTTCCCTTGTTCGTAGTTCTTCAAGTGCATCAAAGGTTCCGTCACGCCAATAATAATTAACCTTGGGACTGGCGACATTCCAGATTTCCTCACATAGTTGTATCCTGTCACCACCATCAAAGGCGAGGAATGCTTCAATGATATTTGCCTGTTTTTGGTTTAGATGGCGTTGATTTTGACAATTGCCCATTTCTACCAGAGCATTGACGGCAGCATCAAAGAGCTGGTCACGCTTCTGATGGTATGACTCCCAGGTTCCATCAGCGATTTTCAGAGCATCCTCTTTGAGAGGCTTCAGTTTCTTTTCATCAAGTTTCAAATCTGGATCAGTCTTAGCCA
>DEHD01000022.1:747-2277 GCA_002351725.1 Prevotella sp. UBA2809
CCTTCAAGTCCTTGGTAAACTGCTTTAAACCTGCCTTCCACTGGTCAACGATAATCTGGACTACCTTCTTGAAATTCAGGCTGCATGCAGCAAATATGAGTTCTCTTAAATCTTTCAACCTATCACACAAAGCGTTATTGGCTTCCTTGGATTCTTTCAACTGGTCGCCTAACCACTTGATTCTTTCGTCCTTAGTCACTTTTTGCCCATCCTTGGAACCGCCAGACCAATAGATGGTGTTCCCCTTCTCATTGGTAGCATATCGCTCTTTGTCAATAAGACCGGCATGTACCTTTTTCATCTCGGCTATCTCAGCATCATGCTCAGCCTTTGCTTCGGCTTTTGCTTTGGCAACTGCTGCTTCCTTGTCTGCCTTAGCCTTAGCAAGAGCAGCATCCTTGTCCTCTTTGGCTTGAATCTCTGCCTTCTTTTTCTCCTTTTCACGAACCTTTGCCAATTCCTCCCATGTGACAGGCTGATCTTTTTTGTTACCGCTTGTCCAGACATAGGGATGGCCATTCTCATCAACAGCGGTTGTTGCTTGGCGGAGTTCTTCTTTGTGGACAGTTCTCTCTTCTTCAATTGCTTTTCTTACGGTAGGGCTAAGGCCAGAATGGAGCAACTTGTCTAATATGGAAGCCTGAGCCATGTCCGCTATTTCTTTCTTCTGTTTCTCAATCTCAACCTGGTTATTCTTTTTCTCTTCCTCCTGTTTTTGGATGATGTAGTCGTTACGCTCCAGATGCTCGGCTCCTGTCTCAGACTTTCGTTTGCCACGTTCCATCTCCAAAGTCTCAGCTGCCATATCCTGTAGCTCTTCCATATCTTTCTTGCCGAGCTTGAAGGACTTCCCCGTTTCGTGGTTCATCCAGTCCCAGATGATGTGTGCATGAAGATTGGGTTGCCAGGTTGACGGATCATCAGGGTTGGTATAGTGACCCTCATCTTTGTGGATATGTATCTGGATGGCTCTGACTCCCCATCTTTGACACACTTTCTCTGTGTACTTCTTGAGGTCGGCCATTGTGGTGTCAGGCTTGATGTTGACAACACTCTCCCGGATGGGACTGCTGCCATTACGCTCTTTCGGTTTACCATTCTTACCAATGACAGTTACCTTCTTCTCCTGCATGGCTCGGCCAGTTTTCTGCTTTACCATCGCTTTGATGGCATCATAGTGATGCTGGAGGGTGACACCCTTCAAGTCGGGTACCACATACGATTCATTGTTATGACTCAGTTCGGTACGTACATACAAAGTGCGTGGGTTTAGCGAGGCGATATAATCAGCGTTCCGCCTGTTATGACGTTCACTCTGCTCGATGTTGCAGGGCTTTACGTGGTCGGATGCTTTTGCTGTTGTACTCATATTACGATTTTATGTTTTTATGATTTTATGAAAATATGAATTTATGTAATTACTGTTTTACTGTAATTCAGAAATTTGTAGTTTCTGTATTTCATCCATTAGGAGGTATCGGGGTGGAAACCCTGATTGGAGGGTGCAGGGAGAGAGTCACTTCCTGCTCA
>DEHD01000022.1:2291-2426 GCA_002351725.1 Prevotella sp. UBA2809
CGGTCAAGGGGGAGGGTCACCCCTTTGCGAGGTTCCATAGGGCAAGCAGCCCTTGGTGGGTTCTTAGGGCAAAGCCCTGAGTCCCTCGGAAGAGCCCACAACTACGAAAGCAAAGCTCGTAGTTATAGTGGGCTA
>DEHD01000022.1:2515-2955 GCA_002351725.1 Prevotella sp. UBA2809
AAGCTGTCATCCACCTTGAACTTGCCACCGAAATGCTCCGACCAGAAGTCAGCGCAGAAGTCATCGGGGTAGAGGACGATTTGTCGTCCCATGAGTTTCTTCATCATTTCGTCTGTCAGATTATTGCCAACGCCTACTGCCAACCAGTCGATATCAGGATAGGCCAACGTGCCAAGCAGGGCAGTCTTCTCTTCTTGGACAACGACAGCCTGTCTGCCATACAACAGGTGTTCACCAAAGAATACGTTAGGGTCAACATAATAGTCGAAAGCATACCATGAATAGAGATGATTGACAAGTGCATCATGATTGAGGATTGATCCGTCATCTACATTGAAGTGTATGACATTACCTCCAACAATCATCCCCTTGCGGTTAATCCGAGGCAGCACAGTGCCATAATGCTCTCCCTTCACTTCATCAGTCGCTCCCAACCGATA
>DEHD01000022.1:3195-3374 GCA_002351725.1 Prevotella sp. UBA2809
ATAATCTTGGATTACTCTTTTAGAAGTCTTGAAACCTTACTCTGGGAGATTCCAAGCTGTTCGGCAATGGCTGTCTGTGTCATCCCCTTGGCAGAGAGTTCTCTGACACGGGCCTTCACCTCATCCCTATCGTTGCCGTTCTCAATATTCAGGTGTTCCTGCTCAGTTCCAAAGCCACG
>DEHD01000022.1:3560-56765 GCA_002351725.1 Prevotella sp. UBA2809
CCCTGCATGGCCGAAAGGGAAAGAGGAACATTACCAGAGTACATCTTGGGAACATGATTGAGAACCACTAACGTCCAGTTGTACTTCTTCTTCAAAGTGTTTAGTGAAGCCATCAACGTTCCAGCATCAGCACTTCTGTCAAGCGACTGTCCCAAAGCTGTGATATTGTCAATAAACACGACATCCACATAATTAGCAACTGCTACTTCTTCTATCCCTTTAAGTACATCTTCTGCCGGATGCTCTTTATCCATCTCAGCACGAAGAAAGGTGGAAGGGAAATTGGGACACTCATAGCGGTTACCAAGTTGACGGGGTGTCATTTCGCAATCCACATATAATACTCGCTTGCCTTGTTCGGCAATATATCTTGCTATCTGCATAGCAAAGATTGTCTTGCCAATGCCAGACTGTCCGAAGATGATACTAAGATCACCTTCGAGAACAATGTCTGGGTAGAGTGAGACCAATGGTGGCAACAAATGTGCATCTTCAATGCACTTGTTCATCGGCTCAACTATGAATCCACCTCCATTCACAGACTCTGCATCTTGGAGTGCCTTGAATGACTGGTTGATAATATCGTTTTCAATCATAACGCTCTTCCTCCTTTAATCTTTTTAGAGTTTACAAACTCGCTTGCTTCTCGCTCTAAGTCTTCCGTACTCTTTCTACGTCCTTGGTGTAACCATTCGTCGATTTCCGACTTCTTGAACGTCAACTTCTTTGAGTTCTTATAATAAGGTATAGCCTTATCATTGACCCATCCATAAATGGTTTGCTTAGCAGGATGAGATGGAAGATACTGACGCAAATCGTCAATGTTCATCCATTCCGGCTGTTCAGGAACATCTTTCTGGACGCTCAACTCGTTCACCATCTCTTCTAAACTCTCTACCTTTGAGATAAGGTAATTTAATGCCTGGGGCATTTCTTCTAAATTGCTAATCATTCGTGTCATTATTTTAAAATTTAAATTTTGACACAAAGGTCGGCTTTATTTCAAAAGTGCATATCAAGTGTTAATATGCACCACCATTGCACCAGTTTATTTAACGGAGATTAATTGTACTCTCCTCAGAAAATGATGAAATCGATAATCAATCAAGGGAACAATTGCCTTGATGACTGGAATATCTGATAAAAATGGATAAGTAACGAGAAAAATAGTGGTGCAAATGATGGTGGGAGGTGGTGCAAACCTGCTCCACACTCCCACCAAAATAACGCTAACTCTCAGAAAATCAATGACGTGCTATTCTTTTGGCTTGCTTTTGTCGAGATTTTCAATAGTAATGGCTTTTGCTGCCTGTTCTTTCTTGGCATCTACGACTTTTGCATAGATTTGTGTTGTTTTTACATTGGTATGGCCCAACATTTTGCTAACAGTAAATATGTCCGTACCGTTAGTGAGCTGAAGGGTTGCATAGCTATGCCTAAAGCAATGGAAGGTTATATGTTTGGTTATTCCTGCTGCTTCAATCCATTTCTTAACAGGACGATTAATCCATGAAGGATTCATAAGCCCTTCAAACACAAGTCTGTCAGGATCACGTCTCTCTCCGCATAGTTCATAGGCTTGGTCTGATATAGGCATGTATTCGACGCCATCTGTCTTTTCCTGATTGAAGTTGATGCGCCAAGAATCATTGTGCCTAACTATCTGCCCCCATTTCAGTTCTTTGATGTCACAGTGTCTTAATCCAGTCAAGATTGAGAAAAACGAGGCTCTTCTCAAGATGTTGTTAGAGCAAGGTGTGTCTGCCAACTTGTTTACCTCCTCAATGGTAAGCACTTCGCGCCTGCTTTCCTTCGTTGGGATATTCTTTACTTTCTCACTGATGTCAATAGTAAGATATTCGTCAATAAAGGCTTGCTTGAGTCCGGCTTTGATGATGGAGAAGTATGTTGAAGCTGTGTTTTGTGAGATAGGTCCTTTCTTGGAACCCCCTTGTGGGGCTGTGAGAAGGAACATCTTAAATTCTTCCATCCATTTTACCGATATGGTCGAAAATGGTATAGGCTTGTTCTCTGAGAAGATTTCAAGGAGAGCTGCTACACGATTCCAGTTGACAATAATGGAATCTGAAGAATTGGGGTGACGAGAATAAGTAATCTTCTTGAAGTACTCAATAAAGTCCTGTTCAGAACGCTCATTCTGTGCCGCAATCTCGCTTTCCTTGTCAGTATAAAGTGATTGGTTGTCGTATTCGTGCTGGCGTAGTTTCCTTACGTTGTCTGCATAGATACAAGATTCTTGATCGAGGGTAGAACGGCACATAATAATGCCATTGATGTCTCGTTTGGGCTTAAAACCGGATGAACGGGTAGAGGATGACTTGTCCCAGATAGGGGTGGTAATCGTCCTATTGACAGATTCCACTATCCGTTCCACCTTATTGCCTGCTTTTACCACAGGGTAGGCTTCTACAATGAGATACCATTCCTCTTTATACTGTGATTTGCGGAGTTTAACCGTAACTTTCGTATGTGCTAATGGTTTCTTCATAAGCTCTTATAAAGTTTGTCGATTTCCTTTTTGGGGGCATACACATAATTGCCTATCTGACGGGTTGGGATGGAATATTTCCTAATATGCGCCCAAACAGTGCTGTCATCAATTCGGTACTTCTTTGATATTTCCCCAATCGTATAACAATCTTCAGGCTCCAAGCTATATAGTTTTGGTAGCGGCTTATCTTTTTCTAGTGGTTCCTCACGCTTAGGGAACAATTTTTCAAGTTCTGTCCTTTTTATCCGTGTCAGTCTTTCACCTATATTTATATAAGGTATAGTTCCCTTTTTTATTAGACGGTAAATCGTGTCTCGCCCGATAGAGTACATGGCTACAGCTTCTGCTACAGAGATATATTCTCGTGCATCAGGTACTTTTTGGGCAATTTGTTTGAATTGCTCAGCCTTCTTGGCTGCTGCCTTTTTCTGCTTATAAGCCATGTCAATGCAGTGCTTAGAGCAATACTTAGACTCGAGCGTCTTTGCAATGAAGGTTGCTCCACACATTTCGCATTTCCGTTTAATCTGAAATTTTAAAGCTGGCATATTTTCGTCCTTTTAATATGTATTAATCCGTATAAGTATTTTTAAGTTGCATCTCATCGCCAATTAAGTCGTGTCGCAAATATGACGCAAAATTACGGTAAAAATCCGAAAACAGCAAGAAATGAAACAAAGTTTAACAATAACAAAAAGTGGTGTAACCACTTGGATTACACCACTTTCTTATAATATTCTTATCGTTGCTTATCTATTTTTACTTCACCTCCTCGAAGTCAGCATCCTGGATGTCCTCAGGCTTTGGACCTTCCTGCTGAGCCTGCTGCTGACCACCATTGAACTGGTCGCCACCAGGCTGGCCGGCTGCGCCGCTCTGCTGGTACATCTGCTGTGAAGCAGTCTGCCAAGCTGCATTCAGGGCTGCGATAGCTGTGTCGATAGCTGCTACATCGCCTGCCTTGTGAGCATCCTTAAGCTGCTGCAGAGCCTGCTCGATAGCTGGCTTGTGCTGAGCTGGGATCTTATCGCCAATCTCTTTCAGCTGGTTCTCTGTCTGGAAGATCATAGAGTCAGCCTGATTCAGCTTGTCAATGCGCTCGCGCTCCTTCTTATCGTTTTCGGCATTCTGCTCTGCCTCAGCCTTCATGCGGTTGATCTCGTCCTGTGACAGACCCGATGAAGCCTCGATGCGGATAGCCTGCTCCTTACCTGTAGCCTTATCCTTAGCAGAAACCTTGAGGATACCGTTAGCGTCGATATCGAAGGTTACCTCGATCTGAGGAATACCACGGCGTGCTGGAGCAATACCTGTGAGGTTGAACTGACCGATTGACTTGTTCTGTGAAGCCATTGGACGCTCACCCTGCAGAACGTGGATGGTTACCTCTGTCTGATTATCAGCTGCAGTAGAGAATGTCTCGCTCTTCTTGCATGGGATAGTTGTGTTAGCCTCGATCAGCTTGGTCATAACACCACCCATGGTCTCGATACCCAGTGTAAGAGGAGTAACGTCGAGCAGTACGATGTCGCCTACGCCACCTTCCTTATTCAGAATAGCACCCTGAATTGAAGCGCCTACAGCAACAACCTCGTCAGGATTTACACCCTTTGAAGGCTCCTTGCCGAAGTAGTTCTTAACCAATGTCTGCACGGCGGGGATACGGCTTGAACCACCTACGAGGATCACCTCATCAATGTCGGATGTTGACAGATGTGCATCAGCGATAGCCTTCTGACATGGAGCCAGACAAGCCTGGATAAGGTCGTGAGCCAACTGCTCGAACTTAGCACGAGTCAAAGTCTTAACCAAGTGCTTAGGTACACCGCCTACAGGCATGATGTAAGGCAGGTTAATCTCTGTAGATGTGCTAGAAGAAAGCTCAATCTTAGCTTTCTCAGCAGCCTCCTTCAGGCGCTGCATAGCCATAGGATCGCTCTTCAGGTCGGCACCCTCGTCGTTCTTGAACTCCTGAACCAGCCAGTCGATAATTACCTGGTCGAAGTCATCACCACCAAGGTGAGTATCTCCATTGGTTGACAGAACCTCGAATACGCCACCGCCGAACTCAAGAATAGAGATATCGAATGTACCACCACCAAGGTCGAACACAGCGATCTTCATATCCTTGTTAGCCTTATCTACACCATAAGCCAGAGCTGCTGCTGTTGGCTCGTTTACGATACGCTTAACCTCAAGACCTGCAATCTGACCAGCCTCCTTAGTAGCCTGACGCTGTGAGTCAGAGAAGTAAGCAGGTACGGTGATAACAGCCTCAGTAACCTCCTGTCCGAGGTAGTCCTCAGCGGTCTTTTTCATCTTCTGGAGAATCATAGCAGAAATCTCCTGTGGAGTGTACTTGCGACCATCGATGTCAACACGTGGGTAACCACCCTCGTTAACTACAGTATATGGTACGCGAGAAATCTCCTTCTCAGTCTGCTGCCAGTTCTCACCCATGAAACGCTTGATAGAGTAAACGGTGTTCTTCGGGTTAGTGATAGCCTGACGCTTGGCAGGATCACCAATCTTACGCTCACCATTGTCAACGAATCCAACTACCGAAGGAGTTGTGCGCTTACCCTCGCTGTTGGCAATTACTACTGGTTCGTTACCCTCGAATACGGCAACGCAACTGTTTGTAGTTCCTAAATCGATTCCAATAATCTTTCCCATAATTCTATATTTTTTAATTTATACTCAATTTGACACAATCCGGATTGCAAAGCGTATGCCAAAATGGCTAATTAAGCTAAAAATGTATTTTATTACGTCATTTTGGCACAAAATATTTGGATTTTCATTTTAAAAACTCTATCTTTGCACTCAGAATTCTAGAATAAAACTATAGGTAGTCATGAAAAGAACTATTTTTGCGGCCTGTATGGCGATTGCCTTTTTGACAGCATCGGCTCAGAGCAACTCTTACATCGTGAAGACTAAGGGTGTGAAGAAGAGCGCCCAGACGCATATGCAGGATGAGCTTGCAGAAGCCCAGCTAGACGAAGAGGAATCCTCTCAGGATTTTATAAGTCAGAACTTTAAGTATCACAGTCTTTGTGACTGGGAGAAGGGTATGAAGTTCATGGTGATGCCAGAAAAATACGATCTGGTGGTTAAAACCTTTACTGACCCAAGTACTGGCAAGGAGGTTAGCAGCATGACACTGAAGTATAAAATCATGGTATATCAGGGCCACGATGAGAGTAAAGACGGTCATGCACGTATAAACTTCATTTGTCAGGACAATGGTAAGCCATATTATTATGAGATAGGTTACGGAACCTTTGATGATTATTGTTTCCAGAAGACGGGTGTGCCAACTTTGGCATATCTTGGCGATGTTGATATAGCCAAGGAGAAACTGATGGGCAAGACGCTGTTCACCAAGACCAAGTATTATCGCATAGACACAGAGTATGATGGTGAGGGCTATCAGGATGTAGAGGTCGACCGTGATATGGAAGTAAAGGTTGTGGCTGTTGGTGTTGGCTCGCGCAAGTATCCTGTAAAGATTGTGGTTGAGGATAAGAATGGCAACCAGTTCTATCAGAATGTAACCATGTCGAAAACCAATTGTGGCATGCGCGACGATGAGTTCGTGGCTGATGAGGCTCGTTACTTGTTTAATAACTCGTTTGAGCTGATGGATGACATTATGTCAATAAGTAGTCGTAATTACAAGCAGTTTATTGGTAAGATTGTGCATACAAAGATTCCTATACGTATGCTGAACGAGGTATCGAGCAAGCAACAGGCTATTCCTCGCTTGGCAGAGTTTCGTATTGAGTCGATTACCCCTCATAAGGGCGATGATAGTAATGCTACTGTGAAGCTTAAGAATACCACAACTGGTAACTTCTTCTATACTGATGCTATTCTGGATATGTATAAGGCTGAAGGCAACGAAAACAAGTTCATTGGTGCCATCTTTGCACCTGGTCCTGGAAAGAAGGTGGTTACCAGCGAGGCTACACGTGCCATGATTCGTCAGGGACACGTTGGTATCGGTATGACAGAAGATGAGGTTGAGATGGCTGCTGGTGAGCCAGATCATGTTGAAAATGGTGTGGGCGGACAGTACTTCTGGGTGTTCCAGCGCTCGAACAACAAACTGCTGTATGTAGAGTTTGATGGCTCTGGCGTTGTTAAGAAAACCGCAGTAGCCGATGGCCCTTATGGCCCATCTGTTAATCCTACGCTGAAAAAAGCTAAGAAGGGTAGTAAGACTAGGAAATCTTCAATACCTAAAGCAGATAATGGATGGATGGGTGGAACAGGAACCCCGATAATGAACTAATATAAAAATAAGAATCCCAGCCAAGCGGCTGGGATTTCTTTTTGCTTTATTCTTTTTTGTCGGAAATTGCTTCCATAATCTTTGCTTCGAGTTCGTCGCAGAGTTCTGGATTATCCTTAAGCAGCTCCTTAACTGCATCACGACCCTGACCAAGTTTCGAGTCGTTATAGCTGAACCATGAACCGCTCTTCTTGATGATACCATACTCAACACCAAGGTCTGCAATCTCGCCAATCTTAGAGATTCCCTCGCCAAATGTGATTTCGAACTCAGCCTTGCGGAATGGGGGAGCAACCTTGTTCTTTACAATCTTTACTCTAACCTGATTACCAATAGGCTGGTCGCCATCCTTCAGAGTTGTAACCTTGCGGATGTCGAGACGTACTGAAGCATAGAACTTCAGGGCATTACCACCTGTGGTAGTCTCTGGGTTACCAAACATGACGCCAATCTTTTCGCGCAACTGGTTGATGAAGATACAGGTGGTGTTGGTTTTCGAGATGGTTGATGTGAGCTTACGGAGAGCCTGACTCATCAGTCGAGCCTGGAGGCCTACTGCAGAATCGCCCATGTCGCCCTCAATCTCCTTCTTTGGAGTGAGTGCTGCTACAGAGTCGATAACGATGATGTCGATAGCGCTTGAACGGATAAGCTGGTCTGCAATCTCGAGTGCCTGCTCACCATTATCAGGCTGAGAGATATAGAGATTGTCTACATCAACACCAAGGTTGGCTGCATAGAAACGGTCGAATGCATGTTCTGCATCGATGAATGCTGCGATGCCACCAGCCTTCTGGGCCTCAGCGATAGCGTGAATGGCCAGCGTGGTCTTACCTGATGACTCAGGACCATAGATCTCAATGATACGTCCCTTGGGGTAGCCGCCTACACCCAGAGCTGCATTAAGACTTATCGAGCCTGTAGGAATCACTTCTACATTATCTATCTGTTCGTCGCCCATGCGCATAATCGAGCCTTTGCCATAGTCTTTCTCAATCTTCGACATGGCGGCCATCAGGGCTTTCATCTTCTCCTGTTGAGGTGTCAATACCTCTTCTTCT
Organism: Prevotella sp. UBA2809; assembly: GCA_002351725.1. Taxonomy (GTDB): domain Bacteria; phylum Bacteroidota; class Bacteroidia; order Bacteroidales; family Bacteroidaceae; genus Prevotella. The sequence continues at coordinate 11,434 of DEHD01000022.1, forward strand.
GTTGCTTTCTTTGCCATAGTTTAATTTTACTATTTTATTAGTTATTATTTATAATTGATTACAATTCCAAGTCACCATCGTGAATCTCATGCCAAGGCAGGCCCTGCTTATTGAGCTGCTCCATGAATGGATCTGGGTCGAACTCCTCTACGTTGTGAACGCCTGGCTTGTTCCACAATCCTTTGCAGAACATCATTGCACCAATCATGGCAGGTACACCAGTGGTGTAGCTTACGCCCTGCATGCCAGTCTCCTCGTAGGCAGCGCGATGCGAGCAGTTGTTGTAAACATAGTAGGTGTGCTCCTTGCCATCGTTGCCGATACCACGGATGCGACATCCGATTGAGGTCTCGCCCTCGTAGTTCTCGCCCAGATCCTGTGGGTTTGGCAATACAGCCTTCAGGAACTGCAGAGGCACAATCTTTACCTTTGCTGTGCCTGTGCCATCAGCCAGAGGTGCCTCGTACTCAACCTCGTCGATGCGACTCATGCCAATATTCTGAATCACCTCAAGGTGCTTAAGATACTGCTGACCAAAGGTCATCCAGAAGCGTGCACGCTTGATGGTGGGGTAGTTGATTACCAACGATTCAATCTCCTCGTGGTGCAGCAGATAGCTGTCGCGAGGGCCGATGTTAGGATAGTTCAGATCCTTGTGAATCTCAAGTGGCTCTGTCTCAACCCACTTGCCATCTTCCCAGTAGAGTCCCTTCTGGGTAATCTCGCGGATGTTGATCTCTGGGTTGAAGTTGGTGGCGAATGCCTTGTGGTGGTCGCCTGCGTTACAGTCAACGATGTCAAGATACTGAATCTCCTTGAAATGATGCTTTGCAGCATAAGCAGTGTAGATTGAAGTTACACCTGGGTCGAAACCACAACCAAGGATAGCTGTAAGACCAGCCTTCTCGAAGCGGTCGCGATAAGCCCACTGCCAAGAGTACTCAAAGTGAGCCTCATCCTTTGGCTCGTAGTTGGCTGTATCAAGATAGCTGCATCCGCAAGCCAAGCAGGCATCCATAATTGTCAGATCCTGATAGGGCAGGGCAAGGTTTATTACAAGCTCTGGCTTGAAGTCGTTGAACAATGCCTTCAGCTGCTCTACATCGTCAGCGTCAACCTGGGCTGTCTTAATGTCCATCTGATATCCTGCCTTGTGGATATCCTCCACAATCTTATCGCATTTCGCCTTACGACGGCTAGCAATCATAAACTCTGTAAATACGTCTGCATTCTGAGCAATCTTAAATGCTGCAACGGTAGCCACGCCACCTGCTCCAATCATTAAAACTTTTGCCATATCTATATTATTTAATATTTAATCTTTTAATGTTTAATCTTTAATCTCATCGGCCTTGATACCAAGTGCTGCCATAAGCGAATAACCAAGAATCTCCTGGCGATAATTACCTCCTGCTGCTGGCTGCATGGTAAACACTGTTATACGCTTATCATCATCGTCAGCCTTGCGCAAAGCCTCGCGTACCTTATTATATATAGAAGAATCTTCGGCATTTGGTATCACCATCAGTCGTTTTATGTTCTTCTGTGCCAATACCAACTCAAGCACTTCGTTGAAGAAATCGCCTGTCTTGGCAAAGCCTTCTGCCTGATAGGCATTGATGGTAAACTCGCCCAAATGGTCCTTGAAAGCCTTCTCGCTCAGGTCGTTAGCATAGTTGCCTGGCAAAAAATTATCCATCTGCTGCTTATCCTTCTGGTGAATCAGTATCACCTGTATCTCGTTTTCTCCGTCTCTGATACCTCCATCCAGGGCGATGCAATCCAGCCATTTTGCGATATCGGCCTGAGGAATGCGACGTCCTATCATCCTTTCGAAATTCACGATCAGATTAAACGCTACAGAGTCTACGTAGTCTGCATCTACCAGCACCACGTTTTCACTCCACTTTGCTTCTCTATTTAAGTCGTTGTTCATACGGAGTGCAAATATACGAACTTTTTCGCTAAGCAGCAAACTTTTCAACTTTTATTTAGTATAATTATTTGGTATTTCACTTGTTTATTAGTACCTTTGCAGCCAAAATTAAAAATAACAAATAATAAAAGTATTCAAACCAAATGTCAACATTAACAATTCTTATTGTCGTAGTGTTCTGCTTGGGCTATCTTAGTATAGCTTTGGAGAGCCTGACAAAAGTTAATAAAGCGGCCATTGCGTTGCTTATGTGTGTGCTGTGCTGGACACTGCTCATGCTTGATCCTGCTTCGTATTACCCATCGATTCTTGGTGGCGATGTGATTCACCATATATCAGAGGTTATCGAACATCATCTGGGCGATGCTGCTGGTACACTTTTCTTCCTGATGGGAGCAATGACCATTGTAGAGATTGTAGACTCGAATGGCGGATTTAACTTTGTGCGCGACACGCTGAAGACACGTTCTAAGCGCAAACTGATGTGGCGAATGACATTTATGACCTTCTTCCTGTCGGCCATTCTCGACAACCTTACCACCTCAATCGTTATGATTATGGTGCTTCGTAAGCTGGTTCAGAATCGTGAAGACCGGCTTATCTATGCAGCACTTGTGGTTATCTCAGCCAACTCAGGAGGTGCATTCTCGCCAATTGGTGACGTGACAACCATCATGCTTTGGATTAAGGGCGTTATCACCACTCAGGGCGTGCTTACAGAAATCTTTGTTCCTTCGCTCGTCTCGATGTTCGTACCTGCATTCATCCTGCAGTATCAGCTTCATGGCAAGTTCGACAAGGAGCAGAATCTTCCAAAGGCTGATGTAAGTCAGTTCACCAAGTCTCAGCGCGACATTATCTTTTGGCTTGGTGTTGGTGGTCTCTGCTTTGTGCCCATCTTCAAGACCATTACTCATCTGCCTCCATTCATGGGCATTCTGCTGGTTCTGGGATTGCTCTGGACGGTTACTGAGATATTCCATTACAATGCCTCTGACGATGACACGATGGCAAAGCGTGTAAGCGATCTGCTTTCTAAGATCGACCTCTCAACCATCATGTTCTTCCTTGGTATCCTGATGGCTGTAGCTGTTCTTCAGGAGGTTGGCGTACTCACGATGCTTGGTGGCTTCCTCGATACCACATTCGAGGGTAATCACTTCCTCGTAACTGGTATCATTGGTGTGCTCTCGTCTATCGTTGATAACGTACCTCTGGTAGCTGGATGTATGGGTATGTATCCTGTAGCTGCTGCTGGCGATATGGCAATAGACGGTATCTTCTGGCAGTTGCTGGCTTACTGTGCTGGTGTTGGTGGTTCTATGCTTATCATAGGTTCTGCTGCAGGTGTGGTAGTTATGGGTCTTGAGAAGATTACCTTTGGATGGTATATGAAGAAGATTACCTGGGTAGCTTTTGCTGGTTACATCGCAGGTATCATCATTTACTGGCTGGAGCGCACATTGCTGTTCTAATTAATAATAAGTAATAAGCACAAAAAATATTCCCAGCCTGGGAACGAGATGTTCCCACGTTGGGAATAATTTGTTCCCAGGCTGGGAACATTTTTTTGTGCCTTATATCCTTTCGCTGATGTTTCTTGGCGTCCACATCCAGAAGGTTGATCCATGTCCTTCGCCTTCGGATGTTACTCCAATCTTTCCGTTGCATCGTTCTGCTATGGCCTTACAGATGCTAAGTCCAAGACCAGTGCCTTGTACGTATTCGTTAAGCTTAACAAAGCGCTCGAACACAGCATCCTGCTTGTCCTTAGGGATACCAGCACCAGTATCCTCGCAATAGAAGAATATGCCGTCTTCCTGCTCGCGATATCCCAACTTTATGTGTCCCTGGTGGGTGTATTTGATGGCATTTGTGGTGAAGTTGGTCAATACCTGCTGGATACGTCCCTTATCGAGTGTAGCCATAAACGAGTCGTATGGATTGTCTTTGATGAATTGTACGCCTGCTTCGTCAACGCGCTGGGCCAGCGTCTGGCAGATGTCATCGAATACCTTTGCAAAGTCAACCTCCTCTGGTTTGATGGCCAACGACTGTCCAACATTTGATGCCTCAAGGATATCGTTGATAAGTCGCATAAGCATGTCGCAGTTATTGCGGATGATGCGTATGAACTCCATTCTGTCTTCGTGACTCTCTACTACTGGCAGAAGGTCGCTAAAGCCCACGATGGCATTAAGTGGCGTACGTATCTCGTGAGTCATGTTGGCAAGGAATGCAGCCTTCATCTTTCCTGACTCCTGGGCACGCTTGGTCTCGTCCTTCAGCTTCTGCTGAGCCTCCATCAGGTTGTCGATGTTACGAGCCACACCAAAGTAGTGAGACAGATTGCCATTCTCGTCGAACTTAGGAATACCACTGATTACATACCATACTGGACCTGGGTTGATCATAGTGTATTTAAAGTGTACAATCTTGTTGTATGGCTTAGCGTGGGCAATAGCCTCTTTGGCTTCTTTGAAAGCAGACTCACGGAACTCGTCAGTAGCACCACCAAAGAATACATCCAGAGTCTTGGTGTAGTCCGACTTGCGTCCGCTATAACTGAAGTGGAAGAGTCCTTCCTTGAGGTCGAATGTCCAAAGGAACATCTTACTGTTTTCAAGCAGATAACCAAGCTGTTTCTCGTAGAACTGGATATCCTTGGTAGCTTTCTTAAGCTCCTTGTCGTGCTTGGCCTGTTCAAGGTATAGACGACGTTCTGCAGTCATATCGCGAGCAGTAACTACGTAGAACTGCAGTTCTCCCTCATCATCGTATGTGGGGTGAACCTTTATCTCGATATACTTAAAGATACCAATCTCAGGATAGAACATACGCTGACATACGTGGAAACTCTCCTTGTCGCCCTTTTGGTACTGTCCTTTTACCAATGCTACGTCAAACAGGTTCATCTGGCGGAAGAACTCCTCGCCATCCTTGTCGAATTCGCATAGTTCACTCATTCGTTTGTTTACGTCGATAAGCGTTCCGTCTTTGGCATAGAACGACATGGCAATAAGTCCGTTGCTGAACATGCTCTGATACTTACTTGCAATCTCTTCGTTTATACGCTCTTCGACAATCTCGTGGGTGTAGTCTCTGAACGATGTAATGACATAGCGTGGCTTTCCGTCTTCGTTTTCTACTACGGCATGTCCCTCAATCCATCTCCAATCCGGATTATTCGTTGTTCCTCTGTTGTAGCGGCGCTTCAGGTAGCCCAGGTCTTTTTCTCCTTGGCTCATCAGTCGCATAGCCTCGTTGAACTTTCCTTTTTCTGTGTCTGGCAGGCGCTTCATAAACTCATCGTGGCTCAATCCCTCCTTAGGAAGCATGTCGCCATAGCTGTTTCTTAGGCGCTGGGTTTGTATGTCGTATTCTATCACATAGTAGTTGCCTGATCTCAATGCCTCAGTCATCAGCTGGTTCATGTCTATCGACTTCTCAATAGCCTTCTTTACTCTTATGCGCATCATGTGGCTGAACAGCAGGATTACTATAGCAGCTATGATGATAGCGGTAAGCAGGATGAGTGCCATAGGCGATGCGTCGTTGTGAACATTCTCTGGATAGAACCACTTGTCGTGCAGTTTCTCTATGTCACCTGACTGCTCCAGACGGGCAAACATATCATCGATGGCGTGTATCAGTTCCTTGTCGTATCCCACTATTCTTAGTTCGCCTGCAGGCATATCTGTCTCGTCGAATTCTATGCCATCAAGTCCCAGTTCCTTAACCTTCATCTTAAGTGGTTGCTCGCCCCACATATAGTACTTGTACTTACCGTTTCTTATACCCATCAGAGCCTCACGTGGTGCATGGTATTCGGTAGCAAACTCTTTGTTCTTCATTGCGCTTACCTTCAGGTCAACATAGTCGTTCTTCTTCAAGGTAAGGGTATCTTCGGCTGTTAGCTGACTAATTCTCCTAAGCGGGCGTGTCGACCTAAGTCTGATGGCTCTGATATTATAGTAGGTAATCATGTTGCGTGTGTACTCAAATTCAGGCCCCTCGTACTTGAATTTTAGGGCATGAATAAGGTCGGCCTCATGATTATCGAAAGCCTCAGTACACTTATACCATTCCATCATAACGAATTTATGAGGGATGTTGAGCTTGTCGAGTATCAGGCTCAGCACCTCTACATTGTATCCGTCAGCGTCGCCATGGTCGTTTCTGAACTCATAGGGTGGAAATTCCCAGTCGCTTACTATTATAAGTGGGTTCTCATTTGTATAGTCACGCATATAGTTCGCCTCTGCACGTAGTGTGGGGCAGAAGGCAAACAAACAGGCAATGGTTAGTATTATTATCTTCTTAGTCATAATATCTATCTGAGTTTTCTGTTTTATTTTCTTTCCATTTCTACCATCTTACAAGGTATCGAGAACCAGACAGTGGTGCCCTTGCCTTCAGTTGATGTGAGTTCAATATTACCACCCATATACTGAACCAGCTCATGGCAAATGCTAAGGCCGAGGCCTGCACCATTATTGGCTCCAGTAACGAATCGCCCAAAGATGTTCTCAAGGTTCTCCTTCTTGATACCACAGCCTGTATCTTCTACTGATACCAATAGTCTGTCGGCTATATACTCATATCGAGCCAGAACACTTCCTGATTTAGTGTGTTGTATGGCGTTGGTGATAATCTTGTTGATAATCATAGATACGTTTGGCTCGTCGATCTCTACAACCAGTCGATTGTACGGGCTCTGCACTATGTACTCCACACCTGGCTGCTTGTGGTTGTCCCATACTGATGAGCATCTGCCAGCAAATATGCTTGCAAAGTCAATGGGTTGTGGTGATAGTGTAATCATGCCTGCATCGAGACGCGATAGGAACAGAATATCGTTGATAAGCTTAAGCAGCGATGCAGAGTTGTTCTTTATCTCGTTGATGAATAAAGCCTCATCCTCTGGTGAGTGTTCCATCTGGAATAATTCTGAGAATCCTACTACGGTGTTAAGTGGAGTACGAATCTCGTGGCTCATATTGTGCAGGAATGCATTCTTAACTGTTTCCACCTCCTGAGCTCGAACAGACTCCTCTGCAAGTTTCTCTTCTACAGCCTTAATCTCGCTGATGTCACGGATTAGTCCGAAGTATTCTGTTATCTCTCCATCCACTATTGTTGGCACGAAGTTTAACTGCAGGTGTAGTGGTAGGCGGTCTTTACGCCTCCTGATGCAGGTCTTTACATCTACAATAATGCTACCAGTCTGTCGATTATCCATCTTGTTGAGTACTCGCAGGGCCTGTTTCTCTGACGAACTGTCAACAAATGCCAGAGCTCTGGTCTGTGTGAGTGAGTATTTCTCATGACCAATCTCGCTATAGACGGTAAGAGTATGTGTGTCGAGACGATAATTAACCAGACTTATGCCTCCTACAGACAGTACATAGTCGATGTTGTGTACATAGGTAGAGACATCATCTTTTACAATTTGTAGTTCTTTACTGTTTTCTTTCAGTTTCCTGTACGAGTTGGCAGATTCTGTAACATTACGTCCTGTACCAAAGAATCCGATACGATTGCCGAACTTATCGTAGATAGGCATTACCTGTAGTTCGTAGTAAAGCTGATCTTTGCCTAATAATTTGTTAAGTGTACGATTGTCATTTGGCGATTTGTAGAGCTGGGTGGCATAGAAGTATTCGAACTTGTCGATATCCAGATCCTTCATGCCAAGAACGTCGCGAAGTGATATCTTGCGTCGTCTGATTTCCTCGTTGTCAATGCCCATTACTGACAGTGACTTTGTGTTCATGTCAGAGATATAACCATCGGCATCGTAGTAAACCATGTCGACCAATGCTGAGTTGAACAGCGACTGATAGCGCAGCATCGACTCTTTGATAAGTGCTTGACGCATGCGATCCTGTGTGGTATCAGTCTTCAAGATAATGATAATAGACGGTCTTTTGTGCTTGTCTCTTCTCAACACTGACAGTGTGACAGTGTAGTTGTTACTGTCTATCAGGTTATTCTCGTATTCTTTTAGCTGTATTGTGACCGTTTCTGATTTACCCTCAATCACATTTCTAAGTCCGTCTGTAAGATTCGTAAAATCGTTAGGGTCGAATCTGTGTGAGTACTCAAGCAGCGAGTATGAACGTTCTGCGTGGCCTGAAGAATCCATAACGGTGAAGTACTGTGACGATACGTTATATGTGCAGAACATAACGTTACTGGTCTTCATTATAAGCGACAAACGCTGGTTCTCCTTGTTTATCTTCTGGGTCATCTTGCGTTCGCGAATCTTGAAGAATGTGTAGTAAACCAGGATTCCCACTGCCAGAATGGTAAAAAACTTAACCATATCCCAGATCCACGATGGGATACCTGTCTCTTGGCGTTCAGGATAGAACCATTTGTTCTGTATGGCTGTAAGACGGTCGTTGGCTCTGAGTATAGAGTACACACTATCGAGCTGATTCAGCAGATGGTGGTCGTTGGCAAAGAACTTATATTCACCATATGGGAAGTCGAACGGTATTATTTCCAGATTGTCAGTGTGATATTTAGTCATCAGCCACTTCAGCGACATCGAGTTCCAAAGTATTATACCATTATTCTCTGTACTAACGTTCTGTATAGCCTCCTTCATGTCGTCATAAGGAATTATCTCCTTGGCCCAACCGTTTTCCATCAGTTTGTAGTGGCTGAAGCTCTTATCGTGAACTATCACAGGATATCTTGAGAGCTCTTTTCCGTTCCTTGCGTTTACTGCCTGCCCTTTAGGCTTTACCAGACTATGTGTGAATATCTGAACAATGGTTCTTCCGTAGGATGAGTTATGGCGTGCAAAGTCGGCATCCATTCTCAGCATGAGGTCTGATTTATGGTCCTTAAGGTCCTTCTGTGCCTCGAGTGTAGGTCTCAGTCTTATCTCGTAAGGAATGTCCAGTTCCTTGAATATCATCTTCAGCAGGTCAATGTTATAACCATCCGGTTCTCCGTTCTCGTTAAGGAATACGTATGGCCACAAGTCCCATGCGTCTTCATATATAAGTGGGCGCTTGTCGTTGTAGACAACTATGCTGTCTTTGTTTTGTTGAGCGAGGGTAATGCCGAGTGATAAGTGGCATGCCACGAGTAATGCTATTATTTTATATCTCTTCATAATCATATGGTTGTTTCTTCTTTACATGGAATCCAGAACCAGAAGGTAGATCCGCAATCCTTTCCCTCGGATGTCACACCTATCTCGCCATTACAGTTGTCTATTATGGCTTTACAGATGCTAAGACCAAGACCTGTGCCCTGTACAAAATCATTTAGTTTAACGAAACGGTCGAACACTTTCTTCTGATGTTCCTTGGGTATGCCTGAACCTGTATCTTCGCAATATATGTACAGTCCATCAGTATCGTGGCGAACCTGTTTCTCGTAACCTATCTTTATGTGCCCCTTCTTGGTGTACTTAATGGCATTGGTAAAAAAGTTTGTTACTACCTGTTGTATACGTCCGCCATCTATCATAGTGACAAATGTAGGGTAGGGGCTTTCTGTCATAAATTCTATGGCTGGGTTCTGAACTCTCTTGCTCAATGATATAGCCATGCTGTTGAAACTCTTGGCAAAGTCAGTCTTGGCTGGCTCAACCTTGATGCCTCCGCTTTCGAGCGATGACAATGCCAGAATGTCGTTAACCAGACGTAACAGCATATCGCAGTTGGTGTTTATCACATTGATAATCTGTGTACGTTCCTCGTCAGTGCCCAACATAGTAAGAACCTCTGAGAAACCTACAATGGCATTCAGAGGGGTGCGTATCTCGTGACTCATGTTGGCCAGGAATGCACTCTTGCGCAATCCTGACTGGTTGGCACGTTCTGTCTCCTCCTTCAGCAGTTCTTGCTTTTCTATCAGTTTGGTAATATTTCTCACCACACCATAAGTTCCTATCAGTTTGCCTTCTTTGTTGAAGAATGGAATGCTATCAACAAAGTGCCATTCTGCTTCTACTCCTTGCTTAATAAAGAATGGCTTGGTATTTAATAGCATGGTTTGCTTTTTACTGAAGTACTCGTCAATGGTTTTCCCTTCTTTTTTGAATGGAAGTTCAAGAACGCTCTCTGTAAGTTCATCGAAAGTCATTTTCTTCTCAGGCACGCTCATCTCTTTGTAGAATGTTATTTCTCTATCAATGAACGATGAACGGAAGAATCGCATCTCTATATTCTCCATCAGATATTTCAGCTCGTTCTCTAACTCCTCAATTTCTTTGTTGGTGCGTTGTATCTGAGCCTCGTTCTTTTTATACTGATGGTATTGTTCGCGCTCTTGGGTAATGTCTCTGATATATAGCGTATACATCTCCAATCGTTTGTTGTTGTTGAAGATAGGGTGTAGACGTATTTCTGTATAGCAGTCAACGTGGCGCTCGGTGATGATTGTTCTTGTGCAATAGTGCAGGTCACACCTTTCGTCCTTATAGGTGATGAATCTGGTGTCTGGAATGTAGAATATGGGGTATTGATAATAGAATGGATCATCGTCGCCTTCAAATTTCAATATCTCGCGTAGCTTCTTGTTTGTTGTAAGCAGCCTTCCTTCCTTGTCGAAGAAAGCCTGACCTACAATGCTCTGTTCGAACAGCTTGCGATAACGGTCTGTCAGCTCCAACTCTTCCTTTTCCTGCAGTACCTGCTCTGTTTGATCGTAAAGTGTGCAATAGAAGTTTATAGGTTTATTCTTATCTTCTGCATCAAATTCCACAATGCCCACATCGCGCAGATATCTCCAATCGTGCTTGTGCTTCTTGGTGCTTCTGTCCCATCTGAAGGTGCACTCTGCTGCTTTGGCACCCTTTACCAGTCGATTCATAAACGCCATGTAAATATGCTTGTCGTCAGGATGGATATAATCCAGACTTTCCTCATAGGAAATGCCATCACCTGACAGAAAGTTTCCAAACAGGTTGCTTGCCAGTCTGGTCTTCAGGTTCAGGCGTATCACATAGTTGTTTTCGTTCAGAGTGTGCTGCATGATGGTAGCTATATCCTTGGCTCTCTCAGTATTCTTTCGTATACTGTAGAGGGTGATTCGGTTCAGTATCAGTCCTATGATAATGACCATCAGGGTTATTATAACTATCAATATCTGCATGCTCTGTTATTTTTTCTCAAAACTTGTCAACTCGCAAGGTATACTCATAAAGAATGTGCTACCCTTGCCTGGCTCTGACAGAACGTCGATGGTTCCTCCCATCTGTTCTACCAGCTCTTTCACTATAGGCAGGTCAAGCCCCGTTCCAATACGCTTGGTCTTAGCATCGCCCATAAAACGGTTGAATATCCTAGGCACTTCGTCAAACTCTATGCCTTGGCTTGTATCTTCTACTATGATGATCAACTCGTCGTGCAGGTATTCGTATCTCGATTTCAGCGAACCAACCTTGGTGGTACGGGCAGAATAACCACATAGTTTCTGTATGGCTATGCCCAGATGCTGAGAATCAATCTTTACCAGCATCGAGTTGTATGAGTTTTCTGTTATCTGTTTTAGGTTCTCGTCTGCCTCGCTCCAGCCTTGGTGGCACCATCCTTCAAATAATGATGCAAAGTCGCACTCCTCATAATGATATTCAATCATGTGTGCATCAAGGCGCGATATAAACAGAATGTCGTTTATCAGGTTCAATAGAATGTCTGTATTCTTCTTGATCTCCCTGGCAAATATGGGCTCGTCTTCGCGATTGTGTTCTCTTTTGAACAACTCAGCAAACCCTATCACGGCATGCAGAGGTACTCTAAGCTCGTAGCTCATGTTCAGCAGGAAGGCATTCTTCAGCTGCTCCTCCTCCTGGGCTTTGGCTGTCTCCTCTTGCATATGCTTCTCAATGTAGGCCATCTCTGTTTCGTTTCTGCACAGGCCAAAATAGTGGGTAACCTTTCCTTCCTTATCTGTGATTGGCATCATGCTGAAGGTAAGATAGATGTCGCGCCCATTGTGATCTCTGAGTTTGGTATGCAGCGTCTCTGAAATGGTACTCTTATAGAGCCTGTCCATCTTCGTCAGCAGCAACTTGGCGCGCTTCCTGTCGTCAGGATGAATCATGGCTACGGCTTTGAGCTGACTGAGATGTGTTCCCTCGCCAGTAATGTCGCTCAGAATGTCGAGCGTGTGGGTGGCAGGGTAGTAGTTAGTCAGTCGTGCATCACTTATCTTCAGAGTATAATTCAAATCGTCAATGTATTGCTTCAGAGCCTTGGCGCGTTCTTCCATCATTCTGGCCGACTCTTTCTGTCTGTGGTGCGATACCACCATCTCTGTGATGTCGTGCCCTGCAGCTATTACACCAAGCGACTGGTTGTGTATGTCGTGAATAGGCTCTAGCATCACCTCATAGTAGATTTTTCCTTCACGTGTAATCTCTGGCACTCGCTCGTCTGATTTCTTGACATGGGTGATGTCTGTTATCGACGATAGCTGAGTGTGCTCCAGTGTTTTTATGTCGAACTCCCTATACGATGGAATATCCGTCATTTTTATCTTGCGCTTCAACAGCGTTTCTGGGTTCTTTACGCCAAACGTTTCGCATGCTTTCTCGTTCAGTTCTGTCAGATAGCCGTCAGCATTGTAATATATCATGTCAATCAGCGACGAGTTGAACACTGTATGGAATTTCAGCATCAGGTTCTTTTCGTCCTCAGCCAGTTTCTTTTCTTTGGTCACATCTCTTTGGGTGCCCAGAATCTCTATTGGCTGGTCTTGCTTGTTTCTTCGCAATACCGATAGTGTCATCTCGTATATCTTAATGTCGCCATCCTGCGATGGTGCACTCTTAACTGTCATCGAGTCAGTGATTATATCTCTGTTCTGAATGCCCTCTATGGACTTTACCACCTGCTTGAAGTCTTCGCGATCATACAGTTGCGAGAACTCGAATGGGGTATAGAAGGTTTCTGTAAGATTCTCTTTCGAAATGACTTTGAATTGATTTTTCTTGGTATTATAAGTCCAGGCATCTGTTTTGTTGGCATCCATAATCAGAGTAAGCTGGGCGTTCAGTCTCTGCACCTTGCGCGTCACCCTCTTTTCTTTATAGAATGCAAGTCGGTTGTATACTACCATTGCAATAGCGGAAATAACAAGTACCGCTATCAAATAAATGTATATGTGGTTAGTAACTATAAGCATTAAATGTTTTTAAAGAATGGTAGTAAACACCCGCAAAGTTAGCTAAATTTGAACAAATAAAAAAATTTTTGAACGAAAAAAACACAATTATTTGGAAGTTTCGCGGAAAAACCTTACTTTTGTCATCAGAAAATGACTAAAATTAAACAAAATGGTTGACGTAAAAGAAATTTTAAGCAAAAGCGAAGAGCGCATGGAGATGGCAGCAATGTTCCTTGAGGACGAGCTGAATCGCATTCGTGCAGGCCGTGCAAATGTGGCTATTCTCGATGGTGTTCGTGTAGAAGTTTATGGCAGCAAGGTGCCCCTGAATCAGGTAGCTAATGTTAGTGTGCCCGATCCTCGTACCATCGCCATCAAGCCTTGGGATCGCAAGGAGATCCGTAACATCGAAAAGGCTATCATGGATAGCGATGTAGGTATCACTCCTGAGAACAATGGTGAGATTATCCGTCTTAACATCCCTGTTCCAACTGAGGAGCGCCGTCGCGACCTTACCAAGCAGTGCAACAAGATTGCTGAGAAGGCAAAGGTTGAGGTTCGTAACGTTCGTGGCGATGTGAAGGATAAGCTTAAGAAGGCAATCAAGGACGGTCTTTCTGAGGATCTTGAGAAGGATGCTGAGAACGATCTGCAGAAGTTGCACGACAAGTTTATCAAGAAGATCGACGAGCTGATTACAGCCAAGAACAAAGAGATCATGACCGTATAATGCACGGACTTGTTATTAAGAACACAGGCAGCTGGTACACCGTCTTGACAGACGATGGCCAGCTGATTGATTGTAAGATAAAGGGTAACTTCCGTCTGAAGGGTATCCGTAGCACAAACCCAGTGGCCGTTGGCGACAGGGTTCAGATTGTGCCCAATAACGAGGGAACAGCTTTTATCACAGAGATTGAGGATCGTCGAAACTACATCATCCGCAAGAGTATCAACCTCTCAAAACAGAGTCATATCATTGCTGCTAATGTAGATCAGGCCATCCTTGTGGTAACAGTGGCTAATCCTCAGACTTCCACCACGTTCATCGATCGTTTCCTGGCTTCGGCCGAGGCTTATCGAGTGCCAGTAATCCTGGTGTTCAATAAGACCGACTTGCTCGATGACGATATGCGTCGCTATCAGGAGGCTATGGTGAACCTGTATCAGACCATTGGTTACGAGTGCCATCAGATTTCTGCTGAGAATGGCGATGGGGTAGACAATCTGCGTTCGCTGCTTAAGGACAAGATAACCCTGCTTAGTGGCAATAGTGGTGTGGGCAAGTCAACGCTCATCAATCGCTTGGTGCCTGATGCCAATCTTCGCACCTCAGAGATTAGCGATGCCCATAACACTGGTCAGCACACCACCACTTTCAGTGAGATGATTCGTCTTGACGAAGGCTGGTTGATCGACACTCCAGGCATAAAGGGCTTTGGCACCTTCGATATGGAACCAGAAGAGCTTACCAGCTACTTCAAGGAGATATTCCATTTCTCGCAGGATTGCCGATTCTCTAATTGCACCCATACCCACGAACCTGGTTGTGCTGTGCTCAAGGCACTCGAAGACCATTACATAGCCGAAAGCCGCTATCAGTCTTATCTCTCTATGCTCGAGGATAAGGACGAGGGCAAATATCGTGCTGCTTACTAGACTTTTTTACATTAAACATTTAATATTAAACATTAAACATTAAATGAAGAAAGTATTATTCGTACTATTCGCGGCTAATTGTGCGCTGTCGTCAATGGCGCAGGTTAAGACCGCTGTTACTGAGTTCAACCTCTCTGGCCCATACGCTGTAGCAACTCCGTTTGCGCTTGACACGGTAGATGTAAAGGGTGCTAAGTTCGACCCTGCATCGCTCATGGGCTCCATCGCCTTGACTTCTAAGTCTGAGAGCCATTTCAATGGCAGTGTGCTCCCATCCCTTAAGGATAGCAAGAGCGTAGGTCTGCTCTCATTCTATGTAAACAATGCTGATTACATCAAGGGTAAGGTTGAGGTTAAGGGCCCAAAGCACTCAAAGTTGTTCATCGATGGTGTTGAGGCTGGTGGCGAACTCAAGTTGGCTCCTGAGCATCACACTTTCACCATCCAGTATCTGGCCGAGCCTAATGATACCGACTCTATCAAGGTGTGTTTCGATGCCCCCAAGGCCATTCCTTACACCCTCGATTCTCGTCACCCCTACATGGTTCACGACCTTACTGATGGCAAGCGTGTTCGTGGCATTTCAGTCTCGCCCGATGGTCAGTATGTAGCTCTGTCGTATCAGACCACAGCCCGTGGTGGCAATAGTATATGGAACTATGAGCTGCGCGATGTCAAGACTCAGCGTTTCATAACCACTCTGGCTAGTAATCCACGTTGGATGCCAAAGACGGCAGCCTACCTTGTAGACGAAAAGGAGGGCTCACGCCGCTCACTCTATAAGGTTGATCCTAAGACAGGTGCTCGCACCCTGTTTGCATACGATGTTCCTGAGGGCTCTTACAATGTTTCGCCTACTGAGGATTATCTTGTCTTCACTCTCGAGGAAGAGGGACCAAAGGAGGATAAGGAGATTTTCGAGGTTCTCGAGATGGACGATCGTCAGCCAGGTTGGCGCACTCGCAATTATCTGGCCAAGTACGATATCAAGACTGGTATCACCCAGCGCATAACCTTTGGTACCAAGGGCGAGTATCTCTACGACTTCTCGCAGGATGGTAGTAAGCTGCTTGTTGCCAGTTTCCGCTCTCGTCTGGCTAAGCGCCCCACAAGTGTATCTGATTATTATCTCATCGATGCACGTACTCTGAAGGTTGATACTTTGCTTATTGGTGCTGAGTTCCTTGATAGTGGTGTTTTCTCGCCTGATGGCAGTCAGATTCTGTTCCAGGGTCACCCTGAGGCCTTCGATCGTATAGGCTGTCAGCTTCCTGCTGATGTTACTCCAAGCATGACAGAGAACGAACTGTTTCTCTTCGATATCGCCACCAAGAAGGTAACTCCACTTACAAAGGACTTTGATCCAAGCATCGAGCGTGCTGACTGGTCGTGGGCCGACGGACAGATTTATTTCTCTGCAGAGGATCGCGATTATGTAAATATGTTTGTACTTAATCCTAAGAGCGGGAAAATTACCAAACTGGCCATCCGAGGCGATTATGCATATCGCTTTGATATGGCTGCTCACGCACCTGTTCTGGGTTATCTGTCGTACAAAACTATGGAGCCCGCATCTGCTTATGTGGCTACAATAAAGAATTCAAAGATCAATGGTCAATGGTCATTGTTCGATGGTGCTGAGGCTCTTGGCGATGCTGAAATCGGAACCTGCCAGGATTGGAACTTCACCAATTCCAAGGGCGACACCGTTTACGGTCGTCTTTACTTGCCAAAGGATTTTGATGCAAGCAAAAAATATCCTATGATTGTTTACTACTATGGCGGTTGCTCTCCTGTGTCAAGATATTTTGAATCACCTTACGCGCCTCAGTATTGGAACTCTCTTGGCTATGTGGCTTATATCATTGAGCCAAGTGGTGCCACAGGTTTTGGTCAGGAGTGGGCATCGCGTCATGTCAACACTGCTGGTCGTGGCCCTGCTGATGATATCATCGAGGGTACAAAGAAGATTTGTGAGGCACATCCTTTCATCAATGCAGAAAAGATAGGTTGTATGGGTGCATCTTATGGTGGATTCATGACTCAGTATCTGCAGACTCAGACTGACATCTTTGCAGCAGCCATTTCGCATGCAGGTATAACCAACCACACCAGCTATTGGGGCGTGGGCTATTGGGGCTACAACTATAGCGAGGTGTGCATGGCCAATAGCTATCCTTGGAGTCATCGCCAGCTGTTTGTCGATCAGAGTCCTCTGTTCAATGCAGATAAGATTCACACTCCACTGCTTCTGCTCCATGGCAATGCCGATACCAATGTGCCACTGGTTGAGAGCCTGCAGATGTTTACTGCCCTCAAGCTTCTTGGTCGCGAGGTTTCGCTTGTTCAGGTTGAAGGCGAGAATCACCATATTCTCGACTACTCAAAGAAAGAGAAGTGGCTTGCCACCCAGATGGCCTGGTTCCAGAAATGGCTCAAGGACGATCCTTCCTGGTGGGATGCCCTCTATCCAAAGAAACATCTCTAATCGCAATAAAAAATCCTCGCCAGTTGGCGGGGATTCTTTTTTTTATGTCGTTATCTCACCTGAGCCTAAGCAGTGGTGATGATTCTCGTCGTACACCACACAGAACTGACCTGGGGCCACACCATGAATTTTCTCCTTCGAGTGTACCACAAATTCATTTGGGCTTGTCCACTCAAGTGTGGCAGGGTGATACTCTGGCGTGTGGCGAATCTTGAATGTGACATCAGTGGGCTGCAACTGCTTGGTAAGGAAGTGGAAATCCTTAACAGGGAAGTCCTGCTTGTAGGCAGTCTCTGGGTCGTAGCCGTGCGATACATATAATATATTATTGGCAACATCTTTCTTTACCACAAACCATGGTCCGCCACCAAAGCCCATGCCCTTACGCTGGCCAATGGTGTGGAACCAGAGTCCCTTATGCTCGCCTATTCGACGGCCTGTCTCCAGTTCGATAACATCGCCAGTCTGCTCGCCAAGATATCTTCGTATATAGTCGTTATAGTTTATCTTGCCAAGGAAACAGATGCCCTGCGAGTCTTTGCGCTTGGCGTTAACCAAATGCTCGCGCTCAGCTATCACACGCACCTCATCCTTAACGTAATGACCAATGGGGAAGAGTGCCTTCTTTAGCTGCCAGTCGGCTATCTGTGCCAGGAAGTCAGTCTGGTCCTTCACAGGGTCAGGACTTGTGCATAGCCATTTGTCGCCATTCTCGTCTGTTTCTGTCATGGCGTAGTGACCAGTAGCAATCAGGTCGTAGTCGTGCCCACGCTTCTCATCGAATGCGCCAAACTTAATCAGTCGGTTGCACATCACGTCAGGGTTAGGTGTCAGTCCTGCGCGCACTTTGTCCATGGTGTACTTAGTCACCTGGTCCCAATATTCCTTGTGGCAGTCTATCACCTCCAACTTGCAGCCATACTTGTGCGATACAGCCGTAGCCATTTCGAGGTCCTCCTCTGATGAGCAGTCCCATTCCTCCTGCTCCTCAGGACCTATCTTAATATAGAAGCAGTCAGGGTGCAGCCCCAGTTGGGCAAACTCGTGCACCACCACACTGCTGTCTACGCCGCCTGAAAGCAGCACAGCAATACGCTTATTTTCTATCTCCTTGATGTTCATGGGTGCAAAGGTAATAATTTTAGGTGATAGTTGGTGGGTGTTGGGTGTTGGTTGATGGTTAAATATGGTTAATATTTTGTGAGAAGTCATTGTCAATTCAAAAATAGTACATATCTTTGCGATATCAAAATGATATCAATTTACATTGAACATTGAACATTGAAGATTGAACATTGATTATAAAACATTAAACATTAAGATTATGGAGACAAAAGAGTTTGAGTTCAGAGGCTCAGTGATGAATGGATTCCTGATGCTGTTTGTAAATCTCGCAGTTTTGATTCTGACGATTGTTGGTGTCGTTCAGAGCATCATCATGCTCGACGCTACTGATGGTTCACAAGGTGGTTGGCTGCTGGGACTATGCGGACTGATGATCATCGTTAATATCATTATGTGGTGTGGCCACATGCAGCTCGAGCCCAACGAGGCTCGCGTAACCACATGGTTTGGTAAGTACGCTGGCACATTCGCCCAAACGGGTTTCTTCTGGATCAATCCCTTCTATGGCACCAAGAAGGTTAGTCTGCGTGCTCGCAACCTGGACGCTGAACCTATTAAAGTGAACGATAAGACTGGTAACCCTGTAATGATCGGCTTGGTGTTGGTTTGGAAGCTGAAGGACACCTACAAAGCACTGTTCGAGGTTGATACACAGACCATGGCTTCGAACCCCAACGCCGTTGGTAGCGACACCAAAGGACTGATGAACGCACTCGAGAACTTTGTGCGTGTGCAGAGCGATGCAGCCCTGCGCCAGGTGGCTGGTCAGTATGCTTACGACGATGAGGATACCAAGACTGGTGAACCTACGCTGCGTTCGAGTGCTGACGAGATAAACGAGCAGCTTGAGCAGAAGCTCGACGAGCGTTTGGCTCTGGCTGGTATTGAAGTGGTAGAGGCTCGTATCAACTATCTGGCCTATGCTCCTGAGATTGCTGCCGTGATGCTGCGTCGCCAGCAGGCAAGTGCCATCATTACGGCTCGCGAGAAGATAGTAGAGGGTGCCGTGTCGATGGTAAAGATGGCGCTCGATAAACTCTCGAGCGAGGAGATTGTAGAGCTCGACGACGACAAGAAGGCTGCCATGGTCTCTAATCTGTTGGTAGTGCTCTGTGGCGACGATAATGCTCAGCCAGTAGTAAATACTGGTACTTTAAATCATTGATCATTGAACATTGACCATTGAACATTTATGGCTGAAAAGAAATCCACTAAGAGTTTCATCCTGCGTGTTGACTCTGACACGATGGACGCGATAGAGGCTTGGGCTGCGGACGAGTTCCGCAGTACCAATGGCCAGCTGCAGTGGATCATCACAGAGGCCCTGCGCAAAGCCAAACGACTGCCCAAAAAGAAGAAAGAATCCAAAAACGAAGAAAAAAATGATGAATAGAAAGAAAGCATTAGTAGTACGTAAATTGCCATTAGAATAAGTATGAACGAACAATTTGACATAAAAAAAGTAAAAGTATATCGCACGCTTGAGGGCACCATTTTTGAGGCAGCAGCTCTCATCATATTGCTGAGCGCATGGATTACGTCGATAATCGCTCAAAGACTGGATACTACCGACGATTGGATTGGTATGGGCGTTTTTTCCATTGTCATCATCGTTTGTTTGCTGTGTGCATACTCGCCGAGCCATATCAACCTTTTTAACATTCCTCTGCGAAATATCCGTCAGGTAGAACTGTCTATTCGCATGGTTCGTATCCTTTCTGTCGGATTGGCCTTAATGAGCCTCGCAATAGCTATTGTTGGTCCCAACTCGCCCTTGATGAAAGTGTTGAGTATAGGCATTGTGGCAGTAGTTGGCATCATTGGTTTTGTATTCATCTATCTCATCCAGAAAGCAAAATGAAAAAACTATTCTTCACCTTTGCCTTAGCATGTATAGGCCTTTCAGCTAATGCGCAGGAGATACGCAGAAGTTGGAGCGGCGAACTGGAGGCCATGGGGCAGAAACTGCCCATAGTGATGAACCTGATAAATGGCAAGTGCACGCTCGACAGTCCTGCACAGGGTGCAACAGGCATCCCTGCCACCATCGACCTGCTCACAAAAGATTCGATAAAGATCAAAATCGAGTCGATAGGTGCCTCATACGCAGCACGCTATGTCGATGGCCATCTGGAAGGTACTTTCACCCAGGCAGGCATAAAGTTCCCTCTCAATATGAAGGAGACAGCGCCCGATGGCCCTAAGCGTCCACAGACACCCAAGGGGCCATTCCCATACACCACAGAGGAGGTGACATTTGTCAACGCCAAGGCAGGTGCTACACTTGCTGGCACGCTTACTGTGCCTAAGGGTGGAGCCAAACGCGTGATGATAATGGTGACAGGCAGCGGACCAGAGAATCGCGATGAAGAAGTAGCCTATCATAAACCCTTTGCTGTGATAGCCGATCGCTTGGCGCGAGCTGGCATTGCCACACTGCGATACGACGATCGTGGCGTAGGAAATTCGGTTGGCGGTGAAACGAAACATACCACCAGCGAGGATGTGGCCGAGGACGCTATTGCAGGCATAGAGTGGCTACGTGCGCAGAAACGATTCAAGAAGGTGGGACTGCTGGGCCACAGCGAGGGCGGAATGATAGCCTTTATGCTGGCAGCACAGAAGAAAGTGGATTTCGTCGTGTCGCTGGCAGGTCCTGCCGTTAGGGGCGATAGTATCATGCTGTATCAGGCCCATACCAGTGGCAATCCATTTACCAAGAACATTAACGCAGAACAACTGCGTAGCATGATGAAAACAAACACCTGGGTGACTTACTTTATGGACTACGATCCCACAGAGAATATCACCAACACCAAATGTCCAGTACTGGCGCTCAATGGCAGTAAAGACTGTCAGGTACCAGCCGACATGAACATCCCAGTGCTGCGCCGCTTGCTGGCAAAGAACAAGAAGGCAGTGGTAAAAGAGTATGAGGGACTGAACCACATGTTCCAGCACTGTCAGACAGGTCGCCCTGACGAGTACTACACCCTCGAAGAAACCATGTCCGAGGAAGTCCTATCCGACATCGTCACCTGGTTAAAGAAACTGTAATACACAAAAGTACACAAAAGGAACCGTCCCTTTTGTGTACTTAGTTAAGCGGGATTGAGTATAGGGCACGCTCATTGTGTAGGTAGAGCTTATTGCCGGCAATGCCTGCCCTATGTACGGGAATGGTGAGTTTAAGTTCGGGCACACCTTGTAATGTTACTAACCACACATTCTGACTGCCACCGGCATAAGACGAGATACACATGCGATCGCCCACCATACACAGCGGCCAGTAGAGTGATGAAGCAGGATAATGATCGGCTGTGCGTAGTTCCTTGTCAACCATAAGAATATCCCCTTTCTCTGTTATCACTGGGAAGTAGATACCATCAGAAGCAATCAGCTCAAACATTCCGTGATACTTGTAGTCTGCATATACAGGCTGGGTGATGATGCCACTAAGTTTGCCATGCTGTTCTACATTCCATGGCGATATGGTAACCACCGAGTCGGCTAGTTCGCGCTTATAAGCCAGTGCATCGTCGAAGAGCATGAATGCACCGTCAGGTGTAAGCATAGCATCCTCTACCATATCTTTCTTCATGCTTAGCATATTCATAAACCGGCAGGCACCAGTACGCTTGTCGAACGAGGCGATAAACGGACGCCCCATCTTTTTGCGGCGCACGCCGTCCTGCATACCAAAGCCAAGATTAAACATATATAGTGTACTGTCATCGCATACAATCTGCGAAAAAGCCGATGTCTTAGATGGCAGGTCGTAGCTCCAAACGGTATTCATCATACTGTCGAGACACACCACATGCTGACGGTCGGCAAAGTAATATAGTGAGTCGTCGCGAAGCACATTAGAGTATAGGTGGTTAATAACATTCGAATCGGTCATGCCACTTGGATTGTAATAATAAGGTACGTAAGTACTGCCCGAGATCATAGCACCTGCCACGGCACCACCAACCATCGCCAGTCCCATCAGTAAAGAAGCTTTAACATCAGTCACACCTGTCTTGGCATCGTAAGTACCCACCTCGCCCGTATGAATGTTCAATCTGTTAAGATCATCGGCTACCACCAGCCAATGCAATGAGTCCTCACGAATCACATGATTCCAGCCCCAATTCTTTACATGGGGTATGTTTACGGTCCATAGCTTCTGACCAGAGGTGAGGTCGTAGGCGCTCAGTTTACCCGAGAGGCGACCTGCATAACCTAACACAATATGGGTTGAGTCGTCGACCTTCGCAGGATAGAATTTTGACTGCCAGATAACCTCGCCGGTATGGGAATTGAGCATGGTTACCTTGTTATTGTTTTTAACTGTTAGTATGCCATCCTTAGTACAAATAGCTGCAGAATTACTATAGTCGAATGGTTTGGTCCACAGCAGCTTTGACTCCTTCAGGCTATAGGCGCCAAGTTCTCCCTTAAACTTTATCCATTTACCATCCTTGGTTAGGTCACGGAATTTTAGCAGCATATAATCTTGTGAGGGTGTGATAACGATGTCATCTAGCCGCCGGCCGAACTCCTGACAGTCGGCTTCAACAACCGTACTATCCAGCGTGAGTCCAACTGTCACCTTGGCTATATCATCAGCCTTGGTGGGAACAACGGCTAAATACAATAGCATCGATAGCAAAAAAGATTTTGATACATTCTTCATTTTTAAGTAATAATTGTGATTGATTTCAGAGTGCAAAGGTAAATACTTATTTCCGTTCCGCCAAATATTTATGCGAGAAAAATGTGAGAAATCGTAATCATAAGCATTAATCCCCATTGGCATAATGACCAATGGGGATTGTGGTTGTTTTTATTTGGGGATTTTGTCCAATGTTACTTTGTTCAATAAAGGTCGAGAAGCACTTTCTCATAGACTGTGTTACCTAGGGGCTTGAGGTAGCCTTCTTGTTGCCAACGGGTAACCATCTTGTCGGCATTTGATTGCGTTACTTTTAAAATATTCACCATATCGGCTTTTGTGAATACCTCTGGCAGTAAGGCAAAACGCTCCTTGGTTAGGTGCGAATGGCGCACATTCTTCTTTACTACAGAGAACTGATCGTGCTCATGCTCATAGTAGACGTCCCAAAATCGTCCGAAGTAATGACGCTGGCATGCAAACTGAATCTTCATGATAAGACGGCAGAACCAACGATCGGTCTTGTCGATGCTGATTGTGCCATGCTCCTGCCACTCGTCCCAATGGCGCATGATGACAAATGGTATGCTGACGTTCATTCCATAATAGCCAACTCGCTTGCACATCAGCTCGTCTGACTTAGAATTGTCGTACTCGGCATCCTCCATGCGATCCTTGGTCCAGTCGTAGCATTCTTCTTCTAGTTCCTTTACTGGTAACTCTCCGTGAGTCTTGTCCAAGCGCTCGGCCCACATGCGGAGTGTCTTATATTCCTCAGGCTCCTTAAGGTCGTCATCCAAAGTCTCACGCTCAAGCATCTTGAAATTTGATGGTGGCATTGGGATTACTGCTAGTCGAGTAGAAAGTCCATCGTTGATGTTTGCTCCATTAACCTTGTGACGCAGGGCGAATGGTGTGCCCGTATACACATAGTTCCAAAATACGTTGAACGTTTCGCAAACTGAGTCGACATTGCTATAGAACATACCGTCTTCCTCGTTGTGGAATGATTTCATCTCGAGGAATCGCTTGTCGTTCCAATGTTCGCCCTGCATACGGATGGCATTGTCGAGCTCTGTGTCGAACGATAGCTGATGCAGGTGCATTGGCTCGCCATCTACGATATCGACGGCATTTATCATATCTTCGATAAATACCTTATTAGAGGTGCGGGCTGGATGGGTGCGGATTAGTGGTTTGGGCTTTTGTGGACCGTCGCCTTTGCGACCATTATCGTCCCAGCGCTTATATCTGCGCCTGTAGTTATTCATGTCCTTACGCCCTTTGTCAGACTCCTTTATGATAGGTCCTGCCAAGAGGTTGTATAGTAAGGTTACAAACGACTTGCCTGTACCAGGGTCGCCAATCACATAGGTGCCATAGTTCAAACGGCATAGCTGTCCCCTTTTGCCATAGTAGCGATAAGTGCATCTGGTCATAAGTGTGCCAAGGAATGTTGCGCTCGTAAAGAGTGCAGCAGGGTAGGCGCCAACTTTAAGTCCACGACAAACTTCGCGCAGACAAGGGTAAACATCCATCAATTTCTCAATCTCTCTGCCCGCTTCTTCCATTTGTATTTCTATGAGCGGGCGCGCCATAGATTCTGTTATTCTGTCAGTCATCTTTTACCTTGTTATTATTGGTCGTGCAAAGGTACTGATAATAATCGAGATGACCAAGCGTTTACTGAATTAAACGCTGGTACAAATGAACATTGGACAAAAAGGGGTTTTAGAAATGACCATTTGGTAATTGTTAGGTTATTTAATTTTATATATTAATATTATATTATAATATAATATTAATATATAAAATATATAGTAGTATGTTTTATTCTTTGTCTTTATCTCCAATGCTCATATGATGTACGGATGGTAATTTTTATTTGGCTTTTTGTCCAATGTTCTAGTGTACCAGCGTGGGCAAAAAGTAGGGTATACCAGCTGACGGGTAGATAGGTTACGGATATCGGGCAGTTAGGTTACGGCAATCTCATGGTTTGCTTACGGCAAGCCAATACTGGCGTTCTTGCTCGGGGAGTTTCTCGATGGCGTAGCGGAGGGTGGTGCGAGGCATGTGGTGGGCGTGTTGGCGGAGGAATTCTCGCAGTAGGTCTTCGCTAACGCGCTTGCCCATCTCGCGCAGCATCCAGCCTACGGCTTTATGCATAAGGTCGTGGGGGTGATGCAGATGGATCTCGGCATAGCGCAGGCACCATGAGGGATCGCCCATCTGTGATGTCTTCCATGAGCACACGATGCTCATGCGCTGTTTCCACAGGCAGGGGCTCTGGGCAAGGGTGTCGAGAACCTTGAGCTTGTAATCTCTATCGCCAAGATGGCTTGGCAACAGGAGCCAATGGCCAAGGATTTTATGAACAGAGAGGTCTACAAGATCCCAGTTGTTGGCTTGCTCGGCATATTGCAGATAAAGGGTGAGAATCTCATCTCGGGCGCGTATGGCATCATCGTTGTTTGCAAGGCGCTTGGTGGCTAACTTCTCGAACTTTGAAACCAATATTAGAAAACCACAAAGTCGTACTTCATGCCAGCGACACATCAGGAGTTGGGGGATTTCGCTCAATGGGAAATCTTTCCCCACTAGCCCAACAACTTCGCGGGTCTGTGGAACTTTCAGGCCTAAGAATTCGTCGCCCTCGCCATACTCGCCAGGGCCAGTCTTGAAGAAGCGCATCAGTATGCGTCGCTGTTTG
Source organism: Prevotella sp. UBA2809 (assembly GCA_002351725.1). GTDB lineage: Bacteria > Bacteroidota > Bacteroidia > Bacteroidales > Bacteroidaceae > Prevotella. The sequence continues at coordinate 37,151 of DEHD01000022.1, forward strand.
TCATTGCGCAGCGACTCTATATGGTTGATGACTTCTTGGGCTGTCATTAACGGAACGAATCGGTGAGAAGCTTGATTTCGATTTGTGGGGCGATACGCTCGTAGAGGATATTGTAAACAGCATCGAGTATAGGCATGTTTACGTGGCAGTGGCGGTTAATCTCCTTCATACACTTGGTGCCAAAATATCCCTCGGCTATCATCTCCATCTCTATCTGGGCGCTCTTTACGCTGTAGCCCTTACCAATCATGGTGCCAAAGGTGCGGTTACGCGAGAAATTGCTGTAACCAGTTACCAGCAGGTCGCCAAGGTAAACGCTGTCGTAAGCATTGCGCTCAAGGGGATAGACGGCTGTGAGGAAGCGGTTCATCTCTTGTACGGCGTTGGCCATGAGTACCGACTGGAAGTTGTCGCCATACTTCAGACCGCTGCAGATACCGGCTGCAATGGCATAGACATTCTTCAAAACGGAAGAATACTCGATGCCCACAACATCGGTAGAGGTCTTGGTTTTGATGTACTCGCTTGAGAGTACATCGCAGAAGGCCTGGGCTTTTTCGCGATCGGCACAACCCACGGTGAGGTAGCTGAGGCGCTCGAGGGCAACCTCCTCAGCGTGCGAAGGACCGCCAATGCAGGCCAGATTCTCATAAGGAACATCGTATACCTGATGAAAATACTCGCTACAAACGAGGTTTTCATCAGGTACGATACCCTTAATCGCTGTGAGTATAAACTTGTCGCGAATACGCGTCTTAAGTTTCTTAAGATGACTCTTGAGGTAAGGTGAGGGGGTTACGAACACCAGGGTGTCGTACTGTTGGGCAATACGGTTCAGGTCGCTATCGAAGTAGATTTCATCGATGTTGAAATGAACGCTGGTGAGGTAGGCGGGGTTGTGCCCCATGCGACGGAAATCCTCGATACGGTCGTCGCGACGCATATACCAGCCAATGTGGTGGGTGTGACTCACCACAATTTTGGCTATAGCTGTGGCCCAGCTGCCTCCACCAATAATCGCTATCTTACCACAATCGTACATATCTCTTTTCTTTTGCAACGGACGACAGGACTTAAGAACTTAAATTAAAAAAGTCGTGTTAGTCCTGTAGTCCGTTGCTATATTAACTATTTACTGCTTGCGGACTCGATCCAGACGGCTACTTCATCAACTGAAGGCTTCTGGATGTCGAGCTTGTACTTCTTGAAGATCTCGCCAATCTTCTGCTGCAGGCCCTGTGGCTTCTCGTCCTTGATGTTTGTAATCAGGTTGAAACCAGCCTTGCGCAGTACTGGAACGATGTCCTCGGGAACACCAATCTCGGCCCACTCGGCTACTGACGACTGAGGAATCTTCTTCTCAGGCTTCATCTGTGGGAACAGCATAACCTCGCCAATGGTGAACTTACCTGTGAGCAGCATTACCAGGCGGTCGATACCAATACCGATACCAAACGTTGGAGGCATACCGTACTGCAGAGCGCGCAGGAAGTCATGGTCGATGATCATAGCCTCGTCGTCGCCCTTGTCAGCAAGTCGCATCTGCTCGATGAAACGCTCCTCCTGGTCGATTGGGTCGTTAAGCTCTGAATATGCGTTAGCCAGCTCCTTACCATTAACCATCAGCTCGAAACGCTCAGTGAGTCCTGGCTTTGAGCGATGCATCTTGGTGAGAGGTGACATCTCAACGGGATAGTCGGTGATGAATGTGGGCTGGATGAATGTGCCCTCGCAGAACTCGCCAAAGAGCTCGTCGATGAGCTTACCCTTACCCATGGTCTCGTCTACCTCCATGCCCTTAGAGAGGCAGAATGCGCGAATCTCGTCTTCGCTCTTTCCATCGCAGTCGAAACCAGTCTTCTCCTTGATGGCATCGAGGATAGGCAAGCGGCGGAATGGAGCCTTGAATGAGATGATGTTGCCATCGATCTCAACCTCGGGCTTGCCGTTAACAGCAGTACAAATCTGCTCGAGCATATTCTCGGTGAAGGTCATACCCCAAAGCAGGTCCTTGTAACTAACGTAGAGCTCCATGCAGGTGAACTCGGGGTTGTGAGTCTTGTCCATACCCTCGTTGCGGAAGTTCTTACCCATCTCGTAAACTCCCTCGAAACCACCTACGATGAGGCGCTTCAGGTAGAGCTCGGTTGCAATACGCATGTACATGTCCTGATTAAGCGCATTGAAGTGGGTGATGAATGGGCGTGCTGAAGCACCACCTGCGATGTTCTGTAGGATTGGAGTGTCAACCTCAGTATAACCAGCATTATCGAGAATGCTGCGCAGGGTGCGGATGATGGTGGCACGCTTGAGAAAGGTATCTTTTACGCCCTCGTTAACAACCAGGTCGACATAGCGCTGGCGGTAACGGAGCTCTGGATCGTCGAACTTATCGTAAGCCACACCGTCCTTATACTTTACGATAGGCAGTGGCTTGAGGCTCTTAGAGAGCAGAGTGAGCTCAGATGCGTGAACAGAGATCTCGCCTGTCTGAGTGCGGAACACCTTACCCTTGACACCGATAAAGTCGCCGATGTCGAGCAGGCGCTTGAATACATTATTATATAAGTCTTTGTTCTCGCCTGGACAGATGTCGTCGCGAGTGATGTAAACCTGAATTCGACCTTTAGAGTCCTGGAGCTCGGCAAACGATGCCTTACCCATGACACGACGACTCATCATACGTCCGGCAATCACTACCTCGCGCTCTTCATCGTCCTTGAAGTTTTCCTTAATCTCTGTGCTGAATGCATTAGTTGGGAACTCGGCTGCAGGATAGGGGTCGATGCCCATCGAGCGTAGTTCCTGAAGGCTCTGACGCCTTCCGATTTCCTGTTCGCTTAATTCTAAAATGTTCATCTTAAATATTCGAATATTTCAATTTTATGGCTGCAAAGTTACAAAAATCTCGCGAAAAATGCAAGATTAGAGTAAATATTTGCAAAAAAAGTGTGAAATATTTGTGTGGTTTGGAAGAAATATATATATTTGTAGCACGATAACTTAGAACAACTAATGGGACAAGTAACTATAAAGAAAAGAGTTGTGGGAATAGACATCAGTCTTGAGGCTACCACTTACGCCATCGTCGACGTAAAGGGTAACGTCATCGCTATGGATAGTTTTCCAACCTTGGACTACCCTGAAATCAACCAATTCATCTCAGCCTTAAGCGACCATCTGATAAATATGGTTGAAGAAAACGGAGGCTATGAAAGCATCAGGTCGGTGGGCATTAGCGCACTAAGTGCTAACTTTATGACAGGTAGTATCGTGAATGCACCAAACCTGCCATGGAAAGGCGTGATACAGCTGGGGGCATTGCTTAGAGACCGTATTGGCTATGCCGTGGCTGTGGCTAACAACGCTGATGTGAGGGCGCTTGGCGAGCATGCTTACGGATTGGCCAAAGGAATGCGCGACTTTGTGGTGGTTACCATGGGCACGGGCTTAGGCAGTAGCATCTTCTCGAACGGTATGATACACAAAGGTTCCGACGGATTCGCTGGAGAAATAGGTCATACGTGCATCGTGAACAACGGTCGTCAGTGTACCTGTGGAAACAAAGGATGCCTCGAGGCTTATGTGGCCACAAGAGGTATCATCGCCACGGCCAAGGAACTGATGGAGCAGTCTTCGGCACCATCGCTGATGAGAGGCGTTGAGAACCTTACACCAAAGCTGATAGCGGAATTCTGTGAGCAGGGCGACGAGCTGGCCATTGAGGTGTATCGCAAAACAGGCGAGCTGCTTGGAATGGGCTTAGCCAACTATGCATCGGTGATAGACCCTGAGGCCTTTATCTTTACAGGTGGCATATCAAGAGCCGGCAAATGGCTGTTTGAACCTGCAAAAGAGGTGTTCGACAGATGTGTATTTCGTAACACAAGTGGCAAAATCAAGTTCCTGGTATCTGAGGACGACCGTGCTGCTAACGATGTGCTTGGTGCAAGCGTGCTGGCATGGGAGGTAAGAGAATATTCATTGTTTAAATAAGATAATTATGGAAACAAGTAATATGGCAGAAAGTGTAGATAAAATCAAAACCCGAGTTATTGGTATCGACATACGCGTGGATCGCACTACATATGCTGTGGTTGATATTAGAGGAGAGATAGTGGCACAAGACTATTTCCTGACTACCGACTTTATTGATCTCAACGATTTTATCAGTGCCTTGAGCGAGAAAGTGATAGCCCTGGCCGAGGAGAACGGTGGATATGAAACCATACGTTCAATAGGTGTGAGCGCACCATCGGCAAGCTCAGTAACAGGCTGTATCGAGAATGCTGCCAATCTGCCTTGGAAGGGTGTGGTGCCTCTGGCTGCAATGCTGAGAGACAGAATAGGACTTGCTGTGGCTGTGGCTAATGATGCACATATTACTGCCCTGAGCGAGAAATCGTATGGCAGCGCACATGGTATGAAAGACTTTGTGGTGGTGTCGATAAGTCATGGCGGACTGGGCAGCTGCTTCTTCTCAAACGGTCAGCCACATCTGGGATACAACGGATTTGCTGGCGAGTTGGGACATACCTGTGTTGAGGTGAACGGACGCGAGTGCGGATGCGGAAACAGAGGATGCCTGGAGGCCTACTGCTCGGAAAAGGGGCTGATAAAAACAGCCGAAGAGATGATTGCTTCAAGCAAAGAACCAACCCTGCTAAGCGAAATGCAGGAACTGAACGTTAAGACAATAGCTGACTGCTGCTACAAAGGAGACAAAGTGGCCATCGAGGTGTTCCGCAAGACTGGCGAGATCCTCGGACTTGGAATGGCCAACTATGCATCGGTACTGAATCCTGAGGCCATTATTCTTACTGGAGATATGACTCAAGCAGGAAAATGGCTGCTCAAGCCTATGAGAGCATCGTTCGAGGAACATGTGTTCCATAATATAAAAAACAAAACCCGAATACTCGTGTCTATCCTGAAGGAGGGTGAGCGAGACGTGCTTGGAGCCAGCGCTCTGGCATGGGATGTGAAAGAATACTCACTATTTAAATAAAATAATAACTAGGCAATTTATGGAGGAATATCAGATTAAAACAAAAGTGGTAGGCGTTGACATCAGTAATGAGCGCACAACCTATGCTATTGTTGACATCCGTGGAAACATTATAGCCGAGGAAAATTTCCCCACAGGCGATTATCCTGATGTGAATAATTTTGTGAAAAACCTGAGCGACAAGATTGTGAACCTGGTTGAGGCCAACGGAGGCTACGAGACCATTCGTTCTATTGGTGTTAGCTCGCCAAGTGCAAGCTCTGTTTCAGGTTGTATCGAGAACGCTGCCAACTTACCATGGAAAGGAATCGTGCCTCTGGCCGCAATGTTGAGAGACAGAATAGGACTGGCCGTGGGATTGTCGAACGATGCTCACATATCGGCATTGGGTGAGTACACCTTCGGAAGTGCCCATGGTATGAAGAACTTCATCATTCTGAGCATGGGTGTAGGTCTGGGTAGCTGCTTCTTCTCAGCAGGTCACGACCACCAAGGACACAATGGCTATGCAGGCGAGTTTGGACACACCTGTGTGGTGGCTAACGGACGCCATTGCGGATGTGGACACGAGGGATGTCTGGAGGCTTATGCTGGTGCCGCAGGTATTGTTAGAACAGCCCAAGAACTGATGGCCGAGACGGGTAAGCCAACACTGATGAATGATCTGGATAAGATTACACCACGTACCATCAAAATGTGTTGCGATAAGGACGACGAGCTGGCTATCGAGACCTTCAGAAGAACAGGAGAGATTCTGGGAATAGCCTTGGCCAACTATGCATCGATTGTTGATCCTGAGGCCATCATCCTTACAGGTGGTATCTCGCATGCAGGCAAATGGTTGATTGAACCAACATTAGAGTCGTTCGAAAATCATGTTTATGGCAACCTTCGTGGCAAGGTGAAGATACTTGTTTCGAAACTCAACGACAGAGAGCGAGACGTGCTTGGAGCCAGTGCTTTGGCATGGAGCGTGCCTGAGTACTCGCTGTTTAAGTAAAATGTAAAAATTAAAAATTAAGAGTGAACGTAGAGAGAATAAAGGAAATTATAAACGAGAAACCCAATTTAAGTACAGCCCTCGGGATGGAGTTTATCTCCACTCCCGAGGACGATACTTGTATGGCGAGAATGAAAGTTGACGAGCGCAATCGCCAGCCATTCGGATTTCTCAGTGGTGGAGCATCGCTTGCTCTGGCAGAGAATCTGGCAGGTGTGGCATCGTCGGCATTATGCCCTGGATGTGCCTGCGTAGGCATAGAGGTTAGCGGAAGTCATGTGAAGGCGGTGGTTGAGGGAGATACTGTTACAGCCCACGCCCGTATGTTGCACAAAGGTACCACACTGCATGTGTGGAATGTTGATATAAAAGACACTGCCAACGAGCTGATATCGAATGTGCGAGTTACTAACTATATAATAAAGCAGAAGAAGTAATGAGCGCATACGCAATATACAGACTACCCCATGAAGACCATGCAACACTGATACGTCAGACAGAAGGCAACCCCGTGGAACTGCATTCGCTTACAGAGCTTAATGGCAAGCAAGGATTTGTGGTGGCCCCCTTCGAGGTGAAATCGGAAACGCCTATTTTGCTGATTCGCCCAGACGAAGTGGAGGAGATAGAAGTGAAAGATGTGTTGACGGAGTATCCTCTAACCTCAACTCCCTCACCTCTAACCCCATATTACAAGGTTGATTTTGCCAATTACCACTCGCAGTTAAAGAACGATACATTCAGAAAAATCGTTCTTGCCAGATGCGCTGACGAGAAGATTGACCAGAAGTTGGAGCCAATGGAACTCTTCTATAGAGCCTGCGCCATGTATCCACGATTGTTCATTGCCCTTGTTGAGACAGAGAAGAGCGGATGCTGGCTTACTGCCACACCAGAGATTCTGCTCGATGGCAAAGGCAACGACTGGCGAACCATTGCGCTGGCTGGTACTATGAAACTTGAGGGCGACCAGCTGAACGGAGAGGGTGAGACACTGAGATGGAGCACCAAGAATATTCAGGAGCAGCGCATAGTGGCTACATACATAACAGAGTGCCTGGAGCAGTTTACCAGCGATTTTGGCGAAGAAGGCCCAAAGACTGTAAGAGCTGCAAATCTGGTGCATCTTAGAAGCGACTTTACATTTAAACTCGATGATAACAATCATATTGGCGACATACTGAACACCTTGCACCCCACGCCTGCTGTGTGCGGACTGCCTAAGCGCGAGGCGTTTAAGTTTATCGTAAAGAACGAACATACCCCACGTCGCTACTATAGCGGCTTTATGGGTCCTCTTGGGGCTACTGAAACTCACCTGTATGTCTCGCTTCGCTGCATGAATATTGATGGAGATACATGCCATCTGTATGCTGGCGGAGGATTGCTGAAAGACAGCACAGAAGAGCAGGAGTGGCTTGAGACTGAAGCAAAAATGGAAACAATGAGAAGATTATTATATGTACAGCAGTAAGGAGAACGTAAACATACTGACATCGTTGTTGGTAAAGCATGGTGTAAGGCACGCAGTTGTTTGTCCAGGTAGCCGTAATTCACCCATTTCGCACAACCTCTGCGAGTGTCCTGAAATAGAGTGCTATCCAGTTACCGATGAGCGTAGCGCAGGATTCTATGCCTTAGGCATGGCGCTAACGCTATGCAAGCCAGTGGTTATCTGTGTTACCAGTGGAACGGCTTTGCTGAACGTAGCACCAGCTGTGGCCGAGGCTTACTATCAGCATGTGCCACTTATTGTGGTATCGGCTGACAGACCTGAGCAATGGATTGACCAGCTTGATGGTCAGACCATGCCTCAGCCTGATGCCTTGGGACGATTTGTGAAGAGGGCAGTGTCGCTGCCAGAACCTCATGATGAGGAGACACGCTGGTATTGCAATCGCCTAATAAACGAGGCCCTGAACGAGACCAATCATCATGGCTACGGACCTGTTCATATCAACGTGCCCATAAGCGAACCTCTGTTCGAGTACAATGTGCCAGAGCTGCCTGATGAGCGCAGAATACATTTAATTAATGGCCGTTGCGACAGATACATGCTTTCGATAGAATGCTCTGAGCAGTTTGTTGTTGCCAAGAAACCTATGCTGGTTATCGGACAGATGTCGATGGAGCAGCTGCTGCCAGCAGAAATCTATATGATTTCGCAATGTGCTGTGGTGCTTAATGAGGCACTCAGTCTGGGTAAGGGTGGCAGCCACTTCAACGAGGTCCTCTATGCCGTATCAGGTGATCCTGACTTTGAGCCCGACTTTCTGCTATACGTTGGCGACACATTGGTGAGCAAGCGCATAAAGAAATGGATGCGCACACTGAAGAACACCAAGATATGGGCTGTTACTGAAGACGGAAGAGTGCAGGATACAACTATGAATCTGTATGGTGTCATCGAAGGTCGTCCTGCTGATGTAATCGAAGACCTGGTTGAGTCGATAAAGACAAAATCCATCAGCTCAACATCCAGATATAAGGCCCGCTGGGATATGGCTCTGCGCAAGACGGCCCACATGGCATTTACCTATAAGCCTGAATACTCGCAGATGGCTGCAGTAAAGATGTTTGAGGAGAAGATAGGTACGGCTTTTAACTACTATGTGCATTATGGTAATAGCAGTTCTATACGTCTGGCCAGCTTCTATGCACGCCACTTCGTTTACTGCAATCGTGGTGTTAATGGCATCGAGGGAACTCTGTCGACAGCTGCTGGTGGCTCAGTGGTAACAGATCAGAAGGTGTTCTGTGCCTTGGGCGACCTGAGTTTCTTCTACGATCAGAATGCACTCTGGAACATGAATCTCAAGGGCAACCTGCGCGTGTTGCTGCTTAACAACCAGCGTGGAACTATCTTCAGCATGCTTAAGGGCTTGGAGCAGAGTGACTCGCGCGACAAGTTCGTATCAGGTGCACACACAGCTACTGCCGAGGGTATCTGCATGCAGAACAACGTTCAGTATCTGAAGGCCACGAATACAGAGGAACTTGAACAAGGTCTCGACACACTTATTAATGCTGAGAGCGACAGGCCAATACTGCTTGAGGTGCTTACCGATGCCGAGAGCGATGTAAGAATAGTGAAAGAATATTATCAGAAATTGAATATATGAATAGAGAGTGGAGAAAGATTAAGGATTTCAAGGAGATTATTTTCGAAGAATATAATGGTATAGCCAAGATAACCATTAACCGTCCGCAATATCGTAATGCCTTTACTCCCAAGACTACTTGGGAGCTGAGTCAGGCATTCTCAATGTGTCGCGAGATGCAGGAGATAAGTGTGGTGCTGCTTACAGGTGCCATGAGTGAAGTGCCAGAGGGTAAGACCTTGGCTGATGTGAAGCATGCCTTCTGCTCTGGTGGCGATATGCATGTGAAGGGACGTGGTGGATATGTTGACGAAGAGGGAGTACCACGTCTTAGTGTGCTCGATGTGCAGATGCAGATTCGCCGCTTGCCAAAGCCTGTTATTGCCATGGTGAATGGTTACGCCATAGGTGGTGGACATGTGCTACACCTTGTGTGCGACCTTACCATCGCATCAGAGAATGCAATCTTTGGTCAGACTGGTCCTAAGGTGGGTAGCTTCGATGCTGGTTTCGGCTCATCATATCTGGCAAGAATCGTTGGTCAGAAGAAGGCTCGCGAGATATGGTTCCTTTGTCGTCAGTACTCAGCCAAGGAGGCCGAGGAGATGGGCATGGTAAACAAGGTTGTGCCTATCGAGCGTCTTGAGGATGAGTGTGTGGAGTGGGCTGAGACAATGATGGAACGCTCGCCACTTGCACTCCGTATGATCAAGGCTGGACTTAATGCCGAGCTCGATGGTCAGGCTGGTATTCAGGAGCTTGCAGGCGATTGCACCATGCTATATTACTTCCTTGATGAGGCCCAAGAGGGTGGCAAGGCTTTCCTGGAAAAGCGCAAGCCCGATTTCAAGAAATATCCAAAGCTGCCATAATCTTTTGGCCTACGGATTTTACGAATTTTACAGATTTGATTTATGCAATATGAAATAGAAGAGCGTTTGCTCCATTTTAAACAACCCGCGGGTACATCTCGCGGGGTTTATTTGACTCGCAAGATATGGCTTATTCATCTGCACGATGGTGAGCGTCAAGGAGTGGGGGAGTGTGCTCCTTTGCCTGATTTGAGTTGCGATGCAATGAGCGATGAGCAATATGCGTCTATATTAAATAAGGTGTGCGAGGATTATTGCAAAAAGGGCGAGATAGATTACGATTTCCTTCGCGATTATCCATCTATGCTCTTTGGCCTCGAAACAGCAGTACTCTCGCTGCAGGCCACTCGTCCTCACCTCTTGTTCGACACAGCTTTCTCTCGTGGCGAACAAGGTATTCCCATCAACGGACTGGTGTGGATGGGCAATTATGAGGAGATGCTTGCGCGATTGGAGGAGAAACTTGAAAAAGGTTTCAGATGCGTGAAACTTAAGATTGGCGCCATCGACTTTGATAAGGAACTTGATTTGGTTAAGCGAATACGTGAGCGATTCTCATTCCATGAGGTTGAGTTGCGTGTTGATGCCAATGGAGGTTTTAAGTACGAGGAGGCGCTTTATAAACTCGAGTTGCTTTCGCAATACGCCATCCATTCTATTGAGCAACCCATTAAGCAAGGTCAGTGGGCGTATATGGCTGAACTCTGCAGAGAGTCGCCACTCCCTATCGCACTCGATGAGGAGCTGATAGGTGTTAACGATCCTGAGACCAAGCGCCATATGCTGAACGTTATCAAACCACGATACATCATTCTGAAACCATCGCTGCATGGTGGAATGATGGGATGTCGTGAGTGGATAAGCATCGCCAAGGATATGGGCATCGGCTCATGGATTACATCAGCACTTGAGAGTAACATAGGGCTAAATGCCATTGCCCAGTTCACTTCGAGTGTGTATGGCGATAACATCACCATGCCACAAGGCCTTGGCACAGGACAGCTCTTTACAGATAATATCCCCATGCCGCTCGAGATACGAGGCGATAAGTTGTACTATGTCTCTTGAAAAGTTTTTAGAGGAGTGGAATAACCCATCGGAGTTTGTTGAGGTAAAGACCAGTGGCAGTACTGGTGAGCCTAAACGTATGATGGTTGAGAAACGCAGGATGCTGAATTCTGCGCGAATAACTTGTGATTTCCTTGGGCTGAAGAAGGGTGATACAGCACTGCTATGTATGTCGACCGACTATATCGCTGGCAAGATGATGGTGGTACGCTCGATAGAGCGTGGACTGAATTTGATAAGTGTTGAGCCAAGCGGCCACCCCCTTGCAGCAAGAGAAAATTTAGAATTTTCTTTTGCTGCGATGGTGCCAATGCAGGTTTATAACTCGCTTCAGGTGCCTGAGGAGAAAGAGAGGTTGATGGCTATTCGCCACCTGATTATTGGTGGAGGGGCGATAGACGAGGCTATGGAGCGTGAGCTAAGGAACTTTCCCAATGCTGTGTGGAGCACATATGGCATGACTGAGACCCTATCGCATATAGCACTACGTCGTATCAGTGGTCCAGATGCATCCGATTGGTACACACCATTTCCCTCTGTAGAAATATCGCAGAACCAGGATGGCAGTTTGGTAATAAATGCCCCAGAGGTTTGTGCAGAGACACTCGTAACTAACGACATAGTTGAGATTAAGAACAATCGCTTCCGTATCCTTGGTCGTAAGGATAATGTGATATGTTCTGGAGGAATAAAATTGCAGATAGAGGAGATTGAGCGCGAGCTGAAACCTTACGTGCGCGTACCTTATATAATAAGTAAGCGAAAAGACGAGAAATTTGGTGAGGTGGTTGTGCTTCTGACTGAAGGCTCAACTGATGAAGCAAAACAGATTTGCGAAAAAGAACTTCCTAAATACCATATACCCAAAGCCTACATCCATGTAGACCAAATACCACTAACAGAAACAGGCAAGCCTGCTCGTAAGAAAGCGGAGCTGCTGGCTGAAAAGTAAGATAGGACCACTCTCGCGAGCAGCCCTACCTCGATTAGTTAGTAATATGATTAGGTCTATTAAGTTGATTGGTTAATCGTATTTAGGTCTGGCGCCTAACTTTCTCTATAAAAGTCAAGTGCCTCGAAAATTTCATCCTTTGTGGCTGTCTGGTTGATAAGAATATCACCCACACCTCCCAGAAGAGTAAAGTTGATGATACCAGCAACATTCTTCTTGTCGTGAGTCATAAACTCAAGCAGAGTTGGGTAGTCATCGCATGTAATATCCATCTTTCCATAATGGTCGAGAATGAATCTCGCAGTCTGATGCATCTTCTCGCTTGGGAATCCGGTCTTGATGGCACTCAGATATAGCTCAACCACCAATCCCCAAGCCACAGCATAACCATGAAGAACGGGCTTGTGCTTCAGAGCAAACGACTCGAACGCATGTCCAGCAGTATGTCCAAGGTTCAATGCCTTGCGGATGCCCTTTTCTGTAGGATCCTCTGTTACGATGCGCTGCTTTACAGCCACCGATTCAGCCACCATGCGCTTCAACTCTACCAAGTCGGGCTTCTCAATGTCGAATGTCAGCAACTCGCCAAGCATCTTTTCATTGTTTATGAGTCCGTGCTTCAGCATCTCAGCATAACCACTCAGCATGTTTTCTACATCGAGAGTCTTCAGGAACTCTGTATCTAGGATAACGCTCTTGGCATTGTTGAACACACCAATCTCGTTTTTCAGTCCAAGGAAGTTTATACCTGTTTTTCCGCCTACAGATGCATCAACCATCGAAAGCAGGGTGGTGGGTATGTTGATGTAATTTATTCCACGTTTAAATGTTGAAGCGGCAAAGCCTCCAAGATCGGTAACCATTCCGCCACCTATATTTATTAATAAGGTGTGACGTGTGGCTCCACCTTCGCTCAGATGCTTCCAAACGGTCATCAGCGAAGCGATGTTTTTATGTGCATCTGTGGCTTCAATAACAATCTGCTTGGAACCCTTAAGGCAATCAAAGCCCTCTACCACAGGGATACAACACTTGGCAGTAGTCTCATCGGCCAGCACGAAAGTAATATCGTGCTCGCACTCAGAGATTGCCTCTTCGAGTGTTTTATTCAACTGTTCGGATATGATTACTTTTTGTGGGCTCATTACCTTAGGTTGCCTAATTTCAATTTTTTAAATCTGCGTGCAAAGATAACACAATTTTTTTAAAACCTAACATTTTAAATAAAAAATTAGTGTTTGCATTAAACTTTTTTTTTCTGTGTGCGTCAAACAATCAGTTAAAAGTAGAAAAAGGTAATATGAGAAGACTATTAGTTTTGATGACAACCGTGATGTTAACGGTTCTTTCAGTACATGCGCAACGCGTGGTTTCAGGTAAAGTGATTGAGCAGGATACTCAAGACGCTGTTATTCAGGCCACCGCTTCTATTCTTTCGGGCGATAAGGTTGTGTCTAACGGCGTAACTAACACAGATGGTGCATTCCGTGTTAAGGCTCCAAGCGATGGAACTTATACACTTAAGATTACTTATGTGGGTTTTAAGACCTACACTAAGAAGTTCACCATCAAGGAGGGTAAGGACTATAATGCAGGGACAATCTCGCTCTCACCTGATGCCATAATGCTTAAAGGCGCCACTGTTACTGCTCGCGCATCAAAGGTAACACTTAAGGCCGACACCTTTGTATATAATGCAGCTGCATTCCGTACACCAGAGGGCTCGGTTGTTGAGGAGCTGGTTAAGCGTCTGCCAGGTGCTGAGGTTAGCGACGACGGTACTATCAAAATTAATGGTAAAGAGGTTAAGAAGATTCTGGTAGATGGTAAGGAGTTCATGACAGGTGACACCAAGACCGCCATCAAGAATCTGCCTACAAACATCATTGACCGCATCAAGGCTTACGATCGCCAGAGCGACCTTGCTCGTGTTTCTGGTATCGAGGATGGTGAGGAAGAAACCGTGCTCGACTTCGGTATCAAGCAGGGTATGAACAAGGGTATCATGGCCAATGTCGATCTCGCCATGGGTACCAAGAACCGCTATTCGGGCCGTGCTTTCGGTGGTATCATGAATAATGCCACCAAGGTTTTCCTGATGACCAACGCGAACAATACAAATGATATGGGATTCCCAGGTGGTGGCGGTGGAGGCCGTTGGGGCGGTGGACGCCAAGGCCTCACAGCTACCAAGATGACAGGTGTGAACCTTAACTACGAGGGCACCAAGCTCAAGCTCGATGGTAGCGTGCGTTGGAATCATAGCGATGTAGACGCTTTCTCAAAGGTTTCGCGCCAGATTATCTATAGCGAGACTCAGTCGCAGTTCAGCAATAGCTTGTCGCAGAACTTCTCTCGCACCAATGCCTGGAACGCCCAGATGCGTTTAGAGTGGACCCCCGATTCAATGACAAACATCATGTTCCGCCCATCGTTCCGTTACAACTCAAACGATGGCGATAACAACAGCCTTGAGGCTTCGTTTACCGACGATCCTTATAAGTACGTAAAGACGGTAGATCTCTATACCTTGGATGGCTTGAAGGATTACACCCAGAACAAGCGCGACCAGACTAATGTATCGTATAGCGATTCTAAGAACATCAACGGTATGTTGCAGTTCAACCGTCGTCTCAGCAACACGGGTCGTAACATTACCCTCCAGTTGAATGCCGGATGGAGCGATGGCGATAGCAAGTCAATCTCTAACAGCTGGATTGATTACTATACTAAAGGTATCATTACTAATGTAGATACCATCAACCGCTATTCTATCACCCCAACTAAGAACTGGAACTATAGCGCACGCATCACTTATAGCGAGCCAATCCTGCCTCGCACCTACTTGCAGTTCAGCTACCAGTATCAGTATCGTTATCAGAAGAGCGATCGTGGCACTTACGACTTCAGCAAACTGCCTATCATCCCAGGTATCTGGGAAGGAGGCTTCCGCTCGTGGGATAGCTATCTCGAGCAGTTCGGCGTTAAGACTATCGAGCCTTATAAGGATATTGACCAGAGCCGCTACTCAGAGTATCAGAACTACATCCACACCGCTGAGGTTATGCTTCGCATAGTTCGCAATGCCTATACCTTCAACGTTGGTGTGAAGATGGTTCCACAGAAGTCGCACTTCGTTCAGGACTACAAGGGTGTTCATGCCGATACCGTTCGCACCGTCACCAACTTTGCGCCTACCATGGACTTCCGTTGGAAGCGTAACCAGCAGAGTCAGCTGCGATTCACTTATCGTGCTAACACAAGCCAGCCTTCAATGAGCGACCTGCTTGATATTACTGATAATACCGACCCCCTGAACATCCAGAAAGGTAACCCTGGTCTGAAGCCTTCGTTCACTCAGAACTTCCGTCTGAACTATAACGACTATATCCAGAGATACCAGCGCGCCATCATGACGTTTGTAAACTTCTCGATGACCAGCAACTCTATCTCAAACAAGAGTACCTACAATCCAGCTACAGGTGGCCGTATCACCCAGCCCGAGAACATCAACGGCAACTGGAACGGTATGGTAGGATTCATGTTCAACACCGCTCTCGATTCAGCTGCTTACTTCAATGTCAACACCTTTACCAATCTTAACTACGCTCACAATGTGGGTTATGTAAGTGTTGATTTGAACTCTGATTCTCAGAAGTCGGTTACTACCACTACAGGTATCATGGAGCGCCTTGCAGCCAGCTATCGTAACGATTGGTTGGAGTTCGAACTCAGTGGTATGGTTAACTACAACCACAGCCGCAGCGAACTGCAGAAGAACAATAACCTCGACACATGGATGTTTACATACGGAGGTATGCTTGGTCTTACTGCACCTTGGGGAACATCACTCACTACTAATATGAATATGCAGAGTCGTCGTGGTTATAACGATAACTCGATGAACACCAACGAGCTCATCTGGAATGCCCAGCTTTCACAGAGCTTCCTTAAGGGTAATGCCCTTACCGTTTCTCTGCAGCTGTACGACATCCTGCACCAGCAGTCTAACCTGTCGCGTTCTATCACCGCTTCAATGCGTACCGATACCGAGTACAACGCTATTACTAGCTATGGTATGGTTCACGTCATCTATCGTCTGAACCTCTTTGGAGGTAAGGCTGGTCGTCAGGGCGGATTTGGTGGCGGCCCTGGTGGTCGCGGTGGCCGTGGCGGTCGTGGTGGCTTCGGAGGCCCGATGGGTGGAGGCCCACGTGGTGGTGGCTTTGGTGGCCCACGCAGATTCTAATAAGAGATTGCTCCAAATTTTTTGGGGCAATTTTCTTTTATCTCCGAAATTTTGTGTAACTTTGCAGCCCAAATAGATCATGTGCGCAGAAATGAAGCAGGCGATGATATTTGCAGCAGGGCTTGGCACTCGTCTCAAGCCGCTAACCGACACCATGCCAAAGGCTCTGGTGAGGGTAGGGGGGCAGCCGCTGCTTTGGCACGTGATACAGAAACTTAAACATGCTGGATATGAGCGCATTGTGGTAAATGTTCACCACTTTGCAGGTCAGATTGTAGACTATCTTAAGGCCAACGATAACTTTGGTCTCGATATTCGTATAAGCGATGAGAGCGAAATGCTACTCGAAACAGGTGGAGGTATAAAAAAGGCACTTCCGCTTTTCGACCCCACAGAGCCTATACTTATTCATAATGTCGATATTCTGAGCAATCTCGACCTTACATCTCTCCCAACAGATGCTCCACTACTTGTAGTAAGTCAGCGCCAAACCAAGCGTTATCTGCTTTTCGACTATGACCTGCGCCTTCAAGGTTGGACCAACATCGAAACAGGCGAGGTAAAAGGCCCTATCATCCATCATCCATCAGACATAAGCCATCTCAGGAAGCTCGCTTTTTCTGGCATACACGTGATGCATCCTAGCTTGTATCCGTTGTTTGAAGATTGGCCAGAGCGATTCCCCATTATGGACTTCTATCTGAAGGCTTGTGGGGATAACCTGATACGAGGCTACGAGGCCAAGAACCTCCGTCTTCTCGACGTAGGCAAACTAGACACCCTCGACAAAGCTGAGGAGTTTATCTCCCTCTAAGTTTTGAATTCTAAATTCTCAAATAAATAAGTATGACACAGAAGATTATTATTTTGGATTTCGGTTCGCAGACAACCCAGCTTATTGGTCGTCGCGTTCGCGAACTTGACACCTTCTGCGAGATTCTGCCTTACAACAAATTCCCAAAGGACGATCCTTCGGTTATTGGTGTAATCCTGAGTGGCTCACCCTACTCGGTTCACGATCCTGAGGCGTTTAAGGTTGACCTTAGCCAGTTTGTTGGCCGTCTGCCAGTGTTGGGTATTTGCTATGGCGCTCAGTTCATCTCGCACACACTTGGTGGTAAGGTCGAAAAGGCCGACAGCCGCGAGTATGGTCGTGCCAACCTCCAGACAGTGGACACCACAAATCCACTCTTCAAGGGTTTCGATCAGCACTCTCAGGTGTGGATGTCGCATGGTGATACCATAACCGCCATCCCAAGCGATTTCAAGGTTATCGGTAGCACTAAGGATGTTACTAATGCCGCTTTCGCTTCTACCACTCAGCCTGTTTGGGCCGTACAGTTCCACCCAGAGGTGTTCCACAGCCTTCAGGGTACACAGCTGCTTAAGAACTTCGTAGTAGATATCTGTGGCTCTCGTCAGGAGTGGAGTGCAGCATCGTTTGTTGATTCAACCGTAGCCGAGCTCAAGGCTCAGTTAGGTAACGATCGTGTTATTCTTGGTCTTAGTGGTGGTGTCGATTCTTCTGTTGCCGCAGTGCTGCTCAACAAGGCCATTGGCAAGAATCTTACCTGTATCTTCGTAGATCACGGTATGCTCCGCAAGAACGAGTTTACTCAGGTGATGGATGATTACAAGGTTCTGGGCCTCAATGTAATAGGTGTTGATGCAAGCGAGAAGTTCTTCAGCGATTTGGCAGGAGTTACTGATCCTGAGCAGAAGCGTAAAATTATTGGTCGCGACTTTGTAGAGGTGTTCAATGCTGAGGCAAAGAAAATTACCGATGCAAAGTGGTTGGCTCAGGGCACAATCTATCCAGACCGTATCGAGAGTCTCAATATTACAGGTAAGGTTATCAAGAGCCACCACAACGTAGGTGGTCTGCCTAAGGAGATGCACCTGCAGCTCTGTGAGCCACTCAAGTGGTTGTTCAAGGATGAGGTTCGTCGCGTAGGTCGCCAGATGGGTATGCCTGAGCATCTTATCACTCGTCACCCATTCCCTGGTCCTGGTCTCGCCGTACGTATCCTTGGCGATATCACCCGTGAGAAGGTTGAGATTCTGCAGAATGCTGACGATATCTACATTCGTGGACTCCGCGATTATAAGGTTAAACTCTCTGGCGAGGAGGCTCGTAAGGTGCTTGCTGCTGGTGTTCCTGCTCAGATGCAGGATGGCGAGATCGAGGTTTCGCTCTACGATCAGATTTGGCAGGCTGGAGCTATCCTTCTGTCAACTGTTCGTTCAGTAGGTGTTATGGGTGATGAACGTACCTACGAGCATCCCGTAGCTCTGCGTGCCGTAACCAGCACTGATGCTATGACTGCCGACTGGGCTCATCTGCCTTACGAGTTTATGGCTAAGGTAAGTAACGAGATTATTAATAAGGTGCGTGGTGTTAATCGCGTATGTTATGATATCTCTTCAAAGCCACCCGCAACAATCGAGTGGGAATAAAATAAAAAACCTCGCCAATTGGCGAGGCTTTTTTGTTTACTTGTTATTTTACTTATTCTTCAGTAAATCGCGGATTTCTGCGAGCAGCTCTTCCTGTGTAGGACCCTTTGGAGCCTCAGGTTCTGGAGCAGGCTCTTCCTTCTTGCGGTTCAGTTTGTTGATACCCTTGAGCATCATGAAGATACAGAATGCGATAATCACGAAGTCGAGGATGTTCTGAAGGAATTGTCCGTAGGCAAACACTGATGCACCAGCCTCCTGAGCCTCGGCCAAAGTCTTATACTTTACGTCGTCGCTTAGGTTTATAAACAGATTTGTAAAGTCGATACCTCCAGTGGCAAGACTGATTACAGGCATCAGCACGTCGCCAACCAGTGATGTTACGATCTTACCAAACGCACCGCCGATGATAACACCGACAGCCATGTCCATCACGTTGCCCTTCATGGCAAACTCTTTGAATTCTTTAATAAATCCCATAAGCTTTAAATTTTAATGTTTAATATTTAATGTTTAATTATGAACTCTGAACTACTCACGAATTGTAATGTGTATTTTGCAATCGTTGGTTTTTTGCCGCCGATTTATACACTTTTCACTTTTCGCTTTTCACTTTTCACTTTATTTTTTATTGAATTATGGTGCAAATATAGGAAATATTTTGTATCTTTGCATGCGAAATCAGAAAAAAATGATTTTTTTAAGTAGAAATAGTTAGTAATTATAGGTATAACCCATTTAAATAATTAAGAAAAATGACAAAAGTAGCAATTAACGGTTTTGGCCGTATTGGTCGTCTCGCATTCCGTCAGATGTTCGAGGCTGAAGGTTATGAAGTAGTAGCTATCAACGACTTGACAAGTCCTAAGATGCTCGCTCACCTGTTGAAGTACGATACCGCTCAGGGT
>DEHD01000019.1:0-19766 GCA_002351725.1 Prevotella sp. UBA2809
TCCACTGTCACTGCAGGCTCCCCATCAGTATCCATCAGCATGGCGCGGTGAGTCTGGCACTTATGTATCTTCACCGAGTCAGCACGGAACAAGTTGTTCGATACCTCCATTATTCCCATGTCAGCCTCAAGCGGAATCTCCACCATCTCGTGGCTACCGTCAATGTAGCTCTTCAGCGCGTCCATAGGCTCCTCGTTGTCCAGCTTTATTATGCCGTCCAGCTTTCCGCTTGGCATGTTAAATGCAGGGTGTCCGCCTATCTGGAAGTGTATCTCCTTGTTGTCGGTATTCTCCACGTGCCAAATCACGTGTATTTTGTTTCCCTCCAGTCGGTAGGTTACAGCCAGGTTAAACTTGTATGGATACACCTTCAGCGTCTCCTCGCTGTCGTGTAGCGCCATTGTCACCTTCTCTGGTGTTTCTCGTACAAGGGTAAACATAGTGTCGCGTGCAAAACCATGTCGTGGCAAGTGATACTCCTTTCCATCAACCGTATAAGTATCGTTGTTCACGCTGCACACTATCGGGAAGAGAATTGGCGAGTGTCTGGGCCATTTCTCGCCCGCCTGCCACATATACTCTCTTCCGCTGTTGTCCTTCACGCTCTGGAGCTCAGCCCCCATTTCTGCCACCTTAATTGTCAGCACATCGTTTTTAAGTTCTACCATATTTTTCATTTTTAATTATCAGTAATCTGCTGGCAAAGATAAACAAAATTTTCAAAAGTTACTAACAAAATTCTCAATTTCTTTGTCCATCCACCTTCGAAATGAAGAAAAAAATTAGTATATAAAAAAAGACCTGCCACAATGACAGGTCTTTTTCTTTGCCTACTGCAGTATGAGGGGCGCCGCTCGGCTTTGCCGCTTGGCTTGTCCAAGACCCCTCAAGTGCAGGTCTTAGGCTTGGTTACATGCCCATACATGATGTGGCACCAAGCGCTGTTACGATTGCTGTCGCTACAGATGCTATAATCTGAACGATAAACTTAATGGTTTCCTTTTTAGTCATGATAATAGATTTTTAATGGTTCGCTCGGCTTTGCCGCTTGGCTCCGCCAAGAATGTTTCATGTAAAGCGGGTGGGGCATAAGCCCCAAACGCTTGTTTAATCTCCCTCGCCAGGGACGTCTCCTGATGGCTGGGTGTTACCGCCGCCGCCCTGGTTGCCGCTATTGCCGCCGCCGTTGCCGCTTGGGCTGTCTCCTGAGCCACTCTCCAGCAGCTGTCCTGCCAATGCCTCCGCGTTTACGAACTCTGCCTTCTTGATGAACTCGCGCGAGCTGATGTTTGTCTCAGCCTCCTGATCGGGCAAGAATCGGATGTGCAATGCCTTCAGGTTCTTGGTTGGGCTGAAGTCTTCCTTTTTGTCTGCTCCACCTTTCTCGTTCTCGAGAGTGGTGTAGAAGATTCTCAGACCGTCAATCTTCACACGCTTAGAATTCAGGAGCATCTCCAACAGAATCGGCGCAAGGTGGCGTTTATTAATGCTTAATCTCTTACTTCCCGTAGCTCACGGTTTCGCCAGCGGTCTTTAGGATGTCTGCGAACTGCTGAGGGGTGATGGTTACAGGGCCCGACATAAACTCGGGAACGTTATAGCACTTCATCAGCTGACGATGATAGTCGGGGTCGCTACAGGGCAGCTCGAAAGGCTTGCTCTGGCGGCCCTTACTGTCGACGTGGGCAATGAAGGGGCGGGTGTAGTTGCCGTCGTAGCGGCGCGAGCTGAACACTACCCAGCGGCCGTTGCTGCTCCAAGAGTGATAGCTCTCGGTATCGGGCGAGTTAAGTGTCTTGGCGGGTGCTGCATGCATGCTGCGGAGGTCGAGCATCCAGAGGTCGGCATCGCGATGCCAGATGTGGAACACGCCATACTCGGCAAGGGTGAACATAAGGAAACGGCCATCGGGCGAGATGCGCGGCAGTGTGGCGCTCTTATCCATGGCGGCGGCATCGAAAACAAGCTCGCGGGGTGAGAACTCACCGGTCTGCGGGTTGAAGCGCTTGCGGTAGATGTTATACTTGATGGAGTATGAACGGGTGATGACCTCGAGGCCTTTATCCTGGATAGAGTCGGGGAACTCGAAGTGGGCGCTGCAGTAGTACAGCTGGGTGCCATCGGGGCTCCATGCGGGGAACACTTCGAACTCGGTAGAGTCGTTCTCGATGTTAACCACGCGGTTGTGCTCTACATCGTAGGCGATGAGGTCGCTGGCGCTATCGAAAACCTCGATCTTATTAGGATCGGTGGTGTGGAACGTCTGGTGGGTGGAGTTGGTGGAGTAGACGATGAGTGGCAGCGTGGGGTGCCATGCGGGATAGACGCCGGCAGAGAGAAGCGAGTCGTGCTTCATGTTGATTTTGCGCAGCTTGCCATCGTAGGCCACAACGGTGCCGCCAAGGTTCTGGCGGGCGTGGAACTGCATGCGCTGGGGATTGTACTGCTGGTAGCTGTGGCAGTTGATGCACTGGCCTGAGAGCTCGGTGCTGCAGAGCATGTTATCGTAGATGACACTCTCGGAGAAATTCTCGAGGCAGCGCTGCGATATGGTGAGCTCTTCGTAAGATACATACGAGGGTGAGATGAGACGGTAGGAGATATAGGGGTCGATAGAATCGGCCGAGACGTAGATGTTGAAGGGCTTGTAGAGTGTCCACTGGCCATCGGTCTTGATGAACACCTCTACCTTGATGGCCTTGCCCACGGCATCGGCCACAAGTGCGCGCCAATCGTCGGCGTCAATCTCTATCTTATTGCCGCTGCACACTATCTGCTGATTAGAGGTGGTGAAGCGGGCCACCATGGGCTTGGCGGCATCGCCATCGCAAAGGAAATTGAGCGGGGCGATGTTCTGTGGTACGGTTACGCCGCAGTAGTCAGGATAGATGGCGGGCAGCTGCTGGCTCTTGTTATACTCGGTGGGAACGCCACTGCCGCAGGCGGCAAGCAGCAACGCGAGGAGCAGAGAGAATGATATGTTACGTATAGACATGATGAATCAGAAATAGGTGATATCTTTAAGGAAATAATACTCGTAGAAATAGGTGTGGCCGAACATGGGGTAGAGAGCGGCACGAACCCTCTCGATGGGCTGACCGTCCATCTGCTGCAGCTGGAGCATGAACTGCTGATAGGTGGCCTTGACATCGGAACGGAAAGGAACGGTGTTGACAGCGGCCAGATGCTGCATGTTGGCAAAGAGATAGGCGGCTTCCTGGATGATGCGCGGTATCTTATCGTGAGGATGCAGGCGACCGTACTGGGCGAAACGTGGCCAGAAGAGGTTGGGGTCGCGGGTCCACATGGCGGCAAGCAGGGCGTTCTCCTGGAAGTAAGGATCATCGGAGTCAATCTCTGCCAGCAGATTCATAATGAACTTCTCGACATAGCCCTGATCGCTGCCCAGGCGGTTGTCGTACTGCATCATGTGGGTGATGGGCGCAGTCTCGGGCACCTTGGCTATAAGGTCGGGGTGGTCGATAAGATTCTGGAAGTGGTTGGCCCAACCGCCGAAGAAAGTGGTGGCGCGCAACTGATTGAGGAACTTGCGGGCGGCATTATACTCGCCGTTGAGCAGGGCGCAGCGGGCCATATACTGCAACAGCTCGGGGCGCCAACCATACTCCACGCCATCCTCCATACAGATGCGGTGGCACTCGTTTGGCAAACCGAAGTTGTAGTACATCAGTCGGCCTAATATATGATATGTATAGATGGGCAGCGGTGTGGCATATGGAGCCGAGCCCTTGGGGAAGTTATACATATCTTCGACCTGACGGCCAAGGCGGCTCAGGGCGAGGTTGTGCATGATGACGATGGAGCGCGTGGGCTCAGTTTGCTGGCGTGTGCCCTCCTTGATGACACCCACCCAGTCGAGGCGCTCGATGCAGTGCTGCATGCGCAGCTCGTGGTGGAAGTTGGCGTCGCTATACCAGAAGTTGACGGTGAGGCAGATGCCAAAGCCTGCAAGGGTGTTGAGCGCAAGGCGAAGCTTGCCGTGATGGCGCTCGGGCAGCGAGATGCCCCAGCAGAGCACCATGGCTACGAGGAAAAGCAGCAGCAAGCCGTAGGGGATGTAATAGAGGGGAAACGGCTCGCGGAGAATGAACACAGGCAGGGCTGTGGTCCATGCATCGGCAAGTGCCGTCTGGTAATACACATAGCGGTAGAACAGAAGCGGTATGGCTGCGATGCAGAGCAGGGCTACGGCCGAGAGAACAGCGCTTGAGGTGCGGCTGCCCTGAAGGCGCCACGACCACAGAGCCATGAGCAGTACTGCTGCAAGACCGTAGGCACCAAGCAGCGGATAGCCCACAGCAGCGGTGACAACCACATAGGGCAGGTGGAAACGCTGAGGCAGCACGCGGAACAGCCACAACAGGGCCAGTACGGCCGAGGTGCTGATGACGGGTGCGTAGAAATAGCCGCGAAGCTTGAGCATATAGTGCCAGTAGCCAAGGTCCATATTAGCCACCACCACAAGGACTGCGGGTATGAACATCAGGGCATTGTACTTATCCTGAATGCGGAATGTGCGCTTGGTGAGCCACATGAGCAGCGCTACCCAGAGGCCGAAGATGAGGGCCCCGAGCCAGGGGTAATAGAAATACTGCGTGAAGTAGCTGGCTACGTAAGTGAGGAAGCCTCCTGAGGTAACCATCATCTGCTTGAAAAACAGCGGGGTAGAGAGGAAGAGATTGAACTGCTGGATCTTCCAAAGCAGGTCGCTCTCGAACCATATCAGGGCTATGACAAGTACCAACGGGCCTGCCAGCCATGATGCTATAGATAGGTATTTTTTCATTGTAATGTTTATAATTTGGCCACAAAGGTACAAAATAATAATTGAAAATTGACAATTGATAATTGATAATTAAAAAAAAGTGTTATCTTTGCACGAAATTTAAATCAATTAATTCAAAACTAACGTATGATAAGGAAACTATTGTTATGTGTGGTGTGCGGAGCATTCACTATGGCGAGTGCCCAGAAAACACCTGTGTGGAGAGACGCTGGCGTGAACCAGCAGAATCGTTTGGCAAGACATGCTCACTTCTTCGGATTCGAGAATGCCGAGAAAGCCAAGGGCGACAAAAAGCAGTCGGACCGATACCTCTCGATGGAGGGCAAATGGAAGTTCAACTTCGTGAGAAACCATCAGGATGCGCCTCAGGGATTCTATGCCCTGAAGTACGACGACTCGAAGTGGGCCGACTTCCCCGTGCCCGGACTGTTTGAAATGGAGGGCTATGGCGACAAGATATATAAGAACATGGGTTACGCGTGGTGTACCACCTTCAAGAACGACCCGCCATACATCGGCGAGACCAACAACTACACTGGCTCATATCGCCGTACATTCGATCTGCCCGCAAGCTGGAAAGGGCAGGAGGTATACTTCTACGTGGGTAGTGCAACCAGCAACCTGAGCGTGTGGGTGAACGGAAAGTACGTGGGCTACAGCGAGGACTCGAAGGTGGCTGCTGAATTCAATATCACCAAATATCTGAAGCCCGGAAAGAACCTGATAGCCATGCAGATTATGCGCTGGTGTGATGGTAGCTATCTGGAGGATCAGGACTTCTGGCGCTTTACAGGTATCGCCCGCGAGGTGTATCTGTATGCCACACCAAAGGTTCACATTCAGGATGTGTTTGTGAAGCAGGACTACGTGGAGGGCAACGGTGTGCTGAACGTAGATGTGAAACTGGCTGGTAAGGCTAACCTTGAAGCAAGCCTATACGATGCTGCGGGAAATGCAGTGGCCGAAGGTCTGAAATTTAATGTTTCATCTTTAATGTTTAATGTACCTAATGCCAAGCCTTGGACAGCCGAGACTCCTTATCTGTACACCCTCGAGATTGCCGTTAAGAAAGGCGCTGAGACCACCGAGGTGATTAAGCAGAAGGTGGGCTTCCGCAACATTGAGATTAAGGGCGGACAGCTGCTGGTGAACGGACAGCCAATACTGATTAAGGGTGCCGACCGCCACGAGCTGGATCCTGATGGTGGCTACATCGTGAGTGTAGACCGCATGATTCAGGATATCAAGATTATGAAGCAGCTGAACATTAACGCAGTACGTACCTGCCACTATCCCGACGATCCACGCTGGTATGACCTCTGCGATGAGTACGGAATCTATCTTACTGCCGAGAGCAATCTGGAGAGTCACGGTATGGGCTATCGCGAGCACACGCTGGCCAAGAATCCTGCATTTGCCAAGGCTCACCTTGAGCGTCAGGAGGGTAACATGATGACCTATAAGAACCACCCGTCAATCATCGTGTGGAGCCTGGGTAACGAGGCCGGATACGGACCAAACTTTGAGAAGGCATACGACTGGGTGAAGGCTTACGACAACACCCGTCCATGCCAGTTTGAGCAAGCACGCCACGACGGCAAGACCGATATTTTCTGTCCGATGTATATGGGTTACGAGGACTGCGAGAAATATGCCCAGGGCGACAATCCACGTCCGCTGATACAGTGTGAGTATGCCCACGCCATGGGTAACTCAATGGGTGGATTCAAAGAGTATTGGGACATCATCCGTAAGTACCCCAAATATCAGGGTGGTTACATCTGGGACTTTGTTGACCAGGGATTGCGCGACAAGAGCAAGATTACAGGTAAGGAGATCTTTACATACGGTGGCGACTACGGACGCTATCCTGCTACCGA
This sequence comes from Prevotella sp. UBA2809, assembly GCA_002351725.1. GTDB lineage: Bacteria > Bacteroidota > Bacteroidia > Bacteroidales > Bacteroidaceae > Prevotella. Next base: position 6,688 of record DEHD01000019.1, read on the forward strand.
CCACAACTTTAACTGTAACGGTATCATTGCCCCCGACCGCCGACTGAACCCACATGCACACGAGGTGCAGTACTACTACCAGAACGTATGGGTAGAGGACAAGGGACTGAAGGACGGTAAGTTCGAGATTTACAACGAGAACTTCTTCAAGACTCTCGACGACCTTGAGCTGGAATGGTTTGTAGGCGGTGCAGCTGCTGGTGGGCATCATCATGGTGGCAATCGTCCTGCAGGCATCACATTCGGTCATGGTGGCAAGATGGACATCAGCGGTATCGCACCACAGCAGCGCAAGGTGATGACATGCGAGGAGATGCAGAAGATCATCACTAAGATGATGGGGCACCACGGCGACCAGGAGCTGTTTGTAATCTTCCAGTTCAAGGCCAAGGATGCGCAGCCTCTCATCGAGAAGGGACAGGTGCTGGCTCGCCAGCAGTTTGTGCTGAATCCTTATAAGTATCCTACATTAAACATTAAACATGAAACATTAAACATTGAGGAAACTGAGAGCTACGTTAAACTGGATGCTGCAGGCACTACGCTTACCATCGGTAAGTGGAGCGGATGGATTGACTATCTGGATGTAGACGGAAAACCCATGCTTTGCGACCACCAGTCGATAGTGCCTGAATTCTGGCGTGCTCCAACCGACAACGACTACGGTGCAGGATTGCAGCACCGTCTGGGTGTGTGGAAGAACCCACAGATGAAACTGAAAGAGTGCAAGGTTGACGGTAACACCGTTACATCGACCTTCGACATGCCAAGCGTAAAAGCTACACTGGTGATGACTTACACACTGACAGCCGAGGGCGAGGTCATCGTTCGTGAGCAGCTGAAGGCCGACAAGGATGCCAAGGTGGCTCCGATGTTCCGCTACGGTATGCAGCTGCAGATGCCTAAGGAGTTTGATGCGATTAAATACTACGGACGCGGACCGGTTGAGAACTACTGCGATCGTAACTCGAGCGAGTTCATCGGTTTCTATGAGAACAAAGTGGCCGATGAGTATTATTCGTACGTACGTCCGCAGGAGTCGGGTAACCACACCGATATCCGCTGGTTCCGTGTGGTGAATGCCGAGGGCAACGGACTGGAGTTCTACAGCAACGCCCCCATGGAGGCAAGCGCACTGAACTTCCTGACCGAGGACTTGGACGATGGTGTGACAAAGGACAAGGTTATCGGACGCCACTCTGGCGACCTGATTGAGCGCCCATTGACTCAGGTTCACATTCAGCAGCGCCAGATGGGACTGGGTTGTGTTAACTCTTGGGGAGCATGGCCTCGTGCTGAATATCAGATGCCATATAAGGACTATGATTTCACATTCGCAATACGTCCGATAAAATAATTTGTGCGATAAAAAAGCACAAAATATAGCAAAATGTAACCATCTGAGGCTTGATTTCGGTCAAAAAGTACACCTCAGATGGTTATTTTATGAATTTTTAGCCAAAAACGCTTGGTGCGTATCTTATAAATTATTACCTTTGCATCGGAAAAATGAGATGGATTGATATGAAGATGAAAGAAAAAGTAACAATTTTGCTGATCGCCCTGATGATGGGTCCGATTGTTAGCTACGCAGAAGAGAATCAAGTCACCAGTGAGTGTGATACCACTTATATTAAGCTCGACGAGAATCGTGTGCCCATTACTCACGTGAATCTTACATACGACGAGCTCGTAGAGAAAGTTGGTGAACTTGAGACAATTCTGGAAACCGACGAGTTCCAGCTTTATGCTGCTGGTGATTACACCTACAAGGTTGTAGGCGGAATCGTTACCTCTATGGCTATCCAGATTCCAGATGACAAGAACGATAAGGTGGTTTACAATCAGATTCTGAATGCGCTGGCTAAGAGTAATTCACTGAAGGATACTCATAATACAGGTGGTAACTATTACCAGTATGCCAACTTCCAGATTCAGTTTGACGATTTTGAGGGTTACGAGAAATTAACCTTTTCGGTTATCGAGTAAGCTTCAGGTAATACCCCAGGCGGTAGAGTTTGAAAACCAAGAGATAAGGGCGGGATCCACAGAGATTCCGCCTTTCTATTGCTCCAAACATACGGTGCCAGAGGCGCATGAGCCACAGAATGGCGGGGATATGAATGCCCGATACCAGCGTGAGCAAGCGCGAATAGCCACGCAAGTCGCTGCGGAACTGGTATAGGGTGCGCAAGCCCTCCTCGGTCTTAGCCACAAAGTCGGCATTGCTCTCGAAGATGCAGAATCCCAGGGGATTGTCAATATGCAGTATGGGTATGCGCTGGCGCTGCAGAGTTTTGCCCAGTAGCACATCCTCGTAGCCATAATGGCGCAGTCGCTCGTCGAACGGATGCTGTAGCATCAGCTCGCGGGCTATCAGCAGATTGGCTGTGTGCAGATGCTGGTAGGGTGTCTTCTGTCGCTCGGTGGCTGTGTGGTGAGGTTCTTCGGCCTTCTCGTATCGATAGCGCAAAAGCTGCTTCTGCTCGTCGCTATCGGCCATGATGGCCACTCCGCCATCAACCACCTGTGCTGGCAGGCAGGCCAGATAGCGGCTGACGAAGTCGTCGCTTACGACGGTCATATCGCTGTCTATATATAATAGGTACGCGTGTGAAGCCTCTTGAGCCAGGAAGTTGCGTATGGCAGCACGTCCAGAGTTCTCACTGCGCTCGATGAACTGACAATGGGGCAGGGTGGCTATCGCGCGATTGGCCTGGATGGTCGACACATCGACAGACCCGTCATCAGCCACGATAATCTCGAAATCGATGCCTGTTGCCATCGCCTGCTGATGCAGACGGCGAACCAACTCTACACACACACAATTGTATGTAGGAATAAGAATAGAGAGCTCATTATCAGTAAATTGTGCCATATCTGGATGCAAAAATACAAAAAAAATAGAAAATATTTTGTGGATTGATGGAAAAGTTGTAATTTTGCACCCGCTTTTACGAGATAAGAGCATGAAATTCAATTTATTAATTAAAAATTAAAGATTAAAAAAATGGCAACAAAAATCAGATTGCAGCGCGGTGGTCGCAAAGGTTATGCTTTCTACAGCATCGTAATCGCCGACGCTCGTGCACCACGTGATGGTCGTTTCACTGAAAAGATTGGTACTTACAACCCTAACACCAATCCTGCCACAGTAGACCTGAATTTCGAGCGTGCACTGTACTGGGTAGAGACAGGTGCTCAGCCCACAGACACTGTACGTAACATCCTGAGCCGTGAGGGCGTTTACCTGATGAAGCACCTGAAGGGTGGCGTAAAGAAGGGCGCTTTCGATGAGGCTGCTGCACAGAAGAAGTTCGACGCATGGAAGGCTGACAAGCAGAACGGTCTGGCTAAGATCGCTGAGGCTGAGGCTAAGGCTAAGAAGGAAGCTGCTGCTAACGCTCTGAAGGCAGAGAAGGCTGTTAACGAGGCTATTGCTAAGAAGGTAGCTGACAAGAAGGCTGCTGAGGCTGCTGCTAAGGCTGAGGCTGAGGCTGCTGAGGCTGCTACAGAGGAGGCTGCTGCAGAGGCACCCGCAGCTGAGGAGGTTCCTGCTGAGGCATAATTATTTGGCACGGATTAACACGGCTTTTATTTAAAAAAACACGGCTTTTTCTTTTTTGAGAAGGCCGTGTTCTTATTTATAAGGCAGCGTTAATCCGTGCCTAAATTTAACTCCAAAAATCAACGTATTCCTGGGCTACCTTTAGGTAATCGTGGTGCTTGCGTACGTATTCCACACTTTGGCGTTTCAGCTCTGGAATACGATTGGGGTGAAGCACCAGCTGCTCCAACTCATGGAAAACACTATCGTAAGTTGGCGCTACGTTGATTATCGGACGTAGCTCGGTTTCGTTTATAATCTCGTAGTTCTCGGGTTCGCCACCACCAATGCAGATGATGCCCTTCGACATGGCCAATAACGGGTTCATCGATGGGGTGTAGGCATACAGCTGGTCGAGTATGGCATCGCTGCCTTCCATCAGTTTCTGGTATTCGGCAAATGGAACCGACTCTACCTTTACCAACTGCATCTTGTCAGGATGCTTCTGCTGTACATCCTCAGCAGCACGTAGCATAATGTCGGTGCCCTTGTAGGCAGAACGCTCGCGGTTTATGCCGATGAAGATGATTGTTCTTGATGCATCGGCCCTATCTGTAGTGCTGTGCTCAGGCATGCGGATAGGGAAGGGGATGAACGTTGTCTTCTGCGGGAAGGCGAGCTGGTAGCATGCCCAATACTCGTATAGTCCGGCTATGATGCCGTCGCAATCGTTGGCAATCATTTTGTTGAGTTTCTCTTTGGTCGTGCCAAGCCAATCGCTCTGATAGTGGGTGGCTTCGGCATCGGTGCGCACTTTGTCGTTAATGTTGAAATCGCTATAGCGCAGCGGCTTCTCGTAGGTACAAGCGTAAGTCCAATAGTAATCCATACCGAAGGCACCTAGGAACACGCGCTTGTTGTGCTTGCGCAGATAGCGGTAGAACCAGAAGAGGCGCTCGGCTTTCAACTCAAAGAAAATGGGGTTGATGAGTTGCACCACATCGTAGCCTCGCAACTTGGGGAGCAGACTATATAGCTTTGCCATGAGCCGTATGCCTCCGAGCTTGCCGGGCTTGCGGGTCACATCGATGTCGCGTGGGTAATCCTTGAAGAAGTCGCCATTGGAAATAACGGTGACCTGATGCCCCAACTCTCGCAGTCCTAAAGCCAGAGTGGCGTGAACATTGCTATATTCGCCTACCAGGAGTATCTTCATCTTTCCTTACGGGTTAGTGGGATGATGCCCATTAGCAGTGCACGACCAACAGATGTGGCCGACATGCGGCGGAACCATGTGTATTTGGTGGTGTAAGCCTGGTTGGGCAGGGGGAACAGGCTCAAGCGGGTTAGCTCCTTAATCTCGCTTTCCAACTGCTTGCGTGAGCGAGTCTGGCGGATTACCTGATAGATGTAATCCATAGTGAGTTGTGCCACGCGGCGCTGCAAGGCTGTCTTATCGTCTATAGGCATGCGGTCGGCGGCTATATGGAGTCTCTTAAGGATATCCTTGAAATCGTTCAGCCGTTTCTGCTGCTCGTTGGTGTCGCTTGAGTTTGTGATAGAGTCGGGGCGATCATAATAGCAATAGGCCTTGGCATCGGTAACAATCACGTCCTCGGCTCTAAGCAGTAGCATGGGGGTGAACTCCTCGTCTTCGTGATAAATGCCGGGAGTGAAGCGCAAATCGCCCAGAATAGAGCGTTTGAACAAATATCCACATGCCGAACCGTGAATATTGTTGTGGCGCATATAATAGCTTCCGCTTTGAGACGGTTGCTCTTTAATGTTAGAATCATCGATAGTCGTAAAGGTGCTACAGAATTCGAAAACTATCATCTCGGGGCTCTTGGTCTCTGCAGTGTTCAGGCAATATTCGTAGGGATGAATGTTAAGAAAATCGTCGGCATCAATAAACTGGATATACTCGCCTGTAGCCATCTGTAAGCCTCTGTTGCGAGCCTCACTTAGTCCCATGTGTCGCTGGCGGATATATGTTATTGAATCGCCAAATTGCTTCAGGGTTTCAACGGGGCTCTCGTCAGAACCATCGTCAACCACAATAATCTCGCGTCGGTCTGATGTTGGTGAGAGTAGGGTAATGCAGTTGATACAATAGCTGAGCAAGTCGAGCGGTTCGTTATAATAGGTAATTATAAAACTGATTAATGGTTTCTCCATATTTTCGACTGTATTTTGTATAATTGACATAGATTCTTAATTCCAAGCAGATTTAGAAGTAAGGCTTTGATGGCCATTTGGATTGGTCTGATTTGTCTCCAATTACTAATTCTTATATTTGCCAACTTTGGCATTGATCCTGTCAGGAGGCAAGTATATAGCTGTATGTTAAGTACATGTAAATAGTACTCTTGTTCATGACTCGTAGTGAAGGCCATCTCGCTGATTATTTTAAGGTGTGAATCTAGTAGGGATTCCCATTCATCGCCTTTGGCATTTGCAGTGATTCCGTTGGGATTCCAGCAATAGTTATATTGTCCTATGCTGGTAGTAGCGATATGTCTGGTTTTTTTTAATAATTGGGGAATTGTCGCCATATCTTCGAATGCCTTGCCTATAGGAAACTTTACGTCTTCAAATAATGATTTTCTGAATACCTTGTTGCATGCAAAAGAGTGATTGTACGCTTTTTCTTCTAGCCAATAGCGACGTGCGTCCGAATATTCCTTGTCTTGGAATGTTTGAAGATATTCCTTTTGACTACTTCGTATGTGACAAATCGGGTATTCGATAATATCGTATTCTGGATGCTTGTCCAAGATCTTTTTAAGTCGCGAGAATGTGTTTGGCGCCAGAAAGTCATCAGAGTCAACGAATGTAATATACTGCTTGCTGGCTCGCTCTATACCAGCATTCCGTGCGTCGCTAAGTCCTCCGTTGGGTTTGTGGATTACTTTTATCTCTTCCACATTGGCAGCCCATTGGTCGCAAAGTTCAGGACAGTTGTCAGCAGAACCGTCATCTACAAGTATGATCTCAGTATTTGTCAATCCCTGTGCAAGAATGCTCTTAACACAGCGATTGAGTGTTTCTTCTGTGTTGAATACTGGAACTATGATGCTTAGGCCTATCATTATGAAGTCTGTTTGATTAGTTTCTTTAATCGCATCTTGGTGTCCCAGGAAAGTGATTGGATAAAGAATTGGATTATATTATACTTCCAAAATCTGAACTTTGTGGACAAACAGAAAAGCAATGATGTACGTGACTCATTAAGATCCATAATGGCCCTGCAAAGTATTTTGATGTCTGTTTCATGACTTATAAGCCCTGCGGGAACAATGTCTCGTTTGTGGATTATTGCAATAATATGTCCATTGGAGTGGCGTTTTACCTTAATTTCTGCAAAGCCTTGTATAAGAGCATTCACAGATATCCGTTTGTATGGATTCCAGATAATCATTTCTCCGTTTTCTTCATCGATGTTATACTGATGAAATCCTTTGTAATGTTCTGTGACGGCTTCGTTGGGGTGGTGGTTCAGATATAGTATGCCACCAGGTTTAAGTACATGGATAGCCTCAAGTATTCCTTTGATTGGGTTCGAAGAATGGTCAAGCGCATTTTGTATGATGACAAGCGAGACGTTATGAGCAGGATAGAATGCTGAGAGATATTCCATCATGCCAAATTCGATAGAAGGAACATCTCGTTTATAGCGTTTGATAATAGTGTTAAAGTATCGGGCAAGCGGGTCTACATAATGGATGTCTATAGCTTTTGGTGCTTCTTCTGGACCATAGAGGTTCCCTGTTGCATAGCTCATTCCGCAACCAACATCGAGAACTAATGGCGAGTCCTGTCCTTGAAGCCATTCGTTGACATTGAACTCTTCCAACGAAATGGCTTGACCATAGTGCGACCATCCCATCATTCCTTTGTATGTTTTGTTCCATCGATAGACATTGTTCCAGAATGCGACTTCGTATGCCACACCTTTCAGCCATTTTTTTGTAGAAACATTGCCCATATACTATTAACGGTGCAAAATTAAATAAAATTGTTTGAAAAACAAAATATTTTTATTGTAAATTCGTTATTATCTTAACAGATGGACAAAGAAAACGACGAAATATATAGCCACGTACTGAAATTTACGGGGCTGTTTGGCGGAGTACAAGGACTAAACGTGTTGATAGGTCTTGTACGCAATAAGTTCGTGGCGCTGTTGCTGGGCCCTGGAGGCATGGGACTTGTGTCGCTCTTTAACACCACCGTCCAACTTATCTCGCAAGCCACCCATCTTGGCATATCGTTCAGTGCCGTGCGCCATATATCGGAATACTACGATGCAGGCGATAAAGAGAAAGCGGCTCACTATGTAAAAGTGGTGCGTGGCTGGTGTTTGCTAACCGCTCTGCTGGGTATGCTGGTGTGCGTGGTGTTAGGTCCGTTTTTGAGCAATGCCACCTTCGCATGGGGCAATCACACACTGCATTTCATTCTGCTTGCTCCCGCCATCGGCATGATAGCTGTAACGGGTGGCGAAACGGCCATACTTAAAGGTCAGCGCAAGCTTGGTGCCTTGGCGTTAGTGCAGATAACGGCTGCTTTGGCATCGCTGGTGATATCCGTTCCCATCTATTATTTTTTCTGGCAGGCTGGTATCGTACCCGTCATCGTGCTGATGGCATTTGTAACCATGTGTGCCACATTGTGGTTCTCGCTACGCATATTCCCCTTGCAGCTGAGTGGTGCCCGCGGCATACTTGGCGAGGGAATGGAGATGGTTAGGCTTGGCGTGGCATTTACGCTTGCCGGCATCGTGGGCAGTGCTGCTGAGATGATAGTACGCTCGTATCTTAATGTGGTGGGCGATCTGGATGTGCTTGGACTTTATAATGCCGGCTATATGCTCACCATTACCTACGCAGGTATGGTGTTTAGCGCTATGGAGACCGATTTCTTCCCCAGACTGTCGGGCGTTAATAATGATATCGAAGCCACTAACTATACGGTGAACCGTCAGATGGAGGTGTCGCTGCTTATTGTAGCTCCAATGCTTACTGCGCTTATCGCTTTGCTGCCGGTGTTGATTCCTCAGCTGTTTACCAGCGAGTTCCTGCCTGTGGTGCCAATGGCTCAGGTAACGGCTCTGGCCATGTTCTTCAAGGTGCTCACATTGCCTGTGGCCTATATCACCTTGGCTCGCGGATATTCTATGTCGTATCTGATGTTAGAATCGGCTTATTTCGTGGTGTTTGTGCTGCTTGTGGTGATAGGCTATCAGCATTGGGGATTGTTTGGCACGGGTGTCGCCATCACGCTGGCACACGTGTTCGACTACTTAATGATAAACCTCTATGCCTATAAAAAATACGGCTACCGTGTTTCGGTAACCGTATCTCGTTATGCTGTTGTTTTACTTTCTTTGGGATTCCTCGCCTACGCTTGCACCATCCTTCTCGATGGCATCGTCTACTGGCTTGTAGAGCTTATCGTTGTTTTGGCGAGTGGCCTGTATTCATTGCAGATTCTCAGAAAGAAAACGCATCTGTGGCAGGCCCTTATCCGTAGGTTCCGCAAAGGTTAGAAGCGGAAGTCGAGTTCGCAAGTAACCATGTTGTAGTCGTGCTTGTCGCTTGCCATGCTCTTGTCGTTGATGCGAGCATATTCAGCGTGCAGCTCGAGGCTCTTTGTGAATTTGTAGTTCAAACCGCACTCATACGATGTCTTGGCTGATCCCCATTCTTTAGCAGCGCGATAGCACTGGTAACGTGCCTTTGCGTGCAGCTTACCCTTGATGAGAGGTACGATACCAAAGGCGTACCAACCATCGGCCTTGTCACCCTTGCTGTAGTCAATCTCGCGAACGTTGCTAGCTGCCTTTGCAGCACCCCAACCCTGGCTGTGGATATACTCAGCACGGAATGTGTACTCGTCCTTGTCGTACTCGGCAGAGATGGCGTAACGATTCTTCTCTACGCTAACGGTCTTACCAGTCAGAGGATCCAGCATACCACCACGGCTACCAGTCCATCCGAAGGCACCAATGCGTACACCCTTGATAGGCATTACCCAAATACCACCGATGATATCCTTGCGGTTGTCCTGATCCTTCTGGTTTATACCTTCACCATTGTAAACACCTACCTGGTAGTGCAGCAACTTGCGACCGCTGGCGTTTGGAAGGATGTCACCAGATACCTGGATACCGATATCACGACCACCAGAAGACTTCTCACCGGTACGATCGCCGAATCCAGAGAGGTTGTTAATTACATCAGCATATGCGCGCCATCCCTGAGTGATAGGGTGGGTTGGGTTCTCGAATGTGAAGGCACGCTTGAACTGACCTGCACGAATCTTGAACTCAGGATACTTGCGCCACTCTGCATAAAGGTCAACCAGCTGTACAGTAGGCTCGCCTGGACCTTTCAGGTTGGTACCCTGAATCTGTGCGCGCCAATCGAAGTCGCCGATCTTACCATCCAGAATGAAACGGGCCAGACGCAGGTTGAAGGTATTAGAATGATTACCCTCGGGGTCCTGTCCCTGATATTGCAGCATGCCGTAGCCGCTGAATTTAATGTTCTTTACCCAAGCAGGCACCTCAACGGTGGCTTTCTCTGTTGTGGCCTGTGTTTCCTCTACTTCTGTGCTTGTTTCTGCGCTTGCAGTGCAAACCGATGCGATGAGCAATGCGAAAATCCAAGTAAATTTCTTCATAATTTCTTTTAGTTTAAATTAGTATGGCGCAAATATAAGGATTATTTTCTAATAATCCAAATATTTTTGCCCAAAAGTGATATTATTATTTAACGTTTTGTTAGTAAAACTACATTTTCTACATGTGGCGTATGGGGGAACATGTCAACTGGCTGAACCTCAGCTACTTTGTAGGCTGCGTCCATCGCCTGCAGGTCGCGTGCCTGTGTGGCAGGATTGCACGATACGTAAACAATTCTGTCGGGTGCTGCATTCAGAATCGTTTTCACTACATCAGGGTGCATTCCGGCGCGTGGAGGGTCGGTAATAATAACGTCGGGTCTGCCATATTCTGCTATAAACTCATCAGTAAGAATGTCCTTCATGTCGCCAGCAAAGAACAGCGTGTTGCCGATACCGTTAACCTCAGAGTTTACCTTAGCATCCTCGATGGCCTCAGGTACATATTCTATACCGATAACCTTCTTGGCTCTCTTGGCTACAAAGTTGGCGATGGTTCCTGTGCCTGTATATAGATCGTATACAAGCTCGTTGCCTGTAAGTCCGGCAAACTCGCGAGCCACGCTGTAAAGATGGTAAGCCTGCTCGGTATTTGTCTGATAGAAACTCTTAGGGCCAACCTTGAACTTAAGGTCTTCCATCAGCTCGAAGATATGGTCGCTACCCTTGAATACCATGATGTCCTGATCGCCGATAGTGTCGTTACACTTCTGGTTGTCGAGATACATCAGCGATGTAATCTGTGGGAACTTGTCGGCGATATGCTGCATCAACGCAAACGCTTTTTGTCCGTTCTCGTCGTCCCAGCTCCCCCTCTCATTGGAGGGGGTTGGGGGGAGGCTGAACTGGAATATCACCATCCACTCGCCACTGGCGCTGTTACGGATGATAACATCGCGCAGCAGACCTACCTGAGCACGAAGGTCGAAGAAACTCAAGCCATGCTCCATGGCATAGTCGCGCACCTCGTTACGAATCTGATTGTGCAGATCGTCCATCAGCCAGCATTTCTCAATGGGCAGAATCTTGTCGAAGGCACCTGTAATGTGGAATCCGATTGCGGGTACATCCTTCAGGCTCTGACTCTCGTCGTTTGGCAGGGCCTGAATCTGCTCCTTAGTAAGGTATCGCTTGTTGGCGCAACCAAAGTCGAGTTTGTTGCGATACTCCTTGGTATGCACCGAACCCATGATGGGGCGGAACTCTGGCAACTCAATCTTTCCGATGCGAGTAAGCTGGTCTTTCACCTGCTGCTGTTTGAACTTAATCTGCTCCTCGTATGGCAGGTTCTGCCACTTACAACCACCGCAAACACCGAAGTGAGCGCAGAATGGGGTCGCGCGTACATTACTATATTCGCGGAATCTAACTACTTCGCCCTCGGCAAACGAGTGCTTCTTGCGGCGAATCTGTACATCGCATACATCGCCGGGCACGCAGAATGGAACAAACACCACCATGTCGTTCCAATGGAACAAGCATTTGCCTTCAGCGGCAACTGCCTCTATCACAACACCCTCAAGGAGTGGTAATGGTTTCTTATTTCTTGCCATATATTATTTATTTTGGGTGCAAAGGTACAAAATAATTATCAAAAACCCATGCTAATCCGCGTATTCCGTGCCAAAAAAACAAAAATGTAAGGTCGACTTTGCAAATTTTACCTTTTTTTCTTGCAGATTTGATTGGATTTTAGTAATTTTGCAAAATCTAATCCAAAATAATTTATCATCAACATAATAAGTAATTAACGTATGAGTCAGAAAAGAGTTTACCTCTTCGGTAATGGAAAGGCCGAAGGAAACGCAAAAATGCGTGAGGAGCTTGGTGGTAAGGGTGCCAACCTTGCCGAGATGAACCACATTGGTGTTCCCGTTCCTCCAGGTTTTACAATCACCACAGATTGTTGTAATGAGTACTATCAGGTTGGTCAGCAGAAGATTATGGAGCTGCTGAACGACGACGTGATGGCTGCCGTGAAGCACATTGAGAACTTGATGAACTGCAAGTTCGGTGATGCCCAGAATCCTCTGTTGGTATCAGTTCGCTCTGGTGCCCGTGCATCAATGCCTGGTATGATGGATACTATCCTGAACCTTGGTTTGAACGACGAGGTTGCCGAGGGTATGGCTAAGAAGACTAACAACCCACACTTCGTATACGACTCTTATCGCCGTTTCGTACAGATGTACGGTGATGTTGTGCTCGAGATGAAGCCCGTTAACAAGACCGATATCGATCCATTCGAGGAGATTATCGAGAAGGTTAAGAAGGAGAGCGGTGTTGTTCTGGATAAGGACCTCTCTGTAGAGGACTTGAAGAAGCTGGTTAAGCTGTTCAAGGCTGCTATCAAGGAGCGCACAGGTAAGGACTTCCCAAATGATCCTATCGAGCAGCTCTGGGGCGCTATCTGCGCTGTATTCCGCAGCTGGATGAACGAGCGCGCTATCCTCTATCGTAAGATGGAAGGAATCCCCGACGAGTGGGGTACAGCCGTATCAGTGATGGCTATGGTATTCGGTAACATGGGCGACACCTCTGCTACTGGTGTTTGCTTCAGCCGTGATGCCGCTAATGGTGAGAACCTGTTCAACGGTGAGTATCTGGTTAACGCTCAGGGTGAGGACGTTGTGGCTGGTATCCGTACTCCACAGCAGATCACAAAGATTGGTTCTCAGCGCTGGGCTGAGCGCGCAGGTATCTCTGAGGAGGAGCGCGTAGCCAAGTATCCTTCAATGGAGGAGGCAATGCCTGAGATCTATGCTGAGTTGAATGGTATCCAGGACAAGCTGGAGCACCACTATCACGATATGCAGGATATGGAGTTCACCGTACAGGAGGGCAA
>DEHD01000019.1:19857-20213 GCA_002351725.1 Prevotella sp. UBA2809
CAGACACGTAACGGTAAGCGTACTGGTGCTGCTATGGTTAAGATTGCTATCGACCTGCTCCACGAGGGTATGATCGATGAGAAGACTGCTATCATGCGCTGCGAGCCTCAGAAGCTTGACGAGCTGCTGCACCCTGTATTCGATAAGAAGGCTTTGGCTTCTGCTAAGGTTATCGCTCAGGGTCTGCCTGCATCTCCAGGTGCTGCTTGCGGTCAGATTGTATTCCACGCTGACGATGCTAAGGAGTGGCACGAGAATGGTCACAAGGTAGTTCTGGTACGTATCGAGACCTCTCCTGAGGATCTGGCTGGTATGGCTGCTGCCGAGGGTATCCTCACCGCTCGTGGTGGTATGAC
>DEHD01000026.1:0-5329 GCA_002351725.1 Prevotella sp. UBA2809
CCAACAGGTAAACTCAACTTCTGCAATGCCGGACATAACCCACCTGTTCTGGCCAATGGCAGCAAGAGCCAGTTCATACCTATGGAAGCCAATGCCCCCATCGGACTTTGGGAAGGACTGAAATATACTGGCGAGGTGATTGAGGATATCCGTGGCCGACAGCTGTTTGTATATACCGACGGACTGAACGAGGCCGAGAACGACAAACAGGTTCAATTTGGCGAAGAGCAACTGCTTGAAATTGTCAAGCGCACCAGCAAGATGAGTGCCCAGGATATCATAGAGACAATGAAGGGCGAGGTTAAACGCCATCGTCATGGAGCCGATCCTAACGACGACCTTACCATGCTCTGTCTGCACATAAAATAAATACATTACTTTTATATAACTATATGATGAACATTAAACATCTCTTCCTGATGCTTACTTTGGTCTTTACTGCAGTAACAGCCAACGCACAGGAGCTTATTAAGAATGGTAATTTTGAGCTTAACCCACGAGTAGAACAAGGCACAAGTGCCACCACAGGCTGGGACAGCCGCAAACCTGTAGTTGTAACACATGTCGACCCCATCAGTTCTGATAATCCCCACTATGCCGTTATATGCTGCGACACACTCTATAACGAGGGTGCTGGTGGCGCAATATACATGGCCGACGGCACAAAATACGACCTCTCGATAGCTCTTAGAAACATCCCAGCCATCAAGGCAGAAAATCGCACCGAGGGCAATAAACTCATTATCATACAGCTTATCGATGAACAGTGCAAGCCCATTGCCGAGACCACCATCAGAGTCAAAGGTCAGGGATGGCAGCAGTTCAATAGGCAGTTCACTGCCAGTGCCACATGCACCAAGGCCAGACTGGCCATTATAGGCTTAGGCTGCGCCAAGATAGCCATCGACAATGTAAGTATCAAGAAACACTAATGCCATGTTACAAATTCGCTGCAAGAACAACAATGTTACAAAAAGCTTTCCAGAGGGCACATCGCTGGTAGATGTATATCAGGAGTTTGCTCCCGAACTGAATATGACCTACCCCGTCGTGTCGGCTAAGGTCAACAATGCCTCACAAGGACTCAAGTTCCGCCTGTATCAGAATCGCGATGTTGAGTTTATCGATGCCCGCGATGGCTCAGGTCGCCGAGTATATGTACGCTCTCTGTGCTTTGTACTCTACAAGGCCTCGTGCGATGTCTTCCCTGGCAGCAAACTGTTTATTGAGCACCCACTTTCAGGCGGCTACTACTGTAACTTCAAGAAGCGTGGCAACGAACCGCTTAGCGATGACGATGTTAATCGCATCTGCCAGCGAATGCAGGAGATAATAGATCAGGACATGCCTTTCCGCCGCACCGAGGCCACTACCGAAGAGGCTGTACGCGTGTTCAGCGAGCGCGGATTCTCGGATAAGGTCAAACTCATCGAGACCAGTGGACAGATATACACCGACTATTATATGCTTGGCGACACCGTCGACTATTACTACGGTCCGCTTGTGCCCTCAGCCGGATACCTGAAGGTTTGGGGACTCGAGCGCCTTTACGACGGACTGATGCTTCGTGTGCCCGATAAGAACAACCCGTTACAACTGTCAGAGCGTGTTGACATGCCGCACACCTTCGAGATGTTTGCCGAGAAGGTACGTTGGGACATCATCATGCGCCTCTCTAATGCAGGCGATGTAAACAAAGCCATACTCCGTGGCCATGCCTCAGAGCTTATCCAGGTGAGTGAAGCCTTGCAGGAAAAGAAAATCGTAAAAATAGCCGAAGAGATTGACCGCCGATTCCACGACGAAGAAAATCCTATCCGACTGGTACTCATCACAGGCCCGTCAAGCTCAGGCAAGTCCACCTTTTGCAAGCGCCTGTCAGTACAGCTGCTGGCTTGCGGATTGCGCCCCTACTCGTTCTCTACCGACGATTACTTTGTAAATCGCGTCGACACCCCAAAACTGCCTAACGGCCAGTACGACTTCGATAACATCGAGACTGTAGACTATAAGCTGTTAGGCGAGCATCTTGAGCGTCTGATGAAGGGCGAGGTAGTAGAAGTGCCCGAGTACAATTTTGTTACCGGCAAGCGTGAGTGGAACGGCAAGAAGTTCAAGCTCAATAACGATAGCGTGCTCATCATCGAGGGTATCCATGCCTTGAATCCTCTGCTCACCAAGCAGATTCCCGACTCTAAGAAATACAAGATCTATATCTCTGCCCTTACCAGCATATCGCTCGACGACCACAACTGGATTCCTACGCAGGATAACCGTTTACTGCGTCGCATCATCCGCGATTATAACAAGGGCGCCTTCACTGCCCGCGAGACCATCAGTCAGTGGAAAAGTGTTTGCGAGGCCGAGGACCAGTGGATATTCCCGTTCCAGGAAACGGCCGATGTCATGTTCAATTCTGCACTTAACATCGAGTTTGCCGTACTCCGCACCCATGCCGAGCTTATCCTGGCATCAGTACAGAAAAACTGCCCTGAGTATTCCGAGGCTCACCGCCTGCTGAAGTTCCTGCGCTACTTTATCCCCATCAGCGATAAAGAGATTCCGCCCACCAGCATCATGCGTGAGTTCGTAGGCGGCAGTAGCTTTAAGTATTAACTTGATATAGAGATAAAAATACTCCCCTGTCATGAGGACGGGGGAGTATTTTTTTATATTATGCTGATTACAGTGAGTACTGCAGCATTACCATTGAGTAAGGCTCAAGATTGAAGCTGAACTTCTTCTGGGCCTTGATGGTCTCTGTCTTTGGAGCGATGGGCTGAGCATCGAAGTTGTTCTCGTCGTTAGGCTGACCAGCAATGATGGTCTTGGTGGCGAGCTTCTTCAAGCCCTTGAAACGGCTCAGGTCGATGTTGGCTGTCTTAGCCTCGGCATCGGCATTGCAGAGCTTAACAAAGAGCTTACGTGTCTTGGTGTTCAGAATAACGCTCTGACCGTAGTGTACATTCTCTTGTGGCTGAACAACGCCAGCTGCATCGCCCTCGAACTTCACGCAGTCGCCATAGTAGTAGTTACCTGATGACTGTCCGAACATCTGCTGTACATAGTAGCTGCAGGTGAGGAATGGGCGCTCGTTGTCGTAGTAAATCAAGTCGGGATTCCACTGTGTACCGTTCTTGCGAGCGAAGAGTGGAGCGTAAGATGTCATAGCTACAACATCGGCATTGCGCTCTACATGCAGCAGATACAGGCCCTCAGCCAGAGCGTCAATCAGCTTCTTGTCCTTAGCAGCATACTCACCCAAGTAAACCTTGGTCTTACGATCACGTGGATAGTTATCGTACTGGCGCTTGTTCAAGAAGTAAGTGTTTGGCTCGTAGTAGTGTTCGTCGAGGATAGGCATATTGAGCTCCTCAGCCAACTTCCAACCTGCCTCATAGTCAGGATTATCCTTATGTGAACCAGGACCAGCGGTACCAACGATTACAATCTCAGGATGAGCCTTGGTAACACGCTCGTAGATGTACTTGAAACGCTCGTTGAATTCAGGTGTAATCTTCTCCTCATTACCAATACCCAGATACTTGAGGTTGAATGGTTTGGGGTGTCCTGCCTCGGCTCGCATCTTGGCCCACTTGTTGGTAGCAGGGTCGCCATTTGCCCACTCAATCAGGTCGATGGCCTCGGCTACCCACTCGTCCATCTCGCTCATAGGCACTACGTCCTGAGCCTGTTTTGGCCACATGTTCCAACCACCGTTAGTTCCCTGACAGCTCACACCTGCAGGCAGGATGGGCACGGGCTCCATACCAAGATCCTCACAGAACTGGAAGTACTCGAAATAACCGAGACCACAGCTCTGATGATATCCCCAGGTATTCTTAAGTTGGCGGCGCTGCTCCTTGGGGCCGATAGTGGTCTTCCAGCGATAGGTATTCCAGAATCCATCGCCACCACCGTGAACCACACAACCACCAGGGAATCGCATGAACTTAGGATTCAGGTCGGCCAGTGCCTGAGCCAGATCCTTACGCAGGCCGTGTCCCTTATAGGTATCCTCGGGCATGAGCGAAACAACATCGATATCCATATCACCATTGTCAAGTGCCAGGATATAAAGCGAAGCCTTCTGGCAAGTAGAATTAGGTGTAAGCACAGCTTCGAACTTCTGCCAGCTGTCTGCTTCAACCTTGAAGTAAGCCTCGGCCAAGAGTTTCGGATCAGATGGTGGCCAACCTGGCTTCTGCTCCACGAGAGCCACACGCACGTTCTTAGCAGCGCCACTCACATTGCGCATAAAGGCCGAGAAGTCGTACTTCTCACCTGCTTTTACTGAGATGCCATCGAAACCATCGTTCTGAAGTCCAAAACCTCTCCAGCCTGTGTAGTCATAAAACTCTCTGGTACGCTCGATATGCAGGCGCATGAAGTGGGAATTGTTGGCATGAACGGGATTATCGTTACGTGCCTCCAGATATCCTAATGAATGTCCTGGACGGAGCTGTTTCCAGGCTGTACCAGGGCCCCATCCGTCGTGGTCGGCCATACTGAACTCAAACGAGCCGTTCTGCAATAACTCGGCATAGAGGCCACCATCAGCAGAGTTGTTGATGTCCTCGAAGAAAATGCCAATTAATTCGTCGCTGATAGCCTTACCGCCAGCAGGGGCAGAAATTGGCTTCTGGGCATTGAGGCCCATGGTAGCTGCCACGAGGACAGCACTAAGCATTGTTCGTTTGTACATAGTTTTTTTATTGTTTGTTACTAATTAGTCTCACTTCGTATATCTCACCAACCTGCTTGTGGGGCTTGGCCACGAATTTTACGCGAACCTGCTTCTTACCCTTCAGCAACTCGGCTGGGATGGGATACTCCTCGAATTTGAACTGAGAGGTGCGGTACTTACCGACGAGGTTGACGGTTGTTACCAGTGCGTCATCAACAAAGATGTCGAACTCTGGATTCTTCCAGTCGCCTACGCCCCAGTATTTCAGGCGCAGACTCAAGTCGGTCTTGCCGCCAGTCTGCATCAGATAGCTGAAATAATGACCATCGCGAGCATCACGGAAGAACACATCATTGGTGTTTCCTACTGTCGAGTTGTCGGTTTCCATAAAGTGGTCGCTCTCAGGCTGCTGCTCGCCAGGCTGAACCTTATCGGTGGTGCGAGCCTCAAGGGCCTGTCGCTCCTGCTCCTGCTTGGCCAGGTTGGTCAAGTAGTCTTTATAGCTATCCTCAGAAAGGGCCAGCCAATACATCATATAACGAGAATCATGGAGTTCAAAGAAAGGCATGAGCTCATTTCTAATCTCATTAACCATCTTGGTAGTAAGATTGAAGTGCAAGGGTTTGCCAGCAATAGGCTGCA
>DEHD01000026.1:5457-41380 GCA_002351725.1 Prevotella sp. UBA2809
TTCACACTGTTGTGCATAGGGAATTGGATATCCACCACATCGCCCTTCTTCCACTGACGGTCGATAGTGACATAGCTGGCAGGACCAGTCACGATGCTTACGGGCTTGCCGTTCACCTTCACGCTGAACTGACCTGGTTTTACCCAACCTGGATAGCGCACCATGAGAGGGATGGACTGTTTGGTATTGGGCGATTGTGTGATGGTGATACGACTGGTTTCTGCGTATGGGAACTGTGTTTCCTGGCGCAGCTTGAGGCCTTTTTCCTTCCAGTTAAGCTCTGAAGCCACAAAGAGGTTCACATAGAGGGCGTTTGCATGATGGGTATATACAAACTGACCGTATTTGCCATGATTCTCCATACCTGTTCCCACACAGCACCACATGGCCTCGTTAGGCGCAGAGTAGTTACGATAATGACGAGGACGAGCTGAGGTGAAGTAAACATAGCCGCCATGCTCAGGATGCTGAGTAGAGAGGATATGGTTGAACATAGCCACCTCGTAATAATCGGCAAAGCGTGCCTCTGGGTTACGACGATGCAGATCCTCTGTCAGTTTCATCATATTATTGGTGTTACAGCTCTCTGGGCCGTCGATGTCCTGCACAAAGTCCTGACAAGCCTCCTTGCTGGGGAAATGCTCACGACGGCTGTTGCCACCAAAGGCCAGTGTGCGCTCACCAGTTACGATATCCCAAAAGTAAGCACCAGCTGTGTGGTAAGCCTCATCGCCACCCAGCTCGGCTATACGTTCAAAACCTATCACCTTAGGAACCTGGGTGTTAGCATGCATATTGTCGAGAATATCGCGACGCTGCATCAACGGATTAAGCAGTCGGCGATGTGAGAATCGGCGAGCCACATCCAGATACTTCTGCTCGCCAGTGATGGCATAAGCATCTGCCAGCACCTCGTTCATACCGCCATGCTCTGTGTCGAGTGCGCGCTCCACCTGAGCATCAGTAAGTCCTGCAGTCAGGTCGATAGCCCAGTCGCAGAAACCCAGGAAGAGCTGCTTGGCCTGTTCGTTGCCACAATAAACCCAGGCATCACGCAGTCCAGCATACATCTTGTGTATATTATAAAAAGGTACCCATGCGCCATAGTAAGGGCCGAAGTTTCCTTTCTTGAAGTTTCCCCAAATACGGTCGCTGCCAGGCACACCTCCCACATAGCCTTTTCCCCATTCAGGGTGGTTCTTGGCATTGGCATCGGCACAAGCCTGCAGCTCGCTGATAAAGTACTCCATACGCTTCTGGCACTCTTTGTCGCCAGTAGCAGCATTAATCGCCATTGCTGTAAGATAGTGTCCGCCTACGTGTCCGTCAAGTCCGTCCCAGTTGGGGTATGACTTTCCTTTAGGTGTGAGTCCTGCTTCTTTGAGATAAGGCGCCAGCAGTCGGTCGCAGTCGTACTTAAGCAGTGTGTTGATGTTCAGGTCGCGCGCTTTCTTCAGCGGTCCGTCAAGCAGTGTAACATCTCCCAAAGGGAATTCATCGGCATACAACCGATCCTGGGCGCAGACGGTGCCAGTAGCCGATGACAGCATCAAGGCCATTAGGAGTCCACGCGAAATAGTTTTAAATTGATACATACGTTGAATTGGTTATTATTGATTGTTCTTAATTATCTGGTAAACATCTTCTATTTTGTGAGCAAAGGGACCCGTATGCTCAAGTTTCAGGGTACACATGGCAGCAGCAAACTGCGAGCTTTCAGCATACCCCATTCCCTTGGCACGAGCATAGAGATAGCCGGCACTATAAGTATCGCCACAGCCTGTGGCATCAACAAGCTTGGATGGGGCATAAGCTGGCGTATCGTAGAACTTGCCCTCAGCCAAAACCATAGAGCCGCCACCACCCAGTGTTACAATAACCTCACGAACACCCCACTGGTGTATCTGCTGGGCTGCCTCGCGTGGATCGGTAATACCAGTAAGCGTCAGGCACTCCCACTCGTTAACTTTCAGAATTGCCGTATGCTTCAGCAGGCGCAGTTTGTCGGTCCACTCGCAAGCTTTTACCTTTTCCCCGTCAACCTCACGCAGATAGCCCTGCACGTCGATGCTCACATCGCCCTTACTGGCCAGATACTCTACTATCTCAGGAGCAAAATCATCAGCCAGCAGCGTACCAAGATGATACACACGAGCCTCTTCATCCTTCAACTGCTCGAGAGTGAAAGGGGCCGACTTTGCCAGCACACGCTGGGTGCGATTGTCCATATTTGCACCATACTTATTCTCGAAGAACACATTAGTTGGGCTCTCGAATGCCGTTACTCTGACTCCAGCCTCGCGCAGTTTCTCAACTTCAGGCATCACCTCACGGCTAACCGAGGTAATCATGTGGAAATCAATATCATGAGGAAGCGCCTCAATGGCCCAAGCCATATAGTAAGCCGAGCCTCCTGCACAATGGGCAGTCATAGGTGGATTCTGGGTAATAATCCTATCGCGAGTTATATGTCCGATGCAGCAAATATCTGTCATAAGTTTGAGTCCAAATACCTTATTTAGTTGGTTTCGGGTGCAAAGATAACATTTTTTTGCAAAAAAATTTGTTTTATTCGAAAAATATACTAACTTTGCACCCGAATTATTCGTTGCTACTAATATTAAATGACCAAACGAACGTTATTGCAGATTATTCTGCTTTGGGTGGTTATCATACCATCAGCGGCACAGACTATCTACGATGTGACGGCAGCTGGAGCTGTTGGCGATGGCATCACTGATGATGCCCAGGCAATACAGCGTATCATTAATCGATGTTCTCAGGAAGGAGGCGGCAGGGTGCTGTTGCCACGTAATCATACCTTCTTGGCAGGCCCCATCGAACTTAAAAGCAATGTAGAGTTATATCTTGAAGCTACCGCCACACTGAAAGCCAATCCCGATGAAAGCATTTACAAACTGAGTGCCTTTGGCGAGAACCGAGGCGAGGGAATGCTGTGGCTCTGGGCCAATCATGCCGAGAACATCAGCATTGCCGGCAAGGGAACCATTCACGGCAATGGTATTGCTTTTATGGGAGCTGAGCTAAGTGACAGCTACGAGCTGAAGCCGCTGAAGGACCAGACTTTCGATCCACGTCCACATGTGCTTACGCTGACTGATGTAAAGAACCTCACCATCCGCGATGTCACCATCAAGGAGGGGGCTTATTGGACCGTTCACCTGATTGGTTGTGATGAGGCTGTGATTGACGGCATCAACCTGCTGAATAACTTAAAGATTCGCAATGGCGATGGTATCGACCTGGATCACTCAAAGCATGTACGCATAGCCAACTGCCATATCACCAGCGGCGACGACTGCATATGCCTGAAGAACCGCAGAGAGTTTGAGCAGTATGGCTCATGCCACGACATCACCGTCACAAACTGTGTGATGTCAAGCCGTTCGTGCGCCATTAAGATTGGTAGCGAGAATATGGATTCCATCTACAATGTGGTGTTCGACAACTGCATCATCACTGGGTCAAACCGCGGCCTGGGCATCCAGAATCGCGATGAGGGAACAGTGACCGATGTTGTTTTCTCGAATATCCAACTAGATTGTCGCCTGTGGAGCGACGTATGGTGGGGAAAGGCTGAGCCAATCTATGTTACCAGCTATCCACGTGCCAACGGTAATCACAAGGATGCCAACTGGCGATTCCCCAAGGGACAGATTGAAGGCAAGTGTGGCGAAGTTAGCCGTATCTACTTCAACAACATCACCGCCACCAGTGAGAACGGCTGCTTTGTAGGTGGCGACGTAGCTGGCAAGGTTAGTGATATCTTCTTTAATAATGTACGCGTAAGACTTCTTGGCGAGGGTGGTCGTAGTATGGACAAACGTCCTTGCAAGGGCGAAGGCTTTATCAAGGCCAATCTGAAGGAGATGCAAGCAATGAAGGTACCATTGGTAACCGAAAACGCAACTGTTACGATTGAATAATTTTATATTATCTTTTATACTAACTTTAATTATTAATTATGCAAAAAATCCTAAATCTCAAGCAGGGAACTCAGAAGGCAATGTTCTTCGTGTTCTTTTTGTTGTGCAGTACAGTGATGCTGGCACAGAACAAGGTGTCGGGAACTGTACTGGACGCAACAGGTGAGCCTCTGATTGGCGTAAGCGTTCTGGAGGCAGGAACCAACAATGGTGTAGTTACTGATTATGATGGTAACTTTGCACTCACTGTAAAACAGGGTGCCAAGCTTACATTCTCTTACGTAGGCTATACCCCAAAAACTCTGACTGCCGTCAATAGCATGAAGGTAACCCTCGAAGAGGACAACAAGGTGCTGAACGAGGTTGTTGTAGTAGGTTACGGTACTATGCGCCGTAAGGACGTTACCTCATCTATCACCACCGTTAAAGCCGAAGACTTGAACCGTGGTGTATTCACCGACCCAGGACAGATGTTGCAGGGTAAAGTGCCCGGACTGGTAATTTCTTCAACAGCCGACCCAAATGGTGGCGCAACAATCACCCTGCGTGGTGCTTCTACACTCCGCTCTGGTGCTATGTCACCTTACTATGTAATTGATGGTATTCCTGGTGTCGACCCATCTACCGTTGCTCCTGATGATATCGAGAGCATCGACGTGCTGCGTGATGCCACTGCTACCGCTATCTACGGTTCTAAGGCTGCCAATGGTGTTATCATTATCACCACTAAGAAAGGTGCCGAGGAGAAGACCAATGTAACTTACAATGGTTATGTTGCTTTCGATCATATCCTGAAGAAGTACGATGTGGCTACAGCTGCCGAACTGCGCGATTATGCCTCTAAGAATGGCGTAGCCCTGAAGGATGGCGGTGCAAACACCAACTGGCAGGACGAGGTTCTGCGTACAGGTATCAGCCACAACCATAACTTGAGTATCAGTGGTGGCAATGGCCGCACCAGCTATATGGTTAGTGGTAACCTCATGAAGCGTCAGGGTATTATCAAAGAAACAGGTATGGACCGCTTCAATGTTCGTTCGCTGATTTCTACTAAGCTATTGAAAGATCGCCTCAGCATTTCTATGGGACTGAACGCTATGTATGGTAAGCATTTTGGTGTGCCTACAGGCGATAAGGGTGCTTCTGTACTCGATGCAATGAACTACTTCTCACCAACCAACCCCATCAAGAATGCTGATGGTTCTTGGTCGACTGGTGCTGGTTCAAAGAACTACAACCCTCTGGCTTTGATGTACGAGGATACCTCAGAAACCATCTGGAAGCGTAACCAGTTTATCGGCAAGGCTACTCTGGAGATTCTGAAGGGCCTCCTTTGGAATGTTAACTACTCTTGGAGCAACTACCAGAGCACATATAGTGGTTATAATACTCGTAACTCTCAGATTGAGGGTATCGGCAACAAGAATGGTCAGGCCAGCCGTAATACATATTTTGGCCATGAGCAGACTTTCGAGACATATCTGAACTATGGCTTCACAGCTGGCAAACACAAAGTTGATTTGATGGCTGGTTACTCTTGGGAGCAGAAGAAGAATAACGATGGATTTGGTTTGACTGTTGAGGGATATTACAATGATAACCTGAAATGGTACAACATGTCATACGCCCAGACTATCCTTGGTGTTCAGAACTCTGTAGCAAGCGGCTATGTAGAGAACGTTAAGAACATCTCGTTCTATGGTCGTGCCAACTACTCGTTTGATGGTCGCTATATGTTGCAAGCTACTATCCGTCGCGATGGTTCTTCTGTTTTCGGTAAGAACAACCGTTGGGGTACATTCCCATCAATTTCTGGTGCTTGGAACATCACTGAGGAGGCATTCATGAAGAATCAGAATCTCTTCTCTAACTTGAAGCTCCGTGCTGGTTATGGAGTATCGGGTAATGCCATGGGATTTGATGTTTATTCATCATATGTAACTTATGGTGCTACAGGTACATTCGTTTACGATGGTAAGACTTATCGTACTTATGGTGCAACCAAGAATGCTAACCCCGACCTGAAGTGGGAGACAACAAGTATGCTGAATGTTGGTTTGGACTTTGGCTTCATGAAGAACCGCATCAATGGTACTATCGAGGTTTATAACAAGAAGACCAAGGATCTGATCTGGGGCTATCCTGTTCCTACCACACAGTATGTATATGGCTGGATGGATGCTAACGTAGGCGAAATGACCAATAAGGGTATTGAGTTTACTATCAACATCGATGCTATCCGTACAAAGGACTTCAACTGGATGACCACTATCAACCTGTCACACAACAAGAACACTGTTGACAAGATGCAGAACGATCAGTTCCATACCACCAACCTGACACAGGGCGACCCAGACGTAGCAGGTGTTTCTGCTAACGGTTGGACACAGCGCATTATGGAAGGTGAGTCAATTGGTACATTCTACACCTATCAGTACGCAGGTACTGTAAATGGACGTTCTGAGTACTATGTTCTGGACGAGAATGGCAATAAGACCGGTGAGACAACCAACAACCCAGGTCTGAAGGATCGTGCCATTACTGGTTGCGCTCAGCCTAAGCTTACTGCTGGTTGGAACAACAGCTTCAGCTATAAGAACTGGAACCTGAACGCATTTATCACCGGCGTATTCGGCAACGATGTTTACAATAGCCCACGTGCTCACTACACCAGTGCACAGATGTTCTCTGACGGTAAGAACGTACTGAAGGAGTTCCTGTCTAACCCTGCTGGCGATGCATCTGGCTCACTGCCATCAGACCGTTTCATTGAGAAGGGTACTTATGTGCGTTTGCAGTCGCTCTCTCTGAGCTATACATTCCGCAACTGTTTCAACAACTGGATTCAGGATCTTACCCTCTATGGTACAGCTAACAACCTTCTTACAATCACCAATTACAAGGGTCTTGACCCAGAGGTTAACCTCGGTGGTATCGATCCAGGTATTGACTATCGTTGGAGCCGCTACCCACACGCTCGTACCTTTATGGTTGGTGTGAAGATCAACTTTGGTGATGGCAAGAAGAAATAAAGGTATTATCATTTAATAAGATTCAAGTATTATGAAACTAAATAAAGTTTTTCTTGCAGCTGGCATGTTTGCCGTAGCGCTTACCAGCTGTACCAATTTGGATGTAACTCCAGATTCTCAATATACCGAAGACCCCAGTAAGAATTCTGGTGTCGACCCAATGATTGTGGTAGAGGCAAAGATGGCTGACGTATATTTCCACATGTCAGGAACACTTGGTCGTCGCTACATGGAGGCTCAGTGCCTTGCTTCTGATGAATTCACCTGTCTGGCTTTCGATGGTGGTTACTACGATGATGGTACATATGCTCATCAGGCTCTCCACGACAGTAAGGCTACCGATGCTTCGCTCGACTGGTATTCAGAAGTAACTTCTGGTATCACAAAGGCCAACACCATTCTTGAGGAATTGGGTAGTAGTGCTTCAGCACAGATGACAGCGCCTGCTCGCGCCATGCGTGCTTACTTTACATGGGTATTGATGGATAGCTTTGGTGATGCGCCTATCCTTGAGAAGGTGCCTGCCGAGGGTGAGGTTGTAGCTCGTTCTCCACGTAAGGAGGTTGCCGAGTGGATTGAGAATGAGCTCACAGAGATTATTCCTTCACTCACAGAGGATGTAACTGCCAATACCTATGGCAAGCCAACCAAGTGGATGGCCGAGGCCCTGCTGGCAAAGTTGTACATTAACTGGCCTGTTTATACTGCAGAATCGGTTGATCAGTATGATGCTGCCACAGCTGCCAATCCTAAGCTCGACGATTGTATCGCTGCTTGTGATGAAATTATCAATAGTGGTAAGTTTAACCTTGGTTCTGTTGACTATCTGCATAAGTTCTCTTATGACAATGGTTCACAGATTGAGGACTTTATCTATGCCATTCCTTACGATGCTATCAATCTTCAGGGCATGCAGTACGGACGTCCTCGTTCGTTCAAGCAGTTGAAGAATCTGCTGCCAAACGTTTATGGTTCTACTGATAAGTTCACTCAGTCAACTGGTGGTAATATGGTGGTAACGCCAGAGTTTGCTAAGCTGTTCAGTCTGGATGGCGATATCCGTAACCTTTGCATCCTGCGTGGTGATATCTATATTCGCGATCCAAAGACTCTGAAGCCAACCTCTGAGCCATTCATGTATAAAGACACTCAGGTACACTTTACCGAGGATATCGCTCTGATTAAGGAAGATAATACTATTGATGTTGGTAACGACGATGCTGCTATTCAGAAGGGTTGTCACTCTATTAAGTGGTTTATGACACCCGCTGATTACAACAACGGCCGTAACCAGTCTAACGATGTGCCCATTTTCCGTTATGCTGATATTCTGATGATGAAGGCTGAGGCTCTTACCCGTCAGGGACAGGCTGGTGCAAAGGATCTCTTCAATCAGATTCGTGCATATGCTGGTGCTCCACAGATTGCTGCAGAACCTACACTCGACGAAATCTATCAGGAGCGTGGTCGTGAGTTCTTCGATGAGAACTGGCGTCGTAACGATATGATCCGTTTCGGTCACTTCGAGGATGAGTTCTTCCCACACTACAAGAAGTACGACTTCGCTAACTTCGATAAGCGTCATCGTATCTTCCCAATAGAGCAGGAGATGCTTGACCTGAACCCAGGTTGGGAACAGAACCCAGGTTACTAATCTCTTGTAGATAATAACCTAATTATAAATGCTGGGCAGTCACCTCGGTGGCTGCCCAGTTTTAAAAATAATAAGAACAATGCGACACGTAACTGCTTTATTCTTTTGCTGCATGATGACTTTATGGTCGCATGGGCAGACGCTTTGTACCCAACAGCTTCAGCATGCCATCGACAGTGTCTATGAGGCTGGAGGCGGGCGACTGACACTCACCAAAGGTACTTACCTCACGGGAGGTTTGATGTTGCGCTCTGGCGTGGAGTTGCACCTGGAAGAGGGCTCCACACTGCTTGGCAGCACCAATCCTTATGACTATCAGCCTATCAGCATCGCTCACAGCAATGACGCACGGAACGATAATGCCTCGATGGCACTCCTGATGGCCGATGGGGCTGAGAATATCAGCATCACGGGCTCTGGTACCATCGACGGACAAGGTTTGCAGCTGGCGCTGAACATAGACAGTTTGCACTATACAGGCGAACGCATAGACCCTAACTACAATCAGCGGCGCCAGCGCCCCAGCGAGACGGCTCGACCCAAACTCTTCTTCCTCTATGGATGTAAGAATGTGACGGTAGAAGGCGTGAGGCTTCGGAATAGTGCTAACTGGGGATTATCGCTTCATCTCTGCCAACAGGTACAACTGCAGCATTTGGATATCGAGAATCGGGCCTATTGGAATAATGATGGTATCGACCTGACTGACTGCCAGCATGTGGTGGTGTCTGACTGCCGTATCAACTCGGCTGATGATGGGGTTTGTCTGAAGTCGTATCATGCCGACAGCGAGTGTTATGATGTTGAGATTGCCCGATGTGATATCCGAAGCAGTGCCTCGGCCGTGAAGTTCGGTACGGCCTCGTGGGGCGGCTTCCGCAAGGTGTATGTACACGATATCAAAGTGAGTGATACCTTCCGTTCGGCTATTGCCATCGAGAGTGTGGATGGAGCGCAGATAGACAGTGTGCTGGTGGAGCGTGTGGAGGCTCATAACACAGGTAACCCGATTTTTATGCGACTGGGGCAACGGGCAGGCAATCGCAAAGGTTCGATAAAAAATATCGTTATCCGTGATTTGACGTGCCAGGTGCCTTTCGGCCGCCCGGATGAGGCTTACGACTTGCGTGGCCCAGAGGTGGATTTCTTCCATAACCCATTCCCCAGCAGTATCTGTGGCATTCCTGGCAACTGCATTGAGAATATCACGTTACAGGATATCAGGATTACCTATCCTGGTCGAGCCACTAAAGGTATGGCTTATATCCCCCTTTGGCGCAAGAGCGATGTACCAGAACAAATAGACAAATACCCAGAGTTCACCATGTTTGGCGAGTTGCCTGCATGGGGCTTCTATCTGCGTCATGTCCGTAATATCACGCTTAAAAACGTTCAACTATCGCTGGCAGACGATGATTTCCGCCCAGCGATAGTTGAAGATGATGTAGAGAATATGTTATTTCTTCTCGACCGTTAGTACACCCTTGGCAACGCCAGCTGTCAGGTCGATGGTGAATACGAAGGTGTCGCCATCGTTGAGCACGGCACCATCCTTCAGGAAGATGTTACCATTGTCGCTATCGGCAGCGTTAACACGGAACCAGTCGTTGTCGCTGTCAAGATGGTAGTCGCCACCCTGTCCGTTGAACTCGATACCCCATGTGGGCTGGCCGAAGAACTTGAAGTTGATACCGGTGGCTGCCAGCTGCTGACCTACGGTGAGTGTGATGCGATAAACGCCCTTGGCTATTGGAGCCATACACTGATCCCAGTCTGGATCGGTCCACCAGCTCTTGTTGTTGGCCGATGTGAGCAATGGCTTGTTCACACAGTCGCTACCGATTATCCAGATAGATCCTGTGCCATCGGCCTGCATGGTGGCTGGCTTGCCCTCGTCGTTGATGGGGTAAACCTGTACGTACTCATAGTCGGCATAGGCCTTAATGGCATACTGACCATTGATGCAGAGGAAGGTGTAGGTACCATCGCCATTGGCCTTGAAGAAGTCAGGATCAACATACCAGTTGCTGCCCACGATGCCTTCGAACTGTACGGTCATACCCTTCTTCAGGGTCATGGCCTGTGGCTCCTTGTCGGCCAGCGTCACTGTCTGCACACCGTCGCCAGCACCCTTCGTGATGGTGAGTGGTGCATTCTTGGTGCCGCCAGTCAGGTTAATCGTGAAGATATATACATCGCCCTCGTTGAGGGTGGCACCCTCCTTCAGGTAGATGTTACCATTGTCGTGACCATTGCCATCGCCCACACCAAACACGTCGTGATTGCAAACCAGTGAATAGTCGCTACCATCGCCCTTGAACTCAGTGCCCCAGTTGGGCTGTCCGAAGAACTTGAAGTTGACATCGCTGGCAGAGAGCTGCTTGCCCACGGTGAGGGTAAGCTGGTATACCTTATCCTTGACCTGAGCCATAGGCTGATCCCACTCGGAACCTGTCCACCAGCCATTGTTATTAGAACTGGTGAGGTATGGTTTGTTGATGCCATTGCCACCAATCACCCAGATGGCACCAGAACCATCAGACTGGAGTGTGGCAGGCTCGTTGGCAGTACCGCTATATACCTGCAGGAACTGATACTTAGAGTAGGCTGTGAGGGTATAGATGCCATCGACACCCAGGAACACGTAGTTGCCTGCATCGTTAAGCTCGAAGAAGTCGTTGTCGATAAACCACTCGTTGCTTACGATGCCACCGATGGTGTACTCACGCCCCTGCTCAAGCTGGCGGGTGATGATATTCTCGGCCTCGGTGAAGTTAAGTGGCTGGATGGTGATCTCCTCGTTAGGACCATAGCTATAGTCGCAAGTATTGAAGCTCACTACCACATCGCCAGCATTGTTGGTCTGGAAGTCTATGCTACCCTTCTGGCCCAATGCAATCTCGGTACCATTGCTACCAAAACTCCACTCGCCGTCCTGAGTCATGAAGTAACCCTTGAAGGCGCTTTCGCTGGTATGGATGGTTGTGGTATAGAGATAGTCGGCCTCCTCGGTCATCTGGTAAACAGTGCTGTCGGCAGTGATGAACTGCAGATTGCTAAGGTGAGGACGCTCTACGGTGAGGGGAACCTCGATGATGGTGGTAGAGGTGGTGACGTTCTGCAAGGTGAGGCGTACGATAGCCTCGCCATTGGGGATATACTGCAGGTAGGGCACATTCAGTGTCACACTATAGTCGCCTGCCTCCTTAGTGCGGATAGTGGTGGCATCCACAGTCTCATTGGTGAACAGCAGTTCGGCCTTGAGGGTAGAAAGGCGTTCGCCCTTCTTATCAGTACAGTTTACGTTAAAGGTGGTCTGCTGCCCCATCTGAGCAGTGCCCAGACTGCTAACGCCGATAAGCGGATCGCCCTGCTTAACGATATTCTTGTAATCTTCGTCGATGCACGAAGTGAACATGAACAGTGCTGCTCCAAGAAGCATGCTGCCAATTCTTGATATCTTAGTCTTCATAATTATCAATTGTCAATTATCAATTATCAATAGTTTCAACTACCATTTGCATGAAACCACACCCTGTGCAGGGATAACTGTGCGGAAGTGATTCTGACCATCGCTGATAACGGCAGTTACATTCTCATCAGAGCTGTTAAGAACTACTGTGGCGTAGGTGCCATCAGGATTGCGGAAAGCAGAGTATACCAGTCCGTTCTTGACGAGTGAACGCTGAGAAACACCAATACGCTGAGCATCGGGGCGAACTACACTCGACATGTGAGAGATCACATAATAGTGAGAGTTGCGAGTGATGGTCTTATAATCCATCGAGATATCAACAGCACCAAAGCATGTCTGGCAACCACCATCCAGGTTGGGGCCCATGTTCATATCGAGCATCAGGTTCCATACCAGCACAGCCTTACACCACTGGTTAACAGTGCCCATAGTAACGTTCTTCATATCCTCCATAAGGCGCTTAGAGAGGTTACGACCATCGTTCCATGTGCCAATGCTTGACTCAGAGAAGATGAGTTCCTTGTCAGGAGCCTGGGTGTGGATGTCGGTCAGCTCGGTGTTCTTGCCTCCATAGTCGTGATAGGCAGAACCAACCACCAGCTCAGAACCCTCGAACTCGTTGCCAAGTGCATTGTAAACCTTAACGGGATAGTCCTGCTGGTCCTCGATATTATCATAGTTGTAGTTATGATCGAAGAGGTATATCTTGGTGCTGATGCCATTCTTCTTGAAAGCAGAAGCCAACTCGGCTACGAATGGCGCTTCCTCCTGCCAAGGCATGTAGAGCGATGCGCAGTTGGCCTTGTTGAGAGGCTCGTTCTGAGGAGAAACGGCATAGATATTAATACCCTGCTGCTTCATGGCAGCAATGAACTTAACGAAGTACTGGGCATAGTCCTTACGATAGTCAGGATTCAGGTGACCGTCGGTCCAAGAGTCGAAAGGCTTCTTGGTGTCGATGTCAGAAACCTTCATCCATTTAGGACAAGTCCAAGGAGCAGCGATAATCTTCACGTTGGGATTGATAGCCAGAATCTCCTTCAGAACAGGGATGACATACTGAGTCTCGTCGCTGTAGAGACGGAAGTTATCGAGTCCAGGCTCGTCGCAGAGCGAATACTCTGTAGATGAGAAGTCGTTGCAACCGATGCTGATACGAGCATAGCTCACACCATATCCCTCGGTCTCAGAATAGGTCTGCTTGAGGAAGGCAGTGCGCTCCTCGGGCTGCATCTTGAGCAGGTTGTAGCAGGTAGAATAAGTAATGGCGAATCCGAAACCATCCATTGTCTGGAACTGCTGAGCAGGATCGACGATGATGGTAGAAGGTGCCATGTTGTTACCAGTAAACACTTCGGCCTTGCTCATGTCGAGCAGTTGTGCACCATTGCCTGTGGTGGTATAGATAGTGGCTACACGACCCGTGGGCTCTGACGAGCCACCCTGATCGGCTGGACGAGGGGTATCGTCGATAGATGCACTGTTAGAGCAAGCTGCTGTAGAGAGCAACAGTGCGGTTGCTATGCTTAATATTGACATATTTGTTTTCATTGTTGTAAGTTGTGATTAATATCCGGGATTTTGTTCAAGATTAATATTCTCGTCGAGAGCTGTCTGTGGCAGAGGCAACAGATAAGAATTCTCGTCGAAGGTGCGCTTCTGAGCCAGACGACCAGCATCCTTGGCATAAACAGCATTCATATACTGCTCTACCTTACCGTTACGACAGAGGTCGAACCAGCGCTGTCCTTCGAAAGCAAGCTCCAAGCGGCGCTCATGCAGAACCTTTTCTACCATATCGCCAGAGGCATCGATATCCTTCAGGTTTACACGCTGACGAATCTGATTGACCAGCGCTGCTGCCTGCTGGGCATTGCCCTGATGCGCATAGGCCTCGGCCTCCATCAGCAGGATATCAGCCAGACGCAGCTTGTAGCGGTTCTGATAAGAAGAACGGCACTTGTACATGAATGGATAGTGAGATGCTGGGTAGTAGTTGTTCCAAGTGCACTCGTAGTAAACCACGCTCTCGTTGAAACGAATCTCGTCGCCTTCCTCGGTGAAGTCGCGAATCAGGTCGCGAGATGGGGTAATCCACTTAGCCCATGTAAAGTAGTACTCGTAGTCATCCAACTGGCGACCATACATCCAGGTCTCCCAGTTACCGTTACCTGTAGAATAGTGAACCTCGAGAATACCCTCGCTGGTGTTGCGCTTCACGCAATCCTTCTTGTCGGCATCGTAGCCAAACAAGGTAGCATACTCTGGCTCAAGTGTCAAGCCTGCAGTTGCCTTTACCTTCTCGGCATACTCTATCACCTTGCTGTAATCCTGCACAGGACGCTCGGCATAAACCTTGGCCAGCATGGCCTGAGCTACCGTTTTGGTGAGCAGGGTGCGGTCGGTATTCGAGAACTCTGGTGCATCTGGCAGAGCCTCCTCAAGGTCCTTGATAACTTGCTGATAGCACTCCTCGGTAGTCTTCTTTGGAGGGTAATAGGTAGGATAAACCTCCTCTACATTATCGTTAGTGATGGTCTTGGCAATATCGGTGATGACAGGGAACGAGCCCCACAGTCTGGCCATATCAAACATGATAAGGGCACGGAAGATCTTACCTTCGGCCTGCCACTGGCGGCACTCGGCATCGCTCACCAGATTCTTGGCGCGCAATTCGTCGAGACCGTTGATGAGCACATTAGCCTGGGCCACATCAGCCAGATAGCGCGTCCAGTCGCGGCTCAGAACAGAGTTTGAGGCATCGATAGAGTTTGTCTCGTAAGGCACAACCTCAGCACCAGTAGTACCAGCATAGGCATTGTCAGAGTGTGCCTCAGCAATGAGCAGCATGTCGAGCGACCAGTGCTCCTGACGGTTACGCAACAGTTCATACAGATTCTTGCGCTGGTCGAGAGCGGCCTGTTTGTCCTTCAGCACAGCTGCTACGGTATCGGTGAGCACACCTTCGGTAAGCTCGGTGGCATCGGAGATAGGCTTCTGGTCGAGCGAGCATGAAATCAGCATGCCGCCAACAGCGCAACCCAGAATACCAGCACGGATATATTGATATATATTGTTATTCATATTCTTGATACTTAATTAAAATTCAACTTTCAAACCAATAGAGAATGACTTGCAGAGTGGATAGGTACCCCAGTCGAGCCCCTGAACAGCACCACTGTTACCATTCTGGTTAACCTCTGGGTCCATGCCCCTATACTTGGTAAGGGTGAGCAGGTTGGTTGCCGACATGTATGGCTGCAGCTTGGTGAGACCAATGCGCTTGATGATGTGGCGTGGAACGTCGTAAGAGAGCGATACATCCTTCAGACGAACATACGAACCATCCTCGAGGAAGTAGCTGGAATTGTGCATCTCGAAACCAGCCTTAGGCACATCGGTAATCTGACCAGGAACACGCCAGCGCTCAAGCACACGGGTGGTCTGGTTCTTACCATCGTACATACCCTCTGTCTCCATGCGGCCTACGTTATACACATCGTTGCCATAACTACCCTGGATAAGTACACTAAGATTGAGACCTTTATATGAGAATGTGTTGGTTAAACCGAAAGTAAAATCGGGATTAGGATCGCCAATGTATGTACGGTCAGAAGCTGAAACCATGCCATCGCCATTCACATCGCGATACATCAGCTCACCTGTCTCTGGGTCAACACCATCGCTGATATAACCCCAGAATGAGCCGAGTGGACGACCTGGTGTGTTGCGAACCACAGCCTCCTTGATAAAGTCGGTGGTAGTAGCAGCATAATAGATCTGTGTGAGCTTCAGACTCTTCAGCTCGTTGCGGTTGAAAGAGATGTTGAAGTCGGTATTCCACTTGAAGTTCTTGCTGATGATGTTCTTTGAGCTGATGGTGAACTCGAAACCTTTGTTCACGATTTCGCCACCATTGTATGGCAGAGAGTTGGCAGCAGCAGAACCTGTGGGCAGGGTGATCCACATCAGCATGTCGCTGGTCTTCTTGTAATAGTAGTCGGCATACATTGTCAAACGGTTGTTGAGCACGGTGATGTCGATACCCAAGTCGGTCTGAGTGGTTGTCTCCCAAGTGAGTTCAGGATTAGAGAGTGAGCTCTGGCTGCGGGTAGGTGTAGCATTGGCATCGTTGCCCTCGCCAAACCACTGGATGCGGTTGATGTTGTATGCTGCCAGATAGCTGTTGTTGCCCAGACCACTCTGGTTACCAGTCTGTCCCCAGCCACCACGAATCTTCAAGTCGTCAATCCACTTGATGTTCTTCATGAACTTCTCCTGGGTAACACGCCAAGCAGCCGAGAATGAAGGGAAGTAACCCCAGCGATGACCAGGAGCCAGCTTCGACGAACCATCGGCACGCATATTGGCTGTAAAGAGATAGGTGTCGTTGAGATTGTATGACAGACGTGCAAAGTACGACTGCATAGCCCAGTGACCAGCCCAAGAGCCGGTATCGGTCCACGAAATCTTGTTGGCACCGTTCAGTGTCTTGATGTCGTCGTTGGCATAGTTTGAACCATTAATCCAGTTGTTAGAACTCTTATCGGTAGTACCTGATGACCCCATCATCACGTCGATGCCATGAGCGCCAAAATTCTTCTTGAAGTTCAGGATATTATCGAATGTGAGAGTGGTGCGGATGCTGCGTGCATCGTAACCTGTACCCTTGGTATCACGTCCATACTGTGTCTCGTTAGGATCCAGGAAGTTCATGGTCTTTCCCTGGGTGCGCTCCATTGAGAGACAGGATGTAAGTGTGAGCTCTGGCAAGAAATAAACAGTAGCTTTACCTGTGGCAATCAGCTTGTTGTAGTTAGAGCGATTGTCCTTGGTTCGAGCGATATTGTTCAGCGGACTGGTGATATTGACACCATAGAAGTTGTTGTTATACTGAGTTGGATTCTCAGGGTCCATGATGGGCGCATAGGTTGGAGTGTTGATGACCGACATGAGCACACCACCACGGTTAGCACCATTACCCGAGATGATACCACCACGATAGGTATAATCAGAATAGGTTACGCTGGCATTCAGACGGAGCCACTTGCGCAGATCGTTCTCAACAGCAGCACGGAAGTTGTAACGCTCAAAGTCGGTTTCCTTGATCACACCATTCTCGCGTGTGTAACCACCAGAGAGGTAGTAGCGCAGCTTGTCGTTACCATTGGTAATCTGCAACTGATAGTTCTGAACAGCACCAGTACGGAAGGTTTCTTTCTTCCAGTCGGTCTGATCTTCCAGACCCTCAGGCAACTTAACAAGACCTATCTCGTCCTGCAGTTCCTTATACTCCCAGGCATTGAGCACTTTTGGGGTGTGGTTTACCTGCGAGAAAGAATAGTGAGCATTCAGACTTACCTTGGCAACACCCTGTTTGCCTTGCTTGGTGCCGATGATGATGACACCATTAGCAGCACGGCTACCATAAATAGCTGCACTTGAGGCATCTTTCAGAATCTGGATATCCTCGATATCATCAGCTGCCAGAAAGTCGATATCCTCGAAGGGCACGCCGTCGACTACATAGAGAGGGTTATTACTACCATTCAGAGAAGTGGTACCACGCACACGTACGGTAGGAGCACTACCTGGCTGACCATTGGCCTGCGAAATCTGCAAACCAGCAGCCTTTCCCTGCATACCCTGAGCAGCCGATACGATAGGACGGTTTTCAAGGTCCTTGGTCGATACGCTGCTTACAGCAGTTGTTACATCCTTACGCTTAACAGAGCCATAGCCGATGGCTACAACTTCGTCGAGCAGGTTGTTGTCTTCTTTCAGCACTACCTTCATCTGGGCGGCAGCCTTTGCAGTCTGACTGACATAACCAATGTAGCTGAACTGCAGCGTAGCACCTTTCTCCACCTGGATGGTGAAACGGCCATCGAGATCGGTAACTGCACCATTAGTGGTGCCTTTCTCAAAGACAGACGCTCCAATAACAGGATTGTTCTGTTCATCAAATACTTCTCCCGTGACTTTCAGCTTCTGGGCTGATGCCATCAATGGAAGAAGCATTGCAAATAAGACAAAGACTATTCGTCTCATTGCGATCAGGTTTTTTCTTTTCTTCATAAATTCTTTTTTATCAGACATTATTTAATTAAAAGTTTTCTTTTCCTTTTTATTTTTCCTTTCAACAATCTATATTACCTTATTAAATTAATGCCTACCGATTACAAGGTTAATAACATTATCAACTAACTATCCATTACTACATCTCTAACCAATTAACTATATGAAAAAACTTCTCCAAGTTTACGGTTGCAAAATTACGGCAATAAGTGATACTATGCCATGTCATCAAGATGAAAATATGGACATATTCAGGGCTGTAAAATTATCATCTCACTGATTATTAGAAAGTTAGCTAAATCCGCCACCATCAATTAATATGGATAGTATCAAGATAAAATATGATGATTTCTATACATAAAAATGACTAAAAAACAAATAAATATAGTGTTCTTTACGAAAGAATGATTATCTTTGCAACCGCAAACAACAATGATAACTAAAAATGGTACGATTCATATTCTTAATAGTAGTTTTGGGCTTTAGCTGCACCGTTTCTGCTGCTGAGAAGCCAGACTTTGACTCGCTGTATCATCAACTAGACAAAGCCATCGAACAACTTGACGACCGTTTGGCCGAACGCCAGGAACAGATAAACTCATTAAAGACACAATACGCCAAAGCCCACGACCCCATGAGGCGTTACTTGCTTGCCGAGGATCTGTTTGATGCGTATCGCAAACTGAAAAACGATTCGGCTTTGGCTTATGGCAATCTGTGTATCAGACTGGCAGACAAAATGGGGCGTGCCGACCTGAAAACAGAAAGCTATATCCGTTTGGCTCAGCAGTATGTAGAGAGCGGTGCCTATGGTGAAGCAGAAAAGTATTTCGAACTGGTGGATGCAGAGCAACTGAGGGCAGACGATGTAAAAGCAGCCTATTTCGACGGATTGAATCATCTGTATGGCGAGTTGGCATTCTACAGCAGCGATGCTGATTTTAAGCAGCAGTCATATAAGCGCTCTGATGCTTATCGCGATTCTATTATTAATATGGCTGATACCACCTCTATCCTTTGGCTATCGAAAAAGGTATCGCTACTGTTTACACGCAACCAGTTTGAAGAAGCTATGCACTACAGCGATATCTGGAAGACGAAGGTAGAGCCAGAAACACCCGACTATGCCTATATGGCCTATATCCGCTCTGAAATCTATCGACGTTTAGGTAATAGCGATATGGAACGTTATTGGCTGGCTTCATCGGCCAACAGCGACCTGCGATGCGGCATTATGGACCAGGCATCGCTATGGATGCTGGCAGGAAAACTGAGTTCTGAGGGCGATTTGGAACGCGCCTATCGCTATGTGGAGTGCTCGTGGCGATGCGCCACCATGTTCAATGCCCATCTGCGCAGTTGGCAGATATCGCCTGTGCTCACGGTGATTAATGATAATTACAAGAACCAGTTGCGAAACACCAACCACCTGTTGCGAGTCTTGGTGGGAGCCGTTAGTTTCCTGGCGTTGGTTCTGTTTGGCTTGTATATTTATGTACGACGTAAGCGTCGCCAGTTGGCTGCAGCCCGTAATGAGTTGAAAGAGGCCAACCTGGAATTGGTTTCACTCAACGAACAGCTATCCGACAAGAATCAGAAGCTACAAACTACCAACATCCTGCTTTCGGATGCCAATCGTGTAAAGGATGAGTATATCGGTAAGTTCCTGAGTATCTGCTCCGATTACATCGATAAACTCGACAACTACCGTATCAAAGTACATCGCAAACTCAAAGCAAACCAGTATTCCGACCTTTTGCGTATGACGGGGTCTGAACAATTAAAGGAAGACGAGTTGAAGGAGCTGTTCGACAACTTCGATGCAGTGTTCCTGCGCCTGTTCCCTACATTTATTGAAGAGTTCAACAGCTTGCTCAGACCTGAGGAGCATATCGTACCTTCGAGCAAGAGCCGACTGAATACCGATTTGCGCATATTTGCCCTTATCCGACTGGGTATCGACGAGAGTTCAAAGATAGCCGAGTTCCTCCACTACTCGCCTAACAGCATCTACGCCTATCGCGCCCGCATCAAAAACAAAGCCGCCGGCAACCGCGACGACTTTGAGCAAAGAGTAAAGGAGATAGGCATCCAAGGATAGTTACGAAAATCCCATGAAATGTGCAAGTGATTTATTTGGAAATTTTATCTTCAAAAATGGTTTAAGCCGTCACTTTGTTAGTTAAGTTGCTGATAATTAGATAGTTAACCGGTGACGGCTTACCTTTTTAGCCGTCACCTTGCCGTCACTTTTTGGGGCTTTTTATCACAATGTCCGAATATTTCAAAATCATTTAAATAGCAGTTTCAGCATGTTTAACATAGTGGAACTATCAGTTCCATGTGAAGGAACTGTTAGTTCCGCCCGATGGAACTGTCAGTTCCACTTCGCGTTACTATTTGCGAACTTATTGATAATCAGCGCAATATATCATTATTTAAGCCAATTATAGTATAAATAACGATGATAATGACGGTAAAGTGACGACAAAGTGACGGCTTTAGCTATTTTTAAACAATTTGATTTTGAAAAAATGTCTTATATCACATTTTTTACATAAACTCGTATTCTGTTGGATCATCAATTCCTGCTGCGGCCAGGGCTTCTTTGCGCTCTACACAGGTGCCGCACTTGCCGCAATGCTTGTCTCCACCTCGATAGCACGACCAAGTCTCTGCGTAGTTCAGGCCTAATTCCTTGCCTCGTGCTGCAATTTCAGCTTTGGTCATGTTGCAGTACGGCGAGAGCAGTCGCACACCGTTATATGTTCCTGCATGAGCAGCATTATCGAAAGCCTCAACAAACTCTGGTCGACAATCGGGATAGATGGTGTGATCGCCTCCATGATTGGCCATCATAACGTATTGCAGATTGTTTGACTCTGCCATTCCTGTGGCTACAGCCAGCATGATGCCATTGCGGAAGGGAACAACAGTAGACTTCATGTTCTCATCAGCATAATGCCCCTCTGGGATAGCATCATCGCCAGAAAGAAGAGAACTGCGGAAATACTGTCCCATAAACTCGAGTGGGATAACCAAGTGCTTTATGCCCAATCGCTCGCAATGCATGCGGGCAAAGGGTATCTCCTTGGCATTATGATTGCTGCCATAATCAAACGAAATGGCAAGAGCAATGCGGTCCTTATAGTCGTATAATAAGGTGGTTGAGTCTAGTCCACCGCTTAGAATCAAAATACAGTCCTTCATCATATTTCTAACTTTGGGTGCAAAGATAATAAAAAAAGCCATGAATTAAGACAAATACGCAAAAAAAAATGTATCTTTGCAGCATGAAACTAAAAACAATTGTTACAACCGTATGTTTGCTGCTTTGTTCGATGGTGAGCTTGGCGCAAGTTTGGCAGTATGTTGATCCACGTATTGGCAGCGAGGGTGTGGGACGAACATTCCCTGGACCATCGATGCCTTTTGGAATGTGTAAACCAGGGCCTGACTGTACCGTTAAGCCCAATGCAGGGTGGACAAAGATGCCAGAAGTGGTTACAGGCTTCTCGCAGACTCACGTGAGTGGAACTGGTGGTGGACAGAAGTATGGCAATATCTTAATACAACCTGGATGCACTGAACAGAAACGTGTTAACGAGGAGTTTTCATTAGGTTATTACGCAACTACATTCGAGAGTGGCATTCGTACAGAGATAACTACCTCTGATCGTTGTGCCTTCTATCGTATACATTATCCTAAGAGCGGTTCATTGCTTATCGATGCCACACACTACTTAGGCAAGAACCCTGTGCCTGATCTTCGAGAGCAACAGCAGTTTGTTGGCAGCGAGGTTGAGATGGTGAATAACCATGAGATTCGTGGCTATTCTCGCATTCGAGGTGGATGGAACAATGGCGATGCATATACGGTGTATTTCTGTTTGATAAGCGACAAGCCATTCAAAAAGAAGAACGAAAACACCGTTGAGTTTGCTGACACCTTACTTAATATAAAGGTGGGAATATCGTATGTCAGCGAGCAACAAGCTAAGCGCAACATCCCTACTTGCGACTTCGACACTCAGTTGGCACAACTTAGAAATAGTTGGGAAGCCCTTTTGAGTCGCATCCAAATAAAAGGCTCTGAGGCTGATAAACGCATGTTCTACACAGCCCTTTATCACACCATGATAATGCCTGTGGATAAAACAGGCGAAAACCCCAAGTGGACAGAGCGCCCTTACTACGACGACTACTACGCCATCTGGGATACCTATCGCTCCAGTTCGCCACTCATCACGCTGATTGATCCTAAGCGCGAGGCTGACATCGTGAACTCGCTGCTAAACATCTATAAACGAGAGGGTTACATGCCTGATGCTCGTAGTGGCGACTGCAACGGGCGCACCCAAGGCGGATCGAATGCTGAGGTGGTGATAGCTGATGCCTTTGCCAAAGGCGTTGAGGGCATCGACTACGATTTCGCCCTCGAAGCGATGCTGAAGGATGCTGAGGTTGACCCAGGTGCCGACCACGAGAAGCACGGACGAGGCGGACTGCACGAATACCTGAAGTATGGCTATCTGCCCTACGGCATCGACCGTGCTGGTACCCGTACCATCGAGTATGCCTACGACGACTATTGTATCGCACTGGTTGCCAAGGGCTTAGGTCGCATGGATATCTACGAGCGCTACCTCAAGCAATCGAAGAACTGGAAGAATCTGTGGCGAGCCGACTATGAGTGGGACGATGTGAAAGGCTACATCATGCCAAAAGATGCCCAAGGCCGTTGGCTCGACTCTGTGCCCTGGGGCAAATCAAAGGTGTACCATCCGCTGATTCCTTACACTCCTATCACCAAGGTGGCTCCTTGGTATCTGCCCTGGTGGAGCACTTTCTTCTATGAGGCACTATCAGCCGAATACTCTTTGAGCATACCTCACGATGTGCCAGGACTGATTGAGGCATGTGGCGGAGCTGAGACCTTCCGCAAGCGACTGGATATGTTCTTCGATCGCAAGCGCTACAACGTAGGCAACGAACCATCGTTCCTCACACCTTGTCTCTACCATTGGATTGGTCGACCTGACCTTACTTCGGATAGAGTCAGGAAGATTATCAACGAGAATTACAACGACAAACCTGACGGACTGCCAGGAAACGACGATAGTGGCGCCATGAGTTCGTGGTTGGCTTTCCACATGATGGGACTATATCCCAACGCTGGTCAGAGCTATTATCTGCTACATGCCCCGCTGATTGCGGAGTGGACCATGCAGCTGGCTAACGGCAAATCGCTGCACGGAGTAGTAAAAGGCCAAGGCACTCACTTTGAGAAAGTAACCCTTAATGGCAGACTTCTTAATGACGCTCGCCTTGAACACGCCGACTTGATGAAAGGCGGAGAGTTGGTGTTCTATGTTTCAAACAAGAGTATCAAAGAGGGAAACAATCTGTTTCCTACGGAGAAACAAACTGTTTCTGCCAAGGAAACTAATAGTTTCTCGGTAGGAAACTACTCGAAAGCTACCCCTTCGCTCAAAGCGGCCATCAGCTTTACGCTCAACAAGCAGTTCCGCACTTGGCCTTTAAGCTATGCTTGGCAAGGCGACACTATGATAGTAACCTGCAAGGAGGCTACATACAGAATACCTCATGCCATCGTAGAGAATGGAAACATGTTCTGTTGGGAGATGCCATCTGCTGATGGTGCTATCTACGATGCCAAAGGCACTTTCGCCTTTATCTCTTATAAGGCATTCAGAGAGTTGGAACAAAAGGGTGTGACCATCTATGATGGTATCACCTGGAGACTGATTGACAGATCGGACGTCACCCTACATGTGATGGCTGATATCGATCGTACAGAGATGTGGATTAAGTGCGA
This sequence comes from Prevotella sp. UBA2809, assembly GCA_002351725.1. Lineage (GTDB taxonomy): Bacteria > Bacteroidota > Bacteroidia > Bacteroidales > Bacteroidaceae > Prevotella. Next base: position 29,483 of record DEHD01000026.1, read on the forward strand.
CGACCATCTGCCATTGGTACTGGAGATGCGCCACAACCCACTTGGAATAGATTGGACTATAGACGAATGAAGATATGAAGAAACTACTGATAGCTACCTTATTATTTGTTTGCACCCAGACTTTTGCACAGAAATCGACTGAGCAGATGGGGGGCGTGTATCATGCCTATCCCATAGAGACGGGCACAGATAAGCCTCAACTGCAATCGGCCCCTGCTGGTTACGAGCCGTTCTACATTTCGCACTATGGCAGACATGGTTCGCGATGGCTCACTAACGATGGCAGATACCTGTGGGTGAACCAGCATTTCAATGACGACAAGAATCTGACCAAGCTTGGCAAGAACGTCAAGAAGCGCTTGGCCAAGGTGTGGAAAAACGCCAAAGGCAACGGTGGACAACTGACTGCTCTTGGCGCCCGTCAGCATCGAGGCATCGCACGCAGAATGTATCAGAACTTCCCACAGCTGTTTACAAAAGATGCGCACCTGACTGCCCACAGCAGTACTGTAAACAGATGTAAGGTAAGTATGGAGAACTTTGTGGACGAACTCAAACAATTATCCAACACCCAACACCTAACACCCATCACCCGAGAGGAAGACATGGCCTGGATAGCCTACACCTCGCCAGAGGAGAGGGAGTTAGAACATCGCACACACGTACCTCTAAACATATCACCAGACAGATTCATCAAAGCACTCTTCGTTGATCCATCGAAAGTTGCAGAGCCCAGCAGACTGCTTACAGAGATGCATACCATCGCATCGGACATGCAGGATGTAGAGTTGGATGTATCGCTCTACGACATTTTTACGCTTGAGGAACTGGAGGCTGTCTACAACAAGAACAATCGCAACATGACGCTGATTCATGGCGACAGGATTGAGAACGAAGGCATACCAGCCCGTTGCGCCATCTCGCTGTGGCAACGCATTGAGAATGAGGCAGATGCAGCCATCAAACGTGGAGGCACAGGGGCCGATCTTCGCTTTGGTCACGACTCTAATCTCTATCGCCTGATGACGCTGATGGGAATAGACCTTCGAGGCGAGGACTACAACTATATGGACGAGATTCTGCCTATGGCGGCTAATCTGCAGATGATATTCTATCGCAATAAACAAGGCGATGTGATGGTACAATTACTGCACAATGAGCATTCATTAGGCTTTAAGAGTTGGAAAGAACTCAAGCAACAAGTAAACGATCGCATCCACTATTATGAGCATCTTCGCCAACTCTGCGCCCTGAACACCATGGTGGGCACAGCCCCTGCCAACACCAAGACAGCAGGACTTTTTGGCAAAGGCTCTGAGGAGCACGGACAGACGCTGCCAGCAGTACTCGTGCCCAATGGTCAGAACTTTTGGACTCCACAGACTCAGGATACAGAAAAGAAGTGCATAGCACCTTATTACTATACCGACTCGCTGTTTCAGGGCATCCGCAACAGCCATTGGATAGTAGGTGGTTGCACGCAGGATTATGGTTCGTTCACCCTTGCTGCACTTGGCGGCAAACTGCGCAAAGCACCCACAGAGCGAGCCACTCGCTTCTTGCATTCAGAAGAGACATCGCATCCTCACTACTATGCAGTACGTCTGCCAAACGAGCGACTGAAATTAGAAGTTACAGGTTCAAGTCATACTGCAATCTTCCGTATCACTCCAGAGGTAGATGGACCTGTACATATCGTATTGAATCACAATAGCGATTACAAGGAGGGCTATCTCGAAATAAGCAATCAAGACAAAACCATATATGGCTACAACCCTGTGCATCGCATCTATCAAGGTTGGGGAGAACAGGCTGGTTTCGAGGGGCATTATCTGTTGCAGGCCTTCGATGAAATCAAGGATTTTGGAATCGACAGCCTTTGCGCCTGGTTCACCTTCGATGGTAAGGCCAATCAGCCTATCATCCTAAAAGCAGCCTCATCGTTCACATCTAAAAAGGGAGCCTATGATAACTTCGCCTTCGAGGCAGAAGGACATGACTTCGAGACGATGATGGCCCAGACTGCTAAGCAATGGATAGACCGCCTGCATACTATCGATATAGAAGATACAGATATCGCCAAAGTGAATCAGTTCTATGGCGCACTCTATCGCTGCTCATTCCTCCCCAGAGAGATGAGCGATGTGGATGGCAGTTATCCCAAATTCGCAGATGGTAGCATCCAACACCCATCACCTATCACCCAACACCGCAAATTCTACGGCGACTTCTCGATGTGGGACACCTATCGCGCCCTGCATCCACTATATACGCTGATTGCTCCTAAGGAATCAGCAGATATGATGCAATCGCTGGTTACAATGTACGAAGAGGGCGGTTGGCTTCCCATCTTCCCTTGCTGGAACTCGTACACAGCAGCTATGATTGGCGATCATTGTAGCGCCGTGCTGGCTGATGCATATATTAAAGGCATCAGGGATTTTGACTACGAAAAGGCCTACGAGGCTATGCGTAAGAACGCTTTCGATACCCCAACCAACTTCGAGGATTATAAGAATGGTATGGGTCGCAGAGCACTAACATCGTATCTGAAATATGGCTACATACCCTTGGAGGATGGAGTGAAAGAGGCCTTCCATCAGGATGAGCAGACATCTCGAACCTTGGAATATGCCTTCGACGACTTTGCTGTAGCCCAACTGGCCAAAGCCTTAGGAAAGGAGAAAGACTACAAAGAACTAATGCGTCGCTCTGAGAACTGGCGCAACGTTATCAATCCAAAAACAGGCTATTGTGATGGTCGCCATGCACCAAAGGCTATCTCGAAGAAAAAGACAGATGGTGGCAAGTTCGAAGACAACATAGACTTTATCCATCGCAAGTCGTACGTCACAGAGGGCGCCACATGTCACTACACATGGTATGTGCCACAGAATGTAGAAGGCTTAGTTGAGGTTCTTGGAGGCAAGGAAAAGTTCGAGGCCAAGCTCGACTCGCTATTCTCAGAAGGTCGCTATTGGCATGGAAATGAGCCCTGCCACCAGATAGCATATCTCTACGACTTTATTGGGAAACGCGAAAAGACCATCGAGCGAGTAGCGCATATTCTCGACACAGAATACAACGATACTCCAGGTGGATTATCAGGTAATGACGATGCAGGACAGATGTCAGCTTGGTATGTGTTCTCATCGATGGGATTCTATCCTGTTTGTCCTGCCACTGATCGCTACATGCTATCAGCCCCACGTTTCCAGAAGGTTACGTTAAACCTGCAAGAGGACAAGAAGTTTACTATAACTCCAAGCTCATTACCAAAGGACAGACATTATATCACCCAAAGTGAAATCATAAGATAAAAAATGCAAATTATTATGGCTTTTCGAGGTTTTATGTTACCTTTGCATCCAGGAAATTAAAGAACTAAAAAATATTATGCTTAGAAAATTATCTAATTTCGCCCTGCTTATGGGCGCTATCCTGCTTACAGGATGTTTAAAGAACGATAACGATGGCAAGAAAGGCCAGGAATATGTTGTTACTGAGGGTGCATACATTGTTAATGCAGGCGATCCTGCTCATGGCGTCGACGGCAGCCTTAACTTTATCGACTTTACTACTGGTACTGCAGTCAGAAACATTTATCCAATTGGCCAGAATCCATCAGATGTTCTGGTTTATGGCAACAAAGTTTATGTTGTAGGCTGTGGCACCAATACCATCTATGTTCTCGACAAGAAAACCCGTACTCTTATTGATAAGATTAACACTGTTGACGAGATGGGCGAAGAGGCAGGTATTGAGCCTCGTTATGCCGTAGCCTATGGCAGCAACACCTATGTATCAACCCATGGTGGATATGTAGCCGTTATCGATACAGCCTCACTCACCATCACCAATAAGTATAAGGTAGGTTCATATCCAGAGGGTATGGGCGTTGGAGTTGTAAGTAGTAATGGTTCTGTGAAAGAGGTTACACTCTATGTAGCCAATAGCGACAATGGAAACGGCAACGGTTCCATCTCAAAGATTAACCTTAGCTCAGGTAGTATCTCTGAGACTAAGAATGAAAAGATTAAGAACCCTCGCAGAATCGTTGCTGGTGGTAGCACAGCATTCGTTCTTGATGCAGGTTCCATCGACGAAGAGGGTATTCAGAAGAATGCAGGCGTATATGTGGTTGACGACAATGAAGTGGCCATGCTGATTGAGAATGCAACAGGCATGTCGGCCAGTGGTTCGGCTATTGTTACCTACAACTACCCCAAGGGCAGCAGCAGCGTAAGCTACAGAGTGTGCGATCTCTATTACGGTAATCTCAGCTATTTCACGCTTAGCGGCGATTCATCTAAGCCCATCAGCAACCCAACAGCCATCTGTGTTGATCCAAACACAGGCTATCTGATTATAGGAAATCCTGGATATATAAACATCTACGATGGCAATGGAAACTTCGCTGATTCATTCGATATTGGCGAGAATCCTGTAGGAATCTGCTACTCATACGGAACAGCAATCTACAATGGAAATTAAATAATAAAGGCGCTTCAAATTGAGAAGCGCCTTTATTTTTGTCTTAGATATTTGGTTCGTCCCAAATCTTTGTTTGTGTACAAGCAGTACCAACACTCTGGTTGCCTACCTTCAGAACGAAGTCACCCTCTTCCAAAGTCCAGCGACCATCAGCACCTACGAATGCCAAGCTCTTTGCAGGAAGACTGAAGGTAACAGTCTTTGTCTCGCCTGGCTGAAGTTCGATCTTGGTGAAATCACGCAGACGCTTGTTATCAGGTACGATAGATGCAACCAGATCGCTGCTATAAAGCAATACAGCCTCCTTACCAGCTTTAGCGCCAGTGTTCTTAACGTCAACACTAACAGTCAGCACGTCAGCAGCAGTAAACTTGCTCTTATCTACACGCAAGTTGCTGTACTCATAGGTAGTATAGCTGATGCCATAGCCGAAAGGCCACTGGAGTGATACCTTGGCATCGTAGTTGTATGCGCCAGCCATAGTGCCTACCTCCTCTGATACCTTATAATCATAGGTGTTGAGTGAGTTAATCTCACGAGGATAGGTGTAAGGCATCTTTGCTGAGAAGTTCGCATCGCCAGCCAAGAGGTTTGCGAGTGCATCGCCACCATAGTTACCAGGAATCAGGATGTCAACCACAGCCTTTGCAAGTGGCTCGATATCAGCAATCAGACGAGGACGTCCCTCGTTCAATACCATTACGATAGGCTTACCTGTCTTAGCGAGTTCCTTTACAAGGTCGCGCTGATTCTTTGACAACCAGAGGTCGTTCAGGTTTCCTGGAGTCTCAGTATATGAGTTCTCACCAATACAAGCGATAATCACATCAGCCTTTGCAGCTGCGTCAACTGCCTTCTGTATCTGTGGCTCGTTCTCATCGTAATAAGCACCATTCTCGTTATAGGTCACACCCTGTTCAAGAATGATATTCTCCTTACCATACTTATTACAAAGAGCCTCGTAGATGGTGTTGTACTTCTCTGAGAGATCCTCAGCACGTGAACCCTGCCATGTGTAGCTCCATCCACCATGCAGACAGCGCATCTGGTTTGCATTAGGACCAGTGAGCAGGATTTTCTTTCCCTTAGCCAGAGGCAGGATATTACCCTCGTTCTTAAGAAGAACCTCACTCTCCTCAGCAGCCTTCAATGAAGCAGCAGCAAACTCATCAGAGCCAAACTTCTCGTAGCCCTTGCCACCAGTGTTAGGCTTCTCGAAGAGGCCCAAACGATACTTGGCACGCAGGATACGACGAACAGCATCGTCGATACGACTCATCTTAACCTTACCTTCCTGTACCAGTTCCTTCAGCAGGATGCAGAACTCTACGCTATATGGGTCCATCGACATATCGATACCAGCATTGATGGCGATACGGATAGCATCTTTCTTATCCTTTGCAACATGCTCACGAGAGAAGAGGTTATTGATGTCAGCCCAGTCTGTTACCAGGAATCCATCCCATCCAAGGTCTTCCTTCAGCCACTTGGTCATATATTCATAGCTGGCATGAAGAGGCACACCGTTTACTGAAGCAGAGTTAACCATCATGGTCAATGTACCAGCAAGAGCAGCCTGCTTGAATGGCTCGAAGTACTTCTCACGAATCATCTGTGGTGAGAGGTAGGCAGGAGTACGGTCCTTACCAGTCCAAGGAGCACCATAAGCAAAATAGTGCTTAGTGCTGGTACCTACGTGGTACTGGTCGATATGGTTATTGTCATCGCCCTGATAGCCTCTGATCTCTGCAACAACCATCTTTGAGTTCACAATAGCATCCTCACCAAAGCTCTCGTAAACACGAGGCCAGCGTGGGTCGCGGCTCAGGTCAACAACAGGATTATAAACCCAAGGACAGTTAGCTGCACGACTCTCATAGGCAGTAATCTCAGCACCTCTGCGAGCCAGCTCTGTATTGAACGATGCACCAAGGTTGATAGGCTGTGGGAAGAGAGTTCCACCCTGAGTATATGTCACACCATGGTTATGGTCAAGTCCATAGATATCAGGAATACCCAGATACTTCATCGACTTCTTCTGAATAACCTGTATCCACTGTTGCCACTGGGCTACTGTTGGAGCCTTTGTTCCAGGAGCGTTCAGTATTGAACCAACCTTCCACTTAGAGATAAGTGTGTCGAGCATTTGCTCGTTAAGCTTCCAAACTCGCTTGGTATCGCCCTTATAGATGTCAACAGGGAATCCGCCCAACTTGTCGATAATCTGCTGGTCAGTCTGTTTTAACATCTCGTTGATCTCACTTTCTGATCTGCCATACTGCTGCAGAACAGAGCGAACCTTTTCGCGATCAACCTTAGCATTCTCTACTGTCATCTTGCCCATAACATCGAGGTTAAGTTCAAGCATCTGACCAATCTTCTCGTCAAGAGTCATCTTGGCGAGCGTCTTCTCAATTTTTGCCTCCAGCGCCGCATCGCGGGGGATAGCAGTCTTCTGCGCATGTACACTAACAACGGCACAAACCACAGCAAAAGTTAAAATTGTTTTTTTCATAAATTGTGTTGAATTATAATTCTGCCTGCAAAGATAAGCAAAACAATTAAATTATCAACCCTTTTTGTTTTTTTTAATGTAACTTTAAATAGCCATTCGTCACAAAACAGTACAAAATATCCCAAATATTTGGCTGATTACATATTACTATATATCTTTGCAGCCAAATAATCAACTTCTAAAAAATAGACAATATGTATACAACTCGTCATCTACCCAACACCCGTATCGATGTGGCCGATGCCTTGAGAGGCATTGCTGTGGCTGGCATCATATTGTATCACTCAGTTGAACACTTCAACATTTTTACCCAAGAGACTATCATCCATCCGCTGCCAAGTGACCAAACGGTGGCAAATGTATTGGCTTGGCTGCTGTCAGGTAAGATGTATGGCATCTTTGCGATGCTCTTTGGCTTGAGTTTCTTCATTATGAACGACAACCAGCAGCAAAAAGGTCGCTCGTTCTCAGGACGTTTTGCTTGGCGCATGTATCTTTTGTTCCTTTTTGGTGTCGTAAACGTAGCTTTTTATGATGGCGATATCCTAATGCTATATGCATGCTATGGCTTGCTACTCATACCTATCAGTTATCTGCCCTCTAAAGCGGTATGGTGCATCATTGCCTTTTTGGCTATTCAACCTGTAGAACTATTCTGTCTGCTTACAGGTTATGAGATGGATCATTCTACAATGTGGGAACTGTATGGTAAGATTAATAGTGCTCATGAGCATGGAACTTTCCTTGAGAATGCAATCACTAATCTGCGATATGGCTTTGAGGTTAACTTCAGGTTCAATGTTTTCAGCGGTCGTCTCACGCAGTTGCTCTGCCTATTCATTCTTGGAATGCAATTAGGGCGAGAGAGACTATTCTATAACGAAGGTCGCAACTTACAGATTTGGCATAAGATTCTGTTAAGATCTGCCATCGTTGTTGTAGCTTTGAGCATTATTGATTACAGCGAAATAGAAAAGTGGCTTAACCCCATCTACAACTTGTCTATCCTGCTGATGATTGTATCTGCAGTAGTATCTGCATGGTATGCTTTTGAAGGTGTTCGCAAGATACTTCATCACTTGTGTATTTTTGGTCGCATGAGTCTTACCAACTACCTGTTGCAGTCAATCATTGGATGCTCTATATTCTGTGGCTATGGTCTTGGCTGCTATTATAAGTTAGGTATTACATACGCTGTGCTTGTAGGTGTAGCTATGGTTTTAGTCCAATACAGCTTTGCCCGCTATTGGTTTGCCAATCATCCTCGTGGTCCATTGGAGGGTTTGTGGCGAAAACTTACGTGGATTTTTGGTGATTAATGCAACTATTTGTATCTTTGCAGCGTCAAACTATTGAGTATGACTTAAAAAATTAAATAGGTAGACAATGAAAAGAGCATTAAAAATCGTATTTTTCAGTGTCCTGGGACTGGTTATTGCCGCAGGAGTATTGATGTGGTTGGAGTTTGGCCCGTTGCTAAAAGGTGCCTCGTCGGCAGAAAAACTTGACGATGGATTGTACTATATGGAGTATAAGGGCGATGACGGATTCGACGAATTCATTAAGCAAGGCGGTGCAAAGAATGCCCAGGAGATTTCAGCATATATCATCAACTTCCTTTCGAAAGGACATTATAAGCCGGAAATGAATCCTGAGAAAACAGATTTTGGCTGTTCGGCACTTACTGTTACCACTCCTGAGGGTGGCGTACTTATGGGGCGTAACTTCGACTTCCCATCAGCCATAGGCGTGGTTCTTCATACTATTCCAGATAAAGGTTATGAAACAATCACCACTTTCAATGTCGAGTTCTTTGGATTTGGCGACGGCTTTAAGCCAGAAGGATTCAAAAATCAATATATGTCGCTGGCAAGTCTGTTCTGTGCCCTTGACGGAATCAACGAGAAGGGCTTGGCTATAGCCGACCTGATGGCTGGAGATGAGGTGGAAACACATCAGAATACCAACAAGCCCAACCTTACCACAACTGCTGCAATCTGCTATATGCTGAAAAATGCAGCTAATGTTAACGAGGCATTGGAGCTACTGAAAAATATCAATATGCACTCTGATATTGGTTCTGCCCACCACTACGCTATGGCTGATGCCACAGGTAAAAGTGTGGTTGTGGAATATGTAGACAACAAGATGATTGTGACAGATTCGCCAGAAGTGGCCAATCACTATCTCTGTGAGGAGAAGCACAACGTGGGCTTGAAAGAAGGCGATGACAGATACGACAGGCTCTGTAAGCGATACAACCTGACTGGTGGCGTGATGAGCGAGAAACAACTCACTGATGCTATCGCAGATGTATCGCAGCCAGAAAGAAAAGGATTCCTTGGCACTGCATGGACTATGGTGATGGACATGAAGAATCTTTCTGTAACCTACTATTCACGTCGCCACTGGGATAAGCCATTCCGCTTTGAACTGACACGCAAATAAAAAAGCTGAAACATGTAGTTTTTCTGCAAAAAGTACGTCTAACATAAGAAACAGTATAAACCAAATAATTAATAAATGATGAAAAAACTATTCTTCGCCGTTGCATTAGCCCTTGTAAGTGTGGCTGGCTCGGCACAAAATTTGAAAGCAAACATGGACACCAGTGTTAAACCTGGTGATGATTTCTGGCAGTATGCCGTTGGTGCATGGCTGAAGGCTAACCCACTCGACAAAGAGCATGCAGAGAATGGTGCGTTTACCGACTTGAACGAATTAAACAATGATCGCATCAACGCACTCATCATGAAGTATGCTGACCAGAAAAATCTGCCCCAGGGTAGCGACGGTCAGAAGATTGGTGCTATCTATCGCCTCTATATGGATAGCGTAGGTCGTAACAAGATGGGCTATCAGCCTATCCTTCCCTACCTCAAGCAGGTTCGTGCATTGAAGACTCGTGAGGAATTGCTGAAGCTGATGTACGAGTTGGACAGCAAAGGATTCAACACCGCTCCATTCGGCATTAGCCTTAGCCTTAACCCATTCAAGTCGTCAGAATTCATGATGGGCGTAGGTCATGGTGGTGCATCACTGCCACAGGAGTATTATGCCGAGCCTAACGAGACACAGCAGAAAGCTGTAGAAGCCATTAAGAGTCTGAATAAGGACTACTTTAAGATGGTAGGCTACAACGATGCTGATGCTGAGCGCATGATGCAGGCTGAGTGGGCTATTGAAAACAAAATAGGTGTAAAGACCCTGAACCAGGTAGCTCGCCGCAATCCTATGCTCACCATCCACATTATGACTTGGGAGCAGCTGTTGAAGGACTTCAAGGGTATCGACTGGGTTGCTTATCGCGATGCATTGGACTATCCAAAGGATATCGATACCGTTAACGTAAGCCAGTTAGAGCCTCTGCACGTTGTTGAGGACATCCTGGCCAACACCAGTGTCGACGATCTGAAAGCCTATATGGAGCTGCATGTAATCAAAGCATTCTCAGGCTATCTGTCTGATGACTTTACTGATCGTGCCTTCGAGGCCAACAAGATTATCTCTGGTGTTCAGGAGCAGCAGCCACGTTGGAAACGTGCCGTATCTGAAATCAGCGGAAGTCTGGGCGAGACCGTTGGTAAGCTTTATGTAAAGGAATACTTCCCTGAGAGCAGCAAACAGCGTGTTTACCGTTTGGTTAAAGACCTGCAACAAGCCTTTGAGGATCGTCTGAAAGAGAACACCTGGATGAGCGAAGAAACCAAAGCAAAGGCTATCGAAAAGCTGCACTCTATTTACATCAATGTGGGCTATCCTGACAAGTGGGAAGATATGGAGAAGTTTGTTGATATCCGCGAGAACGAGAACCTTATCGAGAATTACATCCGCATCAACAAGGAGGCCACAAAGGCTGCCCTGCGCAAATACTGGCGCAAGCCTGTAGATAAGACAATGATGGGTTGCACTCCACAGACTGTCAATGCATTCTACAACCCAATGTTCAACAGCATTAACTTCCCAGCTGCTATCCTGCAGCCACCATTCTTCGATCCAGAATCAGACTATGCTGCCAACTATGGTGCCATCGGTATGGTTATAGGTCATGAGATGTCTCACGGATTCGATGATCAGGGTTGCCAGTTTGATAAGGATGGAAACCTCAAGAACTGGTGGACTGCTGATGACAAGACTAAGTATAACGAGCGCACCAAGGTGCTTGCCGACTGGTTCTCAGAGCAGGAGGCTGTACCAGGCTTGAAAGTGAACGGTCAGAAGACACTTGGCGAGAACATCGGCGATAACGGTGGACTGAAAATTGCCTATCGTGCCTTTGAGAACCGCATGAAGCAGGAGCCTCTGAAGCAGGTCGACGGCATCACTCCTGCGCAGCGTTTCTTCCTGGCTTACGCTCGTGTATGGGCCAGCAATACTACACCAGAGTATACCGCCATGCTTGTTAACAGCGATGTTCACTCACCCAATCGTCTGCGTGTTATGGCAGCTCTGCCAATGATCGACAGTTGGTACGACGCTTTCGGCATCAAGAAAGGCGACAAGATGTTTGTGCCTGCAGAACAGCGCGCACACATTTGGTAAAACAGTAACATGAACAAAGGTTCAGTATATTGCTTAGGACTGGGATTAGTAGTAATAGTACTATTTGCCCTCAATCTGCTGCTGGGATCGGTTAGTATTCCAGCAGCAGATGTCGTAAGCATCCTTTTTGGCAATGAGGCCAGCAAGGCATCATGGCAGTTCATCGTACTCGAGTCGCGACTGCCCCAAGCCATCACAGCCACTCTATGCGGTGCAGCACTTGCCGTTAGCGGACTTATGCTGCAGACAGCCTTCCGCAATCCTTTGGCAGGTCCAAGCGTGTTTGGTATTAATAGCGGTGCCGGACTTGGTGTGGCACTAGTGATGTTATTTCTTGGCGGCGGACT
>DEHD01000026.1:41451-46394 GCA_002351725.1 Prevotella sp. UBA2809
CTATGACGGTGATGGCCATCATCTTCTTTTTCTCCACACTGGTGCGCAACAGCGTGATGCTACTCATCATAGGTATCATGATTGGCTATATCTCTAATTCGGCCATCTCGCTGCTCAACTTCTTTGCCACCGACGAGGGTGTCAAGTCGTATATGGTATGGGGCATGGGCTCGTTTGGAGGTGTATCGATGGCCAACATGCCTGTGTTTGCCATCGTTACCATAGCCGGCCTGTTTGGCGCCCTGTTGCTGATAAAACCCCTTAACGCCCTGATGCTAGGTGACAGATATGCTGAGAATCTGGGTGTGAACATTATGCGCGTGCGCAACTGGCTGCTGATAGTAACAGGCGTGCTCACAGCCATCACCACTGCCTTCTGCGGTCCTGTGGCTTTTATAGGCCTGGCTGTACCACATATAGCCCGCCTGCTACTCACCACCGATAATCATCGCCAACTGCTGCCTGCCACCTTGCTTTGCGGCTCAGTTGTTGCCTTGGTTTGTAACCTTATCTGCTATCTGCCAGGCGAGAGCGGCGTCATCCCCCTTAACGCTGTCACCCCTCTCATCGGCGCCCCTGTAATTATCTACGTTATTGCAAGAAAGAGATAAAAAAAGAGGGACCCGAAACTGTCTCAGCTTCAAGTCCCCACGCAAACTTCAAACAACCAAAAAAAGAATTGTTTGATGTCTCTGTTATCGGATGAACAGTAACTCTCTGTACTTAGGCAGTGGCCACAGAGCATCGTCAACAATCAGTTCGAGCTTGTCGATCTGATAGCGAATCTCGTCGAGCTTTGGCTCTACGGTATCGTGGTAGGCGATGGCCTTGTCGTGCTCGTCATCAATCTTGTTAGCAAGCTTACGAGCATTTACCAGCTCCTCAACACCCTTCTCGATGGCAGAGGTGCGCTCGGCAATCTCCTCGATAATCTTGATGTTACGAGCATTCAGCTTCTCGGCCTTGTCAACAGGGAATACAGATACCATATTCTCAACGTTCTTAAGCAACTGGCTCTGATAGCTGGTAGCCACTGGAATGATATGGTTCATTGAGAGGTCGCCCAATACACGAGCCTCAATCTGAATCTTCTTTGTATAGGTCTCCCACTTCACCTCATTACGTGCCTCGAGCTCCTTCTTGGTCATTACACTCAGGCTCTCGAACATCTTAATGCTTGCATCGTCGAGGTAACGCTCGAAGATCTTTGGACAGCTCTTCTCAACATCGAGACCACGCTTCTCAGCTTCAACAACCCACTCGTCAGAGTAGCCATTACCATCGAAACGGATAGGCTTACAGGTCTTGATATCCTCACGAAGAACGTCGATGATAGCATGGAACTTAGCACTGTGGTCAGTACCAGCCAGCTTTTTCTCGAACTCAGGAATGCGAGCGTCAACACGCTTCTTGAAATCAACCAGAGCCTCGGCAACAGCACTGTTCAGGGCAATCATTGCGCTGGCGCAGTTAGCCTCAGAACCTACAGCACGGAACTCGAAACGGTTACCAGTGAAGGCGAATGGAGAGGTACGGTTACGGTCGGTATTATCAATCAAAAGTTCAGGAATCTCAGGAATATCCATCTTCAGGCCCTGCTTGCCAGCCATAGCGAGGAAGTCCTTATCGGCAGTCTCGATGTGGTCGAGCAACTCGCTAACCTGCTTGCCAAGGAATGAAGATACGATTGCTGGAGGAGCCTCGTTTGCACCCAGACGATGAGCGTTTGTAGCACTCATGATAGAGGCCTTGAGCAGACCATTGTGCTTGTAAACACCCATCAGTGTCTCAACGATGAAAGTAGCAAAGCGAAGATTCTGCTCAGCTGTCTTACCAGGAGCATGCAGCAGGATACCGTTATCGGTAGAAAGACTCCAGTTGTTGTGCTTACCAGAACCGTTGATGCCCGCGAATGGCTTCTCGTGCAGCAGCACGCGGAATCCGTGCTTACGAGCCACCTTCTTCATCAGACTCATCAGCATCATGTTGTGGTCTACAGCCAGGTTGGTCTCCTCGAAGATAGGAGCCAGCTCGAACTGGTTTGGAGCGACCTCATTGTGACGAGTCTTGCAAGGAACACCCAGCTCAAGAGCCTGAATCTCAAGGTCGCGCATAAAGGCAGCTACACGCTCAGGAATAGCACCAAAGTAGTGGTCGTCCATCTGCTGGTTCTTTGCTGAATCGTGGCCCATCAGGGTACGACCAGTAAGCAGAAGGTCTGGACGTGCAGCATACAGTCCCTCGTCAACGAGGAAGTACTCCTGCTCCCAACCAAGGTTGCTCTGTACCTTCTTAACTGCTGGATCAAAGTAATGGCAAACATCGGTAGCAGCTACGTTAACAGCATGAAGAGCACGCTTCAATGGAGCTTTATAGTCGAGTGCCTCACCGCTATAACTAATAAATACGGTGGGGATACAAAGTGTATCGTCGATGATGAAAACAGGTGATGTGGGATCCCATGCAGAATAACCACGAGCCTCGAAGGTAGAACGGATACCACCTGAAGGGAATGAAGAAGCATCAGGCTCCTGCTGAACAAGCAGCTTACCAGTGAACTCCTCAACCATTCCACCCTTGCCGTCGTGCTCGATGAACGAGTCGTGCTTCTCGGCTGTTCCCTCTGTAAGAGGCTGGAACCAGTGTGTATAGTGAGTAACACCATTCTCTACAGCCCACTGCTTCATACCAGCGGCTACTGCATCAGCCACAGCACGATCCAGACGTGAGCCATTGTCGATAACGTCAACCATCTTCTCGTACACATCCTTTGGAAGGTACTTGTACATCTTTTCACGATTGAAAACCTTTTTACCAAAATACTCGTAAGGTCTCTCACTTGGGGCTTTTACGTCGAGGGGCTTCTTTTTAAAAGCCTCACCAACAACCTGAAATCTTAATGCTTCCATAATCAATCTTTTTTATGTTTGTTATACGATTTGCTTACACTTTGTCACGATTTCGCTGCAAAGATACGACAATTTGATAGCGAATCGTAATGTTTAGCAACACTATTTATCTACTTTTTATTTCTAAATTACAGATTGTAAGTTATATAATACCGTTTACTTACAATCTGTAACTAAAAAGCAACAATCCATTAATAAAGTATTTCTCCATCAAAGACAAATTCCGCAGGACCTGTCATATAGACGTGATTGTCTGATTCACGCCACTCTATGCTGAGTGCGCCACCATCCATCACTATCTGCGAAGTACGACCAGCCTTTCCTGCAAGGGCTGCTGCCACAGCAGTAGCACAAGCACCTGTACCGCAAGCCTGGGTAATACCACTACCACGCTCCCATACACGGGTACGGATAGAACCATCGGGCTCAACGCGTGCAAACTCAATATTGCAACGCTGAGGGAAGGCTGGATGATGCTCTAAAATGCGACCTGCCTCGCCAACCTGATCTACATCGTCAGTGAAGATAACATAATGTGGATTGCCCATCGATACGAATGTGCCTTTATCGACGCCGTGATGTGGCAAGAACTGGGTATCGTCTTCCAACTTTGGTTCAAGCATATCAACGGTCACATTTTCTACCTTATTATCTTTTATATGCAGGTTCAAAATCTTAACTCCTGAAAGCGTGAGCAAACGAATCTCTGTCTTATCTGTCAAACCTCGCTCGTAGAGGTATTTTCCTATGCATCGCGATGCGTTGCCACACATCATGGCCTCGCTACCATCGGCATTGAAAATGCGCATAGAGAAATCAGCCTCAGGAACAGTTGACTTGTCAATCAACACCAATCCATCGGAGCCGATGCCTTTATGGCGATCGCTCCAAAGGATAGATGCTTTAACAGGGTCAGCGATGGGGAACTGCATGGCATTGACGTAGATATAGTCATTACCAGCTCCGTGCATCTTTGTGAAAGAAACTTTCATATTTGACTATTTTCTTTTATTTAGCAAGATAGCTATTCACCTTCTGAGCTGTCTGACGGCCGCTGGCCATAGCACGAACTACGAGACTTGCACCATTAGCAGAGTCACCACATACGAATACGTTCTTAGGATATTTTGGATGCTCTGGCTTAAGGAATCCCATAGCCAGCAGCACGAGCTCCGCCTTGATAATCTCAGGTTTACCCTTCTCAACCATGATAGGACGACCACCCTCTGGATTTGGTTTCCAGTCAATCTCCTGAACTTTTACGCCAGTAAGCTTACCGTCTTTACCAATGAACTCCAAGGTGTTTATGTTCCAACGGCGTGTGCAACCCTCCTCGTGACTCGAGGTGGTCTTGAGGGTGCGAGGCCAGTTTGGCCACGGGTTCTGTGGATCCTCAGGACCTTCAACGGGTTTAGGCATGATCTCAATCTGAGTAACGCTCTTGCAACCCTGACGGTGAGCAGTGCCAATACAGTCGCTACCAGTATCACCACCACCAATCACAAGCACATCCTTACCCTTGGCAGTAACACGTTCGTCCTTAGAGAACTCCATACCTGCCAATACGCGGTTCTGCTGTGACAGCATTTCGAGAGCGAAATGTACGCCTTTGAGTTCACGGCCAGGAGCCTTAAGATCACGAGCAGTAGGAGTTCCTGTAGATATCACCACAGCATCAAACTGCTTAGCAAACGCATCGTTCACCTCTATTGCCTCACCGTATTTAAACTCGATGCCTTCGGCCTCAAGTAGTTTTATGCGTCGATCGATGATGGCCTTATTCAGTTTGAAGTTGGGGATACCATAGCGGAGCAGTCCGCCGGCAGCCTCGTTCTTCTCAAATACAGTTACCTTGTAGCCCATATGATTCAAGTCGTTGGCTGCAGCCAGTCCGGCAGGACCAGCACCAATAACTGCCACCTTCTTGCCATTACGCTCAATGTCAGTCTTGGGCTGGATGAATCCCTCCTGGAAAGCCATCTCAGTGATGGCGCACTCGTCTTCGCGATTAGTTGTTGGCTCGTGGTTAAAACG
>DEHD01000026.1:46473-49953 GCA_002351725.1 Prevotella sp. UBA2809
AGTAAGCGATAAGCCAACTCCCAATCGCCTTTGTACAGAGCATCATTCCACTCTGGAGCTTTGTTGCCCAGCGGACAGGCCCAGTGGCAGAAAGGAACGCCACAGTCCATACAGCGCGATGCCTGCAGTTTACGTTCGCGAGTGCTGAGCGTCTGCTCTACCTCGCCAAAGTCATGGATTCTATCGTGAATCGGACGGTATCCCGCCTCCTGGCGGTGTATCTCTAAAAATGCTTTTGGATTTCCCATTTTTACATTATAGATTAAACATTAAACAATAATGATTAATAGTCTCGCTGCATGTCTGCAATCTTCTGGCGCAGCTTGTTCATCTGCTCTTCCTGTAGAACGCGCTTGTACTCGATAGGCACAACCTGTACAAATTCCTCGCAATAGTGGTTCCAGTTGTCGAGCATGCGTCCAGCCAATGCAGAACCTGTGTGCAGGTAGTGTTGACGGATTAGCTCAAGCAGTTCCTTACGCGATACGCTGTCCTCAACCAGGTTGATTTCAACCATATCCATATTACAGAAGTAGTCGAAGTTGTGCTTGCGATCCCAAACGTAGGCCACACCACCACTCATACCAGCAGCGAAGTTACGACCTGTATCGCCCAGTACTACCACACGTCCGCCAGTCATATACTCGCAGCAGTGGTCGCCTGCACCTTCAATCACAGCGATGGCACCTGAGTTGCGCACACCAAAGCGCTCACCCACCTTACCATTGATATAGAGTTCGCCTGAGGTGGCACCATACAGTCCTGTGTTACCAGCGATGATGTTATCCTCGGCATGGAAATCCTCACCACTTCGGGCTGGAGGCAGAATCGAAATGCGACCGCCAGAGAGTCCCTTTCCGAAGTAGTCGTTACACTCACCCTCGAGCTTCAGGTTCACACCCTTTACAGCGAATGCACCAAAGCTCTGACCGGCTGAGCCTTTAAACTTGATATTAATAGTATCATCAGGCAGACCAGCCTCGCCATATTTCTTGGCAATGACACCACTTAGCATTGTGGTAACGGCACGGTCGGTATTCTTGATGGCATAGTCGAGTGTTACCTCCTCGCCATCGTTGATAGCCTTCTCGGCTGCCTTGATAATCTCCTCATCCTTCACGCCAGTAACCTTGGTAAAGGCACCACGGTCCCAATACAGAGCCTTGTCTGTGTCAGGCTTGTGCAGCAGGCGTGCGAAATCGATGGTCTTCTGCTTGTCAGTAGCATTAGTAGTGTCTACCTCGATGAGCTCTGTGTGTCCGATAATCTCCTTCAGACTCTTCACACCGATCTCTGCGAGGTACTCACGCACCTGCTCGGCAAGGAAAGTGAAGAAGTTAACAACATACTCTGCACGACCCTCGAAGTGCTTGCGCAGCTCTGGGTTCTGGGTTGCTACACCCATTGGGCAGGTATTGGTATTACACTTACGCATCATCACACAGCCCAGAACAATCAGTGGCAATGTTCCAAACGAGAACTCATCGGCTCCCAGCATAGCCATAATGATAACGTCCTTAGCAGTCTTAAGTTGTCCATCGGTCTGCAGACGAACCTGATTACGCAGGCCATTGATTACCAGCGTCTGCTGAGTCTCAGCAAGACCGATCTCAGGCGAGATACCTGCAAAACGCATACTTGAAGCAGGACTTGCACCTGTACCACCCTCGGCACCACTAATAATAATCAGGTCGGCCTTAGCCTTGGCTACACCAGCAGCAATGGTTCCTACACCACTCTCGGCTACCAGCTTTACGCTGACGGCGGCTGTCGGGTTGATATTCTTCAAATCGAAGATGAGCTGCGCCAGGTCCTCGATAGAATAGATGTCGTGATGAGGTGGAGGCGAGATGAGCGAGATGCCTGGGATAGCGTTACGCGTCTTGGCAATAATCTCGTTTACTTTGAATCCAGGAAGCTGTCCGCCCTCACCAGGCTTAGCACCCTGCGCCACCTTAATCTGTATCTCCTCAGCATTCACCAGATACTCGGCTGTCACACCGAAGCGTCCTGATGCTATCTGCTTGGTCTTTGAGCTCAGGCTTACACCATCAACCTCTGAATGATAGCGGGCGTTGTCCTCACCACCCTCACCAGTGTTACTACGTGCACCCAGTTTGTTCATGGCCAGTGCCAAGGCCTCGTGGGCTTCTATGCTCAAAGCGCCAAACGACATAGCACCTGTTACAAAATGCTTAACGATGCTCTCTACAGGCTCAACCTCGTCAATAGGAGTTGGCTTGGCAGCCTTCTTCCAACCAAAGAAGTCGCGGATAAAGATTGGGCTTTCCTTTTCATCAACAATCTTTGCCCAATCCTTAAACTTATCATAGTTACCCTGACGGGTAGCAAGTTGCAGTTTTGCGATTGTCTCTGGGTTCCAGGCGTGCTTGATACCATCCTTGCGCCATGCAAAGAGTCCCTGGTTCTGCAAGAAGCTCTGCTCTTTTGCAGCCTCATGCAGGGCGATAGCATCGCGCGCAATCTCCTTCAGACCAACACCTCCGATGGTGCTCATCTCTGTACCGAAGTAGCGGCGCAGCAGGTCTTCGCTCAGACCGATGCTCTCGAAAATCTTGGCTCCACGATATGAGCGGATGGTACTGATACCCATCTTACTCATAATCTTCTTCAAGCCCTTATCCACAGCCTTGATGTAGTTCTTCTCGGCTGTAGCATACTCCTCCTGAATCTTGTGATGCTTTACCAGGTCGTCGAGGATGGCGAATGTCATGTATGGACAGAGTGCGCTGGCACCATAACCCAGCAGCAGGGCTGCATGCATGGTCTCGCGAATCTCACCACTCTCAACAATCAGGGCTGTCTGTACGCGCTTGCCCACGCTGATCAGGTAGTGATGAACAGCACTTACAGCCAACAGTGATGGGATAGCAGCATGCTTCTCATCGATGTCACGGTCAGAGAGGATGATGTAGTTAACACCCTCGTCAACACTAGCCTCGGCCTGATGACACAGGTCATCAAGAGCCTTACGCAGACCTTCCTCGCCCTGTGATATCTCGAACAACATGGCGAGCTTCTGTGTCTTAAAGCCCTTATAGCGGATGTTACAAAGTATGTCAAGTTGTGTATTTGTCAACACAGGCTGTGGCAGACGTACCATCTTACAGTTAGATGCATCAGGTGTCAGAATGTTGGTTCCTACAGCACCGATGTACTCTGTCAAACTCATTACCAACTCCTCACGGATAGGGTCGATGGCAGGGTTAGTAACCTGAGCAAACTGCTGACGGAAATAGTTGAACAGCACCTGTGGGCGATCTGAGATAACAGCCAGCGGTGTATCGTTACCCATGGCAGCTACAGGCTCCTGACCAGCTGTTGCCATAGGGATGATCGTCTTATCGATATCCTCCTGACCGAAGCCGAAGGTGATGAGCTTCTTATCAAAATCGCTCACACCGTTGTCAACCTTACGTCCGCTCTTCAGTTTCTCCAGCTGCACACGGTTCTCGTTCA
>DEHD01000026.1:50042-82392 GCA_002351725.1 Prevotella sp. UBA2809
ATCTTACCTGGCTGCAGACGGCCCTTCGATACAACGTCGCCTGGCTCAAAGTCCATAACGCCAACCTCACTGGCCACAACCATCATCCCACCTTTAGTGATGGTGTAACGGCTTGGGCGCAGACCATTACGATCCAGCATACCTCCTGCATAGCGACCATCGCTGAACAGCAGCGCTGCAGGTCCGTCCCATGGCTCCATCAGGATTGAGTGATACTCGTAGAAAGCCTTCAGATCTTCACTGATGGGGTTCTTGTCGTTAAAACTCTCAGGCACAAGGATAGCCATGGCCTGTGGCAATGAGAGTCCGCTCAGCATCAGGAACTCAAACACGTTGTCCAAGCTGGCCGAATCACTCATTCCTTCCTGCACGATGGGACGCAGGTCCTTGATATCGCCAAGTGCTTCACTGTTCAGCACGCTCTCACGAGCCTTCATCCAACCACGGTTACCACGAATGGTGTTAATTTCACCGTTGTGGGCCAACAGACGGAATGGCTGAGCCAGCTTCCACTTTGGGAATGTGTTAGTAGAGAAGCGCGAGTGTACCAACGCCAGTCCACTTGTAAAGTAATCATTCGACAAATCAGGGAAGTAGCGACGCAGCTGTCCGCTAGTAAGCATTCCCTTATAGATAATATTCTTGTTCGACAGCGAGCAGATGTAGAAGTCCTCGTTGTCGATACGGTTTTCTATACGCTTGCGTACCTTATATAATATACGCTCAAACACAGGCACATCCTCATCGGCTATGCCTGTTACGAAAATCTGCTTGATGTCTGGCTCAACCTCGCGAGCAGCAGCACCAAGAACCTCAGGATTAGTAGGCACAGCCCTCAGGTGCATCAGCGTCAGACCCTCGCGCTCAATCTCCTCGATCATCACACTCAGAATCTCCTGCTGCGCCTGTGCGTCCTTTGGCAGGAATACCAGACCAGTGCCGTACTTACCCTTTTCAGGTACTGGGATACCCTGCAACAGAATAAACTCATGTGGAATCTGTACCATAATACCGGCACCATCACCAGTCTTATCGCGAGTCTCAGCTCCACGATGTTCCATGTTTTCCAGCACCTTCAGTGCATTGTCCACCAGATCGTGACTCTTTCCGCCGTGGATGTTCACTACCATTCCAACGCCGCAAGCATCATGCTCATAGTCGCTCTGATAGAGTCCTTTTTGGTTTGCTTGAGTTTGCTTTCTTTTTGTCATATTATCCTTCATTAATCTTACTATTTGTCAGATTTTGGATGCAAAGGTATGACATTTTGATAGCAAAATACACTTAATAGATAACGTTTTAATCTACTTTTTGTCATATACTTACAATTTGTAACACAATTATAGCTTTTTGCTTACAATCTGCAATCCATAATGGTTCAATTGCTACCAAATAATCATTCTGATTTAAAATCTATATTGAAACAAAGCCCGAATTCTTTCAAACATTATAAATAATGATTACCTTTGCAGTCCATAAAATGGATTGATTTTATGGAAAGAAAGTACATTTTCGTAACGGGCGGTGTTGTTTCCTCACTTGGTAAAGGAATCATCTCTGCCAGCATCGGTAAATTGCTGCAAGCACGCGGCTACAAAGTAACTATACAGAAATTTGACCCCTACATTAACATCGACCCAGGAACCCTGAACCCCTACGAGCATGGCGAGTGCTATGTAACAGAGGACGGTTTTGAGACAGACCTGGATTTGGGTCACTACGAGCGTTTTACAGGCATACACACAACACGAAACAACAGTATAACAACCGGTCGCATCTATAAGACGGTGATAGATCGCGAACGCCACGGCGACTACCTGGGTAAGACTATCCAGGTGGTGCCACACATCACCGACGAGATTAAGCGCCGCATGCTTCGTGAAGACGAGAAAGACGAGCAGTTGGACTTTGTAATCACAGAGGTAGGCGGAACCATTGGCGACATCGAGAGTGCTCCATTCATGGAGGCCATCCGACAGTTACGCTGGCAGTTAGGTAGAAACGCAGTATGCGTTCACCTAACCTATGTGCCCTATCTGAAGGCAGCTGATGAGCTTAAGACCAAACCCACACAGCACAGCGTAAAGGAACTGCAGGGAATGGGAATACAGCCAGACATACTTGTGCTGCGCACAGAGCGCCATCTGGACGACGGCATGAGAATGAAGGTGGCTTCGTTCTGTAATGTTGACCTGGAGTGCGTGGTGCAGAGTGAGGACATGCCAAGCATCTACGAAGTGCCAGTAAGCATGCAACACCAAGGACTCGACGCAGCCATTATGCGTAAGATTGGTATTCCCGTAGGCGAGACACCTGCCATGAAGGGATGGCATGACTTCCTGAACAAGCAGCGTAACGCTACACGCGAGATTCACATCGGACTGGTTGGCAAGTACGACCTGCAGGATGCTTACAAGAGCATACGCGAGAGCCTGAACCTAGCAGGTATCTACAACGACGTGAAAGCCAAGCTGCACTTTGTGAACAGCGAGGAGATCACTAAACAGAACGTGGCTGAGAAGCTGGGCGGACTACAGGGCATAGTGGTTTGTCCAGGCTTTGGTCAGCGTGGTATCGAGGGTAAGATTATTGCTGCCGAATATACACGCAACAACGACATCCCCACATTCGGTATCTGCTTAGGTATGCAGATGATGGTTATTGAGTTTGCACGCAACGTATTAGGATATAAGGACGCCAATAGCAGTGAGATGGACGATAAGACTCCACACAACGTTATAGACATGATGGAGGAGCAGAAGAGCATCACCGAGATGGGCGGAACCATGCGACTTGGTGCTTACGAGTGCGAACTGCAGAAAGGCAGCAGAGTATATGAGGCTTACGGCAAAGAGATTCTCATCAAGGAGCGTCATCGCCATCGCTATGAGTTCAACAACAAGTACCAGGAGGAGTTCGAGAATAACGGCATGAAGTGTGTAGGTATCAACCCTGCAGCCAACCTGGTAGAGATAGTTGAGATCCCTGAGAAGAAATGGTATATCGGCACTCAGTTCCATCCTGAGTATTCGTCGACTGTGCTCAATCCACATCCACTTTTTATGAGCTTTGTGAAGGCTTGCGCTAAATAATAAACAATTGATAATTAATGGAACAACTGAAGCATGAATGCGGCGTGGCAATGATAAGATTGCTGAAGCCACTTGACTACTTCGAGAAGAAATACGGCACTTGGGCCTATGGTTTCAACAAGCTCTATCTGATGATGGAGAAACAGCACAACCGCGGACAGGAGGGTGCTGGACTTGCCACAGTGTGCATGAACAAGGAACCTGGAACTGAATATATGTTCCGCGAGAAGGCTGAAGGCAAGGATGCCATAACAGAGATTTTCTCTAGAGTAACACAGGAGATGGCAGGCGAACTCTACATGGGACACCTGCGCTACTCTACCACTGGCAAGAGCGGACTAACATTTGTTCACCCGTTCCTGCGCAGAAATAACTGGCGAGCAAAGAACCTGTGTCTGTGCGGAAACTTCAACATGACCAATATTAACGAAGTATTTGATTTCCTCACAGCGCAGGGTCAATCGCCTCGTATCTATGGCGACTCGTACATCACACTGGAACTGATGGGACACCGCTTGGACCGCGAGGTGGAGCGACTGTTTGTAGAAGCCAAGGAAAAAGGACTTAAAGGCACAGACATCACCAACTATATAGATAATAATGTAGAGATGGCCAACGTGCTTAAGACCACCATGATTCACTACGACGGCGGTTACGTAATGTGCGGACTGACCGGCTCTGGCGAGATGTTTGCTGTACGCGACCCTTGGGGAATACGTCCAGCCTTCTTCTATCGCGACGAAGAGCTGATAGCACTGGCCAGTGAGCGCCCTGTGCTGCAGACCACATTTGACGTTGACCGCGAAAAGGTGTTTGAACTGATGCCTGGTCAGGCCCTGATAGTACACAAGAACGGCGAGAGCCGATTGGAGCAGATTATGCCAGCCAAGGAGCTAAGCGCCTGCTCGTTCGAACGTATCTACTTTAGTCGTGGTTCTGACTGTGACATATACCAGGAGCGTAAGCGTTTGGGAGAACAGCTCACACCTGCCATCATGAAAGCCATCGATGGCGATGTAGATAATACAGTGTTCTCATATATCCCTAATACAGCCGAGGTAGCCTATTACGGAATGACAGACGGCGTGCGAAAATTGCATGGCGACGTGAGAACAGAAAAGGTAGTGTGGAAGGATATCAAACTGCGTACCTTTATCTCAACTAACACAGAGCGCAACGATCTAGCCGCTCATGTATATGACATAAGCTACGGATCGCTGACACCAAACGTAGACAACCTTGTGGTTATCGACGACTCCATTGTTAGAGGCACCACACTGAAAGAGAGTATCTTTAAGATTCTGGATCGTCTGCACCCCAAGAAGATTGTGATGGTATCAAGTTCGCCGCAGATACGCTACCCTGACTATTATGGTATCGACATGGCCCGTCTGGAGGAGTTCTGCGCCTTCCGCGCTACGATGGCATTGATAGAGGAACGCGGCATGTGGCAATTGGTTAACGACACCTATATGGCTTGCAAGCGCGAGCTGCAAAAGCCAAAGGAGGAGATACATAACTGTGTACGTGCAGTATATGCCCCATTCACTGTTGAAGAGATTAATAATAAGATAGTAGAAATGTTACGTCCTGCTAACATGCAGGCACCAATAGAGCTCGTATTCCAGAGCATCGAAGGCCTCCACGAGGCCTGCCCCAACCATCCAGGTGACTGGTACTTTACTGGCCATTATCCAACTCCAGGCGGTAACCGCTTGGTGAATCAGGCCTTCATTAACTATGTTGACAATGTGGCAAAGAAGTAGCACATTTGCTACTTCTTTAGCCAGTTTTCTATTCTTTGCAGTGCCTCGTCAGTCTGTTCGTGACTGCCAAAGGCTGTAAATCGTACATATCCCTCGCCAGAAGGACCAAATCCTACACCTGGCGTGCAGACTACATGTGCACCATAAAGCATCTCCTCGAAGAACTTCCATGAGCTTGATGTCTCAGGCGTCTTAGCCCAGATATATGGCGCATTCTCGCCGCCATAGCACTCAAAGCCCAGGCCTCGCAGTGTGTTAAGCATCTTCTTGGCATTCTGCATGTAGTAGTCGATAGTTTCCTTGATCTGTTGCTTGCCCTCAGGCGTATAGATTGCCTCTGCTGCACGCTGTGATATGTAACTTGTGCCATTGAACTTGGTGCACTGGCGACGGTTCCACAACGGATTAAGAGGTATGCGCTCGCCCGTGAGAGTGGCGGCTGTAACCTCCTTTGGCACGATGGTATAACCACAACGTACACCTGTGAATCCAGCTGTCTTAGAATAAGAATGGAACTCGATGGCACATTTGCGGGCACCACGAATCTCATATATGCTATGTGGAATCTTATCGTCCTGAATATATGCCTGATAAGCTGCATCGTAGAAGATAAGAGTATCGTTCTTCAGTGCGTAGTTAACCCATTTGCGCAACTCCTCTTTCGAGATGACAGTTCCTGTTGGGTTGTTAGGGTAGCACAGATAGATAACGTCAACTCTACGATCTGGCAACTGAGGCACAAAACCGTTCTCGGCATTACATGGCATATAAACGACATTAGACCAACGGCCATTCTCCTGAACACCTGCACGACCAATCATCACGTTAGAGTCGATGTAAACCGGATAGATAGGATCGGTAACACCTATTGAGTTATCCCAACGTACCAACTCCTGTATATTACCAGTATCACTTTTTGCACCATCGTTGATAAACACCTCATCGCGATCCAGATGGATACCGCGAGGCAGGAAATCATTTTTCAAGATAGCATCACGCAGAAAATCGTAGCCTTGCTCTGGACCATATCCCCTAAAGCCCTGACGTGTAGCCATCTCGTCGGCAGCCTTATGAATGGCTTCGATAACGGCTGGAGCCAAAGGCTGTGTGACATCTCCGATGCCCAGCGAAATAACATCAACTTTAGGGTGGGTGGCTTTAAAGGCGTTTACCTTTTTGGCAATGTCAGCGAACAGGTAGTTGTTCGGCAGTTTCAAGAAGTGGTCGTTTACTAATGCCATAATGTAATGATCAATGTTTGCGTTTATAATTTTTTTTCGGATGCAAAGGTAGCACATTTTGGATAAATATTAAAGAAATACTTAGCATAATCACCTTCATTTTGGCAAAAAGTAACAATTTATAAGTATTTTAAGTATTTTGCTTACAATTTGAAAGAAAATCATAAACAGAGATAACAAAAGGATAACTTGACAAAACAAAAAATAACAAAATGTGTGCGATAACACTTGTTTTGCTATCAAAATGCATTAACTTTGCACCCAAGAAATGACAAAGTGTCATAAATTTCGTGATTTATATATTAATTAGACAAAAGTTTGAAAGGTATGAAAAAGATTGAAGCGATTATCCGTAAGACTAAGTTCGAGGAGGTGAAAGCTGCATTGCTATCATCCGACATCGACTGGTTTGAGTACCACGACGTTCACGGAATCGGCCAGAGCCGTCAGGAGCGAATCTATCGTGGTGTACAGTACAGTACCGACGTGATCGAGCGTGTCGCAATCACCATCGTGTGCCGCGACATGTTCCTCGATCCAACTGTAAAAGTGATTCTAAAAGTAGCCCACACTGGCGAAATTGGTGATGGTCGTATCTTCGTTAGCGATGTAATCGACACATGGTCAATACGTACAGGTGAGAATGGTGACACTGTTTTGAGAGACAAGAAGTAAGGATAAATTAAAGGTAAAAAGATTATGAACGAAATAGGAATTTCACTCGATACCGTATGGATGCTATTGGCAGCTATGTTGGTTTTCTGGATGCAGCCTGGTTTTGCCCTCTGTGAGGCTGGTTTTACCCGTAGTAAGAACACGGCTAACATCCTGATGAAGAACTTTGTCGACTTTATGTTCGGTTCACTGTTGTTCTTCTTCCTGGGCTTCGGCTTTATGTTTGGCGGCGACGTGCTTGGTGGTTTCATCGGTATGCCTAACTGGGGCGACCTGAGTTTCTACGAGAGCGATCTGCCAGTTGAAGGTTTCTTGATTTTCGAGACCGTATTCTGTGCTACTTCTGCTACTATCGTTAGTGGTGCTATGGCTGAGCGCACAAAGTTCTCTATGTATCTGGTTTACAGTGCAGTTATCTCGCTGATTATCTACCCTGTCGAGGGTCACTGGACCTGGGGTGGCGGTTGGCTCTGCAACGATGCTGCTGATGGATTTATGATGAGCACCTTCGGTGATGTTTTCCATGATTTTGCAGGTTCAGCTATCGTACACAGCGTAGGTGGTGTGCTGGCTTTGGTTGGTGCTATCGCACTTGGTCCCCGTGTAGGTAAATATGGTGAGGACGGTAAGAGTCGCGCTATTCCTGGTCACAACCTGGCTATGGCTTCTCTGGGCGTATTTATCCTCTGGCTAGGATGGTTCGGATTCAACCCTGGTTCTCAGTTGGCTGCTAGCGGCGAGGTTAACCGTATCGCTATCTCACACGTATTCCTGACCACTAACCTGGCTGCTGTTGCTGGCGGAACTGCTACTATGTTCCTTACCTATATTAAATATGGCAAGCCATCGCTCTCACTTACTCTGAACGGTGTTCTGGCTGGTCTTGTAGGTATCACAGCTGGTTGCGACCTCGTATCACCACTCGGTGCTGTTATCATTGGTTTTGTATGTGGTATCGTACTGGTTTACGCCATCGAGTTTATCGATCACATGCTGCACATCGACGACCCTGTAGGTGCTTCTTCTGTACACGGTGTATGTGGTATTCTTGGTACGCTGATGACAGGTCTGCTTTCTACATCAAACGGTGCATTCTATGGTCACGGCTGGGGATTCTTCGGTGCTGAGTGTTTTGGAGTACTGGTCATCGACCTCTGGGCAGCTGCATGTGGTGTAGTTCTGTTCTTTGGAATCAAGAAACTTCATGGCCTGCGTGTTGACAAGCGAATTGAGGAAGAAGGTCTTGACGTATACGAGCACGGAGAGATGTGCTATAACTAATTAAGAAATAAGAGTTGAGAATTTAAAGAGAGAGAATTATGAAAAAGATTGTTTTAATGGCGATGTTGTTCGCTACAGGAATTGGTGCTACGGCACAAGACGAAGTTGAAACCACAGTAGCAACTGATGTTGTAAGCCAGTATGTATGGCGTGGTTTAGAGTGCGGAAGCGTATCAGTACAGCCAACACTCGGCATAGGATATAAAGGTCTGTCACTCTCTGCATGGGGAAGCATTGGTCTTTCTGATCCTACCGACACTAAGGAGTTCGACCTCACCCTCGCCTACTCTACAGGCGGATTCAATATCGGAATCACCGACTATTGGTTCAATACTCCTGAAGAGCGCTACTTCCTCTACGATGCCAATAAGACAAGTCACATCTTCGAGGCAAACATTGGCTATGACTTCGGAGCTGCCAGCATTCAGTGGTTCACAAACTTTGCTGGTAACGACGGTCTGAACAAGGACGGCAAGCGTGCCTACAGTTCATACTTTGAAATTAGTGCGCCTTTCAAACTTGCATCAGTTGACTGGAGTGCAACTGTAGGTGCCGTTCCTTATGCAACCGACTTCTATGGTGTAGATGGTTTCGCCGTAACAAACCTAGCTCTTAAGGCAACAAAGGACATCAAGGTTACTGATTCGTTCAGCATCCCAGTGTTCGCACAGGTTGCAGGCAACCCAAATACACAGAAAGCTTATTTGGTCTTTGGATTCACGCTTCAGCCGTGAGTCCAAGGACTCCTTTTCAAAAACAGCAAACATTCAAACAATAACAAAAAAGATAAAAAACTATGTGTGGAATAGTAGGAATATTCAACGTAAAGGAGCAGTCGCAGGCACTGCGACAAAAGGCATTGAAGATGAGTCAGAAAATCCGCCATCGCGGACCTGACTGGAGTGGTATCTACTGTGGCGGATCAGCAATTCTGGCCCACGAGCGATTGAGTATCGTGGATCCTGAATCGGGTGGTCAGCCTTTGTTCTCACCTGACCGCAAGCAGATTCTCGCAGTAAACGGTGAGATTTACAACCATCAGGAGATTCGTCGTCGTTATGCTGGTCAGTACGAGTTCCAGACAGGAAGCGACTGTGAGGTCATTCTGGCACTCTATCGTGAAAAAGGTATCAACTTCCTCGAAGACCTGAGTGGAATCTTTGCCTTTGCACTTTACGACGAGGAGAAGAATGAGTTCCTCATTGCTCGCGACCCCATTGGAGTTATCCCACTTTATATTGGTTACGATGCCGATGGCACCGTTTATGTAGCATCAGAACTAAAAGCCTTAGAAGGTCAATGCGAGCGCTACGAGCCATTCCTCCCAGGACATTACTACTATAGTGGCGCCCCAGGCATGAAGCGCTACTACAAGCGCGACTGGTTTGAGTACGATGCCGTTAAGGACAATCAGGCCAGTAGCAAAGCTATCCACGATGCACTTACTGATGCCGTTAAGCGTCAGCTTATGAGTGATGTACCTTACGGAGTATTGCTGTCAGGAGGACTTGATTCATCAGTCATCTCTGCCATTGCCGAGAAATTCAGTGAGCACCGTATCGAAGACAATTCACAGACTCGCGCCTACTGGCCACGTCTGCACTCGTTTGCTGTAGGACTTAAAGGGGCACCCGATCTTGCAAAAGCTAAAATGGTGGCCGACCATATAGGTACCGTTCACCACGAAATCAACTACACTATACAGGAGGGCCTTGATGCCATCCGCGATGTTATCTACTTTATCGAGACTTACGATGTTACCACCGTTCGAGCCTCAACACCTATGTATCTGTTGGCTCGCGTAATCAAGTCGATGGGTATCAAGATGGTACTCTCAGGCGAGGGAGCTGACGAGATTTTCGGAGGTTATCTCTACTTCCACAAAGCCCCATCGGCCAAGGATTTCCACGATGAGACTGTTCGTAAGCTCTCTAAGTTGCATCTCTACGATTGTCTGCGCGCCAACAAGAGTCTGAGCGCCTGGGGCGTTGAGGGCCGCGTGCCATTCCTCGACAAGGAGTTCCTCGATGTGGCTATGCGCACCAACCCCGAGGCCAAGATGTGTCCTGGCACCACCATGGAGAAGAAGATTGTGCGCGAGGCCTTTGCCAATATGCTGCCCGCCGAGGTGGCTTGGCGACAGAAGGAGCAGTTCAGCGATGGTGTTGGCTATTCATGGATTGACACCCTGAAGCAGATTACCTCAGAGGCTGTTACCGACGAGCAGATGGCACACGCTGCAGAGCGATTCCCCATCAACCCTCCAAAGAACAAAGAAGAATATTATTACCGCTCTATATTTGCAGAACACTTCCCCAGCGACTCTGCTGCCAAGAGTGTTCCAAGCGAGGCCAGCGTTGCCTGCTCCACTGCCATCGCCTTAGAGTGGGATGCTGCCTTCAAAGGCATGAATGATCCAAGCGGTAGAGCCGTAAAGGGCGTTCATGAACAAGCATATTAATCACTTTTCCAAGTTTTAATCTTTTACTACAGCACCCTTCCTATTTGGGAGGGTGTTGTTATTTTATTATACATATATTTCTCCGTTTTTGTGTAAAATTAGCCCCTTGTGTAATAATATGTAATGGATTTCTTGCACAAAAGCAGGAAATCTCTTACTTTTGCACCGTCCGGACAGACAAATTGATTGTTGAACCATTTAAAATTAGAAAAGTATGAAGAAGTTTATAATCATGTCGCTGATGGCTTTGTTTGGCCTCACCACAGTGAGCGCCCAGAAGACCGTAGTGGCTAAAAAGAATCAGCAGGTTTTCGATGTAGTAGAGAAAATGCCTGAGTATCCTGGCGGACAGGCTGCCCTATTCGAATACCTTCAAAAAAATGTCAAGTATCCTGCCGATGCAGAGAAAAAGAAGGTAGAAGGCAGAGTTCTTGTAACATTCGTTGTAAACACCGATGGCAGTATTACTGATATCGAAGTCGTGAGGAAGACTTTCCCATCGCTCGATGCCGAGGCCGTTAGAGTTATCTCTGGCATGCCAAGATGGAAACCAGGCGAGCAGAAAGGCCAGAAAGTACGTGTTAAATATACTGTTCCCCTTACCTTTCGACTGAAATGATCATTATCGTTTATCTTTTATTCTCTCTCTTTATTGTGGGCTGCTCGCATCAAGAGCAGCCCCACAACAGCGTTATTACCCAGGCTGAACAGATAGTAGTTGAGCATCCTGACTCGGTGGTCATTATGCTTGAACCATTTTGGGCAGACACAACACTCTCCAAGCCCGATCGCGCCCTCTTCGGATTGCTTTATACCGAGGCGTTGCATCGTAGCGGATTGGTTACAGAATCTTCATCGCCCATCCAGTTCAGCAGGGATTATTATGAGAGTCATAACGATAAACCGCGATTGGCCAGAGCCTTGCTGCACTATGCTATCGTGCTCTACCATAAGCAGCAAACCCACGAGGCAGTGCTCACCATGAAGCATGCCGAACAGATTGCATCGGAAGTAAAGGATCCCGTTTTCAATTCTTATCTTTATTTTGTACTTGGCGATATCAACGATAATGTGGACAACTATACCCAAACTCTAAGATATTACAAGCAGGCCTTAGCCACAGCCCACCAATGTCATAGGGACGACTGGATTGTAAGGGCGCTGAACAACATTGCCCAGACCTTCGATATGCTTGGCGAGACTGATAGTCTGCATTACTACAACGAACTGGCCAAGCCCTATGCGCCTAAGACCGATGGTGAGATTCGTGCCACATATCTTACTAATGTGGCCAGCTACTTGATGCAACAGAACAAGCGCAAAGATGCTAAACAGCTATTGCTCAAAGCCCTTCAGGAATCGCCAACCGACAGAGCCTCAAAACTCCTGGCCGATGTGTATCTGGCCGAAAAAGACACAATAAGCGCTGCCGAGCAATGGTATCAATTAATAAACTCTTTCTCGCCCGATGTAAGCATCAGTTCCTATCGTCAGCTGATAAAATACCTTACCAATCGTGGCGATACTGAGAAGGCGGCCTATTTCAGCAGTTGTCTGAATGATGTCTACCATGATCTCTATCAGCGCAGTGATGTAGCCAGCATCATCGACCTGCAAGCCCAGTTTGACGAGCAGCAGAAGGAACGACAACAATATCGTATTACCATTATACTGCTTTCGGCCATTCTAATGCTGATTATCATAACAATCGTTGGAATTTGGTATAGTCGTCGCAGAATAGACAGACTAAACGCCCGCTTTGTTGAGAGTCAGAAAAAATACGATAGAACTCGCGAGGAGCTTACCCAGATGCGATTGCAACGTGAACGCGAAGAACGTGAGAACTCTGAGCAGCTAAAGACTATTGTAGCCTCTCTTCATGCATCGGCCAATAAAGGTCGAGCTGCATCCGATGAGGACATGAACGCTCTGGCGCAATGCTCTTATGCCCTTAGTCCCAACCTGCAACTACTCTTCTCTCCTCTCAATACCAAGGAGCAGAGCATCTGTCTGCTTATCCGTCACAACTTCCAACCCACAGAGATAGCCACTCTTACCATCTCCACACCTCAAACCATAACCAACACTCGCGTCCGTCTCTTGAAGAAACTCTTCAACGAGACAGGCGGTGCTAAAGATTTCGATACAAAGCTTCGCGCTTTCGAATAGGATAAGAACCTCTAAAAAGGGATAGTAGTGTATTATCTGTTTCTTAATAGTTCTACTATGCGGGCCATTTGATTTGGAATGCGGATTTGCTGAGGACACTTGGCAAGGCATTCCTCACAATCGGCACAGCTGCGAGCCCATGTTTCTACATTGGGCAAAGCATTGCGCAAGCCATCGGCAAACAGCTGTTTTTTAGAGGCATAGTCGGCAGCCTGCTTCTCTGGTAGGGGCAGGATGTGACTGTTAACAGCCTCGTTGTAGTAGGCAAAGTTACCTGGAATATCCACTCCATAAGGACAAGGCATGCAATAAGCACAAGTGGTGCAAGGGATGGTTGGGAATCCTGCCATCTGGTCGGCAATCTCAGCCAGCAATGTTTTCTCAGCCTCAGTACAATTCTCGAGCGGCGAGAAGGTCTCTACATTCTCCTTCATGTGGTCCATCTGGTTCATGCCACTCAGCGTAGTCAGGATATTGGGGTGCGAACCAACCCAACGGAAGGCCCAACGGGCTGTACTGTCGTTAGGACGAACGGCCTTTAGCTGGTCGGTAAGTTCCTTAGCCATTTTACCAAAGGCTCCACCACGCAGGGGCTCCATAATGACGCATTGCACACCCGTCTTCTCACATTTATTATATAGGTATTCGGCATCGGCATCCTTACGCCAACCGTTACCCATCGAGGCATGGCGCCAATCAAGAAAGTTCATCTGAATCTGAACAAAATCGAAGTGATACTCCTCCTGATGGTCGAGCAACCAGTCGAACGGGCGCACATCGCCATGATATGAGAATCCCAGATGACGAATACGACCAGCCTCACGCTCTTTCAACAGGAACTCAAGCAGATGATTATCGAAGAATCGCTTGTTGAGTGTGTCCATACCTCCGCCGCCAATGCTGTGCAGCAGATAATAGTCGATATGATCAACCTTAAGGCGCTGAAATGACTGGTAGTACATCTTCTGCGACTCCTCAAAGCTCCAAAGGCGCTGATTCTGGTTCGACATCTTGGTAGCGATATAGTACTTGTCGCGCGGATGACGACTTAGGGCATTGCCAGTAAGCACCTCCGACTGACCACCCATATACATAGGAGCGGTATCGAAGTAGTTAACGCCATGTTCTATGGCATAATCTACCAATTGGTTAACCTCTTCCTGATTATTTGGCAATCGCATCATGCCAAAACCAAGCAGAGAAATCTGCTCGCCAGAACCATGCTGAACACGATAGGTCATACGATTGATAGGCGAAGACACCTTTTTATCGTCTTGAGCCAACGCACGTAGCGGCCCCATAACACTCGAAGCCATAACGGCTCCTGCGCCCATACCCAATCGGCGAAGAAAATCGCGACGGGACAAGTTTTTGTTGTTGTTCTCCTCCATAATCATATTGTTTAGTTAAGTTATTGAGCTTCTAACAGAAGTACACGGCTGCTCCAATCGTTCTTTTTCGACCACTCAGGCTCGTTGCGATAAGGCATCTCCAAACCGTGATTCATCAGATAGGCGCCACTGAAAACCTTTCCCTCAATGTCCATAGGCTTAATGTCGATACGATTCAGTTCGTGTACCTTATAATTCTTATTGGCATCAAGACCTGCCATTTTTACTCGTGGCAGATGCTCGTTCTGGAACGACTCAGTCTTCCACCAGAAGAACACGCTCTTATCCTTAGTCTCATTGACGTACATGAGCGAAGCCAAACCAATCTTATCGTAAGGCGAAACAAGACGATAGATGTCGCCAAACTGCACGATGGGACGAATCTGCTTATACTCAGCGATGGCCTTGCGACAAAGGGCTTTCTCATCGTCAGTCATATTCTTAGGTTGAATCTCCATGCCAAGGCGTCCGCTCATAGCCACATCGATGCGATACTTCATGGCTGTGGTACGGAAAACGGTGTGGTTGGGTGTAGCAGAAATATGGCTGGCCATAGCGATGGCAGGGAAGAAATAAGAGGTGCCCCACTGCATGTAGATGCGCTGAAGAGCATCAGTATTATCGCTTACCCAAAACTCATCAAAGTAAGGCAGTACGCCCCAGTTAGCACGTCCACCACCAGATGCACAAGCCTGGATGGTAAGGTCAGGATACTTGGCACGAATACGCTTACAGGTCTTCTCAAAACCACGATGGTACTCGATATAGAGGTGGCTCTGATCGTTCATAGTGAGATACTGCGAACCATGATTCAAGATCGGCATATTGGCATCCCATTTAATATAATCTATCTCAGGATACTTGGTCATGAGGTTATCGACAACAGAGAACACGAAGTCCTGCACCTTAGGATTACTCATGTCGAGAATCAACTGCGTACCTCCACGCCCCTGAACGGCATCACGCTTAGGAGCCTTGATAATCCAATCGGGATGAGCATCATAAAGCTCAGAAACAGAGTTGGTCATCTCTGGCTCAATCCAGATGCCGAACTTGATGCCGTGCTTCTTGGCATCACGCAGAAGGCCCTCGATACCCTCAGGTAGTTTGTTTTTGTCAACCTCCCAATCGCCCAGAGCACAGTTATCCGTCTTACGTGGATACTTCACGCCAAACCAGCCATCGTCCATCACGAAGAGCTCACCACCCATCAAGGCTATGTCGCCCATCATCTGGTCCATCCCCTTCTGGTTGATGTCGAAATAAACACCCTCCCAAGAATTGAGCAGTATTTTGCGCTCCTTATCGCCATGAGCCAACATATACTTGCGGCCCCACTTGTGGAAGTTGCGCGATACACCTGAGAGTCCGCAATTTGAAAAACTCAATGCTACTTTTGGTGTGGTGAATGTCTCACCCTTCTTAAGATGATATTCAGAGTTATCAGGGTTGATGCCAGCAAAAAAATAGTGGTATTCTGTATCATCGGTCTCTACCTTCAACTGGTAGTTGCCTGAGTAACAGAGGGCTGCACCAATCACATCGCCACTGTTCTCACGAGCCTTTCCATCGAGCGAGAACATCACCTCTGCATGATCGGTATGCGAGTTGCGCGCGCCATCCTTATTCTTAATAACCTTCTGACCAGCAAGGATTGGCTCCTCAACCAGACGGGCCTCATTTGCCCATGAGCCATAGAAGTGCGAAAGCCATACATTGCCACGACGTATTGGCAGAGAGCATGATGCAAACTGAGTAAGCGTAACAGGCTTCTTTTCGCCATTCTGGATCTCTGTCCATGTCTCTATGATATCCTCATCGTAAACAGCACGATAGCAAAGATCCACTGTTACAGGATATACAGGATCTACCAAACGGATGCGATACTCGCGATTATTACCATCGCCCTCAATCTCATCAACATAATCAGCAACCAACACCGTCGACATATTACCATCGGCATGACGCATGGCGATGGCAGCCTCAGCAGGACAGTTCATGCCGTAAGCAGGATAGGCATCCATACGACCGTTACGAGGAAACTGCATATTCTGCAGATCATAATCGCTAAGACGCGTGCCAAAATAAACATACTGTGGTTGTTTATTACCCTCTACATTAAGCACCATTGTGGTGTTCTTGGTCTGGATAACAACTTGCTCAGCCCATACTTTTGCTGCTGAGATCATGAGAACCGCTAAGAAAAGATACTTCTTCATTTGAGGATAGTTTTTTAGTTACTTGTGATATTCTGGGCGCAAAGATAAGAAATTATTTGGTTATCTCAAAAAAAAGTTGTTATTTTGCAAGCCAAAGTGTTATAAACAGCTAAATAAGTAGTACATACATGAACCAGCTGGATATATGGATGCTTGCCATCGCATTGGCAATGGATTGCTTCACGGTGTCAATCGTGAGCGGAGTGATTGTGCGCCGTTGGCTGTGGGGTATGATACTGCGCATAGCTTTCTTATTTGGCTTGTTCCAAGCCATGATGCCGCTTATTGGTTGGATGGCAACAAGCCACTTCAGCGAGCAACTGGAGTTTATTGACCATTGGATAGCCTTTGGACTGCTTGCCTTTATCGGAGGAAAGATGATTCGCGAATCGTTTGGCCCAGAAGAAGAGCAGCAGTTTAACCCAAAGAACCTTCACACCCAACTGTTATTGGCTGTAGCCACCAGCATAGACGCCCTTGCCATAGGAATATCCTTTGCCTGCACGGGCTACAGAGAGTTTTCTCAGATAGCATATCCATTATTTGTTATCGGCTTGGTATCGTTTATGTTCAGTCTTTTCGGCTATAAGCTTGGCGTTAGATTCGGCAAGTCGATAGCCCGCAAACTGAAGCCAGAACTGCTTGGTGGAATCATTCTGATAGTAATCGGTATAAAAATACTGATTACACACCTCATGGCATAATAAAAACAGACAAAGGAAAACTTTTTTCTTATTTTTCGTTTCGATTTAAAAGTTTTTATTATCTTTGCACCATGAAGATGATGGGCGAGACGATAGAACTACACAATCTCAGCATTGGCTACCAAACAAAACACGGCGTAAGAACGGTAGCAACAGGCATAAACGGAACCATAAAAAGTGGCGAGCTAACCTGTCTGCTGGGAGCCAATGGTGTAGGAAAATCGACATTACTAAGAACCCTCTCTTCTTTTCAGCCCAAGACAGACGGCGAGATACTGCTTGAGGGTAACGAACTCTCAGAATACAGCGACAAGCAGTTGAGCCGACTGATAGGAGTGGTGCTTACAGAGAAGCCTGACGTAAGAAATATGACCGTTCGCGAACTGGTTAGTCTGGGCCGATCGCCCTATACAGGGTTCTGGGGAACTTATTCGAAAGAAGATTTGCAAGTTGTTGACGAAGCAATCGCGATGGTGGGTATTGAGGCACTGAGCAAGCGCATGGTTCACACACTTAGCGACGGTGAGCGACAGAAAGTGATGATAGCCAAAGCATTGGCACAACAAACACCAGTAATCTATCTTGACGAGCCAACAGCATTTCTCGACTACCCCAGTAAGGTAGAAGTACTACAACTACTAAGTCGTATTAGCCGCGAGGCTGGAAAAGTAATATTCCTGTCTACCCACGATGTGGAGCTGGCCCTTCAAATGGCAGATACCATCTGGCTTATGACAAGCGGAGAGGCGATGGCTATCGGATCACCCAAAATGCTGGCAGAACAAGGAGCATTGAGCAGATTCATTGAAAGAGACGGAATTAAGTTCGACAAAGAGTCGATGGCGATAAAAGTTACAAAGAGAATATAATCTATTGAGCTTATGATTTACGGGCATGGTGATGAAATTTACCGCTACGGAGATAAGGTAAAGATAAATTTCAGTTCAAATGTGTATAGTCAGGCCGACTATACAGAACTGAAGGATTATCTGATGCAGCACTTCGATGCTGTAGGCCATTATCCAGAACCTGACGCCCACACGCTTGAAAGCATGATAGCCGAGAAGCTTGGCGTGAAGGAGAATATGGTTATGGTGACAAGTGGCGCCAACGAAGCCATATATCTCATAGCTCAATTATATAAAGGTTGGTCGTCAATAATACCACAACCCACATTCAGCGAATACGAGGATGCGTGCCGAATGTTTAACCACATTATATCTTATGATGTGAAAGATGAGATGGATGTGCTGCCACAAGACCGTATCTACTGGATTTGCAATCCCAATAATCCAACAGGAAACGTTCTGGTTAAGGGCATGCTTAACCATATCGTAAGAAAACATCCACGCTTTCTGTATGTTATCGACCAGTCGTATGCCGACTACACGCTCGTCCCAATGATTGATCCCAAAGAGATGATGGATGTGTTCAACCTTATGCTGATACACTCGCTCTCAAAAAAATACTGTATTCCAGGTCTGCGTTTAGGATACATCGTTGCTTCGCCTATCATTATCGGCAGACTGAAACATATACGCCAACCTTGGACCATTAACGCCTTAGCTATTGAGGCTGGAAAATTCCTGATTGGGCAAAACAAACAGATGATTCCCGATTTGAAAGGCTATCTGACCGAAGCCATGAGACTGCGTCATAATCTGGGAACCATAGAAGGTCTGAAGGTCATGAAGTCTGACACCAACTTTATGTTGGTGAGTATAAAGAACGGCACATCAGCAGAGTTGAAACGATGGCTTATGGATAAGTACGGCATACTTATTCGCGATGCCTCGAACATTCGCGGACTTGACGAGAATTACTTCCGTGTTACAGCTCAGACACCAGAAGAAAACGACCAGCTTGTTGAGGCTTTAACAGAGTATGTTAGTCACCTGATTGAAACTAGTGATTAACCTTGGTGTAGAAACGCAAAGGAGCAAGCCCCTCTATCTCTGGGTGGAAAATCTGAATAAAGTCGTTCAACAACCTTTCTGGGTGGAAAGGTGACTCTTCGTAGAATGGAGAACGTTCTACATCGCAACCATATGCTTCCTTGTTTTTAAATGCTTTGAACTGGTTATAGCCATGATGCTCGCTGGTAAGTTCATCGTAGGTGATGTCGTGATCGCTGCTATATCTGAAAAGCCACACATCCGATTCGCCAGCACGCTCCAGAACAGTTTCGAATGGTAATGATATAGAGCCGCTATGCTCGTCATCTCCCCATGGATATTGAGCATTGGCATCCTTTATCATCTGGCCAATGGTGCTTTTGCCTGCAGGAACATACCATACGCTACCTGTTACTTTATCCAGCAATACAGAAGGCTTTGTTTTTGCCTTTGCTGCTAAGGATTTAAGTTTATGATAGCTATTATCTACTGCTTGGAACAGACTATCAGCCTTCTGCTCACAACCAAACAGCATGCCATAGAATCGCAACCATTCAGCACGCGCCAATGGCGATGTTTCCATATAGTCGGCACACTCTATGATAGGTATATTAATCTCATCAAGCTTTCCATATCCGCCACTGTTTTCAAATGGTGAAAGGAAAAGGGCATCGGGATGCTCG
Source organism: Prevotella sp. UBA2809 (assembly GCA_002351725.1). Lineage (GTDB taxonomy): Bacteria > Bacteroidota > Bacteroidia > Bacteroidales > Bacteroidaceae > Prevotella. The sequence continues at coordinate 69,620 of DEHD01000026.1, forward strand.
TCGATAATCTTCTCAATAACAGGACTCATACCATCGCCAACATCAGTAATCTTGCCTTTGGCCACCTGTTCCTGAATCCAGGGAATCTTGATATACTTAAGATCGGCCACGCCTGATATACAATCCTGCTTGCCAAACTCCATCAACATAGCACAATGAACTGTGGTAAACATCACAGCTTTTTTTAATGGTGTACGGATTACGGTGCCACTTGGCAGATGCTGAGGAACCTCCTTGTCGGCTGGAACCAGCACATAGCGATGCAGCGTCATGCCCTCTTTCCAAGGATTATTGATGGTTGCTACCGAAAAGCCATTGTACTTAACAACGCTTATCTGAGTGGCATATTTAAAAGCGACAGTATCGCCCGCAGCTTGCAATGAGGAGGTTTTCTTTCCTCCCCCACAGGCAACGAGCAATACTGCCAGAATAATTATATTAATGTATTTCATTAATACTCATGGGATTATTTTACAATCTGAATATCATCGATACAAATGTAAGCAGGAGTATTGAGGCCCCAATCACCAGTACGAGAACCAGAGAACTCAAAGCTGAGCTCTGTTACCTTACCCAACTTGCTCAGGTCACAGTATCTCCAATCCTTTACATAATCACCATCCTTGGCCAGATCAATGTCAACTTTTGTAGTAGAACCGAACTGATCCTTACCAACAACTGTGCACTTGAACCAATCGGTTTCATCAAACTTTGGTCCAGAATAGTTGTCACCATTAAGGATAGAGTTTACAGCATAAGCGCTGTTGGTAAACCAAAGACCTTCTACCCAAGCTGGCTGACCACCATTGACAACAATCTTCTCACCATTATAAGAAAGCTGTGCAACCAGGAAGTTCTTACCAGAATGAGCCTTACCTGCTACACAATTGTACTGGTCAGGAGTCTGAGTCAAAGGATCATAAGTAGTCTCTGTGCGACTAGAAATGGCGAAACCACCCCAATAATATACACAGTAGGTGTTGTTAACAGTAAGGTTTTCTTCTGAATAAGTGCAAGGATACATCATGCCACCCCAACCGTCGTCAATACCTTTATCATTCTCTTCACCAATCCAGAAACCATCACTGTTAAGTTTCTGATCCTCGAAAGAAATTGTCTTCTTCTCAAGACCACCACTTACAGGATTGTCGTCGTTAGAACAAGATGTGAACGACACTGCGAAACCACACACGAGAACTGCAAGTCCGAACAATTTGTTTGTTTTCATAACTTTGTTGTTTTAAGTGAATAATAAGTGTTATTTAAAAATAATTTTCTTTCTGTTTTGTATATATACACCTTTCTTTATTTTGTCCTTTGCTATCTTGCGCCCCTGCAAATCATATAATGGTTCTGCAGAGACAGAAGTAGCGTAGGTTGGATTAATGCCAGATAATGCATTCTTTATCGCATCGATAGAAGCATCAAGATGCAGATCTTCTGCTCCGATTATCTCTGTAGAAGTATCTAAAAGCCAACCACACTTCTGATTAAGACCTGTATAAACACGTACAAAGTCCACAAAATCCACATTAACTGGTTGGCGTTGTTCGTCAACGGCCCATCCAATGTCGATACCGCATCCTTCTACATTAGGAGTCACACGATCGGCCAATTCGTTTGGCTGGTTATCGGCATACCCCCAAGCAAAGAAATACAATACCCAGAAATACTGACTATAAGAACGGGGGACAGCCTCTGTCATATCCCAACCATTTCTGGGCAGACGGGTTCCTTTAAATACAAGTCCGTCAGGTAACCATTCTGGATAATACTCCTGAGGATGATATCTGTCCCATCTATCAAGAGAGTCTTTATTACCCCTATTATCCTCCCAGGGAATCTTTCCCATTGGGTTACGATGATAGGTTATTTCGTATCCGTAGTCAACCTTTCCTACGCTGTCTACATCACAGCTGCCACTAATCTCATACCAAGGATCATCGGGTAGTCCGTTGCCATTTACATCCTTCGACACCATTACTATACCAGCCTCGCCCATACCAGCTCCTGGGAACAAGCCCAACTCTTCTTGATAGGAATTACCCCAGATGGCAAAGTCGCGCTGACCTGGAATATTGGCGATAGAATGGTCGAAATGGAAGGTAATGTAACCACCATAAGCACCAAGTGCAACAAGTCCGCGATTATTATTGGCCAAACTCTCAGTACACTTGCGAATCATGTCGGCCTCAGTATCACCAGTTTCATATTCTGGAACATCGTTGATGTATTGTCCTGGGGCTGGGCGATATTCGTCTACGGCCTGGATGTACTTAGAATGTACAGGCAAATCGTCCATGCGCTGGGCATGTAAGGGTAAAAGGGTAAAAAGGTAAAAAGGTAAAACCTTTAACCATCCCTTATTCATTATACTCTTAATTATATATTTCATTTCTCTTACCTTTTTACTTTTTCACCTTTTTACTTTTAAACAAGAATGCTGCATGGGCAGGAATGTCGCCCGTCTTTACCTTCCAGTCGAAGGTGCCATCGGGCAGGAAGTGCAGCAACTCGCCACTCGACACGTAGTTCTTGGCATCCATCAGATAGAAATCGCGATGGATAGGGTTCACGATGATGCCATATGGCATACGAATCTTGCTTATCTCTGGTGCATCTGACAGACTTGTGCTTACTACCTGATGCGTCTTTACATTGATAATGCCGTAGGTAACAGTGTTGGTCATCGTAACCTCGCTCCACTGACTGCCATAGAAATACAGCGAATCGCCCACGATGCAGAGATCGCTGACAGGTTGGTCGAGATGTCCGCCTACTTTCATTCCTCCGTTAGCATCAGGTTCCAGCCACCAGATGGTCGATTCTTCATCCATATAGTTACCACGGGCGGTCACCCATAGTTGGTTGTACTTATCAGCCTTCAAGTGGTGCAGGTTGGGGGCTACTTCTATCTTATCCACCTCCTGCATCGATGCCAAGTCTATCACGCTTACAGTACTCTCGTAGCCTTGCCCCGTCATGCCCTGATAGCCTCCACTATTAGCCACATATAGACGATTGCCGATAATCGCCATCTCTTCTGGCTGATAGCCTACAGTACACGAGTCTACCTTCTGCAGCGATAGGGTATCCACCTTATAAACACTGCCTAACGGACTACTACTGCCGCTATAAACAGAGCCCACATACGATGAAACGTAGGCATAGCCATCATTGAACGACACATAACGGCAGTTGGGTATATCCACCTTGCCTATCCTTACGGCATCATCAGCATGAGCCACTTCTACCTTGTTAGAGCAGTTGATAACGAGCCATAGGCGCGAGCCGTATATCTGACAGTCGTTACCCACATCGCCCAGCGACATCACTGTGCTTGGGTTGCGCTCTGAGTATATGTTGCGATAATAATGCGCAGTAGAATCAGAAAGGTCGAGATAGTCGAGCGACGACTTATTCGAGCCCATATTGCCCTCGTTAAGCAGATACATGCCAACAATATCGCCCTTCTGCGTCTTGCCGCCTGGATCGCTTTTCTCCATCGGCACTATCATCACGTCTTGGCGACAAGCGCTAAGCAGCAACAGGGTCAATATGTAGTATGCCAAGTGCTTCATATCTCAACGCTTAGGGTTAGTGCATAGTTACGACCAGGCATGGGGTAGTTTACTATCACCTCATAGTCCTGACCAAACACGTTGTTCACATCCAACTGGGCCTTGCAGAGTGTTTTCTGCATGTGGAAGCGATAGATTATACTCAAATCGCTGGTGTACCAAGGCTCCATGTGGTTATAGATAATGTTCTCTTGCTCGTCGTAGCGTTCGCCAGCATAGATAAACGAGTAGTTGAAATTCCAATTCTTATAGTTCAAACCTACTATTGCTGAACCAGAGTGCCAAGGGATATACGGTATCTGGTGCTTATAATAAGAGGTAGTAGGATCAGTAACGTCACGTGCATCCTGATAAGTGTACTGTGCGCGAGTGGTAGCTATCAAGTCCTTGCCAATCTTGAAATCAGCCTCAGCCTCAACATCTATACCCTTGATGTGTACCTCGCCCAGATTAAGCATTGTCCAACGGAACTGCTGTCCTTTTGGATAGGCCACAATCTTATCGTGTACCGTATTGTAATAAGCATCGAAGTGCATCTCGGCATGGCGCACTATACCATGCTCAAAGTGCTTGTTCAGCGCAAAACCAGCATCGTACTGCAACGCACTCTCTGGCACCAGATTGGCATTGCCCATATCTGTATAATACAGGTCGTTAAAGGTTGGCATGCGGAAACTCTTCTTTACGTATACTCGCATCGAGAAGAATGTACCTCTGAAGGGGTAAATGTTCACAAACAGCGCTGGTGTGAGTTTCGAAATAGAACTACTTGAATTCATCCCAGCAAACTCTCCCCTGCGATGTGTCTTGTCGTGAATGAATGTAGCCAGGATAGAGCCTTGTGCCTTCAGATGCTTGTAGTCGATAGCTGTAGCCAGACTCACAAGATTAGAAATGCGAGTCGGGTAGGCAAAGTTATAGATATCGGCATTCAGTTTGTTCCACTTAAAGTCGTAAGCAAGCGATGCACTCCAGTTGGGTAATATCTCTAATACATTTGCTGTAGAGAGATAGAACTCCTGCTGTTTGTAGCGATTATCTACAGGCAACTGGGTGGTATCCTTGTTTACGTAGTGGGTGTTGTAATAGGCATATTTGGCCAGCCAGCGGGTGCTGAAACCATCGCCTATGTTCTTATTATAATCGGCTTGTACAAAGGTATTCAAATCTTGCTGCCGCTCGCCACGTCGCCACACGTTGTTTACTATGGCACCAGGTATTCCTCGTGCAGAGTTATATATGTAGGCCTTAAGTTGCCAACTGCCTTGGTCCAGACGGCCAAACACGTTTGCCTCCAAACGTTCAGCATGTATATCGCCATTATTTCTGACTGCTGTTGTATCCCAAGCCGTCTCTCCGTTAGGATACTTGCGCTCGTAGTGGAACTTATATTTACCACTGGCCGTCAGGAATCCTGCACTTAGCGATGAACTGATGGTCGGCGATAGTTTCTGCTCCCATAACGTCGTAAAGCGGAACATATCACTCGAACCATATTGAGTTTTAAACCGCAGATGGGTCTTTTCGCCGCTCTTGAAATCTGGTGCTTTGGTACGGATATAGATACTACCTGCATTACCGAAATCGCTAGCAGGCTGGAAAATAGCACTCTTCTGTCCGTTGTATAGTGTGATATCCTCTACATTGTCTAATGAGAACTGCCCCAAGTCTATCTGTCCGTTCTGAGCATTTCCCAATTGCACACCATCGTAACTGATGCCAAGATGATGCGTGCCCATCGAGCGGATGTTCACCGTCTTTATGCCGCCCACTCCGCCATAATCCTTAAGTTGGATGCCAGAGAAATAGCGTAAAGCATCAGCCACAGAATGTGTGTTCAGTTGCTCCAGCAGTTCGCCCTTAAGCTTCTGACTGGGCACCACCTCGCGCATGGCGGGTTTCGACACGACTATTATCTCCCTTACATGCTGTACGGAGTCGAGCTTGCTTTGTGCCATTGCTGTCAGGGCCAACATGCAAGCCAATGTCAATGTGAGCTTTCGCTTCCTCATCGTTTATCTTCGCCACCACCGCCTATCCCCAGAGTACGGCATGCAGCAATAGTCTTCATCGGCAGGTCTTCTGACTTATCGTCTGGCCACAAACGTCTTCCCAATAATCTCAGTGACTTGTCTGTTTGTGCCATAAAGGACGACTCACAGCAGCGGGACTGTTCAGGATTCACACCCGATTCCCTATTAATCTCCTCAACGGAGAACCGATTACTGCCTGCAAAGATACAACAATTCTGCAAATTAGCGAATATTTTTGCTGTAATTATTTGGAAAAATAGATAATTTGACGTATCTTTGCCCACGAACAAAAACTTTATGACCTATGAAAGAAATGTATACAGCCAACGAGAATCGATACGATAATGGTATGAAATATGAGCGTTGTGGACGTTCTGGTGTGTTGCTGCCCAAGGTTAGCCTGGGTTTTTGGCACAACTTTGGTAGCGTAGACCCATACGAGCGCAGTCGAGAGATTACCCACTACGCATTCGATCATGGCATCACCCACTTCGATCTGGCCAACAACTATGGCCCCGTCTATGGATCGGCCGAAGAGACTATGGGCCGACTTATGGACGATGACTTCCGCCCCTATCGCGATGAGCTGTTCATCTCTACCAAGGCTGGCTACGACATGTGGCCTGGACCTTATGGCAATTGGGGTAGCCGCAAATACTTGATGGCATCGCTCGACCAGAGTCTCAAACGTATGCATTTGGACTATGTCGATCTTTTCTACAGCCATCGTTTCGACCCAGAGACGCCTATGGAAGAGACTCTGCAGGCACTGGTAGATATCGTTCGTGCAGGCAAGGCATTATATATAGGTATAAGCAACTGGCCATTGGAACCTCTGCGCTTTGCCACACAATACTTGAAGGAGCGCGACGTTCCACTGCTGATATATCAGGGCAGACTTAATATGCTGAATCGCGAACCTATCGAGCAAGGAATACTCGACTTCTGCGCTCAGGAGGGCGTAGGCTTTATCGCCTTCTCGCCACTAGCCCAAGGCCTGCTTACAGACCGCTATCTCAACGGAATCCCAGCCGATTCGCGCATGTCTAAGGGCAAGTTCCTAAAAGAGTCGATGCTCACTCCAGAACTCCTGGCCCAACTCCACGAATATAACGCCCAAGCCCAGAGCCAAGGCAAAACCCTAGCCGAATTAGCCCTCGCATGGATACTCTCCCAAAAGGGCGTAACCTCAGTCCTAGTAGGCGCCAGCAGCACCTCCCAACTAGAAAAGAACCTCCGCTGCGTCGCCACAAAATAGCCCCTAAAAGCTAAAAAAACATAATGGTACACAACTTTGTGGTCCACAAACTTGTGTACCAATGCTTTTTTGTTTATTTTTGCAAACAGAACAATAAAACATCATGGTATGACGGAAAAAAACAGAAAGGTGCTCGACCAGATTAAAGCTGTAGCTCGCGAGTCTGCCCCCAAAGGCAGTCTGGTCATTCTGTTTGGTTCTAGAGCAAGGGGCGAAGCAAAAAGAGGTTCCGATTGGGACATACTAATTGTTCTGCCAAAGAGCCGCTTGGAACAGAGCGATTACGATGATGTAAGTTTCCCCTTTGTTGAGTTAGGTTGGAAACTCAACGAACAAATCAACCCCGTTATGTACACTAAGGATGAATGGGACGCCAGCAGCATCACCCCATTCTACGATAATGTGGTACGTGATGGAATATACCTTATATAATTTATGAACAAAGAGTATCGAGATGTATGACACGTTCGACGAATATTTAGAGACACAAATCAGGCGTCTCATCACAGCTGTAGAGAATCAGATGCCAGAGTCAGGGCCGTTCATAGATGTCTTCGACTTCTTTGCCAATCCTGATAGGGGGTCGCTTGATGTGGTGTCTCGTTATGGTATCAGGATATTCAAGATGAGTGACGATATTGTGCCCGACCCCACCAAGCGCTATATTGAGGCTGCTGTATATCTATCAGGCTCAAACTACAAGGCAACGATGATAGTTTGTTCAGGCACCAAACAAGATTTGTTGGATAGTCTGAACAATCCAAATTTCATCGATACCCTAAATAATGCTTACGCCAAGCTACTTGACCTAGCGGAATCAGAATACCCCTAATCATCAGAACCCTCACTCTGATTACGCTATCTTAGTTGCTCCTGTAATATATATAATCATCTCCTTCTTCATCAATAAGCATAAAACTATTGTCAGAAATAAATGTAATGAAATACACCCAAGATGTGCCTTTTTTATTCGTTATTACTAGCAATCCGTCTTCTTCGTTATAGTCATATCTACCACTATCGTCTGACCACCAATCTCCTGTACAACTCCATTCATAAGTTCCATTTGACTTAAATGTATAGGTGTCTACTCCGCCATATGAGCCACCATAGTAATGATTGTTACAAGACCACGATCCAACCAAACGATTATTATTGCCGTCATCTGTACACGATACAAAGTTAACACTCATAATTGCGACCATTATGATGGTCAACAAACTGAAGAAATACTTTCTCATAATCTCGTATATTAATAGTTATACTTGTAAATGTTATATTACTTTATTTTGATACTCGTGTATACGTTTCTGTTTCATCGTCTGGATTAATAAATGCCAATGTCGTTTCGTTAAAATATAAAATAGGACAGTAATATGTATTTCCTGCTTCCTTTAAAATAAGAACATAACGCTCTTTATTTTCGTCATAATAGTAAGATATCTCTGATGAATGGTAATGGTACATTTCTTCTTCAGCATCGTATTCTTCCATATGACCTGTTCCATCCGACATAAATATAAGCAGAATGTACCCAGAACTGAAATCATGTCTCCATGTCCCAACAAGAGACACTTCTTTCTCTTTCATATCATCGTCATCATTATGGCATGATGAAGAGGATAGAACTAAACCAAACACTGATACCACCATAATGGTAAGCAAATTGCATAATACATTTTTTCTCATAATAATCATTGTTTTTATTTGTCTACATTATATTGTATATGAAATTCCAACGCCCCATAGCCCATTTTTAAAAGCTCCTTCAGTCTTAAATTCAAATGCTTCGACATGATAGCTTCCTGTTACATAAATATCTTTGCCTTTCTTGGTAGTATAAATTTTAAGGCCTGCACTTAAATCTAACATGCCACCATACCCAACTTTTGTTTTGTCTGTAATTTTTGGTTCTCCATTTTTATATGTTCCATCCGATTTGTATTGAGTATATAGATTTGCATAAGGGTATAGACTTACTCCAACAAGAAGTGGACCAACAGTATACTTGGGAGAAAAACCAATACCCAAAAAACCTTCATCTGCTCCATATTTGACAAATTGGTGTGTGAAACCAGCAATTATGCCAAACCAGCCATTGTTAGTAGTTACTCTTATTCCATAATATTTATCGTCTGGTTTTAGCATAATTGTAATGTCTTGAGCATTAATCATTCCTTCTGCAGCACTAATAAAACCATATTTTTTTCTTTTTTCTTCATCATTTGTCTCTGTTTCTTCATAAGAAGGCGTAAGAGGTGTAACTATTGTTTTATCCTCTTTAGGTGTCTTAATTTCCCTTCTTACAGCCTTAGTACTTGGTATAACCAATTTCATTCCTACATAAAACATTTCTTTCGCATCTGGATTGCTCTGTGTTAGAGCGTAAACAGATACGTTATACTTCTTTGCAATACTTTCTAAAGTCTCACCACGTTGAACAGTATGAGACACTTGCTGAGCCATTATTGACATAAATGAAAGCAGCATAAATAAACAAATAAATAGTTTTTTCATACTCGTAGAATCTATTAGTTGTATAAAAATCATTTCAACAGAATAACTAAGTAGCTTGAAACACTCCAAAATGCTCCTGGATCAGTTATGTATAATGTAGACGTCTGTTTCCCTGTCTTTTCTATTTTATATGAAGATGACGGCATTTGGGTAAGGATTGTCGGGTTTGCTGATTTTAGTGGGATTTCCGTAAAATAACGAATATCTACTTTCATGAAATTGCTCTGATCAATTGAATTATGGTTTAACTTCGTTTTTTTCAAGAATCCTCCAGAAATAATACCAAGTTCAGATAGTGTTTTTTTTGTTCCAATTTTAACATAGCCTTCATTCATCATATCTGCCTGAGCAACTAAAGCTGTTGATTGCTTCTCAACCTTTGATGCCAAATCAGAATTTGATTCTGTCAAAGATGCTACTTTCTTGCGTAAATTCGCAATATTTGTCTTATTGCTTGCAAGGTCTGCACGTAGGGACATTATAATCTGATTCTTTTCTTCTATCTGACGATTTAAGTATTCTGCTAAAACACTCATCTTATTCAGATTTTCACCTTTAGCTTTAAGCGAATCCGATAGTTGGGCTATCCGTTGCTTTTGCAGATTAAGAATGTTCTCGAATGCATCAAGATTCTTCTTTAATTGTTCCCTATCAACAACAAAACCTTCACGACCTTTACTTGAATTAAATAATAAATCTTCTTGTTTTGCGATGCTGTCCAATCCATCAACTAAAACGTTTAAATAAGACATCATTTCACTGATATCTTTCTCTTTTTTCTGATTCTCTATATTTAATGAATCAATCCTAGACAATAATTCGCTCTTTTCCTTTGTATTATCACTACAAGAAAACAACGTTCCTAATAAAACAATAAAAAAAACACTTTTCTTAATCATAAGCATACCCTCCTTTACGTTAGGTTTCAATTGTCCATGCTCCCCGACATTTGGAACAGTTAACAAATACGTTTTAGGTTAGTGGAAATAAAAAAGGCATGGGGAGTATCTACCTTCACTTACCCCTGCCTTCAGGCCTTCGCATTGCCTCTATGTAAGGATAAGCAACGCAGCCAGCCCACGCCAAGCGACTATATTAACAACCAGATGCCATACTACTGTGTATAGCAATAGCTGGGATATAATCAACCCACGCAGACGCTCATCGTTGCATTATCTTCTGTACATAGATTCAAATTTGCGAAGTTTGAAGGCACAGAATGATAACGTCCGTAAACGCCTTTTCCCTTCAGCCTGCCCTACAAATAGCATCGTTGGCCTCTGGATTCCATAATGTCTTGACTTGCCATATACTCAAAAGAATAGGCTTTGTCGGCCACAAAGATAAGAAATTAATTCTAAAGCTCCAAGTTTTATGCGGAAAAATTTATTTTTAACATTCTTAAGATGTAACATTTTGGATGTTTATTATACTATTAGGTAGAAAAGTATTATCTTTGCATCGAAATTAAAAAACTATAAACAATATGGATATTCAGAAAATGGGAGAATTTTGTTGTGGCTATTGGTCGAGCCATAGAATCGTGTAAACCCCTGGGAATCAGTGTGGATGATCATTTTCGTGAGGTCACGAAAATGGTCCAATTAGGTAGTGGTCACCTGCAGAGGATATAAAGAAGGTTGAACGTAAAGTGGCAAAAGACGAAAAACTTATGCAGAAAGGAAAATCAAAATTGCCCAAATAGGTTTTTCGTCAAAACCTCTCCACCTCTCACTCAAATGCTCTGAAACCTGCATAAACACTGGGGATGCGGAGCATGAGAGGTTTTGACAACCTCTCACTAAACCTCTCAACAACCTCTCATGCGATTTTAACAATTACAAAATTTAACGAATATTTAGCTGGGAATATTTGTAGAGCGCAGTTTTATTTTGTAACTTTGCACTCCGATTAAAGAAAGCGCACACTTGAAAAACATACGTGAGTATGAAAAGTGCACAGAATCATTGACTAGATATTACATTAACAAACTAAAATAATAGAATGGAAAAAATGACAATTAACGGAGAGTCTCTTAGAGCCTCTCAGCAGGGCTGTCTCGCTGTAGCGCAGTTCCTCAAAGACAACTACCAGTTCCGTCGAAACATCCTCAACGGCAAGGTAGAACATGTAATTCTGAATCCTGAACAGGCTGATAATCAGCCCGTTTGGCGACCTCTAACTCCTGAAGCCCTGAACAGCATAATTCAGAAGGCTAAGCAGGAACAGATTACCAAGGGTAGTCCTAAGACGGACATCGTAGAGGTGATCTTCTCTGATGAAACTCCCACATTTAATCCTATCTGGGAGTATCTGGATAGTCTGCCCAAATGGGACGGACAGAATCATCTGGCTAAACTCTTCAGCCGACTGCCTGGTATCAGCAGCGAACAGATGGATTTCCTCTTCATCTGGTGCCGTTCTACCGTTGCGCATTGGCGCCAGAAGGATACGCTGCATGGTAACGAATGTGTGCCTACGCTGATAGGTGCTCAGGGTTGTGGCAAGTCTACTTTCTTGGCTCGACTGCTGCCTCCTGAACTTCGCGAGTATTATCTCGACCACATTAATCTTAGTAATAAGTTCGACAAGGAGATGGCTCTTACTAACAATCTGATAGTTAATCTCGATGAGTTGGATGCCATTCGTCCCAGTCAGCAGGCTGCTTTGAAACAGACATTGTCGAAGAGTAAGGTTAACGGCCGCACCATCTATGGCTGCACTCAGCAGGATCGTCCTCGATATGCATCGTTTGTAGCTACCACCAACAATCGTCATCCTCTGTCGGATGTCACTGGTAGCCGTCGATACATCTGTATCGATATACCAGAAGACCAGTATATCGACAACTCTGGCGATATAGATTATCAGCAGCTTTTCGCTCAGATTGAGTATGAGGTAGAGGAGTTGAATGCACCTTACTGGTTTAACAACGATCAGGTGGCTCGCATTCAGGAAATCAATCTGAACTATGCCGACCAGAAGGATATTGCTGAGATAGTTGAGGCTTGTTTCCGCAAGCCTAATGAAGGCGAGAAGTCAAAGGCGATGAACTGCACTCAGATACTTGAGCAGATTACCAAGGAGTTCCCCTCTGTAAAGAAGGATATCAGCACCAAGGTTCATCTGGGATATGCGATGAAGGATCTGGGATTTAGTCACTATGAACGAGGGCATGTTAAGTTCTACGATGTTGTTCCTGTTAAAGCCGCATGATGCAAAAAAGGTGAGAGGTTGTTGAGAGGTTTAGTGAGAGGTTGAAGAAACCTCTCACGCCTCTGCACCTCCTGTGTTTATGCGGCTTTCAGCCCATCTGAATGAGAGGTGGAGAGTTTTTTTCAAAAAAAATATTTTTAGGTATTAATAACCCGTTGGCGGAATTAA
>DEHD01000042.1 GCA_002351725.1 Prevotella sp. UBA2809
ACGAAATTAGCGGGTATCTACAAAGTCAACCAAAAGACTTTGAATAACCACATTAACGGCAACGTAGAAGTTTCCGTAAGTACGATCTTACTTGTTCTTGATGCTTTCCCCGATCTCTCCGCTGATTGGCTCCTACGGGGCAAAGGTGATATGCACCTGTTACCAGGTGGCCTTGATGATCCGCAAGATACGGAAATAGGCAAACTTGAAGATGAAAACCGTATGCTTAAATTACTGCTGGCCGATAGGGATTTGCAGATACATAGACTACAGTCCCAAAATCAGCCTATGCAAAAGAGAAATGTAGGATAATTCCATTATACCCTAAAAAATGAAATTGGCAAAAACAAAGGAAAACAAACCGGGCTGCATCATAGGCGCGTTTATCGTCATTACACTTGGCCTGATTATCTTAGCCCTGGTGTTTGGTGTGTTCAATGCAGCTTTAAACGTATGGGCACAATGAAACAGGTACTTATATTGATTCTAAGCGCGTTTTTCTTTGCCGGGTGTACAACTGACGGCAACGATACAGAAAAGCCAACAGCGGGCTACTACGTAGGCCGTAGCGGTTCGTTTGTGCTATCGGTTGAAATATCAAATAATAGATGTACGCGCGTAACGGGCTACAAAGATAACCAGGTATTCAGTCAGGTAGCCCAAATATCCACTACAGGCCAATACCCTGACTACACTTATTCAGGCGACGGCTTTAGCCTGGTATGCCACTATACGGATGCCAACAACTTTAGCGCGTCTGTATCTGGCCGGATGCCTGTACTATATACAGGTAGCTATACCGACGTATCGGGCACGTTTAATTTTACCCGTACAGATACGCCGTTAGACGTTAACGGGGATGGCGTTTTAGATTCCTCGCAAAGTCTATGATTCAGCAAATTTTCAGCAAACGAAAAATCGAATACGTAAAATATTAAATATCAAAAGATTATGAGTACAACAAAATTATTACAAGGTAAGACAGCGCTTATTACAGGTGCTGCACGCGGTATCGGAAAGGCTATCGCACTGAAGTACGCCTCTGAGGGCTGTAACATCGCATTCACCGACCTCGAGATTAACGAGGAGACTGAGAAGGAGATTGCTGCACTTGGCGTAAAGGCTAAGAGCTATGCATCAAACGCAGCCGACTTTGCTCAGACTGAGGAAGTTGTAAAGGCAGTTAAGGAAGAGTTTGGTTCAATTGATATTCTGGTTAACAACGCTGGTATCACAAAGGACGGACTGATGCTGCGTATGACTGAGCAGCAGTGGGATGCTGTTATCGCAGTTAACCTGAAGAGTGCATTCAACTTCATCCACGCATGTGTGCCTGTAATGATGCGTCAGCGTGGCGGTTCTATTATCAACATGGCATCTGTAGTAGGTGTACACGGTAACGCTGGTCAGGCTAACTACGCTGCTTCAAAGGCAGGACTTATCGCTCTGGCTAAGAGTATCGCTCAGGAGATGGGTCCAAAGGGTATCCGTGCCAACGCTATCGCTCCTGGATTCATCGAGACAGCTATGACTGCTGCTCTGCCTGAGGATATACGTAAGGAGTGGTGCAACAAGATTCCTCTGCGCCGCGGTGGTCAGGTTGAGGATATCGCAAACGTTGCTACTTTCCTGGCTTCTGACATGTCAAGCTACGTAAGCGGACAGGTTATCCAGGTTGATGGTGGTATGAACATGTAATAGCGTATGGAAGTCGTTTACGAAGACAACCATATTATCATAGTAAACAAAAAGAGTGGGGAGATCGTACAGGGAGATAAAACTGGCGATCGCCCACTTTCTGATTTGGTTAAAGACTATATAAAAGAGAAGTACGCGAAGCCCGGAGCTGTATTTCTGGGTGTGGTGCACCGCTTGGATCGTCCTGTATCAGGACTTGTGGTCTTTGCCCGAACATCAAAAGCGCTGACCCGACTCAACAAGATGTTTGCTGAGGGCCAGGTGCACAAAACATATTGGGCCATCGTAAAGAATACGCCCAAGGCACCAGAAGGAACGCTGGAGAACTGGCTCGTAAGAAACGAGAAACAGAACAAATCGTACGCATACGACAAGGAACGCCCAAACTCGAAGAAGGCCATCTTGAAGTATCGCGTCATAGGGCATACCGATAACTACAGCGTGCTCGAAGTAAATCTGATGACCGGTCGCCACCATCAGATACGATGCCAGTTGGCAGCTATGGGCTGTCCTATCAAAGGCGACCTGAAGTATGGCGCCCCTCGCAGTAACCCCGACGGCAGTATTTCGCTGATGTCGCGCCGCGTGGAGTTCGTACATCCCGTATCGAAAGAAACCATAATAGTCGAAGCCCCGCTACCTAACGATCCGTTGTGGCAGGCTGCGGCAACCAGATAAAAATGAGGAAAACCCAGAAGTGGTTGGGTATAGCGGTCTTGACCCCCATACTGCTCTTTGTTATACTGGCCGCGCTTATCTATTTTCCACCCGTGCAGAACTGGGCGGTAAAGAAGGTTGCCGCCATAGCATCAGAGAAGACGGGCATGCAGATTACTATTGAGCATGTTAACTTAGAGTTCCCGTTAGACCTTGGAATAGAGGGTTTTCGCGCATTACATAAAAATGATTCACTACCAAATGTTATCGACACCATCGCTGATGTCAGAAAGATGGTGTGCGATGTGCAGCTGCTGCCATTGATAGGTAAGCGTGTGGTTATCGACGAACTGTCGATGACTCAGGCAAAGATAAACACCAACGGCTTTATCGGCGACCTGCGTGTGAAAGGAGAACTGCAGGAGCTATGGCTGTCGTCGCAAGGCATCGATCTCGACAAGGAAACGGTTGAGGTTAACGGAGCCCGACTATCAGAAGCCCGACTGGACATCGCGCTTAGCGATACAGCGGCAGTAGACACCACGGAGTCAACAGCTAAGTGGATTATCAATGCTGACTCGGTGAGTATCCTGAAGAGCGACTTTACCGTACATCTGCCAGGCGACACACTTAACGCTCAGGCATATATGGGTAGGGCAGTGGCACGTACAGTGCTGGCCGACCTGGGTAATAAAATATATAAGGTGGGAAGTCTTGACTGGGCCGACGGTCGGCTGAAGTACGACAACCGCTTTGAGCCCGAAGTAGACGGACTTGACTACAACCACCTGGCGCTATCGGATATAAATCTGCGTATTGACTCGATAGAATATATCGAGCCTAACACATCTCTTATAATAAGGAACCTGCGCGCGAAGGAGAAGAGCGGGCTGGAAATAAGTAACCTGATGGCAAAGGTAACGATGGACGATAAACGTCTGATAATACCTAAGCTGCGACTTAAAACGCCCGATACTGACATTGAGACCGAACTGGCTATGGACCTCAATACCTTCGATGACATGAATCCGGGCGCCATGCGATTCCGTCTGAATGCACAGATTGGTAAGCAAGACCTGATGCGATTTATGGGCGACATGCCCCAGCAGTTTGTCAAGAGCTACCCCAACCATCCTATAAGCATAAAGGGTTCTATAAACGGCAATATGCAGCATATGGCCTTTACGGGGTTAGACATACATCTGCCAACGGCTTTCCGTATGACTGCCAGTGGTACCGCCGACAATGTTACCGATATGGCACGCATGAAGGCCGATATAAAAATGAGTGCCCGTACAGAGAATATGAACTTTGCATTAGGGCTGGCTGGCCCAGCAATGATGCGCGACTACCGCATACCTAACGGACTGCAGATTGACGGCGCACTTAAAGCCGATGGCACCCGCTATGCTACAAACCTTGTGGCTCGCGAGGGCTCTGGCACGGTGAAACTTAAAGGCAGCGCCAGCATACCCCTAAGTTCAAAGGGTAATCTGATAACAGAGGCTATGACCTACGATGCAGATATGAGCATTAGCAATCTGAACCTGCATCACTTTATGCCGCGCGACTCTATCTATACCGTATCGGCCGACATAAAAGCAAAGGGATATGGCACCGATTTTCTGTCGAACAAGAGTCGACTGCAGGCTGATGCAAAGATACACCATCTGCGCTACGGCAGCTGGGATCTGCGTGACATCAAGGCCGATGCAACACTCTATAACGGACATGCGCTGGCCTCGGTTGTAGGTCATAATCAGCTGTTCGATGGTAAGTTGGGTGTTGATGCCCTGCTTAACTCCAAGAAGCTGTGCGCCACCATCAGTGCCGACCTGCGTAAGGCCGACCTCTATCGCATGCGCTTGGTAAGCGATACACTTACCATAGGTATGTGCGGCTCGGTTGATGTAATATCGGATATGAAGCTCACTCATCGTGTGACAGGTCTGGTAGACGAGGTTTATATCAAAGACGAGAAAAAGACCTATCGCCCTGACTTCATCGGCATACATATCAACACCAATCTTGACACCGTAATAGCACGCATACAGAGCGGTGACTTTATTGTTAAGCTCGATGCAAAGGGCGACTACGAGCGACTGCTGCGCAAACTTACTCAAGTAGGCGATTCGGTTATGGCTCAGTTTGATAAGCGCATTATCGACCAGCCTGCCATTAAACGCTTGTTGCCCGATATGAAACTGCACATCGAGAGTAAACGCGAAAATCCATTGGCAAATCTGCTGAAGGCTATGGACATAGAGTTCAAGGAGATGAAGCTCGATGCCGACGTATCGCCTGTGACTGGTATCAACGGTTCAAGCTATGTATATTCGTTGGTTTACGACAGCACACGTCTTGATACTATCCGACTGAATCTTACGCAGAAAGGCGACCGACTTACATATCAGGGACAGGTGCGCAACAACAAGCGCAATCCGCAGTTTATATTCAATGCCCTGTTTGATGGTACCATACACCAGCACGGAGCACTTGTAGGCGTGCGCTATTTCGACCAGCACGATAAGATGGGTGTCCGCCTGGGTGTTACGGCCGAGATGGAAAGCGATGGTATACGCTTCAAGCTGCTGCCAGAGCGCCCCACAATCGGATATAAGGAGTTTAATCTCAATAAAGACAACTATCTGTATATGGGTCGCAACAAGCGTCTGCAGGCTAAGGTCGACCTTGTGGCCGATGACAAGACCGGTATAAAGCTGTACACTGAGAATCAGGATTCTACAATGCTGCAGGATATCACCATGAGTATCAACAGACTGGACCTTGGCGAGCTTACATCGGTTATACCTTATCTGCCGCGCATAACCGGTAAGCTTAACGGCGACTACCATATTCTGCAGGACCGCAATGAGAATATCTCTGTAGCATCGGATATGGCTGTGCATCAGATGACCTACGAGGGTTCGCCGATAGGTAACATCAGCACCGAGCTTGTTTATCTGATGAAGGAAGACGACAAGCATGCCATCGAGGCCCGACTGATGCTCGACGATGAAGAGTTTGGTATGCTCAGCGGAACTTATCAGAGCGAGGGAGAGGGCTTTATTGATGCCACATTCAATATGACACGTCTGCCGCTATCGTTGGTAAATGGTTTTGTGCCCGATCAGATGGTAGGTCTTGAAGGTTACGGAGAGGGTAGTGTAACCATTCGCGGAACTACCACACATCCAGAGGTAAACGGTGAAATGTTTGTTGATTCGGCTTATCTGGTAAGTATCCCATACGGCGTACGCATGCGATTTGATAACGACCCCGTACGTATAATAGGCTCGAAACTGCTGCTTGAGAACTTCGGACTCTATTCGAGCAATAACGACCTGCTGAACCTTATGGGTAGCATTGACTTCTCTGACACCGAACATATCATGATGGATATGCGAATGCGTGCACGCAACTTCCTGCTTATCGACTCTAAGCAGCAGGCTAAGAGCGTGGCGTGGGGTAAGGCTTACGTAAACTTCCTGGCTCGTATGCAGGGACCGCTTGATGGGCTTAACATGCGCGGCCGACTCGATGTGCTCGGTTCTACTGATATGAAATACCTGCTGCTCGACTCGCCACTGTCTACCGATAACCGACTGGATGAGCTGGTTAAGTTCACTGACTTCAGCGATTCTACACAGACTGTTGTTACCCAGCCAACGCCAACGGGACTTAATATCGACCTTAATGTAAATGTATCGCAAGGTGCGCACATCGTCTGCAACCTTAACTCCGACGAGTCGAACTACGTTGATATTATGGGTGGCGGCGACCTTAGAATGAAATATAACTCGGATGGTATTAACCTTACGGGTCGCTATACACTGTCGAGCGGTGAGATGAAGTACTCGCTGCCTGTAATTCCGCTTAAGACCTTCACTGTTAAGGAGGGCAGCTACGTAGAGTTTACTGGCGATCCGATGAATCCTAAGCTTAACATCACAGCCACAGAGCGAGTGAAAGCAAATGTGGGCGACGAGTCGGGCGCAACACGCTCGGTGGCCTTCGACTGCGGTGTTATTATCACTAAGACTCTGAACGATATGGGACTTGAGTTTACTATCGATGCCCCTGAAGACCAGACCATCAGTGGCGAGCTGGTAACTATGTCGAAGGAGGAGCGTGGAAAGATAGCCGTAGCCATGCTTACCACGGGTATGTATCTGGCCGATGGCAATACCGGTAGCTTCTCGATGAACAATGCACTGAGCTCGTTCCTGCAGAGTGAAATAAATAGTATCGCAGGCTCGGCACTGAAGACACTCGATGTTAGTCTGGGTATCGACAATTCTACCGATGCCACAGGTGCTAAGCATACCGACTACTCGTTTAAGTTTGCTAAGCGATTCTTTAATAACCGACTGAAGATAGAGCTTGGTGGAAAGGTTTCGTCGGGTGCTAGTGATGCAATGGGAAATAACCAGTCGTTCTTCGATAATGTTACAATGGAGTACCGACTGAACCAGGATGCTACAAAGAACCTGAAGGTATTCTATAATCAGAACGTTTACGACTGGCTTGAGGGATATACCGGCGAATATGGAATCGGTTTCGTATGGCGCCGCAAACTCAATAGCCTGCTCGATATTCTTACCTTCTGGAAGAACGAACCACGGCCTACTATGGCGCCACGTACATCGCTTACAGCTCCGCGCGACAGCCTGCGCACTGATAGTGTAAGGGTGAAAAAGTAAAAAGGTAAAAAAGGGAAATAGGAAGTATGAAAGCAATCAATAAAAAATGGATTATAATGCAGGTAAAGGGTGGCATCTTTTTACCTTTTTACCTTTTTACCTTTTTACTTTTTCTGGCGTCCTGCTCGATGACAAAAAACATCCCCGAAGATGACCAACTCTTTGTGGGACTGACTAAGATAGCCTACTCCGACGAACAGAAATACGAAGACGAGGAGTATGTTAAGCATCTGGAAAATACGAAGCTTGAGGTGGAAGCAGCCTTGGCAACCCAGCCTAATGGCTCGCTGTTTGGCAGTAGCTACTATACCGTGCCTTGGAGCTGGCATCTGTGGGTTTATAATAAGTTTAACGGCAAGGATTCAGGCTTTGCCCGTTGGATGACAAAAACCTTTGGTAAGGCGCCGGTGTTGATGAGTCAGGTTAACCCGGCCCTGCGTAGCAGTGTGGCGCGTTCGGTACTTCGCAACAACGGATTCTTCCGCGGAGATGTTACTTTCGACCTGGTTCAGCAGAAGAATCCCAAGAAGTGCAAGATAGGATATACCATCCATCTCGACTCGCTCTTCACACTCGACTCGGTGAGTTACGTGAACTTCCCTGCGCCTATTCAGGCACTTATCGATTCTACAAGCGAGGAGAGCCTCATTAAGAGTCAGTCGCCGTTCAGTATCAACAATCTCGACACCGAACGCTCGCGTATCAGCACCCTGCTGCGCAACAATGGTTATTACTATTATAACTCCAGCTACGCATCCTATCTGGCTGATACCTTTGCTGTAGACAATAAGGCACAGCTTAGGTTTCAGCTGGCTAACGGGGTGCCCGAGCAGGCGTTGCATAAGTGGTATATAGGCAAGCTCGATGTGAATTTCCGTAAGTCAGCCCGAGAGGTGTTGAACGATTCAATCAAGCGCCGCACGCTTACTCTGCATTTCAATGGAAAGAAATCGCCAATTATGCCTCGTGTGGTATTGCGCAATTTGCGTCTGCGCCCACGTCAGGAGTTCAGCTACGATAAGTATCAGGAGTCGGCCAGCAAGATTAATGCTACAGGTGTGTTCTCAAGCACCGACTTCCAGTTTACGCCTCGTCCAGGTACCGACACTCTTGACCTGCGCCTGAACTGCACTTTCGACAAACCTTATGATTTCTATATCGAAGCCAACGGTAAGGGGCGTACAAGCGGTAGATATGGTCCTGAAGCAAAGATCGGTCTTACACGTCGTAATGCCTTCCGTGCAGGCGAGAAACTCGACCTTAACTTGCATGGAGCCTATGAGTGGCAGAAAGGTTCAAACACTGATATGAACAGCTATCAGTATGGTGTTGACCTGTCGATAGAGTTCCCACGTATCATCGCACCTTTCTATAACAGCGATCGTGTGCGTCGTGATAAGAACGGTCGTCCCATCCGTCGCCGTTTCTACTCGACGCCTACCACCTATGCTAAGGTTTCAAGCGATGTTATCCGCCGACCAGAGTACTACAAGATGCATATCGTAAGTGGTGAGTGGACCTATCGCTGGCAGTCGTCGGCCACTGTGCGTCATGAGTTCTCGCCTCTAACTGTTAAGTATCAGTATATGAACAGTTCTACGGCTAAGTTCGATTCTATCGCTAAAGATAATCTATATCTGCTGGCAACGATGGAAGACTGTTTCATTCCAAAGATGCGCTATACATTTATGTATAACAGTCCGCAATCCATGCGTCATCCAATACATTTCGAGGCAACACTTGAGGAGGCTGGCAACCTTACATCACTATGGGATCTGGCTGGTGGTCATTCATTCAATGAAAAAGATAAAACTCTGTTCAAGACTCCATATTCGCAGTTTGTGCGTCTTGAGGGTGATTTCACTAAGACGTGGACTCTTACACCTACCTCACAGCTTGTGGCACATGCCAATGGCGGATTCATCTATTGCTATGGCAATAGCACAAGTGCTCCGTTCAGTGAGTTGTTCTACGTAGGAGGTGCCAATACAATACGTGCCTTCGGAGTTCGCGAGATTGGTCCTGGCGACTGGTATGTACGCGATGCAGGCCGCCAGCTCAGCTATCTGTTCCAGAACGGTGAGGCAAAGTTAGTGGGCAACCTTGAGTACCGTACCAAGCTCTTCGGCGATCTTAATGGCGCTATATTCCTGGACGCAGGTAATGTGTGGAATTTCCAGCGTAATGATGATGATACCGACCTTGGCGATTATCCTAAGTCGTTTAAGGAGTTTGTCAATCAGCTTGCATTAGGCACCGGTGTCGGTCTGCGCTACGATATGGGCTTCCTGGTTATCCGTCTCGACTGGGGATTGGCCATCCACTGCCCATACGATACAGGCAAATCGGGCTATTTCAATGTGCCCAGCTTCGGTAAGGGACAAACCCTGCATTTCGCTGTCGGATATCCATTCTAATTGTTAAGGCGCGTTAATACGCGTCTTAATACATTTTTTTTTTGTAACTTTGCACGCAATTTAATAAAAACTCTAAAAATATAGCAAGTAATGAAACCAACTCTTTTTCTTCTTGCAGCTGGCATGGGTAGCCGTTACGGCGGCCTGAAGCAGCTCGACGGTCTGGGCCCAAACGGCGAGACTATCATGGATTACAGTATTTATGATGCCATCCAGGCTGGATTCGGTAAGATTGTATGGGTTATCCGTAAGGATTTCGAAGAGCAGTTCCGCACTCAGATTCTCGCTAAGTACGAAGGCAAGGTAAAGTGTGAGCTCTGTTTCCAGGCACTCGATGCACTGCCCGAGGGATTCACTGTTCCAGAAGGACGTCAGAAGCCTTGGGGCACAAACCACGCTGTGCTTATGGGTAAGGATGTTATCAAGGAGCCTTTCTGCGTTATCAACTGCGACGATTTCTATAATCGCGATGCATTCATGGTCATCGGCAAGTATCTGGCTAATCTGCCCGAGGGTGCTAAGAACCAGTATGCTATGGTAGGTTTCCGCGTAGGCAACACCCTTAGTGAGAATGGTACAGTGGCTCGTGGAGTATGCTCAAAGAACGAGAAGGGTCACCTTACAACAGTAGTTGAGCGTACAGAGATTGTACGTTGCGCTGAAGATGGTTCAAACGCTGGTGCCGCTAACGAGCATGTTCGTTATAAGGACGAGAACGGCAAGTGGGTTGCTGTAGATGACAATACTCCTGTTTCAATGAATATGTGGGGCTTCACCCCTGATTACTTCCAGTACTCTGAGGAGTATTTCAAGGAGTTTCTCAGCGATCCTAAGAACCTCGAGAACCTCAAGGCCGAGTTCTTTATTCCGCTGATGGTTAACAAACTCATCAATGAAGGTACTGCTACTGTAGAGGTGCTCGATACCACAAGTAAGTGGTTCGGTGTTACCTATGCAGCCGATCGCGATGCTACTGTAGCACGTATCAAGCAGCTCGTTGACGAGGGTGTATATCCTAACAAACTTTTTTAAATGAACATAGACATTTTAGATAATGATCAGCTGGTTCTGATGGACCAGCTGATTTCTGATTCACAGACTATTCTTGTGGTGTGCCATAAGAGTCCCGATGGCGATGCCGTTGGTTCTTCGTTAGGTTGGGCTGAGTTCCTGCGTTCGCGCGGAAAGGATGTTACTGTAATCGTGCCCGACCAGTACCCTGACTTCCTTAAGTGGATGCCCAATACCGATAAGATAGTTCGTTACGATAAGCATACCGACAAGTGCGATATGCTTTTCAAAATAGCCGATCTGGTGTTCTGTCTCGACTTCAATACGCCCAGTCGTGTCGACGAGATGGAGAAGTCGCTCGTAAATAGCCCAGCAAAGAAGGTGCTTATCGATCATCACCTTAAGCCCGATGTTGATGCTTCACTTGTTGTATCGCATTCTGATGCATCGAGCACCTGCGAACTGGTGTTCCGAATTGCTTGGCAGATGGGCGATTTTGATAAGCTCGGCAAGGCATTTGCCGTGCCTGTGTATTGTGGTATGATGACCGATACAGGTGGTTTTACCTTCAACAGCTCTCGCCCTGAAATCTACTTCATCATCGGTGAGTTGCTCACCAAACATATCGACAAGGATCGCATCTATCGCAATGTTTTCCACAACTATTCCGAGAATCGTATCCGCCTGATGGGCTATGTGATGTACGAGAAACTTGTGTATATGCCCGAGTATAATGCTGCATTCTATTCGCTCACCCGCGATGAGCTGAAGCGCTTTAATTATATTAAAGGCGATTCCGAAGGCTTGGTAAACATACCACAGCAGATAAAAGGGCTCAAACTGTCTATTTCGTTGCGCGAAGATACCGATAAGCCAAATCTGGTATGGGTTAGTCTCCGTTCGGTTGATGACTTTCCTTGTAACCTTATGGCCGAAGAGTTCTTTAATGGTGGCGGACACCTTAATGCATCGGGTGGAAGAGTGGATGGAACCATCGAAGATGCCATCGAAATCGCAAAAAAAGCTATTATTGCCTATCAAAACAAGTTAAAGTAGCCTAAATGTATATTGAGTTTGCGAAATAATTCTTATTTTTGCAGCATCAATTGATTATTAAGATGAAGAAAATACTGTTTATCATGATAGCTTTTGCCGCTGTTCTCAGCAGTTGTAACGACTACGAGACCTACGGCGATAAGAAGGAAAAAGAGCGTAATGCAATAGCAAAGTTCATTTCCGACTCTTCTATTGTTGTAATTACCGAAGATCAGTTTAATCAGCAGGGTTACACCACAAATCTCTCGCGCAATGAGTTTGTTAAGCTTGATAAGAGTGGTGTTTACATGCAGATTGTACGTGAGGGTTGTGGCGATATGATTAAGGATGGCGAGACTACCCGTCTGGTATGTCGTTTCTCTGAGTTCGACATCCTTGAGGACACAACTACCGTATGTAACAACAATCCTGATTTGGCTTATGGTGGCAAGTCGGTTGTGGCTATCCCCGATATTATCCAGGTGTCGCGCAGCAGCGGTTCGTTTACAGCATCGTTCGAGAGTGGCATCATGTACACAGTATATGGCAGTTCCTCTGTTCCTGCAGGCTGGTTGGTACCTCTGTCGTACGTCAAGGTTGGCCGTCCACAGTCTGAGACCGACGACTGCGCAAAAGTTCGCCTTATTGTGCCTCACTCACAGGGGCATGCCACAGCATCAAGCAATGTTACTCCATGCTATTATGAACTCACATATCAACGAGAATCATAACGATTTATTTAAAGAAATATGACACTTATCAAATCTATTTCCGGCATCCGCGGTACTATCGGCGGACGCACTGGTGACACACTTAATCCATTAGACATTGTTAAGTTTACAACAGCCTACGCACAGTTTATTGGCGGCAAAAAAATAGTTGTTGGACGCGACGGCCGTATCTCTGGTCTCATGGTCCGCAACGTAGTTGTTGGTACCCTTATGGGTATGGGCTATGATGTAATAGATATTGGCTATGCCACAACCCCAACTACCGAGTTGGCTGTACGCATGGCGGGTGCCGATGGTGGTATCATCATAACCGCTTCACATAATCCACGTCAGTGGAATGCTCTTAAGCTTCTTAACAGCGAGGGTGAGTTCCTTACTGCTGCCGACGGAGCAGAGGTACTCCGTATGGCTGAGGCCGAGGACTTTAACTATGCCGATGTAGATCACCTTGGCTCATGTACTATCGACGATTCGTTCAATCAGCGCCACATCGACTCTGTGCTTGCTCTCAAGCTTGTAGATGTCGATGCCATCAAGGCGCGCAAGTTCCGCGTTTGCGTTGACACCATCAATTCTGTTGGTGGCATCATCCTGCCCGACCTGTTCAAGGCACTTGGCGTAGACTACGAGATACTCAACGGCGAGTGTACTGGCGACTTCGCTCATAACCCAGAGCCTCTGGAGAAGAATCTGCAGGGCATCATGGATAAGATGAAGCAGGGTGGCTTCGATCTTGGTATCGTAGTCGATCCCGATGTTGACCGTCTTGCATTTATCTGCGAGGATGGTAAGATGTTCGGCGAGGAGTACACACTCGTTTCAGTAGCCGACTATGTACTGAGTCATACCGTAGGTAACACTGTTTCTAACCTCAGTTCAACTCGTGCCCTGCGCGATGTTACCGAGAAGCATGGTGGAAAGTACACTGCAGCTGCAGTTGGCGAGGTTAATGTAACCACAAAGATGAAGGAAGTAGGTGCCGTTATCGGTGGTGAGGGTAATGGTGGAGTTATCTATCCCGAGAGTCATTACGGCCGCGATGCCCTTGTTGGTATAGCCCTGTTCCTTAGTAGTCTGGCACAGAAGGGCTGCAAGGTAAGTGAGCTCCGTGCCACCTTCCCCGAGTATCAGATTGCCAAGAACCGTATCGACCTCACACCTGAGACCGATGTTGATGCTATCTTGGTAAAGGTTAAGGAGATGTTTGCTAAGGATGCAACAGCTCAGGTTAACGATATCGATGGTGTAAAGATCGACTTCCCCGACCGTTGGGTACACCTGCGCAAGTCTAACACCGAGCCTATTATCCGTGTCTATAGCGAGGCTCAGACTATGGAGCAGGCCGATGAACTCGGCAAGCAGCTCATGCAGGTAGTCTACGACATGCAGTAATTTCGTTTTAATTTACTATATCAACGCCGAGGCATTTTACAGTGTTTCGGCGTTTTTTTATTTTGAGATGATTCCAGATTCACTTCGCTTTGGATGCTTTGTCGTTTTTGAGTAGATGATGAGATGTTGCGCTATACCCGCGCGTGTATAACGCGCGCTGGAGATATAGATATAAATATAGATAAAAAGAAAAATAAAAAAGCATAGCTTTCGCATGTCGAAACCATAGCTTTTACACATCAAAAGCATAGCTTTCGCATATCGAAACCATAGCTTTTGTAAATACAGTGGTACTGACAATGTGGCACATGGTATTTTTGTGGCACGGTTTTGGCAGAAAGTATGGCAGATTATAAACATAAAATAAAAATATAAGCATTATGAACATCAAACCATTAGCAGACCGCGTGTTGGTATTGCCAGCACCTGCAGAAGAGAAGATTGGCGGAATCATTATTCCAGACACAGCTAAGGAGAAGCCTCTCCACGGAACTATCAAGGCCGTTGGTCAGGGCACAAAAGACGAGGCAATGATACTGAAGGAGGGCGACGAAGTGCTCTACGGTAAGTACTCTGGCACCGAGCTTGAGTTTGAGGGAACAAAATACCTGATGATGCGTCAGAGCGACGTACTCGCGATTATTGAGAAATAATCGCAATGAAAAATTAGAAAATGCAAAAATTTTAATTGTTACATTTTTAAATTATTAAATTTTTAAATTTTGAAACTATTATGGCAAAAGATATTAAATTCAATATTGACGCTCGCGACGCTATGAAGCAGGGCGTTGACCAGTTGGCAAACGCTGTAAAGGTAACACTTGGTCCTAAGGGCCGCAACGTGGTTATCGAGAAGAAGTTCGGTGCTCCACAGATCACTAAGGACGGTGTATCTGTAGCAAAGGAGATTGAGCTGGAGGATAAGTTTGAGAACACAGGTGCTCAGCTCGTTAAGAGTGTAGCATCTAAGACTGGCGACGACGCTGGTGACGGTACAACAACTGCTACCATCCTGGCTCAGGCTATCGTATCAGAGGGCCTGAAGAACGTTACCGCTGGTGCAAACCCAATGGATCTGAAGCGCGGTATCGACAAGGCTGTTAAGGCTGTAACCGAGCACATCGCTAAGAGCGCTGAGCTTGTAGGCGACAACTACGATAAGATTGAGCAGGTAGCTACAGTATCTGCTAACAACGATAAGGAGATTGGTGAACTGCTGGCTGAGGCAATGCGCAAGGTTAGCAAGGACGGTGTAATCACCATCGAGGAGAGCAAGAGCCGCGATACTCACATCGGTGTAGTAGAGGGTATGCAGTTCGACCGTGGTTACCTCTCAGCTTACTTCATCACCGACAGCGAGAAGATGGAGTGCGTTATGGAGAACCCATACATTCTGATCTACGACAAGAAGATTTCAAACATCAAGGATTTCCTGCCTATCCTGCAGCCTGCTGCTGAGAGCGGACGTCCATTGATGGTTATCGCTGAGGATGTAGACAGCGAGGCTCTGACTACTCTCGTAGTAAACCGTCTGCGTGGCGGACTGAAGATCTGTGCTGTTAAGGCTCCTGGATTCGGTGACCGTCGTAAGGCTATGCTCGAGGATATCGCTACTCTTACTGGTGGCGTAGTTATCAGCGAGGAGAAGGGTCTGAAGCTGGAGCAGGCTACACTGGAGATGCTGGGTACTTGCGATAAGGTAACTGTTAGCAAGGACAACACCACCATTGTTAACGGTGCCGGCGACAAGCAGGCCATCCAGGACCGTATCGCTCAGATTAAGAAGGAAATCGAGAATACAACCTCATCATACGACAAGGAGAAGCTGCAGGAGCGTCTGGCTAAGTTGGCCGGTGGCGTAGCAGTGCTCTACGTAGGTGCTAACAGCGAGGTTGAGATGAAGGAGAAGAAGGACCGTGTAGACGATGCTCTGTGCGCTACCCGTGCTGCCATCGAAGAGGGTGTAGTAGCTGGTGGTGGTACCACATACATCCGTGCTCAGGAGGCCCTGAAGGATATTAAGGGCGACAACGCCGACGAGCAGACTGGTATCAACATCATCTGCCGCGCTATCGAGGAGCCTCTGCGCCAGATTGTTACCAACGCTGGTGGCGAGGGTGCAGTGGTAGTACAGAAGGTTCGCGAGGGTAAGGGCGACTTCGGTTACAATGCCCGTCTGGACAAGTACGAGGATCTGCGTGAGGCAGGAGTTATCGATCCTGCTAAGGTGGCTCGTGTAGCTCTGGAGAATGCTGCTTCAATAGCAGGTATGTTCCTGACCACAGAGTGCATCATCTGCGACAAGCCTGAGAAGGAGCCTGCAATGCCAATGGGCGGCGCTCCAGGAATGGGCGGCATGATGTAATTCAGTAAAAGCAAATATAATAATAAAGACTGACTGCCCCGGGAAGGCAGTCAGTTTTTGTTTTTTTTAGATTAAATTGTTTGTATGATAAGAAAAAAGTTATTATCTTTGCAAACTGTTACGTAACCAATAAAAGACTTGTATGAAGCAATTTCTTAAAATGACACTTGCCACTATATGTGGTATTGTAATTCTGGGTTTGGTGATGACATTGTTCTTTGTCTTCTCTTTGGTAGGTATGGTGGCCAGCGATTCGGCTCCTACTAAGGTTAAGGAAAACTCAGTATTTGTACTTAAACTAAATGGATCAATCAACGAACGCTCAGAGGAAGGAACACCATTCGACGACCTGTTTGGACTGGGCGATTCGGGCTCTATGGGACTGGATGATCTTATTTCCAGCATTCGTAAGGCTAAGGACGAAGAGAACATTAAAGGAATATATATTGAAGGCGGTAGCGCCGGCTTCGACAGTCCTGCATCTGCACAGCAGCTGCGCGACGCCCTGAAGGACTTCAAGAAGAGCGGAAAGTGGATTGTGAGCTATGCAAGCGACTATGGTCAGGCCAGCTACTATGTAGCTACCGTTGCTGATAAGATTTATCTTAACGGCGAGGGAACAATCGACTTGCGCGGTCTTGGCGGTAAGGGAGAGTATTACAAAGGACTTTATGACAAGCTTGGCGTTAAGTATATGGTGGCCAAGGTTGGAAAATATAAGAGCTACGTTGAGAGTAACACCCTGACAGGCATGAGTGAGTACGACCGCGAACAGCGTGAGGCTTACCTGAATGGCATCTGGGACTACTGGCTTAAGGAGATGGCCGAAGGCCGAAAGATTAAGGCTGATGCCCTGAACCAGCTGGTTAACGACAGTCTGCTGGCATTTACTGCCTGCGAGGACTATGTGAAGGCAAAGCTGGTAGATAAGATTCTGTTCCCAGAGCAGATAAAGGATGAGATTAAGCAGCGCCTGAAGCTGGATAAAGATGACGATATTGAGCAGCTTACACTGGCTGACATGCTGAACGTTAAGTCGAAGAAAAAGGAGAAGGGCGAGAAGATTGCCATCTACTATGCATACGGAAGCATTGTTGACAGTGAGGCAATGAACATGCTGAACGGTGGCGGACACAGCATCGTAGGTAAGACTACAGCTGAAGACCTGCGCAAACTGGCTGATGACGACGATGTGAAGGCTGTTGTGTTCCGTGTTAACTCGGGCGGTGGCAGCGCCGTGGCATCAGAGCAGATTCGCCATGCACTCAAACTGGTTAAGGCTAAGAAGCCTGTAGTAGTATCTATGGGTGGTGCTGCTGCATCGGGTGGATACTGGATCAGCTCGCCTGCCAACTATATCTTTGCCGAGCCTACCACAATCACTGGTAGTATCGGTATCTTCGGACTGATTCCAAACTTCAGCGGACTCGTTACCGATAAGCTTGGTGTAACCTTCGACGGTGTGAAGACAAACAAGTTTGCCGGATACGAGACCGAGCTTATTATGGGTAAGGACACCGAGGATATCATGGCACAGCTTCAGACCCATATCAATCGCGGATATCAGAGTTTCCTGAATATAGTATCTGAAGGTCGCGGTATCAAACCCGAGCAGGTTCATGAGATTGCTCAGGGCCGTGTATGGCTGGCTACCGATGCTATCAAGATTAAACTGGTTGACAAACTGGGAAGTCTGGACGACGCTGTGAAGAAGGCTGCCGAACTGGCAAAGCTTGATGAGTATCATACAGCAAAGTATCCCGGCGAGGTTAACTGGCTTGACAACCTGTTGTCGAAAGACAATAAGGGCTCATTCCTTGATGCAGAATTGCGTGAGCTGCTTGGTGATGCTTACTTGCCACTGCTTGAGATACGTAACGACATAAAGAACAACAGTCGTGTTCAGGCACGTATGCTTGATGACATCCGTGTTAAGTAATAAAGTGAGGAAGTGAGAGTAGAAGGCGACTTTATAACGATAAACAAGAATCTGCTGCCACTGAGTTGGTTCTATGGCTTGGGGGTAGGTGTTAGGAATCTGCTCTTCGAGATGGGAGTCTTGAAGAGCCGCTCCTTTGATATTCCTGTTATATCGGTGGGCAACATTACCGTAGGTGGAACAGGTAAGACTCCACACGTGGAATACCTTATCCGACTGCTGAAGGAAAAGATGAATGTGGCCGTATTAAGTCGCGGATATAAACGTAAAAGCAGTGGTTTTGTACTCTCGGATAAGGATACTCCAATGCGCATGATAGGTGATGAGCCATATCAGATAAAGCAGAAGTTCCCTGATATAACAGTGGCGGTTGACAAGAAGCGCACCCGGGGTATTGATAAGCTTACAGAAGAGGGTAACGGACTGGATTTGGATGTTATACTGCTTGACGACGCATTCCAGCACCGATATGTAAAGCCCGGCATTAATATACTGTTGGTAGACTATCACCGTCTGCTTATTTATGACCGCTTGTTGCCTGCAGGCCGCCTGCGCGAGCCTATTAGGGCAAAGGATAGGGCCGACATAGTGATTGTTACAAAGTGCCCGAAGGATCTGAATCCGATGGAGTTCCGCGTAATAACCAAGGCGATGAAACTGTATCCTTATCAGCAGCTGTTCTTCTCGTCGCACGATTATGATTCTCCAAAGGGAGTTTTCACAGGTAAGGTCTTCGACGGAAACCTTAGCGGAAAGAATATCATGCTGCTCACAGGCATTGCATCGCCCGAGCAATTGATGCACGATCTGCAGGAGTTGGAATCGCAGATAACCCCGCTTACGTTTGGCGATCATCATAACTTCAGCAAGAAGGATGTGGCAAATATAAACAAGACATTTGCATCGATGGCAGAGCCCAAGGTAATACTAACTACTGAGAAAGATGCTACACGACTGACTGTAGCCGAGGGGCTGAGCGACGAAGTGAAAAACAGCCTGTATGTGCTGCCAATGCGAATTGTTATAATGCAAAACCAAGAGGAAGAATTCAATAATAAAATTTTAGGCTATGTATACAAAAATTCAAGAAACAGCATCCTGGCTAAAAGAAAGGATGACCACAAGCCCCAAAACAGCAATAGTACTGGGAACAGGACTAGGACAATTAGCTTCTGAAATAACCGACAGACTCGAGTTTCCATATAAGGATATACCCAATTTCCCTGTGTCGACCGTTGAGGGACACTCAGGCAAACTTATCTTCGGTAAGCTGGGTGGCGTTGACATCATGGCAATGCAGGGTCGTTTCCACTTCTACGAGGGCTACTCGATGAAGGATGTTACCTTCCCTGTACGTGTGATGTACGAGCTGGGCATCGAGACTCTGTTCGTATCGAATGCTGCAGGCGGTATGAATCCTGATTTCAAGATTGGCGACCTGATGATTATTACCGATCATATCAATTTCTTCCCAGAGCATCCATTGCGCGGAAAGAACTTCCCAACAGGTCCGAGATTCCCTGATATGCACGAGACTTACGACCACAACCTGATTGCCGAGGCCAATGCTATTGCAAAGGAGAAGGGCATTAATGTTAAGCATGGTGTGTATGTAGGCGTACAGGGACCAACATTCGAGACTCCTGCAGAGTATAAGATGTATCGTATACTTGGTGGCGACGCTGTAGGTATGTCGACAGTGCCAGAGGTTATCGTAGCACACCATTGTGGCATAAAGACATTCGGCGTGTCGGTAATTACCGATCTTGGCGGATTCGATGTGCCAGTAGAAGTAAGTCACGAGGAAGTACAAGAGGCTGCTAACATGGCTCAGCCACTGATGACTGCTATTATGCGCGAGATGATTGTAAGATCGGAGAGCATAAAGGCACATAACAAAGAACAATTTAACACTGATCACCCAACAGAAGGATGGAAATAGCAAAATTAGGAGAATTTGGTCTGATAGACCGACTGACAAAAGACATAGAGATAAAGAACGACAGCACCAAAAAAGGTGTTGGCGATGATTGCGCCGTACTTAGCTACCCCGATAAAGAGGTGCTGGTTACTACTGACATGCTGATGGAAGGCGTGCATTTTGACCTTACTTATATAGACCTGAAGCACCTGGGATATAAGTCGGCTATGGTAAATATCAGCGATGTTTTTGCCATGAACGGCACACCACGCCAGATTACAGTATCGCTGGCAATAAGCAAACGATTCTCGGTAGAGGATATTGAGGAGTTCTATAGCGGACTAAAACTGGCCTGCGATAAGTGGGGCGTTGATGTTATCGGTGGCGACACCACATCATCGTATACTGGTATGGCCATCAGCATCACCTGTATTGGCGAGGCTGCTAAAGAGGATATTGTGTATCGCAACGGTGCTAAGGACACCGACCTTATCTGCGTTAGCGGTGACTTAGGTGCTGCGTATATGGGATTGCAGCTGCTGGAGCGCGAGAAGAGCGTGTACTACCAGCAGGTGGAAGAGGCTAAAAAGAAAAACGATAAGCGCGCTCTTGAGGAGCTGGCGCACTTCCAACCCGACTTCAGCGGTAAGGAGTATCTGTTGCAGCGCCAGTTGCAGACAGAGGCTCGTGGCGACATTATTAAAAAGTTACGCGAGGCAGGTATTCGTCCCACTGCTATGATGGATATCAGCGATGGTCTGTCATCAGAGCTGATGCATATCTGTAAGCAGAGTGGGGTGGGATGTCGTATATACGAAAAGAACATTCCTATCGACTATCAGACAGCAGTAATGGCCGAAGAAATGAATATGAACGTTACTACTTGTGCGCTGAATGGTGGCGAGGACTATGAACTTCTGTTCACAGTTCCAATAGGCGATCACGAGAAGATTGAGCAGATTGAAGGAATTAAGCTTATCGGTCATATCACTGATGCAAAATTCGGTCAGGTACTCGTAAGTCGTGATAATCAGGAGTTTACGTTAAAAGCCCAAGGATGGAACCCACTTTCTTAGCAAAATAAAGTGTTAAAAGGTGTTTAAAAGTTTGGCGGGCTCGATTTTTAGTCGTACCTTTGCACCCGCAAAACAACGAAAGGATGTTTGCAAAACGAATTGAAATGTTGGTGCCTTAGCTCAGTTGGTAGAGCATCGGACTGAAAATCCGTGTGTCCCCGGTTCGATTCCTGGAGGTACCACTCCTCCTTTCATTAGCCCGGTCTTGCAGTAATGCAGCCGGGTTTTTTCGTATTTATAAATGTTTCTGTAACATGGGCATAGTTATTGGTATCGATGTGGGTATTTCGACCACAAAAATCGTTGGAATCAAGAATGGTAAGGTGTCGGCACCTATCAGTATAACTGCGGCCGATCCTATTACATCGCTCTTTGGAGCGTTTGGAAAGTATCTGCACGACAACGACATCGACCTTAAGGATGTTGAGCAGGTAATGCTTACAGGTGTGGGTGCTGCGTATATCGACCAGCCTATCTATGGACTGCCAACGGCAAAGAGTCAGGAGTTTATGGCTGACGGACTTGGTGCCCGTTTCGAATCGAAGCTCGACCATACTATCGTTGTATCGATGGGTACTGGTACATCGTTTGTTAAATGCGACGGCAACGATATGCGCCACATTGGTGGTATAGGCGTTGGTGGAGGAACACTGGCCGGACTGGCCCGCATAATGCTGAACACAAGCGATATAAAGCAGGTGGCAACTATGGCTAAGCATGGAAACATACGAAATATAGACCTAACTATCGGAGACATCAGTGCGATACCCGTTCCAGGACTGACGATGGATACCACTGCTTCGAACTTTGCCAATGCCCAGAGTGATGCTTCGAAAGAGGATATAGCCGCAGGACTGATACACATGGTGCTGCAGTCGATAGGTTCGGCTGCATGGCTGGCATCGCTGGGAAGTGACATACGCGACTTTGTGCTTATTGGTAATCTGTCGCTGCTGCCACAGTGCAAGGAGGTGTTCCCAGCATTGGAGTCGCTGTATAAGATACGATTCCATATTCCAAAATACTCGCAGTACTGCACTGCCATTGGCGCAGCACTCGATTATACTATAAAAAAGAAGTAATTATATTGGAGAAACTCTGGAACAGAAACTATTGTAAGGTGATGGTGGCGAACTTCACGCTGTTTTTCGCCTTCTACGTGCTTACACCTTTACTACCGTTATACCTTAGCGAGCATTTTGGTGCTACTAAGGATGTGATAGGACTGGTGTTGTCGGGCTATACCATTACGGCTCTTCTGTTCCGTCCGTTCAGTGGATATGTGGTTGACTCGTTTCCACGAAAACTGGTGCTGATGGTAAGTTTCTCGGCTTTTGCTATATTCTTTGCCGGATATCTGGCTGCATCTACCTTATTATTATTCATGCTGGTGCGCACGCTGCACGGAGGACCATTCGGAATGCTGACGGTAGCTAACTCTACTGTGGCTATCGATGTGCTGCCTTCAAGCAGGCGAACAGAGGGTATTGGCTATTATGGGCTTAGCAACAACCTGGCAATGGCTATAGCACCAACGGTGGGAATATTTGTCTATAAGTATTCGCAGAGTTTTGAACTGTTGTTCTGGATAGCGCTTGTTGTGGCCTGCTGCGGATGGATAGTTGATTCGACTGTTGACCTGAAATCGAAGGATATTGTTAAGAACAAGTCGAAACTGTCGCTCGACCGTTTCTTCCTGATGAAAGGATGGCTGTTGGGCGTGAATATGGTTACATTCGGCTTTAGCTTTGGCGTGCTGAGTAACTATCTTGCCATTTATGGTAAGGAGGTTATGGGTATCACCGGTGGTACAGGCACCTATTTTATGCTTTGTTCAATAGGTTTGATATTAAGCCGATTGCAGGGCGGAAAGGCACTCCGCCAGGGCAGGCTTACCCACAATGCTGGCGAGGGAATGGTGATATCGCTAATAGGCTACACGCTGTTTATTGCGATGCCAAATCCGATAGGGTATTATGGATCGGCACTGCTGATAGGACTTGGTAACGGACATATGTGGCCGGCTTTCCAGAATATGACGATAAACGTGGCAGAGAACAACCAGAGAGGAACTGCCAATTCTACAATACTCATTTCGTGGGATATCGGTATGGGACTTGGTATTCTTCTTGGCGGTGTGGTGTCGGAACTGGCTGGCTATGGTGCTGCATTCTGGACGGTCGTAGTTGTTAATGCTACGGGTGTTATAATGTTCTTTACGGCTACCAAGAAGTTCTTCCTTTCGCGAAATCTTAACCCAACAGTAAGATAAATAAGTTAACGAACTATAAACCGGCTTGACTTTCGGCTGGTTTATACGTCTAACATCAAAATGTTAGAATTATCAACTGTATGAAAAAAACTATTTTATTATCTGCTGTAGCCATGCTGTTGTCATCGGCTGCTATGGCTCAGAACAAGGAGATTAAGGTGGGTGATGTAACAATGACCATCAACCCCGAAAAGGGCGCCAAAATTATGTCGCTCAAGTATCAGGACCAGGAAGTTATTAACCAGTCACGATGGCCGGAATCATTCGGCAGTACATTCTGGACCAGTCCTCAGAAGGAGTGGAACTGGCCACCGGTACCCGAGATTGACAAGGGCGTGTATAAGGTAGAGGAGAAAGAAGGACACCTTATTATGACCGGCGAGGTATCAGAGAAACTAAAATACCGTATTCGTAAGGATTTTAGTACCGACGCAAAGGATGGTGCTATAGTCATAACATATTCAATTATTAACGAGAGTGGGGAGGAGCGCAAGGTGGCTCCTTGGGAGATTACCCGTGTGCCTAATGCTGGTGTGATATCATTTGAAGCACCCGTAGAGAGCATCTGGCCTGTAGGACTGATGACATTTAAGGCAAAGAACGGCATTGCCTACTACGAGGCCGACGAGGTGCCCGAGAACCGCAAGGTGAACGCCGATGGTAAGGGATGGCTGAGCTATGAGAACAATGGACTGGTACTTACCAAGAAGTTTGCCGACCTGACCCCAGAGCAGCCTGCACCTGGTGAGGCCGAGATACAAGTGTACGTGAACCGTGGCAAGACCTATATTGAAATCGAGAGCCAAGGTGCATACACAACCCTGGCTCCCGGTAAGTCACTCGACTGGACTGTAAGATGGTATCTTACGAAGGCTAAATAACGTGCAGTCCTAAGAACACCATTATACCGTTCATAAGTATCCAGAAGATAGCGAACGGCAATGTCTTACGCATAATATCGCCATCCTGCCCCTCCATATCACATGCTGCGGTAGCGATTGCGATACTTTGTGGCGACAGCAGTTTACCACCCTCAGAACCTGCGCAGTTAGCGGCAGCAAGCCAGTTGGTCTCGTTGCCGTTAACGCCGAAGAACTGGGCATCGTTTACCAATCCAAGCTGGCCGGCAGCTGCAGCCTGCAGCTTTCCGAACAGAATGTTAGCTGACGTAGCCGAGCCTGTTACGAATGTTCCGATAGAACCGATGAGCGGGGCGAAGAACGGATAAGCCACACCCGTAATCGATACCAGTCCGGTGGCAATGGCAAGTGTCATGCCTGTATTGTTCATCAGCATGGCCAGGGCAACCAAGCAGCAGATGGTGATAGCCGTTTTCTGCAGATTGATGGTAGTCTTAGCCAGCATCTTCATGAGTTTGCCGAAGCTCAGACCCTGAATAAGTCCGCCAATCATTGCACCAAGGAATATCATAAGTCCTGCATTGCTAAGCCATCCGAATGAGAATGTATTGCCAATAACAGGCATGTCGAACTTGGTTACGAGTGTTGACTTCAGCAACTCGTTAACTGGTGGAACAATCTTACTTGAAATAAGGATGAAGAAGATTATCAGTCCGTAAACGCTCCAGGCCTTTAATGTCTTTGTCATTCCGAATTTCTTCTTCTCAATTACCACATTATCGTCAGTATTATCATTATGGATAAACAGCTTGTTGTATATAAGCATACCAATGATTGCTGCTACCGAACCAAGGATGGCAGGAGTCTCTGGACCAAGGAAGTATGCACAACAGAACTGCACGATGATTGAGAAGCTGCCTACAAACAGTGCCAGACAGATGTTCTTAATGATCTTTGTACGGTCGGTCATCATGAGGATGAGGAATGGGGTGATGAAGAACATCAGCGACAACTGAAGGATAATGAACGTGGCTACCTCGCTCAGCATTTCGGGCGAGGCAGTACCATCGGCCACCTGATTAGCCAGCGTTGTGGCGGGCAATCCTACTGCACCGAATCCTACTGCCACCGTATTGGCTACCAGACAGATTACAGCCGAGAACATAGGCTTGAATCCCAGTCCGATGAGGATGGCTGCTGGAATGGCTACTGCTGTACCGAATCCGGCCATACCTTCGAGCACACCACCGAAACCCCATGTAAGCAGAAGTACCAGCAAGCCTTTATCGCTGGTGAGTTGGATAAACTGCGTCTTGATAGTCTCGATCTCCTTTGTCTCAACCAGGATGTTGTAGCTGAAGATGGCACAGATGATGATAAGGATAATCGGGAAACATGCCTTGAGTATGCCCTCAATAATCGACCAGAATGTGATGCCGTAGATTGAGGAACCAATATACTTGTCGGGTACTATTCCCATTGACGGGGTTACTAATACTGCAAGCAGAATAGTTACGACAAGGGTGATTAACGCACTCTTCCATCCGGACATCTTGAGGCCCATCATTAGTACGAAGAGCAGAATAATAGGAATAACAGATACAATAGCTGCCATAGGGCTTTTAGTTATTTAGTTCGTAATATATAAGTTCTGTCGACAAATATACGTAAAAAAACTAAAAGCGTTGCTAATTTTTTTGTTAAAAATCAAAAAGAGCTTACAATTTTGGGTACGCAGTTATGTATTTCTACAGGAATGGTCTCTGTTTCAACATTGTGGTTACTCACTTTAAGTCGCACAATGCAGGCTTTTGAGTTAAGTGGTTTGGATTGGTCGAAGATGAAGTTGCCCACGCTATAGTATATTTTCTTTCCTTGAAATTCTTCTATCGTCTGCATGGTGTGGGTATGATGACAAACCAGGACATCGGCTCCGGCGCGTATCAGCTGGTGGGCATCCCAGCGCTGGCTGTTAACGGGTTTCAAAGTATGTTCGCCGCCCCAATGCAGTGAAACTATGATAACTGCTGTAGAATCGGTTTTGCGCAATCGGTGCACACGGTCAAGCAGTGAGTCCATAGGCTCCTGACTAACGCATGGTTTGTCGGGCAGATATGCGTAGTTCTCGAGTGCGAGTCGTAGCGATGGCACCAGCCAAACGTTGCGTGGTTGCGATGCAAGCAGCACGGGCTGGACTGCTTCAGGCATGTTCTGCCCTGCACCTATGGGAACAATGCCTGATTCTTCAATGTTACGGCGTGTGTCAATCAATCCCTCGCGACCTTGATCTATTGCGTGATTATTGGCCAGATTAAGATGGGTTATACCGTGTTGGCGAAGCGTGCCGAGCCATTCGGGTTCGCCACGGAATATGAACAGCTTCTGCACTGGCGACTGTATCTTAGTGGCTGGACACTCCAGATTGCCTACCACTACTTGGGCCGAACGGAACACGGAGTCGATGCCATCTGAAAACAGATGATCGACTCCATGTTTTTCAATAACCTTGCGCACCCCGCGGTCAAGCAGAATGTCGCCCGTCATTACAATGTCCAGCGTATCAGCGCAAAACGCCGATACGCTGGATAATATGCTAACAGCCAGAGCTGTAAAATACCTCTTCATTAGGTTCTGGCATCTTTTTAAGTGGCAGCAGTATGGTCTTCATCCACTCGGGTACTCCCTTACGTGGATTGCTCTCGAGCTGCTTCTGCCACTCCTCATCAGTGAGTCGTGGTTGGTCAATTGGCTGCACAAACTCGCGGTAGCTGAGCACCGCACCGCGTGTAAGATACAGATAGCCGCCTATCTCTACCACTACATAAATCTCATCGGCATCGCCTACGGCCTCAAACAGTATGGCCTTATTCTTATTGTTGTCGGCATTGGCAGTGTAAACATCGGCCACCAAGGCTACTTTGCGGTCGG
Source organism: Prevotella sp. UBA2809 (assembly GCA_002351725.1). Taxonomy (GTDB): domain Bacteria; phylum Bacteroidota; class Bacteroidia; order Bacteroidales; family Bacteroidaceae; genus Prevotella. Next base: position 27,006 of record DEHD01000042.1, read on the forward strand.
CACCCTCAATGTCTACCCAGTTATAGAGATTCTGATTAGGCATGCGCAGAAGGTCTAGCGAAATGTTCTCGAATGTAGCGCCGATGTATGATATCTGGTCGTACTCCTCGTCGGTAAGAATCTTGCCGGCAAGCTCCTTCTCGCTTACGCGGAGCAGGAATTCTACTTCCTCTCTAAGTCGCTCGGTAACGCCCTCAATCTTTTCGGTCATCATGTTCTGGTCCTTCAGCAGCTTTGCTGTGTTTTCAAGCAATTCGCTTGCCTTTTTCCAGAACTTTACATTTGGCTCGACATAACCCTTAACAACAGGCTCCGGTACGTTCTCACCTCCGCCACACTCAGCTCCCATTGGTTGCTTGGCATATAGTATGGCATCGTGTTTCAGCTCGGCCCACGAGGCCAAGGCTGCATTTAGGTCTTTCTTGCTCCAATTTGGATTTTGCATAAAGTAAGGCGACTTGTTGTCGGTGCCTGTAGTAAGAACCTTAAGTGTCTCCATCCATTGAGTGGCAGTGGTCTCACTCCAATCAATCTCGCCCATGCGCTTCTTCATCTTGTCAAGGTTGGGCAGTAGCTGCTTCCAGTCGGTCTTCTCTTCTTTCAGAATCTGTTCGGCAGCGGTAACGCCCATAGCAGCCATTACGTCTATACCTCTAGGAACGCCGCGCTTTGTAGGATTGCTGTCGTAGTCAACCATCTCCTGCAGCACCTCGGCATCGGGCTGATAGCGTTGTGGCATAACATTAATCTTGTTATGGCTGGTCTTCTCGAACTTCGGGCGTATGCGAGTCTGTTTGTTGCCTATTTCGTTAAGCTCCTTGGTAAGCTTGGCTATCTCCTTGTCATCGTTCAGCAATTCGTCCATCGACATACCTGTCTTGTCAACCTCGGCTATCACTTGTAGCAGACTCAGGTTGTCGTGTTTACCCATAAGCAAGGTTATAAGGTTGTCTATCTTGTCGTACTTCTGACGTGTCTTCTTAAACAGCTTCATGGCATATGCCATCTGTACAGCCTGCTTCACTTCGGTTTCGTAGTCTAATCCCATAGTAGCGGTCTGAAGCCACATCATGCCGCGGAAGTATCGCTTAAGTCCGTCGCTGCGGGTGTAGTGACCACGGGCGCGGAACAGACTGTAGGGGAATGATATTTCGCCCATATAGTCCATAAGCATTTCGCTTTTGGCGTTTTCAGCCTTCAAGCACTTATCAATCTCTGCCTTTTCGGTGGTATAGCTGGCATTTATCGGCTTACCATTAAACAGGTGCAGTGCCACGCGGAAGAACTGTAGATTGCGTCCTGCTATGCGTTTTGTCTCGCTGTCGTCGTTATCCGCATTGTGGATAATTGCCAGCATGGCATCTATCATATTCTGTGTGTATTCTGTCATAAGTGGCAGCAGCTGATACTCCTCGAGTTCTCGCAGCATGCAGTCGATGTAAAGATGATACAGCTGCAGGTAGAGATCGGTAGTAACGAAACTGGGGAAATCGGAGTAATCGTTCCTCTCGTAGACGTGGAACAACTGCGAGGTGTTAGAGGGCACGATAGCGAATCCCTCTTCAGCAAGTTTCTGACATAGTGTAGAGTCGAAATCTTTGAGCTGTTGAGGGTTCAGCAGATTGCTCATGTTCACCCGCAGACCCTCTTCTACATCGAAGTTCTGTTTCAGCAGTTCATCCTCGCGCTCTTTCAGACGTTTCATAAACGCCATCTCCACGTTGTTGTAAACGATGAGCTTCTGCTCGTCGATAGCTCGCAGATAAGCGTCGCGCCAACTCTCGTTCTCTTTACTCTCTACGCCCTGCACTTTCTCGTCGAGTGCATACATCAGCGAGTCGTACCATGTAGTAACGCCGTAAATACCTCTCAGGTACGAGTCCTTGAACGGATAGCCGCGCTGTGCTGCAGGGGCATTGCGCAGAATACGCAGATCACTAAGGTTCAGCCCCGATACGTCCATGTCGTAGTCGATGCTGTCACGCAGACTCTCGGCATCGATGGTCGATACCGGTACTTGTACCACACTCTGTTTCTGGCTGCATGCTGCTATCAAGCCTGCCATACATGCCAACATAATAACTTTACTTTTTTTCATTGGTCAAAGGTCTTTATTGCTGTTTCTTTGTTTACACCTTTTATAATATAGTGGTCGAAAGCCATTCCGAATCCTCCCCACTTGTAGTCTGATACCACATATAGATCATCGTCAGTTCTCTCCAGAGCGCGAATCTTTCCGTCAATGTAATGAAAGTCCTCGAGTATACCGCCAAGTTTCGAGCCCAACCACAATGGGCGTGCCTTGCCGTTAACCTGCTTGAAAATGAAAATACGGCGTGCCTTTTCTGGATAGAATCGTGTACCTTTTATTACCCCTACGATAGCATCAGTCTTACCATCACCGTCAACATCTCCTGTCTGGTACTGATACACAGGGTAGGGCAGACGCCAACCGTTAAGGTAGTAAAGGCTGTCGTTCTGTTTCTTCAGTTCAAAGTTCTGTGCCTTGCATGTAAGTGTGCCCAAATACATTGCAAGTAGTATCAAAATTCTACTGTTTATCACGTCTTTAGGTTTTTATCGGCGTCAAAGATACGAAAAAAAACTAAAAATGTTAGCCGATAGCTATTTTTTTTGTATATTTGCTCGCAAAAATCAAAAGTATAACTAAAAACCAGATCGTCCTATGATTGAACAATTCCTGTCAGAACTCCGGCAATTTCTGCCTGATGAGCGTATTTATACCGATGAGCTTCGTACTCTTGGATGGGGTACTGATGCCAGTTTCTATCGCCAGATTCCACAGGTTGTTGTGCGTAGCGATGGTGAGGAGGAAATATCAAAGATTGTATGCATCTGCCGAAAATATAAGTTGCCGTTCACCTTCCGTGCTGCAGGTACATCGCTAAGTGGACAGAGCTGCACAGACAGTGTGCTGATAGTAGCTGGTAAATATTGGGAGAAATACGAGCTTGCTGATGACAAAGAGTCAATACGTCTTCAGCCTGGAATCGTAGGTGCTCAGGTCAACAATATACTTAAGCCTTTCGGACGCGTGTTCCCACCCGATCCTGCTTCAATAGGTTCGGCTATGGTGGGTGGTATTGTTGTTAATAATGCCTCGGGTATGAATTGCGGTGTGCATGCTAACAGCGACCGCATGATGCTATCTGCACGCATCGTACTTACCGATGGAACCATTCTGGATACCGGCAACGAAAACAGTCGCGAGGAGTTTCGTAAAACTCATCCGGCATTCCTTGAAAGCATTGAGAAACTGCGCGATAAAGTGCGTGCCGATAAGGAGCTGGCCGACCGCATCAGTAATAAGTATTCTATCAAGAATGTTACTGGTTTGAATCTTCGTCCGCTTGTGGCCTACGATGATCCATTTGATATAATTGCCCATTCAATGGTGGGTAGTGAAGGGACGCTCGCATTCCTATCAGAGGTAACCATGAAGACGCTAAAAGACTATCCGTTCAAGGCTTCGGCTATGGTTTACTTTATGACCATGAAGGAGAGTTGTGAGGCTGTGGTGGCAATGAAGAAGATGAAGGCTGGCGAGGAAGACCTTGAGTACAGTGCTGAGAACCTGGTGGTTAAGAGTGCAGAAATGCTTGACTATAAGTCGCTCAGTTCTGTTGATGATCCTGTATATCTGCAATATCAGAAAGATGTTGATGCTGGCAAGATTGAAGGAGTAGAGCCTGGCGATTATCACAACCTGACTGCGATACTCACAGAAACCAAGGGTATAACCCACGAACAATTGCTTGAAAAGATTGCAAAGATACAAGAGTGCCTGGGCCAGTTCTGCCTGTATATCCCCGCAGAATTTACCGAGGATCCTGCCGTTTACGGTAAGTTCTGGGCCATACGTAGTGGTATATTCCCAAGCGTAGGCGGTACACGTCCTGTGGGCACATCGTGCCTGATTGAGGATGTGGCATTCCCAATAGAATCGCTGCCAGAGGCTACTGTTAAGTTGCAGAAGTTGATTGCTGATCATGGTTACGATGATGCCTGTATCTATGGTCACGCATTCGAGGGCAACTATCATTTTATCCTGAATCAGAGTTTCGCCGATGAGCACGAGGTGGCTCGCTATGCAGAGATGATGCGTGATGTGGCTAAACTTGTGGTTGATGGTTATGACGGTTCGCTTAAGGCCGAACACGGCACAGGTAGAAATATGGCTCCGTTTGTTAAGTACGAGTGGGGTGATAAGGCCTACGATGTTATGAAGGAACTTAAGGAAATCTTCGACCCCGATGGATTGCTTAACCAGGGTGTAATATTTAACGATGATCCCGACTGCTTCATTAAGTGCCTCAAGCCTCTGCCAGTACTGGATTTCGACTTCGGTAGCGTGCCCGATGGCGGTCATTACCTTATGAATCAGGAACTCTCTACTGCCAAGGAGACAATAGAGCAGGTTAAACGTGCCAACAAGTGTATTGAGTGCGGATTCTGCGAGGTAAACTGTATGTCGTGCGGACTCACCTTATCAAGTCGTATGCGTATTGCCGTTCAGCGTGAGATACGCTATTTGACGGCCACGGGTTCTAATCCTGAACGACTTACTACGCTCAAAAAGCAATATAAGTATTACGGCGACCAGACATGTGCCACCGATGGACTCTGCTCAACATCGTGCCCGATGAAGATTAACACAGGTGAGCTTACTCACCTAATCCGCCAGATGGATATGAATCAGAATCCAACAGGATACAAACTTGGTGAGTTCGCTGCTAACCACATGGCAGGAATAAAGAGCGGACTGCGCGTGGTGCTGGATGTGGCTCATGCAGCACATGTAACACTCGGCCCTACACTTATGACCACCGTGTGTCGCACGATGAATAAGATGGGACTCCCATTATGGACTACCGCTATGCCAAAGAAGCATCGACAGCCCAAGAAGAGCGATTTGACTCAGTTTATCATTGAGTCTATCCATCCTGCTGACACCCCGCACCCATCACCCGATACCCCTAAGGTAGTTTACTTCCCAAGCTGTATTAACCAGACTATGGGACAATCCAAACAAGGTGGAAAGATTCATGACCTTGTAGATGAGGTTATCCAGCTAATGGCCAAGGCAGGCTATGAGGTAATATTCCCAGAGGGTATGGAGCGCATGTGCTGCGGACAGATTTGGGAATCAAAGGGTATGCTCGACATTGCCGATCGAAAGAGTGCAGAACTCGAAGCTGCTCTTTGGAAGGCTAGCGAGGAGGGTAAGTATCCAGTGCTATGTGCCCAGAGCCCGTGCCTGCACCGTATGAAAAAGGTAATGCATAAGATGAAACTGTACGAGCCTGCTGAGTTTATCATGAAGTATCTGGTGCCTCGCCTCGACTTCCATCCTATCGACCGTCATATAGCCCTGCATATTACATGCTCTACCCGTCAGATGGGTGTGGCCGACGATTTGATAAACCTGGCGAAGTTGTGCTCAACAAATGTGTTCCTGCCTGAAGGTGTGGGCTGTTGCGGCTTTGCTGGTGACAGGGGCTTTACCTTCCCAGAACTCAACAAGTATGGCTTGCGCAAGCTTCGTCCACAGATAGAGGCAAACCACATAGAGGTGGGCTATTCAAATAGCCGTACCTGCGAGATTGGTCTTGAGACGAATAGTGGTATACCTTATATGAGTATTGTGTATCTTGTAAATGAATGTACAACCCCTAAAAAACAATAATAACAAAAAAGTAGTATGAAATCAATCATTAAAACGATTCTCTTTGCCGCCGTTATGTTGGCGGCATCAGTAACCACTCAGGCTCAACTGCTGAGCACACATGTTGAAACAGGCGATGTAGAGGGTGTTCTCGACGATGGTCTGGCTGTTTATAAAGCTATACCTTATGCAGCTCCACCTGTTGGCAATCTCCGTTGGCGTGCTCCACAGCCCGCTCAGCCTTGGACAGGAGTGCGCAAGTGTGATAAATTTGGTCCTATGCCACCACAGCCTACACGTCCTGGTCGTACGGCCGATATGATGAATGAAGATTGTCTGTATCTTGGTATCGCTACACCTGCAAAAAGCAAGAACGAGAAACTTCCCGTAATGGTATGGATTCACGGAGGTGGATTCCAGACCGAGTGGTACGGTGGCGACCTTTGGAAGCACCTTGCATTGCGCGGCGTAGTTATTGTTAGTGTTGAGTATCGCACCGGAGCTCTTGGCTTCATGGCTCATCCAGAACTTACCAAGGAGGACAAGGAGGGACACTCAGGCAACTATGGTATTCTCGACCAGATTTATGCTCTGCAGTGGGTTCAGCGTAACATAGCCCAGTTTGGTGGCGACCCCACAAAGGTTACCATTTTCGGTGAGTCGGCTGGTGCTATCAGCTGTAGTATTCTGTGCGCCTCGCCATTGGCTAAAGGCCTGTTCCGCTCTTGCATCAGTCATAGTGGAGGTTCGTTTGCACCATGGAGTGATAAGCCTCGTGCATTAGGTCTCGATGCATCGCAGAAGGGAGCAGAACAACAAGGTTTGGCTTTCCAGAAGCACCTGAAGAAAAAGAACCTGAAGCAGTTGCGCCAGATGGATGCCATGCTGCTGTGCGATGGCAACGTTGGTTTTGCAGGATTCTGGCCTTGCGTTGATGGATACGTTATTTGCGACGACCAGTATCGTCTATATGAGCGTGGTGAGTATAACGATGTGCCTGTAATCGTGATGACAAATAGCGATGAAGGGGCACTCTTTGCTCCAGGAAATATTACCGCCGAGGACTATCAAAAGACGCTTAAGAGCATTTTCGGTTCATGGGCTGATGAGGCTTTGAAGTATTACCCTGGTGCTACTAACGATGAGGCTTGGCATGGCTTTGGCGATGCATTCCGCGATATGGGTTTTGCATGGCCATCTTACGCATGGGTTAGTCTGCAGAACAAGACCGGCAAGAGTCCTGCTTATGCAGCATATCTTGCTCAGCCTTCAACCATGAGCTTCTCGCAGGATCCACGTCGCCGTGGTGTGGCTCATGCCGATGATATTATGTATCTTAATGGTCATTTCCTGCTACAGGGCGAAAAGTATCCTGCAGAGAGTGCCGTTGCAGAAATCATACAGCAGTACTGGATTAATTTTGCAAAGACTTGCAATCCTAACGGCAAAGGCTTGCCTTACTGGCCTGCATTCGACGATACTAAACCCACAACCATGCAGTTCTCTAACGGTGCTTCGCTTATTATGCGCCCCAACCGCGAACAGGTTGACTTCGTAGATCGCTACTATCGCGCAAAACGCGAGGAAGTAGAGAGCTTGCGTCGATAGAAAAACAATATCAAAACATGATAAAGGTCAGCTATTTTGCTGACCTTTTTATTTTTATTAAAAAATGCTTGCTTATTTTTGAAATAATGCTTACATTTGCACCATAAATATTATATTTATTAACCCAATACACGAAACAATTATTGTTATAACCTGTATGATAAAATTGAAAACAACTGTTCTTGCTTTCATGCTTGGAGCATTTGCTACTGGAATCAGTGCGCAAAGCTATAACGGCATACACAAGTACGACGGCGAGCATAAAAACGAACTAAATGCATATTTTGTTGGCGGTGATAATGTAGTTGCCGACTGGTTTGGCGGTGCGGCTGTGTCGTATAAACGACATCTCACCGATCGTTGGCACGTTGGCGCCGATGCTCAGGCACAGCTGGGAAAGCAACTATACTCCGTAGATATTCAGGGCGGCTATCGTCTTCCATACAAGTGGATGGATTTCTATATAGATGGTAAGGCTATGTACAACCGATATCATAAGTGGCACACCAACGAGACGGCATTCAACCTCTCTGTAACATGGGAGACTCCCTATTTCAACCTTCGTGTTGGCGAGTCGCTAATCACATATCATTTGCTTCATGCCCGTTATACCGAACCTCTCACTCTCACTTTTGGAACTGGCGTAAGCATTCGTCCGCGATGGAATCCGTGGAACATCGGACTCTTCTTCCGTAACTACGATGACTTCTATTACGAGAACTGGAACATCAACTGGGGCTTAAACTTCTATGCCCCTCTTACTATTGTGCATAAGGACATGCAGTTGTTTGGTGAGTTTAATGTACGTCCTGCTGGCAGTATGAGTCAGCTGGCAAGTAAATACGAGACTTCAGGCAAGTTAGGAATTAAATACGTATGGTAATTATGAAGAAGTATCAATATATAATACTGGCAGTTGTAGCTGCTGTTCTTCTTGTTTCGTGCGAGAAGGTTAGCCCCATCGGTATTCTTGTTGCGGGTACTGGTGTCGAAGATCGTGTAAAGATGTCATACAAGTATTTTCGTGAGTATAAGTCAGAATTTAGTGGTTTCGATGCTCAAGGCGATGAATACACATTCCTAGTTGGTAGCGACAGCCACGTTACAACCGACTGCGGCCGTATGGAAGAGATGTTAAAGCGAGGCATTGATGATGGCGATATGTTTATGGCGCATCTCGGTGATATAGCCGATACGAAGATAGAGTATTACATTAATCTTGAGAATGCCCTTAATAAGGCCAAGAAATGGTATGTAGATAAATATTTCAAAAAGGATTTTATTTATGACGAAGAAATAAACGATAGTATTCCTTATTATTATGATCCTAATCCTAATTATTCTGCCAATGTTGGGATATTCACCAACATAGAGGACGTGCATATACCTTTCTATCCTGTTGTTGGTAATCACGACATCACCCACAACGGTTGGGCCATGTGGAGTAATATCTTTCATTCTTCATTCTACGATTTCTATGTGGGAGTTGGTTATGTTGATGACATTCTCATCTTCGATCATTTCATCTTCCTTGATACTGCCAGTGGAACACTGGGCAGAGAACAGGTTAACCTGATAGAACAGGGTGTTATGGATGATAGGAATATGGAGGAGATGGGTATTAAAACCCGCAATACGTTTGTTTTCAGCCACACAAACATTTTCCGTCCGCGTAGTGTTGAGCTGGCCTCTACTTTTGCTCGCGAGGAGCTTTATTTCCTGCTTAATAAGTTCCGCGAGTGGAATGTAACCATTGCCTTTCTAGGCCATGTTCACAAGTGGGACGACCGTGTGTTCGGTGATGTTCAGTACCTCACGCTTGACTCTATGTGTGAGGCAAACAACCCTGAACCGGGCGACTATCTGGTGCGTGTGCATGTAAAGAGAAACGGTACTGTAACGTGGGAGAAGGTTCATATGAACTATACACCTAACAATAAGAAATAACAATTTTAAAAGTATAAATATTTTAATTTATTATCATTATGAAAAAAGTATTATTGACATTTATTGTAGCACTTATCAGTTTAAGTGCCAGTGCACAGCGTAAGGGAGATTTTGCAGTAGGTCTGCGTGGTGGTCCCACTATGACTAAGATAGAATTTTTAGGGATTAAAGAAAACTATACTCGTTGGGGTGCAGGTGCTTTCGTACAGTATAATCTTACTGACCACTTCCGTTTCGATCTTGATGGTATCTATCATTTCAAGAAGGATCACTTGTCGGATTTTACCGTTGGAATCGACCTTCAGTATCTGTTCGACCTTGGTGAGGATGTTAAGTTCTTCCCATTGGTAGGTTATGCACTTGCTTTCACTCATCAGGATGCTTATGATATAAATAATATTTCTTATGATTCCGAGAACTCTACCGACGGTGGTATCCAGTTGGGTGCTGGTATTCAGTTCAATCTGGGCGATAACTGTTTCGTTTCGGCCGAGTATAAATTCCAGCCAGGCATCCTTGGTGATGGTCATGTTGTTATGGCTAGCGTAGGATATCGATTCTAATAATATTTTTATGAAGAAGAATGTTTTTCTATTGATCCTGTTGGCCTGTATGTTCTGTGGTAATACCGTAGTCGAGGCACAAGTAATGAAGGCTGCTGACCTTGAGAAGTATGCCAAGCAGAAATATGGCGACAAGTGGCTCGATGCTGCAAAGAATCTGGCTAGCACGCTTACGCTTGATAAGAACGAGAGTCTTACTTATCAGCAAGTTATTGAGGCTCCAGGCAAGACTAAGCAGCAGCTTTATGTAGCTCTAAACTATTGGGCTACGGCTACTTTTAAAGATAATAATGCCATTACCCTTAATGATAAAGATGCAGGCTGTATTATTATCTCGTCGACTATCAAGAATATTGCCGAACACATGGGTACAATCAGTAAGTATTCTGTCAGCATCACACCGATTATCCGTTTGGATATCAAGGATGGTAAGATACGTGTAACCTATACTGTTCAGAATTACGATATTCTTGATGATATAAGTGGTGGTTGGTTTGGAATTGCGACCGATGACAAGAACAAGTCGTATGCCGATGCTAAGCGTAAGGCTGACGATAAAACCAATCCCAACCTTTGGGATGAGCAGTGGGAAATTGCACGCCACTATCCATTTGTCGAGAAGGACTCAAAGAAACGCACCTGTGCAAAGGCTCTCGTGATGACTCACGCCTATAGCAATGCCATTATGGATAAAGTAGAAGAGGCGGTAAAGAATGGAATAGTTGGAAACGATGATGACGAATGGTAAGTCATTCTCTGATATCAAAAATGGCCAGCAATTCTGCTGGCCATTTTCTTTTAGTTTATATCTACAGTTATCTTCTTTAGATCTTTGTCGGCACTAGAGTTGCCTACCATTATTTCGTACTTGCCTGGTACCACGCGCATAGTGTTGGTGCTTGCGTCCCATCCTTCAAAGCTCTTACGTGGTAAAGGTATTGTAATGGTCTTGCTCTCGCCAGGTGTAAGTTCTACTTGCTTATATGCACGCAGAGTCTTCAACGGTCCTTCCTTGTCGGCTGTGTTGCGAATATATACCTGAACGGTCTCGGTGGCAATTCCTGCACCTGCACCATTTCCGCTACCCACATTACTGACCTTTACCTGCACATTGCCGTCGCTATATGTTGGTTTGCCAATATTAATGTCGGTATATGTAAGTCCGAATCCGAATGGGAACAAAGGCTTGCCCTTAAAGTAGCGATAGGTGCGGTTCTTCATCGAGTAGTCGAGGAAGTCGGGCAGGTCGTTTGTACTTTTATAGAAGGTTATAGGCAGCTTGCCACTTGGAGTACGATCGCCAAACAGAATCTCTGCAAGTGCGGCACCGCCCATCTCGCCGCAATACCACCACTGTATAATGGCATCGCATGTCTGCACCTCAGGAGTTAGGCCCATAGCCGAACCAGAGCAGTTTACGAATATAACTTTCTTACCGGCCTTGTGCAGCATAGCCAGAAGGTCGCGCTGAGCCTGAGGGAGTTCTATGCTTGTGCGGTCACCACCTTTGAATCCGGGTTCATCTACGCGCATTTCCTCGCCCTCGAGACTTGGTGATATTCCACCAACAAAAATAATGGTGCGGGTGTCGCCGATCTGTTGTAGCAGCTCCTGTGGAGTGGGGGCATATTTATGCTGAACATCGAAAGATAGAGTGGCGAAGTTCTGCTCCTGTACATAATCTATCTGAATGCGGTATTGTTTACCTGCCTTTACCTTTAACTCTTTCTTAGCACCCTGAATGCGCTGACGTGCCGACCAGAAGTTGGCCAGCGTGTCGCCATTAACAATAAGGCGAAGTCTGTCATCGCCTCCAATTGTGAATTGAAGTGTCTCGTCGGCTGTTGGAATCAAAGTTCCCTCAACGCGGGCAGAGAAGTTTTCAAGATTAACGCCTGGTGCAAACACTGTGTTGCCGCCATTACTTAGTTTCAGAGCTTGCTTGGCTGTAACTACGGTTGAAGGCTTTCCTTTCATATCAATGTTGTTCCAATAGGTTATCTGCATGCCTGCATCTCCCTTGGGAGTTTTTATCTGGCTGAATCGGCTCTCAAACACTTCGTTACGTGTAAGTCCGCAGCCCTGAATATAACGTATGCGACTACCTGGAACGCGCTTATTGGCCTTCTTGATAATACCTTCGAGTGCAGTGATGGTGTGGGTAGGGTAGCCTGCGTAGTTGCCCCACATCATTACAGAGTCGTTAGCGTTTGGACCCATCACAACTATGTCGGTAGCTGAGCCGGAGTAAGGTTTGAAATTGTTTCCAAGTGGCAGTACGTCATTACGGTTCTGCAATAGCACAATACTCTTCTGTGCCATCTGTGCGGCAAGCTCCTTGTGAGCCTCTGATGCTACTACGCTCTCAGGTATTTTTGTCCATGGGTTTAGTTCATCAGGATCGAGATCACCCAATTCGAATCGTGCAATCAGTAGTCGGCGCAAGCTGCGATTGATTTCGGTCTCGCTTATGTCACCGCGCCGTACAGCCTCCGGAAGGTTCTTGTACTCTGAACCGCATTCTACATCGGTTCCTGCTAATACGGCTTTTGCCGATGCCTCTGCACCATCCTTGGCCACATTATGCCAACGGGGCAGGAAGTCGCGTATTGCGCCGCAGTCGCTGGTGATGATGCCGTCGAATCCCCATTCATCGCGCAGAATCTGCTGCTCGTAGCGTGTCTGTGCGCAGCAAGCTTGTCCGTCAATGCGCTGGTAGGCGCACATCACCTCGGCCACCTTACCTTCTTGTACCAGAGCCTTGAATGCCGGTAGATATGTCTCCCACAGGTCGCGCTCTGGAAGATTCTCAACGTTAAACTCGTGGCGGTTCCACTCAGGACCGCTGTGTACGGCAAAGTGCTTGGCGCATGCCAGTAGTTTGCGATACTTCTCGTAAGGCCCTTGTAGTCCATGTACCACAGCCAGTCCCATCTTCGATGTTAGATATGGATCCTCGCCGTATGTCTCCTGTCCTCGTCCCCAACGTGGGTCGCGGAAAATGTTGATGTTGGGTGTCCAGAACGACAGACTCTGATAGCGCTTAATGCCGCCTGATTTCTTAGCCTGTTGGGCTTTTACGCGTGCTTCGTCGCTAACAGCTGTAAACACTTTCTTCAGCAGAGCATCATCCCATGATGCTGCCATGCCTATTGTTATTGGAAACACTGTAGCGTAGCCATTACGCCCCACACCGTGCAGGGCTTCGTTCCACCACTGGAACTGTGGTATTCCTAATCGTGGTATGGCCGGTGATGAATCCATCATCAAGCTTACCTTCTCTTCAAGTGTCAGACGTCCCAATAGGTCATCGGCACGTTGAGCTGCCGATAACTGTGGATTCTGATAAGGCAATGACTGAGCGCCAGCAGATGCAGCGCAAAAAAATAAACAGATAGTTACTAGTTGTTTCATATTTGTTTTGGATTTTGGGACAAAGATATGAAAAAATTTTGAAAATACAAAGAAAATAAATAAAGAGTAGCGCAAACTGTTGTGTGCTATTCATTTTTTTATAAAAAAGCGAATAAAAGTTTGGCGTTTATCAATAAACAATGTACCTTTGCAGCATATGAATATACAGGATTTACTTAATAGAACAGATAGGTTTGCCGCTAATGCAGGGTGTAGGATTACTGAGGTAGATGAGCATCACGCTGTGGCAGAGATGACAGTTACGGCCGAACACCTTAACGGAGGAAACGTATGCCAGGGTGGCGCTCTATTTACTTTAGCTGATTTGGCTATCGCTGCACTACTTAACCAGAGCGGCCAGTTAACCGTAGGCATTAGCAACAATATTATGTTTGTTACAAGTGCTAAACAGGGTGACATACTACGTGCCGAAGCCAAACACGTGTGTGACCACCACAAAATACCATCGGTAGAGGCGTGTGTAACTAATCAGGAAGGAAAACTTATATGTCATGTTACTGGCATGGGCTATCGTAAGTCGGCAGCACTGCCCAAATAGATGAATAATGGAACGTAACAAGGAGATATACAAGGTAACGTTGGTGGGTGGGGCAGTTAATGTTATACTGCTGCTGTTCAAGTTTGTGGCCGGCATTGTGGCTCATAGTGCTGCTATGGTGGCAGATGCTGTACACTCGCTTTCAGACTTTGTTACCGATATCATAGTGCTGGTTTTTGTTCATATAAGTGGCAAACCAGAGGATAAAGATCACGAATACGGGCATGCTAAGTATGAAACGCTGGCCATGACGATTATTGGTGTAGCATTGCTGCTGGTGGCAGTAGGCATTGTTTACAATGGACTAACCAAGATAATCGTATGGGCGCAAGGGGGAGTACTGAAGGCACCAGGAATGTTGGCACTATGGGCAGCGCTGTTATCTGTGTTACTGAAAGAGGCAGTGTATCACTATTCTATGGCAAAGGCTCGCAAATTGAATTCGCAGGCGGTAGAGGCCAACGCGTGGCATCACCGCAGCGATGCATTGTCGTCCATTGGTACAGCTATAGGCATAGGTGGAGCAATATTCTTAGGACAACGTTGGGCGGTTCTTGACCCTGTTGCATCAATTGTCGTAGGTGTGTTTATTATAAAAGTCTCTGTTGAACTGTTACGTAACGGTATTGGTGACTTGATGGAGCATTCGCTACCAGACGAGGTAGAGGAAGAGATACTACGTCTTGCTGCATCAGTACCAGGTGTTGTTGAACCTCACGAATTACGCACACGACGCTTGGGTAATCATTACGCTATAGAGTTGCATATACTTATGGATGGCAACATAACACTTTGTGAGGCGCACGATAAAGCATCGGAAGTGGAGGATATCCTACGAGCTCACTATGGCTCAAAAACACATATAGCAGTACATGTAGAACCAAAATAAAAAGCCCGCTCAATTTCGAACGGGCTTTCTATTTACTTGATGTTCAGAACTATTATCGACTTGGCGGGGATCTTTACACTTAAGGTTCCCTTCTTGTTCAGCTTGGCGTCTTTGTATTCCTTAGGAGATACAACGTCGGGGTGCTGGAAGTCGTTGTAGTCAGCAACATTCTTTGATGTAAGGATGCGGCCGCTGACACTCTTGGCCTTGAAGCCTGCCAGATCAAAATCGATGGTCTGAGCCTTATCAAGACTAACATTGGTGATAGCAAGAACAATGCTGCCATCGGTGGTCTTTGCAGCTGATGCTGAAAGAACAGGGCAGGGGCGGGTAGAGTTGTCCTTGGTATCCTGCTTAACCTTAAAGTACTCCTTGCTGCACTGGATGGTCTCGCTCTCGAGGTCGACAGGCAGATAAGTAGCCTCCATAAATGGTGTGTACATCTGGAATACGTGGTAGGTTGGTGTGAGCACCATGTGGCCTGTACCTTCCTGATCGGTGAGAATCATAGACTGCAGCACGTTTACCACCTGAGCGATGTTGGCCATCTTTACACGGTCGGTGTACTTATGGAATACATTCAGCGAGAGGGCTGCTACGAAGGCATCGCGAAGTGCGTTCTGCTGGTACAGGTGACCAGAAATGGTGCCTGGCTCCTCGTCCCACCATGTGCCCCACTCGTCGACAAGCAGACCAATCTTACCTTTGGGATCCTTCTGGTCCATAATGGCCTTGTGCTTCTTGATAACCTCTTCAATCTCAAGGCACTTGCCCAGAGCCCAGTAGTACTGATCGGTATCGAACTTAGTGGCAGAGCCCTTAGGACCATTCCAACCTGTGCAGGTGTAGTAGTGAAGCGAGATACCCTGCATACGGTCGCCAATCTTATCCATACATACCTTGGTCCAGTCGTAATCATAATCGCTGGCACCAGAGGCGATGCGATAGAGACGGTTCTGTCCCTGGTCGCGCAGATAGGTGTTGAACTTACGGAACTCGTCGCTGTAATACTGTGGAGTCATGTTACCACCGCAGCCCCAAGCCTCGTTGCCGATGCCGAAGTATTTTACCTTCCAAGCCTTGTCGCGGCCATTCTGGCGGCGCAGACGTGCCATGGGGGTATCGCCGTCGCTGGTCATATACTCAACCCACTGGGCCATCTCCTTAACGGTACCAGAGCCTACATTTCCACTGATGTAAGGCTCGCAGCCTAGCATCTCGCAGAGATTCAGGAACTCGTGGGTGCCGAAAGAGTTGTCTTCGATAGTACCACCCCAGTTATTGTTGCGCAACGATGGACGCTGTGACTTTGGACCGATACCGTCCATCCAGTGATAGTCGTCGGCAAAGCAGCCTCCTGGCCAGCGCATAACGGGAATGTGAAGGGCCTTGAGGGCCTCGAACACGTCTTTGCGGTAACCATTGATATTAGGAATCTGTGAGCCTTCGCCCACCCAGAGACCGCCATAAATACAGCTACCCAGGTGCTCGGAAAACTGGCCGTAGATTTCTTTGTTAATCTTGGCGCCAGCCTGATCGGCATGAACCGTAGCTTTCACAGCGTCAGCTGCTGAAGCGCTGATGGCGAAAGCGGAAAATGCTATTGCTAATACTTTTCTCATTGTTTGTTGGTTTACTTATTATCTACTGCGGCTTGCTCGATGGGGAGACAGCGCTTGTAGTTCTCGATATACTTCTCGAAACCCGCTACGTCCTCGGCTGTAGGAGCGATAGATACGCCAGTGTTTCCTGCGAATACTACGTCCTCCAGATAGTCGGCCAGATTCTTACCATTATTGTTAATAAGGTAGCCTGCCAACAGGGCGATACCCCATGCACCACCTTCGCCAGCTGTTTCCATCACAGATATTGGAGAGTTGAGAGCGGCAGCCAACATGCGCTGTCCTACTCCTGCAGTTTTGAAGTAACCACCATGACCGGTGATGCGGTCAACCTTGATCTTCTCTTCCTTCAGCAGAATATCGTTACCAATCTTGAGTACGCCGATGGCACCATAGAGGTGTGCGCGCATAAAGTTGGCCAGGTTGAACTTGTCGCTTGCAGAGCGGACGAACATAGGACGACCCTCGGCCAGACCTGTTACAGGCTCGCCTGAAACGTAGTTGTAGGCCATGAGTCCACCGCAGTCGGTATCGCCTTCAAGAGCCTTGTTGAACAGCTTTCCGTAAAGCTCATTCATGTCAACGGGCACACCAAGCAGTTGCTGGTACTCCTTGAATAGACCAACCCAAGCGTTGATGTCGCTGGTACAGTTGTTACAGTGAACCATCGCTACGAGTGAACCATCAGGAGTGGTAACCATATCAATCATCTCGTAAGGCTTAGAAAGTTCTTTCTCAAGCACAATCATTGAGAACGATGATGTTCCGGCAGAAACATTACCTGTGCGCTGTTTAACAGCGTTGGTGGCAACCATACCAGTGCCTGCGTCGCCCTCAGGAGGACATACGGGGATGCCAGCCTTCAGGTGACCAGAAACGTCAAGCTTCTTAGCACCCTCTGGGGTAAGGAATCCTGCATTCTCGCCTGCATTCAGAGACTTAGGCAGAATGTCGAGCAATTTCCATGAGAAACCTTTAGGAGCAATGAGCTCATCGAACTTCTTTACCATTGTGGCATCGTAAGTCTTGGTCTTGGGGTCGACAGGAATCATACCTGATGCATCGCCAACACCCAGAACAAACTGTCCTGTTACCTGCCAGTGAACATAACCGGCAAGGGTAGTGAGGTATTTGATGCTGGAAACGTGCTCCTCATTGTCGAGAATGCACTGGTAAAGGTGAGAGATGCTCCAGCGCAGGGGGATGTTGTAGTTAAAGAGCTTAGAGAGCTCGGCAGCGGCCTTACCGGTGTTTGTGTTACGCCATGTGCGGAAGGGAACGAGAATCTCCTGCTTTTCATCAAAGGCCATGTAACCGTGCATCATAGCACTGAAACCGATAGCGGCCAGTGACTCGATCTCGCAGTCGTACTGCTTCTGAACATCCTTGCGGAGATCAGAGTAGCAGTCCTGGAGGCCATACCATACAGCCTCGGTAGAATAAGTCCAAAGACCATCTACTAATTGGTTCTCCCATTCGTGTGAGCCCTGGGCAATGGGCGTATTGTCCTCGTCGATGAGGACAGCTTTGATGCGGGTAGAGCCAAACTCGATACCGAGAATGGCCTTACCTGCTTCGATTGTCTGTTTTGCTGTCATATTATCTGAGTGCTTTATTCAACATGTAATAAACCTCGTTGTTGCGGAGGGTCTGCTTGAAGTCTGCAATGTTTGTCTGTTTGTTGATGCGGACATACTCGATGCCAGTCATCTCGGCAAAGTCCTCCCAATACTCCTCAGTGATGTCATAAGAGAAAGCGCTGTGGTGTGTACCACCAGCCAGAATCCAGGCTGCAGCACCAATCTCGAATGTAGGCTGTGGAACCCACAGAGCAGAAGCTACAGGAAGTTTTGGCATTGGCTGAGGCTCGATGCACTCAACCTCCTGGCTGATCAGACGGAAACGGTTGCCAAGGTCAACAACTGTAGCCTTAATACCAGCACCAGTCTTAGATGTGAATACCAGACGTGCAGTCTGCTGCTTGCGGATACCGATACCGAGGAAATGAACCTCTAGCTTTGGCTTGTCGGTAGCAATCAGAGGACAAACCTCCAGCATGTGACTCTGCAGACAAGAACTCTTGTCGCCAGCGAAGTTCAAGGTGTAGTCCTCGAGGAATGAGCAACCGGTAGGCATGCCCTGCTGGATAACCCAAAGTGTGCGATACAGGCAGGCTGTCTTCCAGTCGCCTTCAGCACCGAAACCGTAACCCTCCTGCATCAGGCGCTGTGAAGCCAGACCAGGAATCTGGTCGAATCCGCAGAAGTTCGGATCGTCGATGTTGGCATCGCCCAGGTCGTCGAAGTTGGTTGTGAAGGCTGTTGCACCCTCGTCTTTCAGTACGCGGCGCAGGGCAATCTCAGCCTTAGCAGCGTTCTTAACCTTCTCCCAGTAAACCTCCTCGCCACTCTCGTCAATCTTGATGGTATAGAGCTTCTTGTACTCCTCAACGAGTGCATCAGCTTCTGCATCGGTAACTTTCTTGAAGTACTCCATCAGAGAAGAAACAGGGTAGTAGTCAACATGGTATCCCAGACGCTGCTCGAATTCAACGCGGTCGCCATCGGTAACGGCAACGTTGTTCATGTTCATACCGAACATCAGACAACGAACATTGTGAGCATCAGCAACACCTGCTGCTACGCGTGCCCATACAGCAATCTGCTTCTGAGCCTTCTCGTCCTTCCAATAACCACAAACAACTTTGCGGGCGATGCGCATACGAGTGCAGATATGTCCGAACTCGATGTCACCATGAGCACTCTGGTTGAGGTTCATGAAGTCCATGTCGATCTCACTCCAGGGAATCTCGGCGTTATACTGGGTGTGGAAGTGAAGCAGAGGCTTCTGCAGCTGCTGCAGACCCTTGATCCACATCTTTGCAGGTGAGAAGGTATGCATCCATGTGATGATACCTGCGCATTTTTCATCGTTGTTGGCTGCAAGCATAATCTGCTCTACCTCCTTGCTGCTGTTAGCAGTGCCTTTATATACAATTTTTACAGGGATATTGCCAGAGGCGTTAAGACCATCGACCATCTCCTTAGAGTGTCCATCAACTGCAACTACTGCATCGCCTCCGTAAAGAAGCTGTGCACCTGTTACCCACCAAAGTTCTAAATTCTCATACATAGTTTTCTAATTTTAATTGTTATTATTAATGTTTCTGTCCTTTCTGTCCATAGTAGGCGTTGGGGCCGTGCTTACGCATATAGTGCTTCTCTATAAGCAGAGGATTCATAGTGAGCTCGGGGTTTACCGAGAATGCTACAAATGCCATCTTGGCGCACTGCTCCATCACTTTGGCATTGTAAACGGCATTGTCGGGTGATGTTCCCCAAGAGAATGGACCGTGATTCTTTACAAGAACGGCAGGAGTGTGATCGGGATTGATTTTACGGATGTTCAGAATCTCATCAACAATCACATTTCCTGTCTCCAACTCGTAGTTGCCCTTAACCTCAGCCTCTGTCATATCGCGTGTGCAGGGGATATCCTTGTAGAAATAGTCGGCGTGAGTGGTGCCAATGTTGGGGATATCACGACCTGCCTGGGCAAATGCTGTGGCATAGGTAGAGTGGGTATGGACAACACCCTGAATGTTAGGGAAGTTGCGATACAATACAAGGTGAGTTGGCGTGTCGCTCGATGGGTTCAGGTCGCCCTCTACTACCTCACCGGTATTGAGGTCGACAACTACCATGTCGGATGCCTTCATTACATCATAGTCTACGCCAGAGGGCTTGATGACAACAAGACCTTTCTCGCGGTCGATGCCAGATACATTACCCCAGGTAAAGATTACCAGGTTCTGCTTTACAAGGTCAAGATTAGCCTTGAAAACTTTTTCTTTCAGTTCTTCTAACATAATTCTCAATTATTAATTGTCAATAGGATTACAGCTTAAAGTTGGAATCCTCAGTATATGCTTTGTTGTTGAAACGATAGAGGTAAGCTCCACGCTTAGAACTCTTCTTATCAATGAGCTCTGTCTTCTCGATAAAGTCCATATCCTTTACGCGCTTGCGGAAGTTGCGTTTGTCGAGCTCGGTGCCATACACAGCCTCGTAGAGTGTCTGCAACTGCGTGAGTGTGAACAGATTGGGCAGTAGGCGGAAACCGATAGGCTCGTGCGACATCTTCTGCTGAATGAGTTTGCGCGCTTTGGTGAGCATCTCATTGTGGTCAGAATAGAGGGTGGGAAGATTCTCGACATCAATCCACTCTGCACCGTGGGCCTGACGAAGTTTCTCATCGTAGTCGTTGACATTGATGAGTGCATAGTAGGCTATCGACACAACACGTTCGCCTGGGTCGCGGTCTATCTTACCAAAAGCACCTATCTGGCGCATATAGAGGTTGCGAAGACCTGTAAGCTCAAACAAGGTGCGTGTTGCAGCTTCGTCAACACTCTCGGTGGCGCCAACGAAGCCTCCGTAGAGGCTCCATTCGCCACGTCCTGGGTCCATCTTACGGCGACCTACAAGCACCTTAAGTTTCTTTTCGTCGAATCCGAAGATGATGCAGTCTACCGAAAGAAAAACCTTGGAATGTTCGTTATAGAAAGTTGTCATATCTTATCAAATTACCAGAAATAAGCATAGAAGCATGCGCACAGACCGATAACTACCAGTGTGCCGATAATATCGAATACACCCCAGCTTTCCTTGATTGACTTCTTAAAGTCGCTGGTAAAGGTGATGGCATCGATCTGAGCCTTGGTAGGTGCAGGTGTGAACATAGATACTGCATAGATGAATATGAGTAGGAATACCAGCAACCAGCACTCGAATACCAGCCAGTTGGTCTGCCAGAACCATGCTGTGGCATCCCAGAAACCACCTTCCATAGTGGCACGGCCAGTGTCGGTGATGACATTGGTTACCAGACGAATCATACCAATCATGAAGCCCACAATAAGTGTCCACTCACCAGCCTTTGGAGTGATTTTCTTGCTCAGGATACCGCAAGCAAAAATGACTACCATGGCAGGAGCCAGAAGAGACTGGATACCCTGCAAATAGTTGTAGAGTGTGTCCATACCCATCATGATAGGCAGCCATGCGAAACCAAGAATAACAACTACTACAGTAGCAACACGACCAACGAATACATAGTGAGCCTCGCTCATGCCCTTCTTCAGAGGCTTGTAGAAGTCCTCGGTAAACAAGGTAGCACAGCTATTGAAGAATGCTGCGAGAGAAGCAACAAGTGCACAGATGAAACCGATGGTAACGATACCCTTAATACCGGCAGGCAGAACCTGCTGAACCATAATGGCAAAGGCTGCATCAGTCTCTTCCATGGTGAAGACTCCCTTCTGAGCCAGGGCAGCGGCTATCATACCTGGAATCAGGAACATGAAGCAAGGAAGAACCTTGAAGAAACCAGCTGCAATTGTACCACGGCGTGCTCGCTTGATAACCTCGGCATTATCCTCGCCCGGTACCTGACCAAGTACACGCTGAACAATGTGCTGGTCGGTACACCAATACCAGAAACCGATGATAGATGCACCGATGAATACCACAAAGCCTGGATACTCCTGATACATCGAGTCGCCTTCTTCCCAGTGGAACATATGAGTGGTACCATAACCATTGTTCAACTGTCCGCAATAGTCCATCATGTTTGCCCATCCATCGGCAATATTGCCAGCGCCGAGAGCAGAAAGACCGAGGAACAGTACCAGGAACGAACCTATAATAAGAATAGGTGTCTGAATGGTAGAAAGAGTCATTACGCCCTTCATGCCGCCAAATACGGTGAATATAGCAGTGATGAGGATCAGTCCGATGGCTCCATACCAGAAGTTTAGTCCCCAGAGATACTTGAAGAAGATACCACCTGTGAGCGCTGTTACACTAACCTTGGTTAGAATATAAGCCACCAATGTGATGATGCTCAACCAAGAACCTGTGCGCTGTGTGTAGCGGAATTTCAGGAAGTCGGGCATGGTAATAATCTTGCCCATCTTGTTAATCATCAGCTGATAGAAAGGTACGAACAACCAACCTAAGATGAGGATCATCCAACCCTGCATCTCCCAGTGGGCCATACCTACACCGCTTTTTGCACCAGTACCGGCGAGGCCAACCAAGTGCTCAGAGCCAATGTTGGCAGCAAAGATGGCCATACCGATTACATACCAAGGCTCGCCCTTACCAAAAAGGTAAGCCGAAGAGTCTTCGCCCTGCTGGGCTTTCTTGTCTTTCCAAATGGCATACCACACAGCTGCCACCACACCTAAAAGGCCGATGGTGAGTACCACCCAATCGAGCCAGATGAATTCATGTGAACTCCAATTCATAATTGATATTAATTAGTAATTATTAGTTATTTGATTGAGAATTTGTAAGCTGCGTGACTGAAGTACTTCTCGCCTGGATTGAGAACGGGCTGAACCCAGTCTGGATGGTTTGGAGAATCGGGATACTTCTGGCTCTCCAAGCAAACACTTACGTGCTTGGGGTAGGTGATGCCACCCTTGCGGGCGATATCCTTATCGGCTCCAACACCCTGGAAGTTACCGCTGTATACCTGTACACCAGGCTCGTTGGTAAACATCTCCATAAAGATACCTGTCTTTGGGCTATAGAGGCTTGCACAAACCTGAGTGTCGTCGCCCTTACCATCTTTATAGGTATTCAGACAGAAGTTGTGGTCGTAACCTGTAGCATTCTGAATCTGGTCGAAACTACTCTTGATGCTGTCGCCAATGGCGTGTGGAGTACGGAAGTCCATTGGAGTACCTTCAACAGATTTGATTTCGCCTGTTGGAATGTAAAGCTTGTCGCTTGGGGTGAAGTTGTCTGCATTTACATACAGAACCATGTCGTAACCTGGTTGTGTGAAGTCGCCACTCAGGTTGTAATAGTTGTGATTAGTCTGGTTGATAATAGTTGGCTTGTCGGTCTCTGCCTCCCATGTCATATCTAGCACATTGTCAGATGTGAGCTTGTAGGTGGTAACAGCCATAACCTTTCCAGGGAATCCGTTCTCGCCGTCGGCTGCTACAATTGTGAGCTTAAGGATTGAATCGCCAATCTGCTCGGCATCGTAAACCTGATGCATCCAACCAGTGTTGCCACCTCCGTGAAGAGAGTTTGGACCATCGTTCTTCTTGAGCTGATACTCGGTGTCATTAAGGGTGAATTTTCCCTCCTTGATGCGGTTGGCATAGCGGCCAACGCTTGATCCGTAGTCAGATGGAGTGTTGATGGTGTCGGCATACTGGGCGATGTTGTCGAATCCGAGAACAACGTCGGTTGGTTTGCCATCCTTGTCGGGAACAACAAGAGATACGATACGACCACCATAGTTGGTGATACAAACCTCCATGCCATTCTGGTTCTTAAGCGTGTAGAGCTTAACGGGCTTGGCCTGGATAGTTGTGTCGAACTTAGCTGGGTCAAGACCCGAAACTGTGAGTTGTGGAGCCTGCTGGCTACCGGCACACGAGAGCATAAGTGCTGCTGCACCTACCCCCATCAATGTTGCTTTCAATGCTTTCATTGCTTTTCGTTTTAAGTTATTATTGAGTCTATTGTTGTTATTTTGGGTGTAAAATTACAATTAACATCCGAAATTACAAACTAAAATGGGGGAAAAATAAAGAGTAAGGTGTGAAAAATACACCTTACTCTAAATATTTAACCTTTATAAACACAAAGAAAGTGTTTTTTGTCGATTCTGAGTTAGCAAATCTTACGTGCTCCGTCGCCAATAACTACATCGTAGATTTTGGGCTCGTGACCATACTTTGCGTTGAACTTTGCCTTAGCATCTTCAACAAACTTTTTATAGAGATCGCTGCGAACCAAGTTGATGGTGCAACCACCAAAACCGCCACCCATGATACGTGAACCGGTTACGCCATTTTCCTTGGCAACATCGTTAAGAAAGTCGAGCTCATCGCATGATACTTCATAATCCTTCGACAAGCCTTCATGAGTCTTATACATCAGTTCACCAACCTTCTCATAGTCGCCCTCATTAAGAGCATCGCATACTGCCAGCACACGATCCTTCTCGCCGAGCACGAACTTAGCGCGCTTGTAGTCCTCTTCACCAACCTCGGCACGAACCTCGTCAAGCTGCTCCCATGTGCAATCGCGCAGGGTCTCGTATTTTCCTTCTGGATGTTTTGCCTGGATATGTTTTACAACGTTTTCACAAGAGTTGCGGCGGTCGTTATATGGCGAACCAGACAACTCATGCTTTACAACGCTGTCTACAAGCACAAGGCGATAGCCATCGGGCTTGAATGGGAAATACTCAAACTCGCGAGAGCGGCAGTCAAGGCGCATCAGACAGCCTGCCTTACCGAATACAGAGGCAAACTGGTCCATAATACCGCAGTTAACACCGCAATAGTTATGCTCGGTTGCTTGTCCAGCCAAGACCATATCCCACTGCGAAACCTTATTGTCGCCAAAGATATCGTTCAGTCCGAAAGCAAAGCAACTCTCCATAGCAGCTGATGATGACATACCAGCACCAAGGGGAACATCGCCAGCAAAAGCAATATTGAAACCCTTAACAGGAACACCCAGCTTCTTCATCTCCAATGCTATACCATAGATATAGCGTGCCCATGAGGCCTTAGGACCTGCGGGGTCGGAGAGTTTGAAATCTACACGGTCTTTAAGGTCAATAGCATATGCCATAACGGTATCTTCGGTACCATTGGCACGCATCTCGGCCATAATTCCTTTATCAACTGCACCAGGGAACACAAAACCACCATTGTAGTCGGTGTGCTCACCAATAAGGTTGATACGTCCGGGAGAAGCATATACGTTGCCGGTCTTTCCATCAAAGTGCTTGATGAAACGGCTTCTTACAAATTCAATATCCATAAGCAAAGTGTTTTTTAGGGGTTAATATTAGTCGACTTTAATGTCTTTGTTTACGTTCTTACTACCGATGAGGGCATAGAACAGAATATAAGCCAACATTGCGATTACAAGCCAGTAGCTGAAAATCTCACCTGCAGATTTGGCGATAGTCTCCTGGATGAGAGGCATGATACCACCACCAACTACCATAGTCATAAAGATACCCGAAGCAGCCTCGGTGTATTTGCCCAGACCCTCAACTGAAAGGTTGAAGATACCTCCCCACATTACAGATGTGCAGAGACCACAGGCAGGAATAAGGAATGCTTTGGCGGGTACATCGTGTCCGCTGAACGAAATAGTAACGCTCTCGGGCATGAAGATGGCAATGATGAGTAGCAGAATTGCTACGGCACTTACTGTAGTCAACTGTGTCTTAGTTGATACCTTACCAGAGATGGCGCTTGAGCATGCACGGCCAATCATCATCAGGAGCCAGTAGGCTGCTGCCAATGATCCGCCGATAGCGGCTGCACCCTCAAAGGGAAGCTTGGTGACGTAGAAATTCAGCTCCATGGGGATACCAATCTCGATACCTACATAGAAGAAGATAGCGATAACGCCCAGCACACAGTGGCGGAAAGCCAGAGGACTGCGCTCGTACTTAGGAGCTACCTTTCCGAGTGTAGGCTCGGGAATAGATACACGGCTGATGATGACAAACGAAATAGCGAATACAGCCATACCGATGAACAACAGTGGAGCAACATCGCTCATACTTGTCTCGGCTGTTACTGTACCAACCAGGATACCTGCCAACAGTGGGGTGAGAGTACCGGTCAGCGAGTTCAGCGTGCCACCTACCTGAATCAACTGGTTACCCTTGTTGCCACCGCCTCCGAGGAGGTTAAGCATTGGGTTAACTACGGTGTTAAGCATACATACGCAGAAACCGCAGATGAATGCACCCAGCAGATAGATAATCAGGTTAAGGGCTACAGGAACACTATCGTATGTAAATACGTATGAACCTGCGCCGAAGAGGCTTGAGAGATACTGGAACACCAGACCAACGATACCTACGATAAGGGCAATCAGAGCGGTCTTCTTGTATCCAAATTTTGTCAGCATCTTACCTGCAGGTATACCCATAAACAGGTAAGCGGCAAAGTTCATTAGGTTACCCCAAGCTTTGGCAAAGGGATATTCAAATCCCCATATATTGCCAAAGGGGGCGCCCATGTTGGTTACGAAGCTAATCATCGCGAAGATGAAACACATCGTGATAATGGCAATCACTTTGCCATTCTTATTTGTCTCAGTCATATTGTCGTCAATAATTTTAATGTTGGTTTATAATTATTCTACTACACCGAAGCGATAAACAGTCTTCTGCTTGTAACGCTGTCCGGGATTAAGTACTACACTTGGGAAATATGGGCGGTTAGGTGAATCGGGGAAGTGCTGAGCCTCGAAACATACTGCCGAACGATGTGGGAATGTGCAACCGTTGGCTCCCTTGTATCCGTTAAGGAAATTACCGGTGTAAAGCTGCAATCCTGGCTCGGTGGTGTAAACCTCCATAGTACGTCCGCTCTTTGGATCGGTGAGCTTAGCAGCAAATGAGAGCTCGCCCTCTTCCTGCTTGTTCAGAACGTAGTTGTGGTCGAAACCATGACCGAACTTAATCTGCTCGTTGTCAGCATCGATATCCTGTCCGAATGTCTTTGGCTTACGGAAATCGAATGGAGTACCCTCAACCTTCAGAATTTCACCTGTTGGGATAGCGGTATCATCGGTAGGAAGATAGAAGTCTGCATTAATTTCGCAGATCTGGTCCTCAATACCTGGAGTTGGATCAGCTGTACCACCCAATGCAAAGAATGCGTGATGTGTGAGGTTGACGATGGTCTTCTTGTTTGTGGTAGCCAGATACTCGATAACCAGTTCGTTCTGGTCGGTGAATGTGAATTCAACTGTTACATCGAGCTCGCCTGTGAAACCTTCCTCACCGTAAGATGAAATACGATGCAGGGCCAAAGAGCGTGGACCCATCTGGCGGGCATCCCAAACCTTAGCATTGTAACCTACCTTACCGCCGTGCAGGTGGTTAGGTCCGTCGTTAAGTGCCAGCTGGTACTCCTTACCGTTCAGAATGAACTGACCTTTGCAGATGCGGTTACCCCAACGACCTATCAGAGTAGACAGGTATGGCTCATTGCCGCTGGTAAGCTGCTTGATGTCGTTATGACCCTCGATAACGTTAGCTACTTTGCCATCCTTACCTGGAACCATAATAGCACAAATGGCACCTCCATAGTTTGAGATTGCCACTTCATATCCCTTACGGTTTCTAAGAATGTACAAGTCGGTTTTTTTACCGTTGATAGTGGCCTGAAAGTCTTCGCGCTTCAGACCGCACAGATTCACTGTCTCTGTAGTATTTGCCATATTGATATGTTTTTAGTTAAAATATTATTTTTCTGCAAAGTAACAGAAAAAAAATCAAAATGACAAATGTTTCGACCAAAAAATAGTTGATGATGTATTAAAAAAGCCTAAATACAGTTCTTTAGCAGCTCAGCTACCACATAACTGCTACCTCCAACGAACACAAAGTCGTTACTATTGGCTGCGGCCTTTGCTGCTTCGTAGGCGCTTTTTACGTCGGGATAGCTTTCGCCTTCCAGTTCTATTCCTTGCGCGTAAAACTTCAGAACGTTCTCAGAAACGGCTCTTTTGTTGTTTGCTTTTGTAAAATAATAGGTTGCTTTTTTAGGCAACAGTTCCATAACTCCGTGTATGTCCTTGTCGTCAACCATTCCGAATACTATGTGCATCTTGTCGCACTTAACATTGTTAAGCTGCTCGCTCAGATACTTCCATCCTGGAACATTATGACCCGTGTCGCAAATGGTGAGTGGAGCCTCACCAACCTTCTGCCAACGTCCTTTCAAACCAGTAAGGCTGCAAACGTGCGAAAAGCCTTTCTGCACTTCGCGGTTCTGACATGTCGCATTGGCTTGGCACTTAACAGAGTGCATGTAGCCAAGGCTTTCAAGCTGTTGTATGGCACAAAGTATGGTGTTTGTGTTCTTTTCCTGATAGATCCCATTAAGCTCGCCACTTAATATGCCAAAGCTCTTGGTGTAGTATTCGATGCCTTTTGTTCCAACCGAGAGTGAGATAATCTGCTTCTGATCTTCGGCAAATACAATAGGGGCGTGGTTTTCTGTGGCGGTGGCCTCGAACACCATACGTGTCTCAGGCGTGGTCTCGCCAACAACTACAGGAACGTTTTTCTTGATGATACCAGCCTTCTCCATGGCTATCTGTTCAAGTGATGTACCAAGGAATTGGGTGTGGTCAAGTCCGATGTTTGTGATTACGGATAGGATAGGGGTTATGATGTTGGTGCAGTCCAAACGTCCGCCAAGTCCCACTTCGATTACTGCGATGTCAACGTCCATGTCGGCAAAATACTTGAATGCCATAGCTGTGGTGAGCTCAAAGAACGATGGCTGCAGGGGCTCGAAGAATGGTTTGTGCTTCTCTACAAACTCAACTACATAATCCTCACTGATAGGTTGGCCGTTAATGCGAATTCGCTCGCTGAAGTCAACCAAATGTGGTGATGTGTAGAGTCCTACCTTATATCCGCACATCTGCAGAACAGCAGAAAGCGTGTGAGCACATGAACCTTTGCCGTTGGTTCCAGCCACATGTATCGTAAGATACTTTTTGTGGGGATGACCCAGATGCTCGTCGAGTGCATGACTGTTTTCCAGTCCTTCCTTATAACCGCCTGCTCCCTGTTTTTCGAACATTGGCAACTGGTTGAACAGGTATTCACACGTTTCCTGATATGTCATACTATATACCTTATTAATTAATTAAAGTAATTCTTAAACTTCTGGAATATAGAGTCACGTGTCTGCTTGTCGCCCTTGAAGTTGTCGCTGCCCTTGAACTGCTCAATTGCCTGCTTCTCCTCCTTGCTCAGGGTCTTAGGAACATACACGCTTATGTTTACAACAAGGTCACCGCGTCCACTGCCATAACCCTGTACGGCGGGCAAGCCCTTTCCACGCAAGCGCAGAGTCTTACCTGGCTGAGTTCCGTTGTCGAGCTTTACCTTTAGCTTGGTTCCCTCGATGGTTGGAATCTCAATATCGCCTCCAAGTGCTGCTGTTGGGAAATCGAGCAACAGATTGTATATCAAGTCGTTACCATCGCGAATAAATGTCTCGTGTGGCTCTTCCTCGATGAATACCTGGATGTCGCCAGGAGTGCCGTTGTGTCTACCTGCATTACCCTTGCCAGGTACGTTTACTACCATACCTTCGGCTACACCTGCAGGGATGTTTATCTCAACAACTTCCTCGCCCTTCTCAACGCCGGTTCCGTTACAATGCTTACACTTGTTCTTGATTACCATTCCCTCGCCACCGCAGGTAGGACAAACGCTCTGCTGCTGCATCATACCGAAGATGCTCTGAGTGGTGTGGGTGATGTAACCCTGACCGTGACATGTGGGGCACTGCTCCTTCTGGCTTCCGGCCTCGGCACCACTACCGTTACAATGTGGGCAGTGGATGTCCTTGCGCACCTTGAATTTCTTGGTAACGCCGGTGTTTATCTCCTCGAGTGTCAGCTTAACCTTAAGACGAAGGTCGCTTCCGCGATGCTGCTGTGGGCGACGCTGTCCGCCACCGAAGCCACCGAAACCGTGACCACCGAATATATCGCCGAACATCGAGAAGATGTCGTCCATATTCATTGTGCTTTCGAATCCGCTGAAACCACCGAATCCGCCGCCCATGTTAGGACCGTTGAATCCGAACTGGTCGTACTGCTGGCGTGTCTTTGGATCGTGCAGAATATTGTATGCCTCGGCCGCCTCCTTAAATTTCTCCTCGGCTTCTTTATCGCCAGGATTGCGGTCGGGGTGATACTTAATGGCTATCTTTCGATAAGCTTTCTTGATTTCGTCTTCTGATGCGCTTTTGTCTACGCCCAGCACCTCGTAATAGTCTCTCTTCTGTGCCATATTACTGTCCTACTGCCACTTTGGCGTGGCGGATTACTTTGTCGTTTAGTTTGTATCCCTCCTGCAAGCAGTCTATTACCTTGCCTTTTTTGTCATCGCCCATACCTGGAACCATAGCTACGGCCTCATGAAGGTCGGTGTCAAAATCGGCATCCTTTGTTTCAATCTTGCTTACGCCTTGTGCCTCAAGGGTCTTGACAAACTTCTGGTAAATAAGTTCCATACCCTCACGCAGCACCTGTGGGTCTTCGGTCTTCGAACCGTTGGCGATGGCGCGCTCCATATCGTCAAGAACGGGCAGAATGGCTGTGATAACCTTCTCGCCGCCATTCAGAATCAGCTCGGCACGCTCTTTAAGTGTGCGCTTGCGGTAGTTCTCAAACTCAGCAGCTTTGTAGAGCAACTGGTTCTTCATCTCTGCAAGTTCTGCCTGAGCCTTCTCTAGTGGATCCAGCTCTTCTGCCTCTTCTTCCTGAGCTGCTTCTTCGGTCTTTTCTGCCTCTGCGCTCTCAGTGTTCTCTGTGTTCACCTCTTCGAGGTTCTCTTCCTCTTCGATGTTGATATCTTTTTCTGTCATAATAGCGTTGTTTAAAGTTCTGATTTGTTCAGAGCAAATTCCGTGCCATTAGTTATACATCTTCTCTTTCTGTGCCTTGATGTTCTCATCGTAGATGTAGTCATCATAGCTCATCAGCTTGTCGATAGTGCCCTTTGGAGTGAGCTCGATGATGCGGTCGGCCACGGTGTTGATGAACTCATGGTCGTGCGATGCAAACAGAATGTTACCCTTAAACTGAATCAGGTTGTTGTTGAATGCCTGAATCGACTCCAAATCCAAGTGGTTGGTTGGGGTGTCGAGGATAAGGCAGTTAGCATTCTTAAGCTGCATACGAGCAATCATACAGCGCATCTTCTCACCTCCAGAGAGTACGTTAACGTGCTTCAGCACATCCTCCTCCTTGAAGAGCATACGACCAAGGAACGACTTCATTGTTACCTCGTTACCTGGTCCCCATTGTGAGAGCCAATCTACCAGATTCATCTCGCTCTGGAAGAAGTCGGTGTTGTCCAATGGCAGATATGCTGTGGTGATGGTAACACCCCACTTGTAAGTACCTGCAGCTGCCTCGCGATTACCGTTGATAATCTCGAACAGGGCTGTCATTGCCTTTGGATTATGTGAGAGGAATACGGCCTTCTGTCCCTTCTCGATAGTGAAGTTCACGTTGTCGAACAGAACTGTTCCGTCGGCATCTACGGCCTTTAGACCTTCTACTTCCAGAATCTGTGTTCCAGGCTCACGCTCCATTGAGAAGATGATACCTGGGTATTTACGTGTTGATGGTGTAATCTCTTCTACGTTCAGCTTCTCCAGCATCTTCTTTCGCGATGTGGTCTGCTTACTCTTTGCAACGTTAGCGCTGAATCGGCGGATAAACTCCTCCAGCTGCTTTTTCTTCTCCTCGGCCTTCATCTTCTGGTTCTGGGCCTGACGCAGAGCAAGCTGCGAACTCTCGTACCAGAATGAGTAGTTACCAGAGAAGAGTGTTACCTTACCGAAGTCGATATCTACGGTCTGTGTTGATACGGCGTCAAGGAAGTGACGGTCGTGCGATACAACCAGCACGCACTGATCAAGGTTCGAGAGATATTCCTCCAGCCACTGAACGGTGTCGAGGTCCAAGTCGTTGGTAGGCTCGTCGAGCAGCAGGTTGTCGGGGTGTCCGAACAGTGCCTTAGCCAGCATCACGCGCACCTTCTCGTTGTTAGATATCTCGCTCATCTGCTTGTAGTGCTCAGTTTCCTTTACTCCGAGGTTCTGCAACAGCTGGGCAGCCTCACTTTCAGCCTCCCATCCGTTCATCTCGGCAAAAGCCATCTCAAGGTCAGCGGCACGTACACCGTCTTCCTCGCTCATTTCGGGTTTGGCATACAGAGCCTCACGCTCTTTCATGTTCTGCCAAAGTGGCTGATGTCCCATCAGCACAGTGTTCATCACTGAAAACTCATCATACTTGAAGTGGTCCTGCTCCAGCACGCTCAAACGCTCGCCCGGCTGCATCTCGATAGTACCCTTGTTAGCCTCGAGCTCACCGCTGATGGCGCGCAAAAGGGTAGACTTACCGGCACCGTTAGCACCGATAATTCCATAAATGTTACCACTTGTAAACTTCAGGTTCACATCCTTGTAGAGAACCTTCTTTCCAAACTGGATTGCCAGATTTGTAACTGTAATCATCTTAACTCTTTAATACCTTTATGTTATTTGGGCTGCAAAGGTACGAAAAAAATCTGATATTACCAAATTTTCTACAACATTCCCTTCGTTGAAGGGAGTTCGTAGTGGTAAATGTCTCGTCTCACAGCCATTTTCAGCGCTCTCGCAAGCGCTTTGAATATTCCTTCTATCTTGTGGTGTTCGTTCTGTCCTTCGGCCTTTATGTTCAGGTTCATTCTTGCTGCATCGCTAAGGCTCTTGAAGAAGTGTAGGAACATCTCAGTTGGCATTTTGCCTATCTTTTCGCGATGGAACTCTGCGTCCCAAACCAGCCATGGGCGGCCTCCGAAGTCGAGGCATGCTGAACATAGGCAGTCGTCCATTGGCAGGCAGTAGCCATAACGCTCAATACCGCGCTTGTCGCCTAAGGCCTGCAGAATGCATTCGCCTAATGCAATGGCTGTATCCTCGATGGTGTGGTGCTCGTCAACCTCCAGGTCACCTTTGGTGTGTACCGTAAGGTCAATCATTCCGTGCTTGCCAATCTGCTCCAGCATGTGGTC
This sequence comes from Prevotella sp. UBA2809, assembly GCA_002351725.1. Lineage (GTDB taxonomy): Bacteria > Bacteroidota > Bacteroidia > Bacteroidales > Bacteroidaceae > Prevotella. Next base: position 59,965 of record DEHD01000042.1, read on the forward strand.
AAAGAATCCCAGTCCTGTGCTGATGTCGCATTTACCCGATCCGTCGAGGTTTACCTTTACCCAGATGTCGGTCTCTTTCGTGGTGCGTTTCACCTCGGCCGTACGTTCTCCGGCAAACAGCAGCTCGGCTATTTTGTTCCACGAATAGGTGTTGGGTGATGGTTGGTCGGTGTCAGTTGCTACTTGCAGGAACTTGCAACCGATGTTCTTGGCAAACTGACGGTCGGTTTCGCGATCGCCGATAACGTACGAATTTGCTATATCGTATTCGGGATTGTTGATATATTTCTCAACCAACCCGATGTTCGGCTTGCGGGTTGGAGCGTTGTCTTCGGGGAAGTGTGGGTCTATCAGAATCTCGTCGAAGGTGATTCCTTCGCCCTCAAGAGCCTGTAGTATGAAATTGTGTACGGGCCAGAAGGTGTTTTCGGGGAAAGCCTCTGTGCCAAGGCCGTCCTGATTGCTAACCATCACAAACTCAAAGTCCAGTTTCTCGCGTATAAAGGCCAGGTTACGGAACACTCCCTTCACGAATTTTAGCTTCTCAAAGCTATCAATCTGTTCGTCGGCTGGTTCTTCAATCAGCGTTCCGTCGCGGTCGATAAATAAAATCTTTTTCATATTGTCTTTTTGTTGAATTCTTCTTTCTCTTTATCCTGTATTCCCATTGTTCCCTTCATCAGGTAGAATGGCAATACCATCGTAAGCCACACGTAGGCTTGTATGAATCCTGCTATCACAAATACTCCAAGACTCAGCCAGCGAACATGATTTGGCATTCCCGATGGGTCGCCAAAAAGCATACCTATCTGCGATTGCCAGTTGGCTGCCATCAGTATAATCGTAGGTAGCGATGTCAGCAGCGTGAGTATAGCTACTATTGTTATGCAAACTATTGTTACAATAAACACCTTGCCAAGGTGGCGGAACCACGAACTAAAAGCCAATGGGCGTAGCGGCTTAAGCAGTTGTAGCTTCTTCAATCGCCAATTAGCTGCTATCAACCATAGTATAACAGCCACCACTCCCAGCACCAATGCTGGTAGCAAAAGGGTGGGCGAGAGTAGTACCGGTAGTGCCGATGCTGCTGCCTGTAGTGCTGCAAAAATAATGGCGAGCCACCATGTGGCACGGAATATCTTCCTGAAATTTCCTGTGTACAGCTGGTAGCCTTCGCGAACGCAAGCCTGACTGCTACGCAGCTTTATTTCTATCTCTTTTTTATCTTTTTCCATTGCGCATATCATTTTTCGTGTGCAAAGATAATAAATAATTAAGAAATTAGATGTTAGAATTGCGAGAATTTTTGTATTTTTGCAGCCAAATAGGATAATTATGAAATTATTAAGGTGGGGATTTATAGGTTGTGGCGAGGTTACCGAGAAGAAAAGCGGTCCCGCTTTCAGCGATGTTGAAGGCTCAAGTGTGGTAGCCGTAATGAGTCGCACCGAGGTTCATGCGCGTACCTATGCCGTTCAGCATGGCATCGCCAAATGGTATACCGATGCTCAGGAGATGATAGACGATCCTGATGTCAATGCTATATATGTGGCCACACCTCCTTCGAGTCACGCCACTTATGCCATCATGGCTATGAAGGCGGGCAAGCCAGTATATGTTGAGAAACCATTGGCCGCAAGCTACGAGGATTGCGCCCGTATCAATCGCATAAGCGAGCAGACAGGTATACCTTGTTTCTGTGCATATTATCGTAGATATTTGCCTTATTTCCAGAAAGTTAAGGATATTGTTAAAAGTGGTACAATAGGTAAGATCCTGAACGTGCAGATACGTTATACCGAACCCCCGCGTCAAGCCGATCTTGATGCCATCGCCAATCATGAACCATTGCCTTGGCGCTTGCAACCCGATATTGCTGGCGGAGGTTATTTCTACGATATGGCTCCCCATCAGCTTGACATTCTTCAGGATCTTTTCGGTGTGATTCTTGAGGCGCGTGGCATATGCAGCAATCGTGGCGGACTATATAAGGCCGAGGATTCTGTAAGTGCTTGTTTCCGTTTCGAGAACGGATTGCCCGGTAGCGGTTCATGGTGTTATGTGGCCCATGAGTCAGCTCGTGAGGATTGTATTGAGATTATCGGCACCGAGGGGCAGGTAAGCTTCTCTGTGTTCGATTATACTCCAATCCGCCTCCAGACCAATCAGGGTGAAGAGCGCATCACCGTGCCCAATCCTCCTTACGTTCAGTATCCTATCATCAAGAACGTCATCGAGCATCTTCAGGGCTTGGGCGTTTGCGAGTGTACCAGTGTTTCGGCAACCCCCGTAAACTGGGTTATGGACCGTATCTTAGGTAAATTCTAAATCCGTTGGTATGAAGAGAGTGCTGTTGGTGTTCCAATTGTGTATTGTCGGACTTAGCGCAAGTGCTGAGGATGACGATTCGCTGGGCATCATCCGCCGTACCGTTCGAGGTTTCGACCGCCTCGATAATGCGTATATCGAGCCGCAGCACTACGAGTTCACCGTCATGGCTCAGCTAACGCGTACCTACGAGAACTTTGCTATTGCAAGCAATAACCAGAGCATTACCCTTGCTCCTGATGGACTCACCAAAATAGGTCCTTACTTCGGATGGCGATGGTTTTTCCTCGGCTATACGTTCGATATAAAGAACATTGGCTTCAGCCAGAACGGCCTTCGTAAGGAGTTCGACCTCAGCATCTACACCTCACAGGTGGGCATTGATATATTCTATCGCCGTACGGGCAACGATTATAAGATTCGCAACGTGCGTCTGGGGCGTGGCATCGATGGTTCGCTGTTCGAGGGTGTGCCTTTCGATGGTGTTAACGTGGGCATCACGGGTGCCAGCGCCTATTACATATTCAATCATGGTAAGTTCTCTTACCCCGCAGCATTCAGTCAGAGTACTTGTCAGAAGATTAGCTGCGGTTCGTGGTTGTCGGGTATAGGTTTTACCAAGAACACCCTCTCGATGGACTACGACAAACTTGAGCTGGTACTCAAACAGCACATCGATAGGCAGCACGAGCTGAAACTTGATTCGGGAATGATGTTCCACGACATTGAGTATAACGATTTTATAATTTCCGGCGGATATGCCTATAACTGGGTGTTTGCCAAGGATTGGCTTTTCTGTGCCAGCGGTCAGTTGGCAGCGTGCTATAAGTCGAGTAATGGTCAGGTAGCCGACGAGAAGAGCGGCTTCAGCTTTGATAAGGTGAATCTCGATGGTATCGGCCGTTTCGGATTGGTTTATAACAACACCCGCTGGTATGCCGGTTGTAGTGCTATTCTGCGCACCAACAACTACCGCACGCCGCGATTCAAGGCCAATAACATCTTTGGCTCATTGAATTTCTATGTGGGTTATAATTTTATGTTGAAAAAGAAGTATCGTAAAGCATGAGACAACGATTTATATATATTATAATAGGTATAACCCTTTGCCTTGGCGCGCATTCCAAGCGCTTTGGCGATGTTAGGCAGCACCCTAACGACAGCATCACCGTATGCAAATTGCTGGCTGAGGCTAAGCAGCTGCCTTCGTCAACAAATCTGCCGCTGTTCTTTGCGCAGAAGTTCATAGGGCGTCCTTATGTGGCCAGCACCCTCGAGGGCGATGCCGATGAGCGTTTGGTGATAAACACCCGTGAGCTCGATTGTACCACGCTTGTAGAGAATGTTGTGGCACTAACCCTTTGCGCTCAGAACAAGCAATACACCTATCACGCCTACAAGCGTGCGCTTGTAAACCTCCGCTACCGTGGCGGCGTTATCGATGGCTATCCCTCGCGCCTGCATTATTTCACCGAGTGGATTACCGATAATACCAAGTCGGGCATGGTTTCCGAGGTTCAGATGTCAAAAGCGCCTTTCACTGCAGTTCAAACCGTCAAGGTTAACTATATGAGCACCCATCCTCAAAGCTATCAGGCTCTTCGCGAGCATCCTGAGTTCGTTAGCGCCATCAGCAAGATGGAAAAGCAGGTGTCGGGTGCTAAGTATCGCTTCATCCCCAAGAAGTCTGTTGGTAATAAGTCGCTTCTTCGCAAGGTCATCAACGATGGCGATATCATTGCCATCACCTGTAAGAAGGCCGGCCTCGATATTGCCCACTTGGGCTTTGCCGTATGGAAGAAGGATGGATTGCATCTGCTCAATGCGTCGCAACTGCACAAAAAGGTGGTTCTTGAGCCCATGACGCTCTACAAGTACCTGCAGAAGCACTCATCGCACACTGGAATAAGAATAATAAGGATAATATAATAATAATAACTTAACCAAAGGAGAGAGAAAATATGGAATTACCCGATTTTATGAGTTATGCGAACAAGTTTTCGCAGTCGGAGTTTGCCGAGAAGATTGCACGTATAGCAAAGCGTGCTGGTGCAAAAATGGTTTATGCCGCTCTTATCTTGTATTACACCCTTCAGAGCGACAAGGTTAGCAAGGCAGATAAGGCTATCATCATTGGTGCCCTGGGCTATATGATCAGCCCGCTCGATGTTATTCCTGATGCTATCCCCATCGCTGGTCTTACCGACGATTTGGCCGTACTTCTTTACGTGCTTAAGAAGGTATGGACGGGCATCGACCCAGAGATTGTAGAGCAAGCCAAGAGCAAGCTGTCGCGCTGGTTCGACGAAGAGGAAATAGCTGAGATAGGCGATATCTTCGAAGCTGAAGAATAAAAAAACCTCCCGTTTTGGGAGGTCTTTTTTTTATTTGATAATTCCTTGTTCTACAAATATCTTCTTCAGTGCTACTACCGAGCGGTCAACCTGCTCCTTAGTGTGAGTAGCCATCAGAGCGTAGCGTACCAGAGTGTCCTGAGGTGCACATGCTGGTGGGATAACAGGGTTGATAAACACGCCAGCCTTGAAAGCCAGAGCGGTTACCAAGAATGTCTTGTCTACATCGCGCACGTAAAGAGGTATGATAGGACTCTCGGTCTCACCAATCTCGAAGCCCTCCTCGCGGAAACGCTTCAGAGCGTAGTTTGTAACATCCCACAAAGCCTGAATGCGCTCTGGCTCCTGCTGGATGATGTGCAGAGCCTCGAGAGCAGCAGCTGTAGCGGCTGGAGTGTTAGATGCTGAGAAGATGTAGGTACGGCAAGTGTGGCGCAGGTAGTTGATGGTATCCCAGTCGGAAGCGATGAAACCACCGATTGAAGCCAGACTCTTAGAGAATGTACCCATGATAAGGTCAACCTCGTCTGTCAGTCCGAAGTGATCGCAAACACCACGACCCTGCTTACCGAATACGCCGATGCCATGAGCCTCGTCAACCATGATAGAGCAGTTGTACTTGTGCTTGAGTTCAACGATTGCAGGCAGGTTAGCCAAGTCGCCCTCCATTGAGAATACACCGTCAACAACAATCAGCTTTACAGCCTCCTGTGGCAGTTTCTGCAGCACGCGCTCCAGATCAGCCATGTCATTGTGCTTGTAGTGCAACTGACGGGCAAAAGCCAAACGACGTCCATCAACGATAGATGCATGGTCGCGATCATCGCAGATAACGTAGTCGTCCTTGCTAAGCAATGCTGGTATAACACCCTGGTTTACTGAGAAACCAGTAGAGAGGCAAAGGCAATCGTCCTTACCAATAAACTTTGAGATTTCTTTTTCGAGTTTAACGTGCAGGTCGAGTGTTCCGTTAAGGAATCTACTACCGGCACAACCTGAACCGTACTTGTCGAGTGCAGCCTTGGCTGCATCAATAATACGCTGGTCGCCAGTAAGACCTGTATAGGCATTAGAGCCGAACATCAGCACCTTGTGGCCACCCATCTCAACTTCCGTTCCCTGCTTTCCTTCTATCTCGCGGAAATAGGGATATACGTCAGCCTCCATAAACTTCTGTGGCTCACGATAATGCTTGAATCTTTCTTGTAACTGTCCCATTCCGATTAGGTATGTTCTTTGTTCGTTTTTAATTTTCAGGGTGCAAAGATACACATTTTTTGGTAAAACGTGCAACATTTTCTAAAAAAATTAGTAATTTTGCACACGCTTATGATGAAAAAGAGAAAAATTACATTCATATTGAACCCGAAATCGGGCACATCATCAAAAGCAGAGGTGCCCGCCATGATAGAACAGACGCTTGACCACGAGCTGTTCGATATCGAAATATGCTTTACCGAATATCGAGGTCATGCAGCCGAAATAGCAAAGCGAAAAGCCGAAGACGGCGTTGATATAGTTGTGGCCGTTGGCGGCGATGGTACCGTTAACGAGGTTGCACGCTCATTAGTTCACACCGATACCGCATTGGCCATCATCCCTTGTGGCAGCGGAAACGGCTTGGCACGCCATTTGTGCTTGCCAATGGACATTAAAAAAGCCCTGAACATTATTAACAGTTGCAAGATTGAGTCTTTCGACTACGGAGTTATCAACGGCATGCCTTTCTTCTGCACTTGTGGAATGGGATTCGATGCCTTTATCTCGCTCAAGTTTGCCGAGGCCGGTAAGCGCGGACCTATCACCTATGTTGAGAACGTGCTTAAGGAGGGATTGAAATACAAACCCGAGACTTACGAAGTAAGCGACGATACAGGGGCTAAGAAGTATAAGGCCTTCCTCATAGCTTGTGCCAACGCATCGCAGTATGGCAACAATGCCTACATAGCTCCGGGAGCCACAATGAAGGATGGCGAGATGGACGTTATCGTTATGGAGCCGTTCACCGCGCTCGATGCTCCGCAGATTGCCGCCGACTTGTTTATGAAGACTCTTGGCAACAACTCGAAGATCAAGACCTTTCGTACCAAAAAGTTGCACATCAGCCGTAAGCAGGCTGGGGCGATACACTACGATGGCGACCCTATTATGACCGATAGCGAGATTGACGTTCATATTGAGCACCACGGCATAAAGATTCTCACCAATCCTGAGGCTACCGAGGATAAGGCTCAACCCAATGCAGTGCTTAATGCTTTTAGCGACTTCTTTAATAATATAAATAATGTACGCGAGGATATAGAGCGCCAAGGCCATCGCATTCAGGTCATCAACAAGGTGCTCTTGCGCAAACTTACTAAATTATAAAATCCGTAGGTAAAACTAAATATTATGCAGCAGATTTTGGTAGTTTTAGCAATTTGGGCATCATTAGCATACGCTTGCTGGTGGGGATGGCAGAACATTAAAAATGCCAAAGATCCCTGCGAAGGATGCTCCGGATGTCAGCTAAAAGACCTAAAAAACTGCCAAAAACAGAAAAAATCATGCTGTTGTGCAAAAAAATAGCTAAAAAATTTGGTGGGTTCAAAAAAACTTAGTACCTTTGCACCCGCAAACGACAAAAGGTGCCTTGGATGAGTGGCTTAGTCAACGGTCTGCAAAACCGTCTACGGCGGTTCGAATCCGCCAGGCACCTCAGAAATTTGCAAGAGAAAACGAGGTGTAGCGCAGTTGGTAGCGTTCCTGGTTTGGGACCAGGCTGTCGCAGGTTCGAGTCCTGTCACCTCGACCAAATAGAATCCCGCTGAAAATTGATTCTCAGCGGGATTTGTTTTTTTACGTCACATCATGGGGGCGTGCGTTTTTTTAATTGATATGGCTATACAGGTAACATATAGGAGAACAAGAAGACTGTTAATGCGCATTGTGAAAAATGGCGATGTGCATGTGTCGGCACCTATTGGTATGCCTAAAAAGGAGGTGGAGCGGTTCATTGATGAACATCGTGAGTGGATTGCCGAGGCACGCAAGGTTACGATTTCCAGTGTCAGGATGTCTTAGTCCAAGTCATTCTGATATGGGGAATGCCATCGAGCATGAAAGAATCGGATGACTGTTTGAATCCTACGTTTTCATAGAAGCCTTTGGCATATTCCTGTGCCTCAATGTCTATGCATGTGGCATGGAAGCATTTTACCGCTGTGTCGATGGCATAAAGCATAATCTGCTTGCCATAGCCTCTGCCTCGCTCTGTGGTGATAACCCTTCCGATGGAAATCTCGTGCATGTGGGTTCCTGCCGGACATACACGAGCTAAAGCAACAGTCTTGCCTTCTAAGGTCAACCATAAATGAATAGAGCACTGATCATCACCGTCTAAGTCCTGATAAACGCAATTCTGTTCTACCACAAACACTTCGCTGCGTACTCTCAACAGTTCGTAAAGCTCATCTGTAGTGAGTTCTTGAAATGTTTTCTTATGTAATACAATACTCATAGCCATTTTTGGCTGCAAAGATAGTAATAATCTGTGTATTTTCGTTATGAAATGGGGCTTTTTTCCATTTCTATACCGTCATTACGCGTTTCATTTCCAGAGCGCCCAGTTTCTTCTCGGGGGCTTTATGATTTATTATGTTATCGGTTTTACGCTTTCATGCCAATGATGCCTATCTTCTCAGCATCCACATTCTCCTGTTTCGATAGAAATCGACAGCTGCCATGAAGTCCTCAGTATTTGTTTGTGCAGCCTGCCAGCATTCCGCTCAGCAGCATTGCGACTAATAATACTTTCATATATTACGATAGTTAAGAAAATTCAATAATTGCACTTACATCTTCTCCTATTGAAAGGGAAACTATAATCACGTTATCATTCTTGTAGATGGTAGGAACTAGCATCTCACCGAGTTTGGCAGCCACTCGGTACTCTACCCTCAAACCGCTTACAACGTAATCCTCCGGTAACAGTTCCATCGCCATGCGGACATAGTTGGCATTGTTCACGTGCTTGTTGTAGTCGATGTCGGCACGGAGTACTCTGATAGGCTCCAACACCTCACCATCGCTTTTGGGCAGGATGATGCGTCGGTCCTTATAGTTCATCTCCAATTGGGGTTCCAGTGTCATGGACTGAATGGTTGCATCATCCACGCGTTTCAGTTTTCCTGCCACCTTGTCAACGAATGCTCCCATGCTCCATGTCTTGTAGCAGGGATTGCCCTATGAATCGTAGATGAACGTGTTACGGAATCCGAACATGGGTTTCATGCCATAGACGGAGGTCGTCACCTTCAGTTCCTCTTTGTATTCAGGTACTCGGATAATTTCAACCTGCCGGGTTGCCAACAGCTGAGCCATGTTCTGCTCCGTAAAGTACTGTTTTACGCCAAGCTCTGAATCAATCCACATTTCGGAGCAGTCCTGCATCATCTGGAGGGCAGAGTAGAGCTTCAGCCGTCCCTCGCTGTCACAGGCACTTGTCGTTACCTTATAATTCAAACTGTACATGATTATTTTTTCTTTGTTTTAGTTTGTTATTCCTTGGCCTTCGGCACCAGCCTCTCGGGCACCGTCCATGGCACGCTTCAGCAGCTGTGCCGTGTTCATGAGGCCTGCGCATAAAAATCCTACTGTTGACTTAAAACTTTTCATAATATTTGTTTTTAAATTCTCTTTTGCATAAATACATTTAAATATGGTGGCAAAATTACCAATTATCAGCATAAAATCGCTATCTTTTTAGCAAGTTTTGAGAATAATTAGGATTTGGAGATTGATATTTAGGGACATGGCGTTCCTGATAGTTGTAGCCACTGCGATGGTGTGATGGGGCGCCATTTCACAAATTCTATTAAAACTGATGGCAAAAGTACTCATTTCCCCTTTATTATTCGTATCTTTGCAGCCTTTATTAATGACAATTATGGTTGGAATGAAACATAAGGGGATTATCTGTGGCATACTGGCGGCTGTCTGTTATGGCACAAATCCGTTTGGTGCCTTGCCGCTTTATGAGGAAGGCGTAAACACTGCGTCCGTTCTCTTTTATCGTTTCTTCATGGCAGTGCTGATGCTGGCCATCATGCTAATAGTTCAGCGTAAATCATTCAGTGTCACAAAGGGTGAGCTGAAGGTTCTTGGCTCCCTCGGAATGCTTTTTGCAGCATCCAGCATCACGTATTACCAGAGTTTCCACTTTATGGATGCCGGTATTGCCTCTACCATTCTGTTTGTCTATCCTGTGATGGTGGCTGTCATTATGGCCACATTTTTCCGAGAGAAGGTTACGGCTTCAACCTTTACTTCCATCATCCTTGCCTTGGTTGGTATCGGTCTACTATACAAGGGCGATGCAGGTGTCGCGCTTAGTACGATGGGCGTACTACTGGTGATGGTTTCCTCGCTGACTTACGCCATCTATATCGTGATTGTCAACCAGTCGAGCATCCGCATGTCGTCTTTGAAACTCACGTTCCATGTGTTGCTGATATGTATGACGTGTCTGCTGGCCTATTCATTTACTTCGCCAGAACTGCATCTGATGTTGCCGCCGTCACCCCGTGCATGGTTCTTTGCCTGTTGGCTGGGGTTGGTGCCAACGGTTCTCTCGCTGGTATTCATGACCATCGCCGTTCACGAGGTAGGAGCTACACCTACGGCCATCATGGGAGCCTTGGAGCCATTGACGGCAGTAGCCATCGGTGTGATGGTGTTTAACGAATTACTCACTTTCCGACTCGCCGTTGGAATCGTGCTTATCCTTTCTGCCGTATTGCTGATTGTGATGGGTAAGAATTTCCATCTGCGTACTATCACACATACCATAGCAACACTCGTCAGGAAAACTTGGCGTTGGAAATCGTAATTCTTTAATCATCTTATCAGGAACACCGCCAACTAATGTCTGGAATTTCAGGACTCCATCCACCAGTAAGACTAAGAGTGCAAACCTGCATACACAGGTCTCACACCCAGCGAGTTTGTGGGGAAATAAATACAAACTTCACCTGATAAAATTATGACAACTTCAGTATCATCATCGTGAGGTCGTCGTTGGGTTCTGCACCATCTCTGTGGCGCTCTATGTCGGCCGTAATGGTTTCTATCACTTGCTGGGCCGACTCGTAGCTGCAGTTTCTGAGGAACTCGAGCAACCTGTCGTCGCCATACTGCTCCAAAGCAGGGTTCTCTGCTTCGTTCAGTCCGTCGGTATAGATAAACAACGGTCGACCCTTAATACTCTCAATCTCTTCGCCTATAAACTCCAGACCAGGCAGCACGCCGATAGGGGCATTGGGCTTCATGGGGATAAAGTCGCCACCATTGTCGCCACCTCCCAGTATTGGCGGGTTATGACCTGCATTGCAGAAGGTCAGATGACCTGTTTGCAGGTCGAGCAGTCCGAGGAACATGGTTACAAACATGCTGCCCTCGTTGTCCTCGCCCGAAAGTGCGTCGTTGATGCGAGTACATATCTCAGCAGGTGTCATACCCTGTTTTGCCAGCGTCTGGAACAAGCGTGTGGCTTGTGCCATAAAGAGTGATGCAGGTACTCCCTTACCGCTCACGTCACCTACCACAAAGTAGAGCTTCTGGTCGTAAAGCAGATAGCCATACAAGTCGCCCCCCACCTCTCTGGCTGGTGTCATCGAGGCATACATGGCGAGCCCGGGGTAGAGTGGGAATGTGCTTGGTACCATACTCATTTGTATATCGCGAGCAATGCGCAGTTCACTCTCCATACGCTCCTTGATGGTAGTGGTTTCTTCCAGTTGGTCGTAGGCCACTTTCAGTTCGTTGTGAGCCTTTCGCAGTTTCTTATTGGCTCGGTAGCGGATGATGCTGTAGATACTGAATGCAATAATGAGAATTCCAACAACCAGTATGGTGTAAATCTGTCGTTGTCGTGCCGATTGGGCTTCGCCTTCCAGTATCTCCATGTCTCTCACGTGTATAGAGTGCAGCTCGCTGGCATCGAGGTGCCGGTTCTTGATGATAGCCGAGTCGAGCACTTCGCATATCTGTCGTGCCGTTTGGTTGATAGAGTCCTGCTGGTTGAGCATCTGGTGTGCGCGATATTTCTTGAGCAGGTATCGCTGTATGTTGTCGAGCGAGTAAACGTCGAGTTCCTCCTTCAGATAAGCCATGATGGTACGATAGCTGGCAACAGCCTCGTCCCACCGCTTGGCCACTGTCAGGAAGTCGCTGGCATTGGTCAGTCCTTCGGTGGTGTTCGAGAAGCGTTTCTTAAGGTAAGTTTGGTAGGCCTTTTCTGCCTTGTGGTGGTGCCCAAGTCCCTCGAGTGCTGTGGCGCGGAATATATAGTATCTGGCCCATTGCTTGTCTATATATTCCTCGTCTTTGGGGAATAATTTCTGGTATTCCTTCAGCAGGTTGCTCATACGATCAGTCCAGAATATACCCTTGTCGTATCCCTTGGTATACACAGTGATATAGGCAATGTTGATGATACCAGCCACGGCATCACGATAAGCCGTTTTCGATTGCTTCTGCTTTATTCTTTCTTTGTGCATCTGGTAGGCACGTTCCAGCGTTTTGATGGCTGTGGTGTCGTTTTTGTCGAAGTAAGTCTGACTGCATCCGGCAAAAATCAGTAAGTTAGTATATTCGCTGGTGCTGTCGCAGTGCAGCTTCTCCAGTCGGTTGATGATGGGTAGAGCTGTGTGCAGAGCAGCTGCATATTCTGCATAGCGGCATAGCTGACTGGTAAGATAGCTGGCCGACTTAGCGTAGTAAAACAGATCGTTGGCGTCGGTCGACTTTTCTGTTATTCTCATCGACTCTTGCCAGAAGTACTCGGCCAGTTCTCGCTGCCCCATCTGGTAGTTGGCATATCCCTGCCAGTAGTAACTTTCGCCCTTCGATAGAACGCCAGCCTTCTCCAAGCTGTCGGCCAGCGATTGCATTCTCTCGAATTGTTTAGCCTCAAAAGCGGCGTTAATCATGTTCTCCGCTTCGGTAGTCGACATCTCGTTCTTGTTGTTATCACAGCCAGTGAGAGCCAATCCGGCCACCACCAAAATAGATGTCAAAAAGTATTTCCTGTAATGTAGCATTTAGATTGTTTTATTGTTATGGCACAAATATACGAAGAAAAAACCGATATTTCGGCGTTTTTCTTGAAAAAAGTGTAAGAATTAGATGTTATTAACAAAATGTCCCCACCATGTCATCTATGACTTAGTTTTCTTAACCAACCCCGAGACGGTACAGCTTATCAGAGCAGCACTAAAACATCTCCCGCCCGATGAGCGCGCCATCATCACCATGTTCTCGCTGATTCCTTGCCGGGTCAGCGGATTTTGTTTGCGATTTTATTTAAAAAGAAACAATTTTCTTCACAAAAGTTTTGTTTGTATTGTTTTTTTTGTATATTTGCAAAGTCTATTAATCTAAAAAAATGATTCTTGGGAGCGAATGAAGAGGCTAACCCTTGCTAACAGATTGAGTATTCGAATCATGATGGTGCTGATTGTTATGTCGGCCGTCATCATGTCGGTAGTTTATTTCATTACCAAAGACTCAATGGCTCGTGAGGCGGAATCGCGCTACGAGGGCATCATCATGCATGCCAACGAGAAGATTCGTGGTGTTCTCTCCGATGTTTACCTTGGCGCCATCAACAACCTCGACGATATTCAGCGCGATCTCAACGACCCTGACAAGCTGCAAGCCCACCTTGAGCGCATGGTAAAGCAGAACATGTATATGTCGAGTTGCCGATTGATATTCGAGCCCGATTACTATCCATCGCGTGGGCATAACTACGAGATTTATGCTTGGCGCGATTCCTCGGGCGTTGTCAAAGGCCGCCAGATGAACGAGAACCATTCCGACTATATTATTAATAAGTGGTATAAGACAGCGTTCGACAAAGAGAAGGGCGACTGGACCCCGCCATACTTCGACCGTGCTGCATCGCAACAGCTAACTACTACTTACATGACTCACATCCGCGATGCCAATGGCCGTAAGGTAGGTATGCTTGGAGCCGACGTGTCGCTCGAGTGGTTGCGATTGCGCCACCAGCGTGTTGATGCCGAGAACCACGAGCGTTTTGAAAAGGGATTCAAGAAGCAGTCGTATAGCTTTATTATCTCCAACGATGGCACTTACATTGTCCATCCTGATGAGAAACGCGTGTTGCACCAGAAGATACAGGATGTGGCTTTCCTTACCCATGACATCCCCGCCGAACGCTACGCCCGCAAGATGATGGATGGCGAGAGCGGTATGGGGCGTTTAGAAAAGAATGGCGAGACGCATTGGATATTCTACTCGTTTGTAAAGTACACCGAGTGGACCGTGGTAATCGTTGTTCCAGGCGAGATTATCTATCGCAATGGTAATGTGCTGGCCAACTACATTGTTATTGTCTTCTTTGTAGGCTTGGTGCTCATCTACTTCCTGTGTCACAGTATCCTTGTCTCCGACATGCGCCCGCTTAACCGCTTTGTTACCGCTGCCAATCAGGTGGCCAAGGGCGACTTCGATATCCAGCTGCCTAAAGTGAAGAGCCGCGAGGTTGATGCCCTCCGCACGGCGTTCAGCGATATGCAAGTGTCGCTTACCGGCTATATTGAAGAACTCAAGGAGGCTACGGCCTCAAAGGCGGCTATGGAGCACGAGCTGAAGATTGCCAGCGACATCCAGATGAGCATGCTGCCTAAGCAGTATCCGCCGTTCCCCGAGCGTACCGATATCGATATCTACGGCGAGGTGGTTACGGCCAAGGAGGTTGGCGGCGACCTTTTCGACTTCTTTATCCGCGACGAGAAGCTCTTCTTCAGTATCGGCGATGTTGCAGGTAAGGGAGTTCCGGCATCTCTTGTAATGGCTGTGGCGCGCTCCATGTTCCGCAGTGCCTCTATGCAGTATGTCTCGCCCAAGCAGATAGTAGAGTCAATCAACCGCTCGGTGTGCCAGAGCAACGACTCCTTCATGTTCGTAACGCTGTTCATGGGTGTGCTCGACCTTGAGACGGGCTCTTTGCTCTATTCTAATGCCGGCCACGAGCCCCCTGTGCTGGTGGGCTCTAACACCCGATTCCTGCCTGTCGATAATAACATCCCTCTCGGCTTGCGCTCAGAGTGGAGCTATTCCGAGCAGGAGATGGTAATCATGCCAGGTACCACCGTGTTCCTCTATACCGATGGATTTACCGAGGCCGAGACCGTCGACCTCAAGCAGTACGGTCGCGAGCGAATGTTCAAAGAGGCCATCCGCTTGGCCGCCCGTCGTCTTGACTCGCGCACCCTTGTCAAGGATATGCGCCAGACCGAGCGTACCTTTGTGGGCGGCATCCCGCAGAAGGATGATATCTCGCTGCTGGCCATCAAGTATCGTGGAAATATCGACCCCAAGCTCTATTACCGCAGCATATTGCTTAACAACGATGTTCAGGAGATTCCCGTGCTCACCGTGTTCATCGATGCCATCTGCGACGATATGCAATTCGACAAGATGGCTCGTTCGGCCGTACAGCTGGCCATCGAGGAGGCTGTGGTAAACGTAATAAACTACGCCTATCCCGAGGGCACTCACGGCCATCTGTTGCTCGAGGCTACGGTGGTCGACGATGAGATAAGGTTCGTGCTTCGCGATAGCGGTCGTCCATTCGATCCCACCTTGGTGCCCGATGTCGACGTTGATAGCTATGTAGCTAAGCGTTCAGCTGGCGGACTTGGCATACACCTTGTGCGCCATTATATGGACTCTGTAAGTTATGAGCGCACCGATGCCCATAACGTGCTTACGATGATAAAGAAACTCAAAAATACAACAGATAAAGATGGAAGCAACAATCAGGAAGGATGACGGACGCCGTGTTACGCTGATTCTCGACGGGCGTCTCGACACTTCGGTAACACATCAGACCGAGAAAGAAGTAGAACCTCTGTTCGAATACAAGAACATTGAGGTTGTGATAGACTGCAGCCGCCTGGAGTATATCTCATCCAGCGGCTTACGCCTACTCATGGCCATCGACCAGCGCCTCTGCGCCAACCATTGCGACATTTATGTCAAGGGCTTGCGCGATGAGGTGAAGGATGTGTTCCAGACCACCGGGTTCGTAAATTTGTTTAAGTTCAAATAGTAAATTTCCGTTTGTCTACGGCAACTATGTAGTTCGATACCTCGCCATCCGCATTGTATAGCGGTTGGCGCTGTAACACCTTAGTGTCTCGGCGTGAGCGTTTCATCGTCTCGTTCATCTCTATCAGTCGTCCGTCTTTGTCGTAGAAGGCTATTGCCACAAACGGGTTGCTCATCACGGCTTCGTACTTCTTCTTCAGCACCTCTGCCGCTTTTGAGTCTTGTTTCTCATAGCGGTCGCTCATCAGCTTGGCTTGGCTAACCATCTCCTTTATCTCCTTAGTATGCTTGCGCGTGTTGCGTATATGCCACAGCAGCAGTAAGCTCAGCACTATCAGTATGCCCGATAGTATCAGCAGGGCGTCGGCTATCTCTATGGCCGTATCATCGGTTTCGGGCTTGGCCTCCTCAGGGTTCAGCCAGCGTGTCAGTATATCTTCAATCTCGCCCTCCTGTTTCATTCGCATGTAGTAGTCGTCAATGGCCTCTATCAGCTGTCGGTCTTTTCCCGTCAGGTGTATCTCTGTAACCGAGTCACCACTCACTCGCTGATAGTTCACCATACTCTTCGATATGTAGTACTTGCCCAAGTTGTACTTCATGTCGTTAGTCAGAATCAGGTCGGCATCACCGTTCTCAAATGCCTCCCATCCAGCATCGCCCATGTTTGTCTCATACCTATAGGCCACGCCCATCCTCTGTGCCAGCCTGTTTGCTATCTCCAGATAGTATCCGGCATTCTTCTTGTAGTTGCATACTATCACCACCGGGCGGTTCTTGTTGTATCTCTCGCTCAGTGCCTGTGCCGCTGCCCCCGTAGCTATGGCCAGCAGCAGTATTATTGCGGTAAGTCTTATGTTTTTCATCTTCATATGCAGAATACGTATAGTCCTAAAAGTTTGTCGTTATCATTTATGATGGTCTTCACCTGGTAGTCAACCGCTATGCCGCTTCCAGTATAAATGCCTTTCATTCCGTCTATGTCGCTCAGTATCTTTATCTTGTTGTCGGGGCCTATTATTGTCTTAATGCTTGTGTGCTTCTTCACCATCTCGTCTACGTCCCACGCCAGCAGTTCGCATGCCTTCTGGTTTGCATTCTGCAGTATTCCGTCGTGGTCGAATATCAGTATTCCCGATTCGTTGTTATAGAACATCGACAGATATCTCAGCGAAAGCTCCTGATTCAGTCGTTTCATGTCCATCTCCTTTGTCACGTCTTTCTTCGTGCCAATGATGATGGTGGGCTTCTGGTTATGGTCGCGGCTCAGCACCGATAGGTGTACCACAAATCTTTGCGTCTCGATGTCGCCGAACTCAATGTCGCGCGCTCTCAGCTCCAGCTCTTCCTCCTGCTCGTCGTGCCCGTGTGCATCCTTATGCTGGTTTATCAGTCGGCCCATAGCCTCCTTCAGCAGCTCAAAGTCGGTCTGGTTGTATCTCTTGGCAAACTCCTCTGTGGTGTAGGTCTTTATCTCCGCACCCTGCTCGTTGTGCCATATAAACTTATGCTCGCCCACAGAGTATGTCCAGAATCTGTATTTGTTGTGCTGTGCCATTTCAGTCAGGTTCTTTGTCTGTTCGTGATACTTTCGTGTGGCCTTGCGGTTGTGGTGCACCTCAAGCAGCAGCAGTGCTATTGCTCCTATCATCAGCAGCACTCCGAATCCAGCCAGATACCAGTGCCATTGCGCTTCGGGTTCGGGCTCGGGGCTTTCGTCAAACCATTTCCTTTCCAGTTTCTGTATCTTGCCTTCGCTGTAGAAGTATTCGTAGAATCTCTCAATATTCTGCAGCAGATAGGGGTCGTTTGATATGAATCTGCACTCGCCGTGCGGCATGTCAACGGGCGATATCTTCAGGTTGTTCAGTTCGTAGTGCTTCATCAGCCACTTCAGCGATGGCGTGTTCCATACTATCTGGCCCTTCTGCGTGTTGTTCATTTCTATTATCGACTCCCTAATGTTCTTGCTCACAATGGCATTGTCGCTCCATCCGAAGTCCACCATCAGGTGGTGGCACATGCTCGAGTCCTGCACTGTCACCTTCTCGTTCTTCAGGTCGCCAAAACCTTTCACCTTTATCTCCTGCTTTTTCGGTGTCACAAGGCTCTGTGTAAGCAGCGATAGTGTTATCTTTCCGTATTGTCCGAACTGCCTGTCGTAAATGTCACCCAGACCGATACATAGGTCGGCTTTTCCCGCTTTCAGGTCTTTCAGTGCCTCCTTCTGCGGTTTCAGCTTTATCTCGTAGGGTATTCCCATCTCCGTCATCAGCATGTCTATCAGGTCGATAAAGTAGCCCGCGGGCTCACCTTTTTCGTCCAGATACGTGTAGGGATAAAGGTTGTCTGAGTGTTCAAACACCATCTTGTGTTCATCGTCGTAAATCTTTTCACCGCTTGTCTGGGCCTTTGCCGCGGGCAGGTAGAGCGCAAAACATAGTAAGATTAAAAAGAGTCGTAGCATATATAATATCATTAGGTTCTTATATAAATGTTATGCAAAGTTACGCAAATTTTTGTTTAAATGCAAGCAAAAATCAATTTTTTTTGTATATTTGCCCCCGTAATTACTGATTCCATGCTTATGAACCGATTTTATTATCTATTGCTATTAGCCGTTTTCAGCCTTGTTAGTCCCGCCGTTCAGGCCGCAGGAGCAGGCACCGATTACTTGACCAAGCTTCAGGCTGAGATGTTGCGACTCATCAGCACTCCCGAGCGCGACAAGTTCCTCGAGGTAACCGAGATTATCAAGAGCGAGAGCCAGAAGCAGGGCAACGAGCGATTATTCTATATCGCTTGGGGCCATCAGAGTACTTACGAGGCCACCCATCAGGACTATGTCAAGGCCGAGGAGATAGCCAATCGCATAGCCGACTATGCCCAAGCCCAGAGCAGCCTTTGGGGCAACTATATCGCCCTGCACACCAAGGCCGTCAACGCCCTCCAGAAGCAAGACTATCAGGAGGCCGAGCAGACGTTCATAAAGGCAGTTGATTTCCGTCATAAATACTTTCCTGGCGAGAGTGCTGGCGACGATCTGCAGGAACTCATGAAGATAGCCAACCACCGCAAGGATCAGAAGGCCGGACTAATGTATGCCCATAAGATTCTGGCTGAGCCTAATGTGGCGCCCATCCACAAGGGTAGGGCACTGTTCCGCCTCAGCCAGTTCGCATTCAATAAGAACAATAAGGAGCTCTACGATAGCATCTACAATGCGCTTATGGAGCTTAAGAAGACCGACGGCATCGGCACCATCGAGCCCGTTGTCGAGGTTAACTATAACATTCTCAATAAGAACTACGATGAGGCTCTGCGCCTCTGTAAAGACCTTGCCCCCGAGAGCCGTGCCGAGCGTATGGCCGTTATCTATCACCGCATGGGCGACGATACCAAGGCCTTCGAGTATATGGCTAAGTTCAAGAAGATAAACGACTCCATCGTGCTTGTATCCCACGGCAATGTGGTAAACAGCTGCTATGTCCAGATGAACAACGAGCGCATGAAGCTCGAGCAGAAGATGCTTGAGGAAGAGAACTCCAGTCTTAAGCACATCATCCTTTATATTATAATAGGAGTAATAGTTCTGGCTCTGGCCGTGGCCGTGTTTGTTCACCGCCAGCGCATCAAGCTGCTTGAGCACGAGAATGCCAAGCTCGACAAGGCCCGCAAGCAGGCCGAGAAAGCCTTCGACATGAAGAACGAGTTCATCACCCATATCACCAACGAGTTGCGTGCGCCGCTCAATCCTATCCAGGGCTTCAGCGATATCCTCGGCACCAAGGAGTACGAGCTTCAGGCCGACGAGCGCGAGCAGCTAAGCAGTCTTATCAAGAGCAGCTCTAAGTCCATCACCAAGCTCATCGATGAGCTTGCCGAGCTTTCACTCTACGAGAGTAAGAAGTCGCTACCCATCAACTACACCCTCTCGCCCAACCACATCTGCCGCCACATGGTCGACTCTTTCCGTCCGCAATGCAAGGAAGGTGTGCGCATGTTCTTCGAGACCGATCTGTCCGACGCCTATGTGGTTGAAACCAATCAGGAGGCCCTTGAGACGCTATTGGGCCATCTGCTCGAAAACGCCATCCAGTACACCGATAAGGGCGTCATCACCGTGGCCTGCACCGAGTATAATGATATGGTTCGCACCAGCGTCACCGATACCGGTCGTGGCATAGCCCCCGAGCGTCGCGAACATATCTTCGACACCTTCCGCGAGATGGGCGACAATGTAAAGCTCGTAGGTCTCGGCCTCTCTGTCTGCAAGGTCATCGCCAAGCTCCTTGGCGGCGATATCTGGTACGACCCCGACTATCAAGAGGGCACCCGCTTCGTCTTCGAAATCCCCATAAAGAAACAATAAAAAAAATAATAGCCACCCCCTGCCTGTTGAGGCCCGCTTTGGGATTTTTTGTATATATTTGCAGCAGAATTAGCAATTTGACAATTTTTGGAACTATAAATGCAATGAGAAAAAAACTATTAATACTGGCATTATCTATTACCCTGATACCAATTTTGAATGGATGCAGTAAAGACGACGCCGACTTTAAGAAACGATGCGAAGAGGCAGAGCGAGTGGTTTACGAAGCCTATCTCGACAAGGACTACAAACGGATTCTGACGCTCACCGACAGCGTGAGAAAAGATGGTCTATTCTCTGAGGGTAAGGCCTGCTACTGGATGGGTTATGCCTACGACCGACTGATGCGGAAACGCATGGCCGAACTGTATTGGAAGACGGGTATTGCGGCAGTTGAGAACTCGACCGATGACGAAGACGTGCGCGTGTATGCCGGCATCACCAACCGACTGACGGGACTGCTGACCACATGGACCGAATATGAAGCCGCCCTGAAAGTGGCCATACCCGCTACCGAACGACTCAAAAGTCTGGGCCGCGACACTACCAGCGAATATACCAATATGCTCATCTATATAGGTTGCTGCAGGAGCCGACTGGGATTGAGCGACAAGAATACTTTCAACAGTCTGGAAGAGGCCTATCGCACCCACCTCGACAACATCAAGCATCACCCTAATGCCATCAGCTATCGCGATGCCATCGTAGGTGTGATCAACATCTGTTACAACTATCTGGAAATAGGCGATTATGAGAACGCGCGAGTATGGCTTGAGCGCATGAAGCAACTGATTGACGGCTATGAGAAGCAGGCCGACATGCGCCCCGACTATGCCGAAAAGCAGCAGGCGCGCTACGATATTTATATGGCCAGAGCCTTAGAGGGACTGGGGCGTAAGGACGAAGCCGCCGAGGCCTACAGGAAGTTCTGCGAGACCAGTTTCTTTAAAACGGCAGAAGGCAACATACTGGCCAGCGACTATCTGCGATTGGCTGGCCGATGGCAGGATGCTGCCGACAACTTCGGAAGCATGAACGAAATGATGAAGGCCTACGGCACCAGCTATTCGCTGGAGAACATACAGAAAATGCTGCTCAAGAAATACGAAGTGAACATGAAGGCCGGTCGACTGGACACAGCCCGCGCCGTGAGCATCAGCATCACCGAGCAACTCGACTCGGCCATCACGCTTTCGCGCAGCGCCGAAGCTCGCGAAGAAGCTGCTGTACACCAGAAGGAACTGGAGATGACCGCTGAGAACGAGCGATACATGCGCCAACAGCACATCACCCGACTCGCAATTATGGCGGCTGTCATCCTCCTGCTCTTCGTTTACATCGTGGTGCGCCATCGTGTGCAAGCCCGCCTGGCAAAAGCGCTGGAGCATGCCAAGGAGTCGGACCGCATGAAGACGGCATTTGTGCAGCACATCAGTCACGAGATACGCACACCACTGAACATCATTACGGGTTTTGCACAGGTGGTGAGCAATCCCGACTACGAGCTGAGTAAAGAAGACCGCAACCGCATCATGGCCGACATCAGTCATAACACCACGGAGATTACGAACTTTGTGAACGAGTTGCTGGAGCTGTCGGAGAGCGAGAGCCAAAGCGTTTACCAGTTGGACGACGACGTGGATGTGCCTACCATCTGTCAGGAGGCCATAGAGGCCAGCGAGACCGCGAACCAAGGAAGGCTGGTGCTGAGTGTAAACAGCGAACTGCCCGAAGGCTACCGGCTGAAGAGTAACGCGGCGGCCATCCGCAAGATTCTGGACCGACTGATGAGCAACGCCCTGAAGTTTACCGTGAACGGCAGCGTTACCATCAGATTAAAATCAGAAAAGGGACAACTGAAAATAGAAGTTGAAGATACGGGTAAAGGCATACCGCACGACCAGCAGGAGCGCGTGTTCGAGCGATTTTACAAGATTGACTCCTTTGTACAGGGCATGGGACTGGGACTTACGGTGGCGCGACGTTCGGCTCAGCTGCTGGGCGGCACGCTCACCATCGACCCAACCTACACCACAGGCTGCCGATTTGTGATAACACTGCCCGAGAACAAACATTCCAAATTATTATAATCAAAAAGATAGATAAGCCCCGCCGGTTGGCGGGGTTTTTATTATCCTATTGTTATCGTATACTTACTCATGAACGATGCACCAGGCTGCAGATGATTCATCAGTGGCTTATCCTTAAACTCCCCTTTGAATCCTCGAGGATCGCCCAATCCGTACCAAGGCTCAATGCATACAAACGGCGCCTGCTTGTCATACGGACTCCAGAAGGCGCATACAGGGCACTTATAGTCCACTGTCACTGCAGGCTCCCC